>DASVLP010000088.1:0-81661 GCA_036384795.1 Sphingomonadaceae bacterium | reverse complement strand
GGCGTCGCCGCGCCGCTGGCGGCCGCGGCCGGCTTCGCTTCGGGCTTGGGCAGCGGCAGGTTCGAGCCCTTCGAGTTGAGGAACGCGACGACGTTCGCGCGGTCCTTCGCATCCGGCAGGCCCGCGAAGGTCATCTTGGTGCCCGGCGCAAACGCCTTCGGGCTGGTCAACCACTTGTCGAGGTTGTCGAACGTCCACTTGCCGCCTTTGCCGGACAGCGCGTCCGAGAACGCGAACCCGCCCTTGCCCTTGCCGATATCCTCACCCACCGTGCCGTAGAGGTTCGGGCCGATGCCGTTCGGCGCGCCCTGATCGATCGTGTGGCAGGCCATGCACTTGGCGAAGACTTTCTCGCCCGCTGCGGGATCGGCCGTGGCGAGCAGCTCGGTGAACGACGGGCCCGAGGCGGCGCCTGCGCCTTCTTCCACCACTCCGGCGATCGCATAGCCCATCGTCGCCGGGCGCTGCTCCTTGCCGGCGCGGAAATAGGCCGCGCTGAGATGCGACAGGCCGAGGGCGATAATGCCGCAGAAAAGCAGCCAGCCGAAGATCGTATTGGAGCGGTCGGTCATCCGTGAAGCAATCCGGGCGGTTGAGAGTTCGGCGCCGCTCTAGTCAGCCCCTGCCGCCTTCGCAAGTGCCATAGTGGCTTGTCGCCGCGAACCGCCCTCATTAGGGGCTTGCGGCCATGCACAGCTTTCCCGCCCCCGCGCTCGCGCTGGTCGAAAGGATGGTCTCCGCCGCGGCGGAAGACCCGGCCCGCGCGATCGCGTTCCAGGGCGCGCCGGGCGCGAATTCGCACCGCGCGGCGATGGACTATGCGCCGGGATCGCTGCCGCTGCCGTGCTTCAGCTTCGAGGATGCGCTCGACGCGGTGAAGCAGGGCAAGGCGGGCGCGGCGATCATCCCGATCGAGAATTCGCAGCACGGGCGGGTGGCCGACATCCATTTCCTGCTGCCCGAAAGCGGGCTCCACATCGTCGGCGAATACTTCCTGCCGATCTCCTATGCGCTGATGGGATTGGTCGAAGGGCCGTTCGCCGCCGCCTACAGCCACCCCCAGGCGCTTGGCCAGACGCGCAAGTATCTGCGCGAACGCGCGATCGTCCCGATGGCTTATGCCGACACCGCGGGTGCGGCGGCCTACGTCAAGGAAATGGGCGACCCGGCCGCTTGCGCGGTTGCCCCCGCGATCGCCGCCGAGCTCTATGGCCTGCGGATCGTCGCCGAGGAAATCGAGGACGCGCACGACAACATGACGCGCTTCGTGCTGCTCGCCAAACAGCCGCTCGATCCGGCGACGCTGGCCGAGGAGCCGGCGATGACCACATTCGTGTTCGAGGTGAAGAACATTCCCGCCGCGCTGTACAAGGCGCTGGGCGGCTTCGCCACCAACGGCGTCAACATGACCAAGCTCGAAAGCTATCAGAACGGCGCGGGCTTTTCGGCGACGATGTTCTACGCCGACATCGTCGGGCGACCGGGGGAGCCGACGGTCGACCGGGCGCTCGAGGAACTCGAATTCCACTGCAAGGCGCTGCGGCTGCTCGGCAGCTACCGGCAGGCGCGCGACCGGGGCTGATTCAACCCGGTTGCACCGTCTCCCGCCCCATGCCACCTGTCGTGTCGTGACGAGGGGAACGGGGGACATGACCGGCGCGGCCTCTCCGGCCGACGCGGTGCGCGCGTGGCAGCAGGTGCGCGCGAGCCACGACATCCAGTTCGCCCCGGTCGAGGTTCCCCCGGCAAAGCCGCCCAGCGGCTGGCTCTACGAATTGCTCAAGGCGATCGGCGATTTTCTGGCGCGGATTTTCGGCCGGCTCGGGGAAGCGATCGGGATTTCCTGGCCGGTCTTCAAGTGGGTGCTGCTGGCGATCGCGGTGGCGCTGGTATTGCTCCTGCTGTGGCGGCTGCTGCAACCGGTGTTGTCGCTGCGCCTGCGCAAACGCGCGCAGGCGGGCGACGATTGGACCCCCGATCGCGGCGCGGCGCAGGCGCTGCTCGAAGACGCGGACCGGCTTGCCGCCGAGGGCCGCTACGGCGAGGCCACGCACCTGCTGCTGAAGCGCAGCGTCGAGCAGATCGCCGCCGCGCGGCCGCACTGGCTTGGGCCGGCAAGCACCGCGCGCGAGATCGCCGGCCTGCCGGCCCTGCCCGAGCGCGCACGCCGCGCATTCGCGGCGATCGCCGAGCGGGTCGAGCGAAGCCTGTTCGCGCTGCGCCAGCTCGACCTCGCCGATTGGCAGGCGGCGCGCGCCGCCTACGCCGATTTCGCGTTGGCCGATCTCGAACGGGCACCGGCATGACCGCGACCGCCGCCTCGCCCTTCAGCCCGCGCGCCTTGCTCGCGATGCTGGTTCTGGGGGCGATCGCGTTCATCGCGACGCTTTACCTGGTCGGCGCAAGCGAGACCGGTGGCGACTTCAACGACGGCGGCGGCCATGCGGCGGCCAAGGGCCTCAACGGATTCGCCGGGTTCGCCGCATTGCTGGAGAAGCAGGGCTACCGTGTGTCGCTGTCGCGCAGCCAAGCGCGTTACACCGAGCGGGCTTTGCTGGTGCTGACCCCAGCAGCCGGCGCGGATGCCGACGAGCTCAACCGCATCATCCGCATGCGCCGCTATGCCGGGCCGACGCTGGTGATCCTGCCGAAGTGGTTCGCGGTACCGCTGCCCACCCGCCTGGACGTGAGGAAACAGCCGGGCTGGGTGCAGCTCGTCGGTGCCGCCACGCCGAGTTGGGCGGCCGACTTGATGGACGACAAGGCGCTCAAGCCCCAGATCCAGGCGCTGAAAGGCGCGCAGGCCCGCTGGAGCGGCATAGGAATGGAAGGGCGCTTCCCCGATCCGCAGCGGGTGCTGTCCGCGGTTGGCAACAACCTGGTTCCGCTGGTGTCGGACGGCGCGGGCCGCACGCTCGCAGGTTATTGGGACGATACCGGCCGATATCCCGCACTCGACGCGGCGGCGGACGTCCGCCCGCCGGCCGGCCGGCAGGAGGATCGGGATGCTTTCCCGGTGGTGATCGTTGCCGAGCCCGACCTGCTCGACAACTACGGCCTGGCCGACCAGAACCGGGCGCTGCTGGCAACAGCACTGGTCAAGGCCACGATGGATGGCAGCAGTTGGCCGGTCACGTTCGACCTTACGCTGAACGGGCTCGGTGCTTCCAAGAACCTGCTGACGCTCGCATTCTCGCCGCCGTTCCTCGCCGCCACGCTGTGCCTGATCCTTGCCGCGCTGGTGATCGGGTGGCGGGGCTATCGCCGGTTCGGCCCGCCGCTTGCCGAGGTGCCGGCGTTCGCGTTCGGCAAGCGCCAGCTCGCGGTAAACGGGGCGGCGCTGATCCAGCGCTCGCGCCGGCTGCATCTGCTCGGCGCGCCTTACGCGGCGATGCTGCGCGCGCGTTTGGCCGGGCTGCTCGGACTGCGGCAAGCGAGCGGCGCCGAGCGCGACGAAGCCGAGATCGACCGCCTGCTCGAAGCGCGTGGGCTGCCGCCGCATGCATTCTCCAACCCGGCCGAAACGTTGCGCCGTGCGCGGGGAAGCCACGACCTGCTGCGATCCGCGCAGGCGCTCAAGGAGCTCGAAGGGAGCCTTTCGCCATGACCATGCCGCTCGCGGACATCCGCACCCTCGCCGAGGCAATCCGCGCCGAGATCGCCAAGGCGATCGTCGGCCAGGAGGAAACGGTCGAGCACCTGCTCGTCGCTTTGCTGGCCGAGGGTCACGTGCTGCTCGAAGGGCCGCCCGGCACCGCCAAGACCTTCCTCGCGCAATGCTTCGCGGCGAGCATCGGGCTCGACTTCGGGCGCATCCAGTTCACCCCAGATCTGCTGCCCGGAGACATTCTCGGCTCGAACCTGTTCAACTTCCAGACCAGCCAGTTCACCCTCACCCGCGGCCCGATCTTCTGCGAGCTGCTGCTGGCCGACGAGATCAACCGCACCCCGCCCAAGACCCAGGCCGCGCTGCTCGAGGCGATGCAGGAGCGGCACGTGACCCTCGACGGCGAAACCCATGCGCTGCCGGCGCACTTCACCGTGGTCGCGACGCAGAACCCGATCGAGCACCAGGGGGTCTATCCGCTGCCCGAAGCCCAGCTCGACCGGTTCCTGTTCAAATTGCTGGTGCCTTATCCGAGCGCGGAGGAGGAAGCCGCGATCGTGCTCCGTTTCGGCGAGCGCAACGGGCCGCCGCACCCCGAGGACTTCGGCATCGCCCGGGTGACTGGCGCGGATGTTTTGAGCGGCGCAGCGGCGGCGGTGAAGACAATCACGCTTGCGAAGGAAGTGGTCGATTACGTCGTGCGGCTGATCCGCGCGACGCGGGAGAGCGCGGACCTCGCGATCGGCGCATCTCCCCGCGCTGCCGTGCTGCTGGCAAATGCCGCGCGGGCGCGGGCGGCGCTGGCCGGCCGCGACTACGTCTTGCCCGACGACGTCAAGGCACTCGCCACCGCGGTGCTGCGCCACCGCCTGATGCTCTCCCCCGCGGCCGAGATTGAAGGCCGCGAGATCGAGACGCTGATCGCCGAGCTGGTCCAGCAGACCGAGGCGCCGCGCTGACGTGATCGTCCCGTCCGCCCGCACACTGGCGCTTGCCGCGATCGCCGCGCCGGTCGCGCTGGTGATCGCGGCGAGCGCGCCGGAGGCCTGGACGATCGCCCCGGCCGCCGCCGCTGCGCTGCTGGTGCTGGTGCTGCTCGATGGGCTGCTGGCGGGAAACCTGCTCGACGTGCGGGTGATCGCGCCGGCGGACTGCGAGATCGGCTCCGGCGTCGAACTGACGGTGCTGACCGACATCGGCGGACGCACCGGCCGCGGCGCTCCGGAAGCGGCGCTCGGCTTCGATCCGCGGCTCGGCCCCGGTGGCCGGGGGCAATGCCGCCTGTCGCTCGATGCCGCGAGCGGCAGTTGGTCGGGCAAAATCGAGCTTGCCCCCAACCGCCGCGGCACAGCCACGATCGCCCGGCTGTGGCTGCGCTGGCCCGGACCGCTCGGCCTCGCGCATCGCCAGCATAGCCGACCGCTCGACCGGCAGCTGCGCATCTGGCCCGACCTCTCGCCGGTGCGCTCGCCGCTGCTGCAAACGTTCCTGCGCGATGCGCAGTTCGGGATCATCGCCCGGCGCATCCGCGGGGAAGGCACCCAGTTCGAGGCGCTCAGCGAGTACGAGCCGGGGATGGACCGCCGGCGGATCGACTGGAAGAGCTCGGCCCGCCAGACCCGCCTGCTCGCGCGCGAGAACGAGAGCGAGCGCAACAACCAGATCGTGTTCGCGTTCGATTGCGGGCAGGCGATGTGCGAGCCGGTCGACGGCCTGCCGCGGATCGACCGCGCGGTTTCCGCCGCGCTCACCGCCTCGTACGTCGCGCTGAAGGGCGGCGACCGCGTCGCGCTGTTCGGCTTCGCCCGGCGACCCGAGCTGTTCACCCCGTTCCTCGCCGATGCCCGCGAATTCCACCGCCTGCAAGCGGCCGCCGCCGCGCTCGACTATCATGCGGAAGAGCCCAACTTCACCCTCGCCCTCGCCGCGCTTTCGGCCAGGCTCAAGCGCCGATCGCTGGTGGTGTTGTTCTCCGACTTCACCGATCCGACCAGCGCCGAGCTGATGATCGAGAGCGTCGGCCGCCTGGTCCAGCGCCACCTGGTGCTGTTCGTGACGCTCGAGGACACCGAGCTGGGCGCGCTCGCCGCCGCTACGCCGACGACCGTCGCCGCGCTCGCCGCCGCGGTCACCGCCGACACCCTCGCGCGCCAGCGAGCCGTGGTGCTCCAGCGGCTGCGGCGGATGGGCGTCGACGTGATCGAGGCGCCGTGGCAGGCGATCACTTATGCGCTGATCGATCGCTATCTCGAAGTGAAGCGGGCGGAGGCGATCGGATGAGAAGCATTCGCCGAATCGATCCTCCCCTGCAAGGGGAGGTGGCAGCTCCGCAGGGGTATCCCCCTCTCGATGGCGTGACGCCCCTCCCCCACCGGGCCTTCGGCTCGGCGGTCCCCCTCCCCTTTCAGGGGAGGATCTGAAAGTGGCGCTCGGGCCGTTCTTCCGCAAGCCGGAGATCGTGGCACCGCCCGACATCGCGGCCGCGGTGCTGCGCTCCGACCGCTTCCGGCTCGAGCGCGAGCAGGAATGGAAGCGGCTCGAGGGGATCGTGCGGCGGATGGAGACCGGCCGCCTGCGCAAGGTTTCCGACGAAGACCTGCTGGAGCTGCCGGCGCTTTACCGCACCACCGCCTCCAGCCTGGCGGTCGCGCGCGAGACCTCGCTCGACGCGGCGACGCTCGCCTATCTCGAGGCGCTGGTGCAGCGCGCGTGGTTCCAGGTCTATGGGCCGCGCAGCTCGCTGATCGCCTGGCTCAGGCGCTTCTTCGGCGGCGGCTGGAGCGCGGCGGTGCGATCCTTGTGGCTCGACATCTGCATCGCGCTGGCGGTGATGATCGCGGGCGCGGTGGTCGGCTGGATCCTTGTCGCGCGCGACGCCGGCTGGTTCTATGCGCTGGTGCCGACCGGATTCGCCGACGCGCGGGTGCCCGGCGCTTCGCGCGAGGCCTTGCTGGCGACGCTCGGCACCGAGAAAAGCGCGCAAGGGCTGGGCGCGTTCGCGAGCTTCCTGTTCGACAACAATGCCAAAGTCTCGATCCTCGCGTTCGCGCTGGGGTTCGCGTTCGGCATCCCCTCGCTGATGCTGGTGCTGCAGAACGCGGCGACATTGGGCGCGATGCTGTGGCTGTTCCACGAGGCCGGGCTCACGGTCGAATTCACCGCTTGGCTGTCGATCCACGGCACGACCGAATTGTTCGCGATTCTGCTCGCGGGCGCGGCCGGGTTGCATATCGGCCGCTCGATGGCGTTTCCCGGCGCGCGGCCGGTGCTGGCCGCGGCGGCGGAGAGCGGGCGGCGCACCGCGCCGGTGATGATCGGGGTGGTGCTGATGCTGGTGTTCGCCGCGATGCTCGAAGGCTACGGGCGGCAACTGGTGGGCGATACCACCAGCCGGCTCATCGTCGGCGGCTTCATGCTGGCGTTGTGGCTCGCCTATTTCTTCGCCTTTCGCCGCGGGCGCGAAGGGGACCTGCCGTGAGCGCTCCCCTCACCCGCGATCCGGCCCAGCCGCGCAGGCGGGTGCTGACCACGCCCGAAGGCCTCGTCCTGCCGCTCACCCTCGGCAGCCGCGGCGCACGCGCGGGCGCGCTGGTCCTCGACCTGATGCTGATCGGCTTTCTCGAGCTGGTCGTCACGCTCGTCGCGATCTTGGTGGTCTCGCGGATGATCGGCAGCTGGAACAGCGACGATCTTCCTCCCGGCCTCGAACTGCTCGCGGTGATGTGGATCGCGGCGCTGTTCCTATTCCGCTACGGCTATTTCCTCTACTTCGAACTCGGCCCGCGCGGCGCGACGCCGGGCAAGCGCGCCGCCGGCATCCGCATCGCCGCCCGCGACGGCGGCCGCCTGACCGCGGAGGCGGTGATTGCGCGCAACCTCCTGCGCGACATCGAGATCTTCCTGCCGCTGGCCTTCCTCGCAAGCGCCAGCGCGCACGGCGGGCTGGCCAACTGGGCTGCGTTCGCGTGGTTCCTGCTGTTCGTGCTGTTCATCTTCTTCAACAAGGACCGGATGCGCGCGGGCGACCTGATCGCCGGCACCTGGGTGGTCGAGGCGCCCAAGCGCAAGCTCGAGCAGGCGCTGTCGCTGGGCGAGGCGGCCCACGGCCATTCGGCGGCTACCGGCGCCGCGTACCGCTTCGGCGACGCCGAGCTGTCGATCTACGGCGAGTATGAGTTGCAGGCGCTCGAGCAGGTCCTGCGAGACGATCAGCAGGCGGCGCTGGTCGCAGTGGCGGAAGCGATCTGCACCAAGATCGGCTGGAACGCAGGCTCGGGCGACGAGCGCGCGTTCCTCGAGGCGTTCTACGCCCAGCTGCGCGCCAAGCTTGAGCGCGACATGCGCTTCGGCAAGCGCAAGGCGGATAAGTACAGCTAGGAGTCGCGGAAAATCGCCACTTCTCGCAAGCCACTGCCGTCGGCCCGCGCGCGGTACATTCCCGGCGTATTGAATGCGAACGCCGTGTCGCCATTGGGTGCGGCGACGATCACCCCGCCGTCGCCGCCCAACGCGCCGACCTCGGCGATCGCGGCATCGGCGGCCGCCTGCGCGTCGTCACCAAGCAGACGCATGCGCGCGCACAATTCGTGCGCGACGCCCGCGCGGATGAAGTATTCGCCCGATCCGGTCGCGCTGACCGCGCCGGCGCGATCGTCGGCGTACGTGCCGGCGCCGATCACCGGCGAATCCCCGATCCGCCCCCACCGCTTGCCGGTGAGCCCGCCGGTCGAGGTCGCGGCGGCGACATGCCCGCGTATATCGCAGGCGACCGCGCCGACCGTGCCGAACTTCACCTCCGCGTCGAACCAGCCGGAGGTCTTGGCTTTCATTTCCTCCCACTGGCGCCGGCGTTCGGGGGTGGCGAACCATTCGGGAGGCGCGAGTTCGGTCCCGTGCGCACGCGCGAATTCCTCGGCGCCCTTGCCGGAGAGGAACACGTGCGTGCCATCCGCCATGATCGCGCGGGCGAGCCGCACCGGGTTCTTGACCCCGCTCACCCCCGCCACAGCGCCGGCCTGGAGGCTCGCGCCGTCCATGATCGCGGCGTCGTGCTCGATCGTGCCTTCGTAAGTGAACACCGCCCCACGCCCGGCGTTGAAATGCGGATCGTTCTCGAGCGCGATCACCGCCTCCTCGACCGCATCGAGCGCGCTGCCGCCGCGTTCCAGCACGGCGACCCCGGCGTCGAGCGCGGCGCCGAGCGCGGCTTCGTATTCCGCCTGCAACCCGGGCGGCATCTTCGCGCGATCCATCACCCCCGCACCACCGTGGATCGCGATGCTCCAGGACGCTGCTGTCATGCTGTTCCTCTTCGTGCGTGCGCGTTCGTCGGAACGCGGCTTCGCCAGCACAACGCACCAGTCGCCATTCGGCACCGGATCGGGAGTGCCGGCCGGGGCAACTATGCAGGGCATGCACCAGCACTTTACTCGCGCCGATCATCGGCCTAGCGCCTGCGGCGCAATGACCCGCCGCCATCCGCTGCTGCTGCCGCTGATCGCCCTGCTGCTGGCGACGCGCGCGCTGGTGCCGACCGGGTGGATGCCGACCGCCGATGCGGGCGGCGTGCACATCACGCTGTGCACCGGCCAGGGCATGGTCGACGCGGTGCTCGGCCCCGACGGCAAGCTCAAGCCCGGCGATGCGGGCGACCGGACGCATCACGACCCTTGTCCATACGGCATGCTCGGCCAGGCGCTCGACACGCCTGCGCTGCCGCAGCTCGCCGCTGCGCCCGCGCCGCAAGCGGAAGTGCATGTGGCGCTGCCGGTCGCCCAGATCGTCGCCGGCCTTCACGCCGCGCGCCCGCCGACAAGGGGGCCGCCGCTCTTCGCCTGATCGCGAACCACTCGACTCAACGATCAAGCGAAAGACATTTTCGATGAGGACTGTAATGTGCGGCAGCGCGTTGGCGCTGCCCTTGCTGCTATGCGCAGCGCCCGCGCTCGCCGACGAAGCGCCGGCCGGCGAACGGATCGTCGTGACCGGCGAGAAGCTGCGAACGCCGGACAATCCGCCGAACACCAGCGCCGAGATCGACGCGGCCACCATCCGCGAGACGGTGAACGCGGTGAGCGTCGAGGACACGCTGAAGTACCTGCCCGGGCTCGTCCTGCGCAAACGCCATATCGGCGACAATTTCGCGCCGCTGGCGACGCGCACCTCGGGCCTCGGCTCGAGCGCGCGCAGCCTGATCTACGCCGACGGAATCCTGCTCTCGGCCCTGATCGCCAACAACAACGGCAACGGCAGCCCCAAATGGCAGCTCGTCTCGCCCGAGGAGATCGCGAAGATCGAGGTGCTCTACGGGCCCTATTCGGCCGCCTATCCGGGGAACTCGATCGGCGCGGTGGTGAACATCACCACGCGCATGCCGAACACGCTCGAAGCGCACGTCGACCTCGTCGGCAATGCCCAGCACCACAGCCAATACGGCACCGCGCGGACGTTCGGCACCGGGCAGGCCTCGGCCTCGCTGGGCGATCGTTTAGGCCCGTTCGCGTTCTTCGCCGCCGCGACGCACACGGTGAGCGACGGCCAGCCGGTCGCCTATGTCACCGCCGCTGCTGCACCTGCCGGCACCACCGGCGCGATCCCGGCGCTCAGTCGCACCGAGCAGCCGATCGAGGTTCTGGGGGCAAGCGACATCGACCACCACGTCGAGGATACGTTCAAGCTGAAGCTCGCCTACGATCTTACCGATGCGGTGCGGGCAAGCTACACCGGCGGGCTGTTCCTCGACGACACCAACGCCAGCGTCGACTCGTATTTGCGCAACGCGAGCGGCGCCACGATCTATACTTCCAGCTTCAACTCGGGGTTCTACCTGCGCGAAAACCGCCACTGGGCGCACGCGCTGTCACTGGCCGGCGATACCCCGGCGTTCGATTGGCAGGTGATCGGCACGCTCTACGACTACGCTCGCGACGTGCAGGCGAACCCCACCGGCGCATTGCCGGATTCCGAAACCGGCGGTGCCGGCACCGTGCAGGACCAGCATGGCACCGGCTGGGTCACCGTCGACGGCAAGGCGGCGTGGCGCGCGGGCGGCGACCTGTTGTCGTTCGGCGGGCATGTCGACCGCTACGAACTGCAAGCGCGGACCTATTCCTCGACGGCGTGGCGCGACTTTACCGAAACCGCGCTGACCGCCGCCTCGCTCGGCAAGACGCGCACCGCGGCAGTGTGGGCGCAGGACGAGCTGCGGCTCGCGCCCAGCCTCGCGTTGACGCTCGGCGCGCGGCAGGAATGGTGGCGCGCGTGGGACGGGTTCAACCAGACCAGCGCAACCACGCCCGGCATTGCTCAAACAGAGCGCAGCGCAGACGGGTTTTCGCCCAAAGCCTCGCTCGAATGGCGGGCCGGCAACGGCTGGACCGCGCGCCTCTCGCTCGCGCAGGCGTGGCGCTTCCCGACCGTGGGCGAGCTCTACGGCGCGGTGACGGTGGGCACGGTGCTCGCGAACCCGAACCCGGACTTGCGCCCCGAGCGCGCCCGCTCGGGCGAGCTGGCGATCGAGCATAATGATGCGCGCGGCAGCGTCCGCCTGTCGCTGTTCGACGAGGTGGTGGACGACGCGCTGGTCTCGCAGACCGGCACGATCAGCGCAGCCCAACCCGGCGGCGGAACCGTCACCGCCACCACCAGCTTCGTCCAGAACGTCGACCGCACCCGTGCGCGCGGCGTCGAGCTGGCGCTCGACCGGCGCGACGTGCTTCCGGGCCTCGACCTCTCCGGCAGCGTCACTTACGCTGACGCGATCACCGGCAAGGACACCGCGTTCCCGGCGGCCGAGGGCAAATTGCTGCCGAGCGTGCCGCACTGGAAGGCCAATGCGGTGGTCACCTGGCGGCCGGCAGAACGCCTGTCGCTGACCGCCGCGGCGCGGCTCTCCAGCCGCAACTATGCGACGATCGACAACAGCGACACGGTCGGCAACACCTATCAGGGATTCTACAAGTACTTCGTGGTGGACCTGAGGGCGACGTACAAGCTGAACGACCATCTCCAGGCGGCGATCGGGGTCGATAACGTCAACAACGACCGCTACTTCCTCTACCATCCGTTCCCGCAACGCTCGCTCACCGCCGAACTGCACTGGACGCTGTGAAGTGGCCCGGGCGGCTCTCTATCGCACGATCTGGCGCTGGCATTTCTATGCCGGACTGTTCGTGCTGCCGTTCATCCTGATGCTCGCGACCACCGGTTCGATCTATCTGTTCAAGCCGCAGATCGACCGGTGGGAAGAGCGCGCATACCGCGGCCTCGATCCCGCAGGCGCCGTGTCGCCCGACCGCCAGCTCGCGGCCGCGACGACGGCCTTCCCCGGCGCGCGGTTCGATCATTACCGCCTGCCCGAACGCGCCGGGGACGCCGCGCTGATCGAGCTGTCTCTGCCCGACGGCGCCCAGCGCGAGGTGTTCGTCTCGCCACAGGGGAAAGTGCTCGGCGCGCTCGATCCCGAGCGGCGGATATCCAAGACGGTCTCGCGCATCCACGGCACGCTGCTGCTCGGCGAGTGGGGTGACCGGCTGGTCGAGCTGGCGGCGAGCTGGACGATCGTAATGATCCTGACCGGCCTGATCCTGTGGTGGCCGCGTCCGTTCGCGCTGGCGGGCATGCTGTGGCCCCGGTTCGATCGGCGTGGACGGCCGCTGCTCAAGGACCTGCACCGGGTGACCGGGTTCTGGATCGCGGGGCTGGTGCTGGCGATGCTCGCCAGCGGGCTGCCGTGGGCGGGCACCTGGGGCAGCGCGCTCAAGTGGGTGCGGACGGAAGTCGGCTGGGTCAAAGGGCCGCAGGATTGGAAGATCGGCGCCGAAGGTCGCCACGCCGGCCACCATCACGGCGGGATGGCGATGCCGACGGATATGCCGATGCCGATGGCTTCCGCCGGGCCGCCGCTCTCGGCATTCGTCGCGAAGGCGGAAGCTGAGCGCATGGCGTTCCCGGTGCTGGTGCTGCCGCCGCACGCCCCGCAGACGTTCGGCGGCTTCACCGGCGACGTATGGACGGTGAAGTCCGAAGCGCAGGACCGCCCGCTCGACCGCCAGGTAACATACAACCCGGCGACCGGTGCGGAGATCGCCCGCAAGGGTTTCGCCGACGAGCATCCGATCGATCGGATCGTCAACTACGGCGTCGCCTGGCACGAGGGGCAGCTGTTCGGCCTCGCCAACCAGTTGATCGGCCTCGCGACCGCGCTGGCACTCGTCGCGGCGAGCCTGTTCGGCGTGCTGATGTGGCTGAAGCGGCGGCCGGCGGGCGAATTGGCGGCGCCCCCACGGGCCGAGCGACCGCTCCCCCGGTGGACGCTCGCGGCGATCGCCGCCCTCGCCCTGCTGCTGCCGCTGTTCGGCGTGTCGGCGCTCATTCTCGCGTCGCTCGAGTGGGCGATCCGGCACGTTACGCGACGCGGCAAGTTGGTGTAGGGGCGAAAGCAATGGACCTCCGCCCCGCCGCCCGCGAAGACGCCGCCGCGCTCGCCACCCTCGGCGCCGAGGCGTTCACCGCCGCGTTCGGGCATCTCTACAAGGCCGCCGACCTTGCTGCATTCCTCGAGGAATACCGCACCGAGCGCAAATACCTTGCCGACCTCAGCGACCCGGGCACCCGCGTGGTGCTCGCCGAAGCGGACGGGCGGCTGCTCGGCTATTCCCTGCTGGTGCTCGGCCACGGGATCGACGAGCGCCCGCTGCCGCATCCGGCAAGGCCCGCGTTCCTCAGCCAGCTCTATTGCGCGCCCGACGCGACCGGGCGCGGGGTCGGCGCAACGCTGATGGAGCGCGCGATCGAAGAGGCGCGCGACTGGCGCGCCGACGCGCTGCAGCTTTCGGTCTATGCCGGGAATTTCGGCGCGCAGCGGTTCTATGCACGCTACGGCTTCGTCAAGGTGGCCGACATCGGCTTCTGGGTCGGCAACCATCGCGACGACGAGTTTCTCTACGAACTGAAACTCGGATAAGCTCGCCTGTCGGGAGGGCGAACTATGCATCCAATCCTTGAACCGGGAGGCGGGACCGACGTCGACGTATTGATCATCGGCGGCAGCCTGGTCGGGCTCTCGGCCGCGGCGTTCCTCGGGGCGAACGGCGTGGCCGCGCTGCTGGTCGAGAAGCACGCCGGCACCTCGATCCACCCGCGGGCGGGCTACTTCCACATCGGCACGATGGAAGCCTACCGTCGGATCGGGCTCGAGCCGGCGATCCGCGAGGCGAGCCGCGCGCAGTTCGGGCCCGACGGCGGGATCAATGCGGTCGAATCGCTCGCCGGGCGCGAGATCGCAAGCCACGTCGGCAGCATCAACGCGGGGGTCGAGCCCTACAGCCCGTGCCGCCGGTTCTTCATGACCCAGCAGAGCCTCGAGCCGCTGCTGCATGCCCGCGCGGCGGAGCTCGGCGCGCGGCTCAGCTACCGCACCGAGCTGGCCGCCTTCGAGCAGCACGATGACCACGTGCTCGCGACCGTGCGCGATCTCGAGAGCGGCTCCGAGGCAAAAGTCCGCGCGAGATACATGATCGCGGCCGATGGCAACCGCAGCCCGGTGCGTGAAAAGTTCGGCATCGCGATGGAAGGCCCGGGCTGGCTGTCGGACAGCGTGACGATCTATTTCAGGGCCGATTGCCGGCCGTGGCTCGAGGGGCGCCAGCTCGGCGTGATCTACGTGATCAATCCCGACCAGCGCGGGTTCTTCCGCTTCGAGGCAGGCGGAACGCGCGGGTTTCTCGCGGTCAACACGCTGGGCGACTTGTCGTTGCCCGGCGCCAAGAACATCGCCGGGGACACCAGCCGCGAGCGCGTGATCGAGCTGGTCCGCTCGGCAGTCGGCGTGCCGGATCTCGCAATGGAGATCGAGGACGTCGCGACCTGGAAAGCCGAAGCCGTCTGCGCCGACGCCTATTGCAAGGGCCGGGTGTTCCTCGCCGGCGATGCCGCGCACGTGGTGCCCCCCACCGGCGGCTTCGGCGGCAACACCGGCGTGCAGGATGCGGCGAACCTCGCCTGGAAGCTGGCAATGGTGCTGAAGGGGGAAGCGGGCGAAGGCCTGCTCGACAGCTACGAGGCCGAGCGGCTGCCGGTCGCGCGGCTGACGGTCGAGCAGGCCTATGCGCGCTATATCCGCCGGGTGGTGCCGGAGGAAATCGGGCCCTCCACCCCGGAGATGCGCGACGAGCTGACGATGGAGATCGGACAGTTCTACGCTTCGAACGCAGTAATCGACGGCCGCCGCGACGACGAGCTCGCCTGCATGCACCCGGACGAGACCCGCGGCCGCCCCGGCGCTCGCGTACCGCATGTTTTCCTGCCGGACGGTCGCTCGACGCTCGATCTGGCAATCGACGGGCCGGCGCTGCTCGCTGCACCGCAGGCAAGCGGCTGGGGCCGAGCGGCCGACGCCATCGGCCTCGCCTCGGTGACGCTTCCCGCCGATGCCGCGCGGCATTGCGGGATCGGCAAGACCGGCACGTTGCTGGCGCGGCCAGACGGGTTCGTCGCCTGGCGGGCGGAGGATGGCGGAGGGGCTTCGGGTGAGGAGCTTGGGAAAGTGCTGAACAACCTGCTAGCTCGTTGAATAGCCTCCCCGTTCCGGGGAGGCGTCACAGCCACTTCCATTTGCGGAACAGCAGCAGCGTCGCCAACAGCACCGCCACGCACAGCACCACCACGATCCAGAACGCGAGCGAGTCGCCCACTCCGGGCATGCCGCCGACGTTGATGCCCAAGAGGCCGGTGAGGAACGTCAGCGGCAGGAAGATGCCGGCGACCATCGTCAGCTTGTAGCTCACCGCCTCCGAGCGGGCGAGCGCGCGGGCGCGCAACTCGTCCTGCAACACCAGCGCGCTTTCCTTGGTGACGTCGAGATCGTCGAGATAGCGGCGCAACCGGTCGATCGATTCGGCGATCTCGCGCCGGTCGTGCTCCTCGAACCAGGCGGGCGCGTCGCGCGAGATGCGCTCGAGCGCCTCGTGCTGCGGCGACATGTAGCGCTTCAACGCCAGGCACCCGCGCCGGATCACCGAAATCCGCGCCAGCGCGGCTTCGGGATCGTCGCCCATGTCGGCATCCTCGAGCGCGTCGATGTGGTCGTTGAGCGTGACGATCGCCCGGCTCATCCGCGCGATCATCACCTCGATCAGCTCTGAGATCAGCTTGCCCGCGTCGACCGGGCCGCGCCCGACGTCGAGTTCCTGCAACACGTGGCGCGGGGTCTGCAGCGGCTCGTGGCGCAAGGTCACCACCCGCGCCCCGTCCGACCACAACTGCATCGAGACCATGTCTTCGAGGTCCGCGCCCGGGTTGTGGTTGATCCCCCGCAAGGTGGCGACGATCGTGTTGCCTTCGCGGAACGCGCGCGGGCGGCTGTCGGCGGAGATCAGCGCCTCGGCGGTCGGCTCGGGAATGCCGAGCGCATCCTCCAGCCAGTCCTGCATGCATTCGGTGCTCTGCAGCAGGTGCAGCCACAGCACTTCGTGCGGCTCGGCCGGCTGCCAGTGACGCGCCTGCTCCCATTCGAGCGTGCGCGCGCCGCCCTTGCCGTCGAGCACGCGGGCGAACAGCAGCGGGCCTTCACCCTCTAACACGTCGAACTGGGTTAGCTCGTCCATCCCTGTTCCATCCCCTTGCCCTTCATGCCGCAGCAGCAAGGATTTGCCTACAGCTAACGCAACCCTCGTGCGCTATGGCGCGCATACGCTCGTTCGCGGCAAATGCCGTTGCGGGGCAATCATTGCTCCTTGATCGCGCCGCGCCTATATCGCCGCCCATGACTTCGATCCGCCCCTGGCGCGACATCCAGCGCCGCAAGAGCCGCCAGATCATGGTCGGCAGCGTCCCCGTGGGCGGCGACGCGCCGATCAGCGTGCAGACGATGACCAACACGCTGACTTCCGACGCGAAGGCGACGATCGACCAGATCCGCCGCTGCGAGGACGCGGGCGCCGACATCGTGCGCGTATCGTGCCCGGACGAGGCGAGCACCGCCGCCTTGCGCGAGATCGTGCGTGCCGCGCGGGTGCCGATCGTCGCCGACATCCACTTCCACTACAAGCGCGCGCTCGAAGCGGCGGACGCGGGCGCCGCGTGCCTCAGGATCAATCCGGGCAACATCGGCAGCAGCGAGCGCGTCGCCGAAGTGGTCCGCGCGGCCAAGGCGAACGGCTGCTCGATGCGGATCGGGGTCAATGCGGGCAGCCTCGAGAAGGACCTGCTCGAGAAATACGGCGAGCCCTGCCCCGAGGCGCTGGTCGAGAGCGCGCTCGACCACATCAAGCTGCTCGAAGACCATGACTTCCACGAGTTCAAGGTGGCGGTGAAGGCGAGCGACGTGTTCCTGGCGGTCGCCGCCTACATGGCGCTCGCCGACGCCGTCGACTGCCCGCTGCACCTGGGCATCACCGAAGCCGGCGGGCTGATCGGCGGCACGGTCAAGTCGAGCATCGGCATGGGCAACCTGCTGTGGGCCGGGATCGGCGACACCATCCGCGTGAGCCTCTCGGCCGAGCCCGAAGAGGAAGTGCGCGTCGGGTTCGAGATCCTGAAGGCGCTGGGCCTCAGGACCCGCGGCGTGCGGGTGGTTTCGTGCCCGAGCTGTGCGCGCCAGGGATTCGATGTGATCCGCACCGTCCAGGCGCTCGAGGAGCGGCTGCAGCACATCAAGACGCCGCTGTCGCTCTCGGTGCTCGGCTGCGTGGTCAACGGCCCCGGCGAAGCGCGCGAGACCGACATCGGGATCACCGGCGGCGGCGCGGGCAAGCACATGGTCTATCTCTCGGGGGTGACCGACCACCATGTGCAGGACGCCGACATGCTCGACCACATCGTGTCGCTGGTCGAGGCCCGCGCGGCGGAGATCGAGGCGGTCGAAAGCGCGCACGCGGTGGCGGCCGAATAGTGGACGCTGCGGTCCGCTCCGCAACTCCTGCCGACCTGCCGCTGATCGCTTCGTTGATCCGCGAGCTCGCCGAATACGAGCGGCTGAGCCATGTCGTGCGGTTCTACGAGACGGATCTGGCGAAATATCTGTTCGGCGAGCGCCCGGCGGCGGAAGTGCTGATCGGCGAGCTCGGCGGCGAGGCGCAAGGCTTCGCGCTGTTCTTCGCGACGTTCTCGACGTTCGAAGGACGGCCTGGGATCTGGCTCGAGGACATCTTCGTGCGGCCCGACGCGCGCGGCCGCAATCTCGGCAAGGCGCTGATCGGCGCGGTGGCGGCGCTCGCGGTCGAGCGCGGGTGCGCGCGGTTCGAATGGGCGGTGCTCGACTGGAACCGCCCGGCGATCGATTTCTACGAAGACGCCGGCGCGCGGATGATGGCCGACTGGCGGATCATGCGGGTCGAGGGCGAGGCGCTGGCCGCGTTGGGCAACGGCTTTACCGGTACTTAAGCGCCACGGGGCTAGTCTGCTTGCGCTATGAAGCCGGTGCATCTCGTGTGGCTCGCGGCGATCGTCGGGCTGTTGGCGCTGTTCGCCCCGCGCGGGCACGGGCTGACGCTTACGGGGCACGACGAGGTCGCCGTCGCGCCCCGCGCGCGCGCGCCGCAAGCGACGATCGCCTGGCTCGGCGATCGGACCGTGCTCGATCGGCAGGCGGACGGCCATTTCTACGCCGATGCCGAAGTCGCCGGGATGCCGGTCCACTTTCTGGTCGACACCGGCGCGAGCGTGATCGCGCTGACCGCCGAGGATGCATCGAACGTCGGGCTCGAATGGACCGACGACGATTTGCGCTATGTCGGCCAGGGCGCGAGCGGGGCGATCTACGGCGTGCCGGTCACGTTAGACGACGTCTCGCTGGGCGGTTTCCGCGGCGAGCATGTCGCCGCGGTGATCGTGCCCAAAGGCCTGCCGGTTTCGCTGCTCGGCCAATCGTTCCTGTCGCGGGTGCCCAAGCTCGACATCGCGGGCGACAAGCTGACCCTGGGCGGCGCCGAATAGCCCTCGGACTTGGCGCAAAGCGGGCCGAGCGCTATATAAGGAGGCATGGCGGGCGTGTTCGATCGCAGGCACATGCTGAAAGCCGGAGGGATCGCCGCGGTCGCGGCGGCGCTTCCGGCGCGCGTGTTCGCGCAAGCCTCGCCGGCAAGCGAGCGGGATCGCAAGATCCTCGATATCGCGAGGCGCGAAGTGGCGCGCGCGGGCAAGACCCTGTGGCGCACCGACATCGCCGGGATCGCCGATTACGGGCTCCATTCCTCGCAGCCCCGCCTCCATTTCGCGAATCTCGAGGCGGGGAGCGTGCGGAGCTTCCTCGTTGCGCACGGGATGGGCTCCGACCCCGAGCATACCGGCTGGCTGCAGAGCTTCTCGAACGAGCCGGGGTCGAACGCCACCAGCCGCGGCGGCTATCTCACCTGCGAGTGGTACAAGGGCAAGTACGGCACCTCGATCCGGCTGGTCGGACTCGATTCGGACGATTCGAATGCCCTGCCGCGCGCGATCGTGATGCATCCGGCGGACTACGTCAGCGAGGAGCACGTCGAGAAATGGGGCATGCTCGGCCGCTCGAACGGCTGCTTCGCGATGAGCCCGGCCGACTTCAACGAGGCGCTGTGGCACCTCTCGGGCGGACGGCTGCTCTACGCGGACAAGCTGGCGCTGAGCTGAGCTGAGCTAGGCGCCGGGGGCTTCGATCGCCTCGACCTTTTCGCTGGTCATGCGCGCGCGGGCGGCGACCCGCGGCTGATCGAAGCTCGCCAGCACCGGCGCGTCGCGATCGTAGATGTCGTCGAACTTGCGCAGCTGACCGTTTATGTCGCGGCCCATCGTGAAATAGGTGATGTAGACCGGCATCGTCTTGGCGAGCGGCACCTTGGTGTATTCGCCCGAGGCCGAATCGGCGACCGCTTCGTCCTTGTCGACCCCGCCGAGGATCGCGAGCGTGATCCCCAGTTCGAGCGCGCGCTCGGTGCGGATGCAGCCGTGGCTGTAAGCGCGCTTTTCGGTGTTGAACAGCGCCTTGGCGGGCGTGTCGTGCAGGTAGATCGCGTGCGGGTTGGGCATGTCGATCTTGACGATCCCGAGCGAGTTGTTCGGCCCCGGCTGCTGGACGACGTAGACCGTGCCGTCGGCGGCCTTGGTCGCCTTGTAGCCGTTGGCCCTGGCCCAGGCTGGATTGGCGAGCGCCTTCGCGCCGAGGCCCTCGCCGACGACGATCGACTGCGGCACGGTCCAGGTCGGGTTGAACACGATGTTCTCGACCGTCTCGGCCAGTTGTGGGGTCGCCGTCTTGCCCGGCTTGCCGACGATCGTCTTGTAAGTGCGGATGATCTTGTCGTTGACCGTCAGCCGCAGCTCGTACTCCGGAATGTTGGTCATCAGGTACTGCTTGCCGAGATCGTGCGCGAGCCACCGCCAGCGGTCCATGTTCGCGCGGATCAACGCGATCTTGTCCGCATCCTTCGCCGGGGTCGCCGCCAGCAGCTTGCGCAGCGCGGCATAGTCCGGATTGGTCGGCGCAAGCTCGTCCACCACGCCGGCGACGTCGTGGCTGGCGAGCGCCTGCTGCATCACCGCGGCGGTCGGCATCACGTCGGGATCGGGATCGACCACGAACCACTGCTTGCGCGCCGACATCGGCGTGCGCCCGTCGCGCAAATCCTCGATCAGCCAGGCGAAGCTGCGGCTGGCGACCTGATCGAGATCGGCGCCCGGTCCGGCCGCGATCGCCTGCGCGAGCGCGTCGGGCTGGTAGTCCGCGGGCTCGAGGCCTTCGCTACCGATCCCGCGGATCACCGCCTGGAGCGCGCGCGCGTCGGCCAATGTCCAATGCTCGACCGGCTCCGGCGGCGGCACCGGCTGCACCGTCACCGGGGCAGCAACTTGCGGCTGCACAGCGGGCGCCGGCGCGGCCTGCCCGAAGGCATCGTCGAATTTCGAACCCTGCGCCGTGGCCGGTGCGGGCGCCGCGGCCGAATCGTCGCTCGGCAGGTTCTGCGGCTGGACCTGCTGCGCGTACGCAACGCCCGCCGGCGCGAGCGCGAATGCTCCGCAGAGCAACAAAGTTCGAATCGAAACCATCATCTCACAGGCCCCGTAGTCGCCACCAACCGCAGCCGTCCAGCCGCATAACCACCCTCGACATCCCGATTTCCCCGCGTGGCGTGCGAGCATCGCGCCGAAGCGCTGACTCCAGCCTGAACCGCCCTTTCGTCACCGGCCTTTGTCCGCGCCGGACTGGTTGTGCGCCGATCCGCCGCTGATGAAATCGAGCGCGAAGCCCAGCGCCGCCCCGGCGATCGCCGCCACGACCAGCGCCGCCGCGATCACCAGCACGTTCAGCGGATCGTTGTCGCGGCCGGGAGGTCGAAGAGTGCCCATCGCCGCCTCTATGCGGCCAACGGCCATAGCGAAGCAATCGGCCGAGCGGGGCGAGCCCTTGACGATGCACAGCAAAACGAGCAGGTGCCGGGCGAATTCGCGCTCCTTCGCAGTCGCAGCGCACGCGAAAGGGCGGCCACTCGAACAAGGATCGCCACAGCACGATGACCCAGACCGGCAAGGACTCGCTCGCCACCCGCAGCACGATGACCGTGGGGGGCAAGGACTACGCCTACTATTCGCTGGCGAAGGCGGCCGAGACGATCGGCGACGTCAGCCGACTGCCGTTCGCGATGAAAGTGCTGCTCGAGAACCTGCTGCGCTTCGAGGATGCCGGCTTCACCGTCTCGGCCGACCACATCCGCGCGATCGCCGACTGGCAGCGCAACCCGACCACCGGCATGGAGATTCAGTACCGCCCGGCGCGGGTGCTGATGCAGGACTTCACCGGCGTGCCCTGCGTGGTCGACCTCGCGGCGATGCGCGACGCGATCGCCAAGCTCGGCGGCGACACCAGCAAGATCAATCCGCTGGTGCCGGTGCACCTGGTGATCGACCACTCGGTGATGGTCGACGAGTTCGGCCACCCCAAGGCGTTCCAGCACAACGTCGAGTTCGAATACCGCCGCAACATCGAGCGCTACGACTTCCTCAAGTGGGGTTCCAAGAGCCTCGCCAACTTCAAGGCGGTGCCGCCGGGCACCGGCATCTGCCACCAGGTGAACCTCGAGCACATCGCGCAATGCGTGTGGACCAGCGAAGACCCGAACGGCGTGACAATCGCCTATCCCGATACTTGCGTCGGCACCGACAGCCACACCACGATGGTCAACGGCCTGGGCGTGCTCGGCTGGGGCGTCGGCGGGATCGAGGCGGAGGCGGCAATGCTGGGCCAGCCGGTCAGCATGCTGATCCCGGAAGTGGTCGGCTTCCGCCTGTCGGGCAAGCTCCCGGAAGGAGTCACCGCGACCGACCTCGTGCTGACCTGCACCCAGATGCTGCGCGCGCGCGGGGTGGTCGGCCGGTTCGTCGAGTATTTCGGCCCGGGGCTCGCTTCGCTCAGCCTCGCCGACCGCGCGACCCTCGCCAACATGGCGCCCGAATACGGCGCGACTTGCGGCATCTTCGGGATCGATGGCGTCACGCTCGACTACTTGCGCCTGACCGGCCGCGACGAGGGGCAGATCGCGCTGGTCGAGGCTTATGCGCGCGAGCAGGGCATGTGGCTGGATCCCGCGCACGAGCCGGTGTTCACCGACACGCTCGAGCTCGACATGGGCAGCGTGGTTCCTTCGCTCGCCGGTCCGCGCCGGCCGCAGGACAAAGTCGCGCTCGGCGAAGTCGACGAGCTGTTCAACGGCGATCTGTCCAAGCTCTACGGCAAGGCGGAGGCCAAGCGCTGCCCGGTCAAGGGCGCCGAGCACGACATCGGCGACGGCGACGTGGTGATCGCCGCGATCACCAGTTGCACCAACACCAGCAACCCGGCGGTGATGGTCGCCGCGGGCCTTGTCGCCAAGAAAGCGCATGAGAAGGGCCTCAAGCCCAAGCCCTGGGTCAAGACCAGCCTGGCGCCCGGATCCCAGGTGGTGACCGACTATCTCGAGAAAGCGGGCCTCCAGGAGCATCTCGACGCGATCGGCTTCGATCTCGTGGGCTACGGCTGCACCACCTGCATCGGCAATTCAGGCCCCCTCGATCCGCCGATCAGCGATGCGATCAACCGGAACGACATCGTCGCGGCCAGCGTGCTTTCGGGCAACCGCAACTTCGAGGGCCGCGTGTCGCCCGACGTGCGCGCGAACTTCCTCGCCAGTCCGCCGCTGGTGGTGGCCTACGCGCTGAAGGGCACGGTGACGGAGGATTTCGTCAACACCCCGATCGGACAGGGCAGCGACGGCACCGACGTGTATCTCAAGGACATCTGGCCCTCGAACGAGGAAGTCACGCAAGCCATCGCGAGCTCGGTCGACCGCTCGATGTTCCAGCAGCGCTACGCCGAAGTCTACAAGGGCGACGAGCACTGGCGCGCGATCGACGTCGCGGGATCGGAAACCTACCAGTGGCGCGCCGGCAGCACCTACATCGCCAATCCGCCGTATTTCGACGGCATGACGATGACGCCGGTGCCGGTGACCGACATCGTCGGCGCGCTGCCGCTGGCGATCCTCGGCGATTCGGTGACCACCGACCACATCAGCCCGGCCGGCTCGATCAAGGAGGACAGCCCGGCGGGCACTTACCTGATCGAGCATCAGGTCTCGAAGGCGGACTTCAACTCCTACGGCTCGCGCCGCGGCAATCACGAAGTGATGATGCGCGGCACGTTCGCCAACATTCGCATTCGCAACGAGATGGTCCCCGGCGTCGAGGGCGGGATGACGCTGTACAACGGCATCCGGATGCCAATCTACGACGCGGCGATGAAGCACAAGGCGGACGGTACGCCGCTGGTGGTGATCGCCGGCAAGGAATACGGCACCGGCTCGTCGCGCGACTGGGCGGCCAAGGGCACCAACCTGCTCGGAGTGCGCGCGGTGATCGTCGAGAGCTTCGAGCGCATCCACCGTTCGAACCTGGTCGGCATGGGCGTGCTGCCGCTGCAGTTCGTCGACGGCGAGACCCGCGAGAGCCTGGGCCTGACCGGCGACGACCGCTTCACCATCCGCGAGCTCGACGATCTCAAGCCGGGTCAGATGATCGAGGTCGAAGTGACCAGGCCCGACGGCGCGACATCGAAGTTCGTCGCGAAGTGCCGGATCGATACCGCCAACGAGATGGAATACTTCGTCAACGGCGGCATCCTGCATTACGTGCTGAGGAAGCTCGCGGCCTGAGCGGCGGACGCAGGGCGCAAAAAGGGGCGGCCTTTATGGCCGCCCCTCGCTGATTCCGGACCGGACTTCGTCTCAGGCGGCGAGCAGCGCCGGGCCGTTCCGGCCCTTGCTCTTGCGCCGGCGGACGAACACCGCGGCGGCCGCGGCGCCGAACAGCAGGGTCATCGGCGGCGCCGGCACCTTGGTGCCGCTGGTGGAGCTGGTCGAGCCCGAGCTGCTGCCGCTGGTGGACGACGACGTCGAGGACGAGGTCGACGAACTGGTGCTCGACGAGGTCGAGGAGCTGGTCGAGCTGGAACTCGACCCCGAGCTCGAACCGCTCGACGAGGTGCTGCTGGTCATGTTGCCCGACGTGCTGCTGGTCGAGCCGCCCGAGCTCGACGAGCTGCTGCTGCTCGAACTCGAAGAGCTCGAGCTCGACGACGAAGACGACGAACCGCTCGAGGACGACCCGCTCGACGACGAGCCGGAGCTGCCCGAAGAACCCGAGCTGCTCGACGAGCCGCTGCTCGAATGGCCGCAGTTCCACTTGCAGTGATAGCCGCCAGAGCTGCTGGTATGTCCGCCGGAGCTGCTGGTCTTGCCGCCCGAGCTCGAGCTCGAGCTGCTGCCCGACGAGCTGGAGCTCGACGAACTGGACGAGGAAGACGACGACGAGCTCGACGAGGACGATCCGCCTGAAGAGCTGGTGGTCGTGCTGGTGATGCCGCCGGTCGAGGTGCTGGTCGAGCCGCCGCTGGTCGAGGTGGAACCGCCGCTGGTGCTCGAAGAGCCGCCACTGGTGGACGTCGAGCTGCCGCCCGAGCTGCTGCCGCCGGTCGAGGTGCTGGTCGAGCCGCCGCTGGTGGTGGTGGTCGAGGTGACCACGATCCCGCCGCCCGAGCTGCTGCCGCCGAAGAACCCGCCGAAGAACCCCCCGCCGAAGCCGCCGCCCCAGCCGCCAGAGCCGCCGATGATCGTCACCCCGCCGCCGCTCGAGCCGGACATTGGCGGGAGCGGGGGCAGCGGCTGCGCCATCGGCAACGGCACGAGCGCCATCTGTTGCTGGCAGCACGGCGTCTGCTCGTCCTCGACCACGCGCCGGATGCGCTTGACCGTGCGTGGCTTGGCGATCACCCGCTTGATCAGCTTGGTATGGACCGGGCGCTCGGTCTTAACCGACTTCACGGTCTTGTAATCCACCGCCGCCTTGGCGGGCTCGGCGACATGCACCGCACCGCCGCCGATCAGCGCGCCGCCGGCTGCGGCGACAGACAGTTTCGCGAGGGCCGTTTTTACCGACATGGTCTCAAATCCTGTTCGCGTTGCCGATGCGCCAGCCCCATGGGAGCCCCCTTTGCGCATCCATTGCCAGGCAACAGGGCAGAGACCCTCCGCGCGGGCAATCGCGTTAACCGTGTTTTCGACTGCCCAAGGCGTTTTTTTCGGGATCGAGGCCGGTTGGCTAACCCAACTGTCCCACTATGGAACCGAAAGTGCCCGAATTTCCTACTCTTCCTGCTCGAACAGGCCGGGCTGTTTACCATGTCCGTTAGCTGCCGGCAGAGTGATTCCCAGGTGCTTCCACCCTTGATCGTTGAGGCAGCGACCACGGGCGGTGCGCGCGACGAGGCCGAGCTGGATCAGGTATGGTTCGACCACGTCCTCGATCGTGTCGCGCGGCTCGGCAAGCCCTGCGGCAAGGGTTTCGATCCCCACCGGACCGCCTTTGTAGGTACCGGCGATCATCGCCAGGTAGCGCCGGTCCATCGCGTCGAGGCCGAGCGAATCGACCTCGAGTCGGGTAAGCGCGGCATCGGCCACTTGCGCGGTGACCACCGCGGCACCCTCGACATGCGCAAAGTCGCGCACCCGGCGCAGCAGGCGGCCCGCGACTCGCGGGGTGCCGCGCGCCCGGCGGGCGATCTCGCGCGCCCCGGCCTGGTCGATCGCCACCCCCAGCAGCCGCGCGCCGCGCGTCACCACCAGCTCGAGCTCGCTCTCGGAATAGAAGTTCAGCCGCACCGGAATCCCGAACCGGTCGCGCAATGGCGTGGTCAGCAGCCCTTGCCGGGTGGTCGCGCCGATCAGCGTGAACGGCGGCAGGTCGATCCTGACCGAACGCGCCGAGGGCCCCTCGCCGACGATCAGGTCGAGCGCGCGGTCTTCCATCGCCGGATAGAGGATCTCCTCGACCACCGGATTGAGCCGGTGGATCTCGTCGATGAACAGCACATCGCCCGCTTCGAGATTGGTCAGCAGCGCGGCGAGATCGCCGGTCTTGACGATGACAGGCCCGCTGGTGGCGCGGAACCCCACGCCCAGCTCGCGCGCGACGATCTGCGCCAGCGTGGTCTTGCCCAGCCCCGGCGGGCCGAAGAACAGCACATGATCCATCGCCTCGCCGCGCGACTTCGCGCTCTGGATGAACACGCGCAGGTTATCGCGCGCCGCCTCCTGGCCGATGAACTCGGCGAGGCTTTTCGGGCGCAGCGCGGCGTCCTGGTCATCGGGCTGGCGCTCCGCGGAGAGGGAGGGGTTGGTGCTCATTCGTCAAGATGTTTACGAGCGTCCTGCGCATGGTGCAGCACACGCAAGACGAAGACGTCGTCGCCGTCCATTCTGTAGAAGATTCGATGGCTCCTGTGGATCAGGCAGCGAGTTCCGGTGCCGACGCCCGTTACCGCTGGCCCTGCCAGCGGAAAGTCCCCAAGACGCTCGAAGGACTCGTCGAACCCGTGCATGTAAGCTTCGCCGATGTCGCTACCGAAATTCGTGACACTGAACTCATCGATGTCGACGAGGTCGGCTTCGGCGGCTTTGGAAAACCTGACCTCAGCCACCCCTTGCCCGCCGCCTGGCGATGATATTGTCGATAATCGTCTCCGGCCGTTCGTCGGAAATTCCGGAAGCCTCGCCCTCGGCGATCTGCTCGCGCAGCCAAGCGATCTCCTCGGGAGAATCCGGCAACAGCCCTTGCTGATCACGACGGACGAGGTCGCGGAAATAATCGGCCTCGTCGGCATAGCGTCCGTCGGCCAGCCGGATGTCGATCCAGCGCCGAAGATCGGGAGGGAAGCTCATTTCGCCCATGGGATTAGCTTAAATCCTTTCTGCCGCGGTTCCAAGCGGGAGGCATTTTGCCTAACGTACCGGATCCATCGATCTGATCGGCGGTAATTCCTCTGGATCGAGATTGCGATCAACGGAGTCGAAGGAAATTCGTACCGCACTTTCTCCCGACCGCATTCCCTGCGAACTGACTTCCAACACAAGCCAAGAGCCATCATGTGCTTGATGCCTCACCACACCATCGGTGAATTGCCACTCCGTGGGCGCGTATCGAGGGAACCGATATCCCATGCAACGCTGAACTCTAATCGGCAGCTCAGAGCGGAACTCCTGGTTCGTGTTATCCATCAACCACTTACAAAGATTGGCGGAAGCTACGTCGTTGGAGTGGCCGTAGCCCCAAGACCAAAACGTATCGGGATCGGTATCGATTCCCCAATGAAATTCGACCCAGTATCGCTGTATTGGGTCGCCCTTTTGAGCCCACTGCGCCTTCGCATAATCGTCAAGTTTATCGCAGATCACATCTGCCGCGTTCGCAGCTGAGGCTCCGGTAACAAGTCCTATCGCGATCAGGAAACGAGCCCACATCATCCCGCCGCCCTCTTCAGCGCCACCCGCACAAGCTCGCCAAGCGCAGCATCGTCGCCCAATTCGCCCTGAGCATGCGCGACCGCCGCAGCCGCAACCGCGGGCTTGAACCCCAAATTCTCCAGCGCCGAGACCGCATCTGCGCTCGCGCTCCCCACCAGCGGCATCGGCGCCGCGCCCACTCCGCCGCCCGGCAGCGCGCCGGCCTTGTCCTTCAGCTCGTTGACAATCCGCCCCGCAAGCTTCGGCCCCACACCGTTCGCGCGCGCCACCTGCGCCGCATCGCCGCTGGCGCAGGCGGCTTGCAGCTCGCCGGGCGTCAGCGCCGAGAGAATTGCCAGCGCGACTTTGCTGCCGACGCCTTGCACCGCGGTCAGCAGGCGGAACCATTCGCGCTCGGCGGCGCTGGCGAAGCCGATCAGGCGCAAGTCGTTCTCGGAGACCTGCAGGTCGGTGAACACCGTCACCGCCTCCCCCGCGTCGCCCAAAGCGGTGAGCGTGCGGGCCGAGCAATGGACCAGGTAACCGACGCCGGCGACGTCGATCACCGCCCAATCGGCCCCGCTCTCCTCAAGCCGCCCCTTAAGCCGCGCAATCATGTTTTGTTCCTGCCCGTTCGCGCGGGATTTGGCCAGCGCTTATGGACACTTGCCCACTCTTGCGACATGGAGCGCGCACCATGAGCTGGAACACATTCGGCCGCGCGCTGCGCTTCACCACCTGGGGGGAGAGCCACGGGCCCGCCCTGGGCGCGGTGGTCGACGGGTGCCCGCCGGGGCTGGCGCTTTCGGAGGCCGACATCCAGCCGTTCCTCGACGCGCGGCGGCCGGGGCAATCGAAGTTCACCACCCAGCGGCAGGAGCCGGATGCGGTGAAGGTCCTCTCGGGCACGTTCGAGGGCAAGACCACCGGCACGCCGATCAGCCTGATGATCGAGAACGTCGACCAGCGGTCGAAGGACTATTCCGAGATCGCGAACAAGTACCGCCCGGGCCATGCCGACTACGCCTACGACGCGAAGTACGGGGTGCGCGACTATCGCGGCAGCGGGCGGGCGAGCGCGCGCGAAACCGCCGCGCGGGTGGCCGCGGGCGGGGTCGCGCGGCTGGTGATTCCGGAAGTGACGATCACGGCCTACGTCGCCGAGATCGGCGGCGACGCGATCGACCGGGCGAACTTCGACGAGGCGGAGATCGCCAACAACCCGTTCTTTTGCCCCGACGCGGCTGCCGCCGGGCGCTGGGAGCGGCTGGTGGACGATGCGCGGCTTGCCGGATCGTCGGTCGGCGCGGTGGTCGAATGCGTCGCAACCGGGGTTCCGGCCGGCTGGGGCGCGCCGATCTACGCCAAGCTCGACGCGGACCTCGCCGCCGCGATGATGGGGATCAACGCGGTGAAGGCGGTCGAGATCGGCGCCGGGTTCGCCGCGAGCCGGTTCTCGGGCGAGGAGAACGCCGACCGAATGCGGCCGGGCGCCGAAGGGCCGGAGTTCCTCAGCAACCACGCGGGCGGAATCGCCGGCGGCATCGCGACCGGCCAGCCGGTGGTGGTGCGCGTCGGCTTCAAGCCGACCAGCTCGATCCTCTCGCCCGTCGAGACGATCACCCGCGACGGCGAGGCGACCGAAATCTCCACCAAAGGCCGCCACGACCCGTGCGTCGGCATCCGCGGCGCGCCGGTGGTCGAAGCGATGATGGCGCTGGTGCTGGCGGATCACAAGCTGCTGCACCGGGGGCAGTGCGGGTAAGTCGTTAATTGAACGGATTTCATGGCCTTTCCGAATGACCGAAGAACGCGCTGGCCTGCCGATCCTCGCGTTCAGCGATCTTGCGGCCATGGAACGGTGGCTGGAGGCGCAGCCCGCAGGTTCGGCCGGATTGTGGATCAAGTTCGCGAAAGCAGGCTCGGGCATCGCGAGCGTGTCGAAGGCCGAGGCGATCGACGCGGCGCTGTGCCACGGCTGGATCGACGGCCAGCTCGACGCTTACGACGATGCCCACTGGCTCACCCGCTTCACGCCGCGCAAGGCGCGCAGCAAGTGGTCGCAGAAGAACCGCACACGCGCGAGCGAACTGATCGACGCCGGCCGGATGCGCCCGGCGGGATTGGCGCAAGTCGAAGCGGCCAGGGCGGACGGCCGCTGGGACGGCGCCTATGCCTCAGCGAGCAAGGCGCAAGTGCCGCCCGATCTTCAGGCCGCGCTCGACGAGAGCCCGCAAGCCGCGGCGTTCTTCGCGACGCTGACCGGAGCCAACCGCTACGCGATCCTTTATCGAATAAGCGCGGCGAACAAGCCCGAAACCCGGGCGCGCAAGATCGCCGCCTTCATTGCGATGCTCGAACGCTGCGAGACGGTGCACGGCTGAGGCGAAAAAGCAGCCCCCCGCTCAAGGCTGCACAATCCCCTCGCGGATCTGCCAGCCGCCCAAGTCCAGCGCCGGCGGGAACAGGCGCATCCAGGCTTGCACCATGTGGATCTGGCCGTCGTAGACCTTGAACATTTCCCACGCGGTCAGCCGATCCGAGCCCGGCCCGCGCTGGTTCCACGACAGGCGCATGATCACGATGCCCATGCGCTCGTCCACCACGATGTCGCGCACGGTCACCCGGCCCAGCGTCTTGAAGATCGCCAGCGACTGGTTGCCGATGTCCTCGCAGCCCGGCGCGAATGTGCAGCCTGGCCCCGCCATCAGCGCGCCGTTCTCGAGCCGGAAGGCTTCCTTCGCGAACGGGGTGCCGATCGCGTTGAAGGTTTTCGCTTCGCTGAGCCCGCGCGGGTAGAACATCGCGATGCGGATCATCTCGTCGCGGCTGGCGAGCTGGTCGGGGCGCGGCGGCAGGTCCATGCCCTCGGCCGGCGCGCCGCTGTAGGCGTCGATGTTGTAGATCATCCCGTCGGCGCGGCTGCGGGTGGTGACCAGCTCGAGCTCGCTCAGCTTCTGATCGCCGTCGAGCTTCACGCGCACCACCAGCAGGATCGGCGCGCCCGATTCCTCGACCATCGTGCCGGCGACCGCCTGCTGCGCGCGTTCGTCGATGATGTCCTGGCGATAACCGCGCAGCTTGGTGACAGAGCGCGCCAGCCCGAGCTTGTCGAGCGGCTTCTCTACCCCGTCCTCGGTCACGCGCAGGTTGGCCGCCACTGGCAGCTTGGCAACATCGTGGTCGGCGAGCGCGTAGAGCACCTCGGACACCTTGCCGCGCAGGCACTCGCGATCGCAGGCGGGTGCGGCCTGGGCCGGCTTGGCGGCGAGCGCCGCGGACGAGATGGCGAGGCACAGGGCAAGGACGATACGCAAGGTTTCTCTCCCATCGTTGCCGGGTCTGCCGCCCGGCCGCAGCGAAGCCTACCGCTAATCAACCGGTCCGAGAAGGCTTGCCGCGAAATGCCGACCCAGCAACGAACGGTCGCCAGCCCGTGCCGTTCGTAGAACGGAATGCGAGGCTCGCGTCGCGAGAAAATCCGATCGTACCGGTTATCGACACGTCCGATCATTCCAATCGGAATTGATCGGTTTACCGCGTCGCAACAATCCTTATCTCGCGCCCGCACAATTCATCACCACTCGCACATGGAGACGCGATTCAATGGGTATCATCGGCAGCACGATCAAACCGTTCACCGCCACCGCCTTCCAGGCCGGCAAGGACTTCTTCGAGGTCACCGAGAAGAGCCTCGAGGGTAAGTGGGCGGTGTTCTTCTTCTATCCGGCCGACTTCACTTTCGTGTGCCCGACCGAGCTCGAGGACCTCGGCGAGCATTACGAGATGCTGCAGAAGCTCGGCGTCGACGTCTACGCGGTCTCGACCGACACCCATTTCAGCCACAAGGCCTGGCACGACACCTCGGAGAAGATCAGCAAGCTCAAGTTCCCGTTCCTGGGCGATCAGCAGCACAACCTGTCGAACAACTTCGGCGTGCTGCGCGAAGGCCAGGGCCTGGCCGACCGCGCGACGTTCGTGGTCGATCCCGACGGGGTGATCCAGATCATGGAGATCACCTGCGAGGGCGTGGGCCGCAACGCCAACGAGCTGGTCCGCAAGATCCGCGCCGCGCAGTACGTCCGCAACCACCCCGGCCAGGTCTGCCCGGCCGCGTGGGAGGAAGGCGAGGAGACGCTCGCGCCTTCGCTCGACCTCGTCGGCAAGATCTAAGCTGAAACGATCCTCCCCGAGCTCGTCTCGGGGAGGAAACTCCACGGGAAGCATATGCTCGACGCGAACCTCACCCAGCAGTTGAAGCAGTACCTCGCCAACTTGCGCGAGCCGATCGAGCTCGTCGCGACGTTGGGCGACGGCCGCAAATCGGCCGAGACGCGCGAGCTGCTCGAAGAGATCGCCGCGCTGCACGAGATGGTCACCGCGCGGTTCGACGGCACCGCTTCGCGCAAGCCGAGCTTCGCGATCCGCCGGGTTGCCGATCCGTCGGCCTCGGTCGAGTTCGCCGGCCTGCCGATGGGCCACGAGTTCACCTCGCTGGTGCTCGCGCTGCTGTGGGCCGGCGGGCATCCCCCGAAAGTGTCCGACGACGCGCTGCGCCAGGCGCGCGCGCTCGTGGGCGAATACCGTTTCGAGATGTATTTCTCGCTCTCGTGCCACAACTGCCCCGACGTGGTGCAGGCTTTGACGCTGCTGGCGCTGAACAATCCGGGCGTCTCGGCGACCCTGATCGAAGGCGGCACGTTCAAGGACGAAGTCGACGAGCGCGGCGTGATGGCCGTGCCGGCGGTGTTCCTGAACGGCGAGATGTGGGCCAGCGGCAAGATGGGAATCGAGGAGATTCTCGCGAAGCTCGACGCCAATGCCGGCGCGAAAGCCGCGGCGAAGCTCGCGGAGAAGAAGCCGTTCGAGGTCCTGGTGGTCGGCGGCGGGCCGGCCGGCGCGGCGGCGGCGATCTACGCCGCGCGCAAGGGCTTCGCGACCGGCATCGCCGCCGAGCGCTTCGGCGGCCAGGTGCTCGACACGCTCGGGATCGAGAACTTCATTTCGCTGCCTTACACCGAAGGGCCCAAGCTCGCCGCGCAGCTCGAGGCGCACGTCGCCGATTACCCGGTCGACGTGATGACCCTGCAGACTGCAACCGGGCTGATCCCGGCCAAAGTGCCGGGCGGCTGGCACCAGGTGCAGTTCGCCAACGGCGCCAGCCTGAAGGCCCGCAGCGTGGTGCTCGCGACCGGGGCGCGCTGGCGCCAGCTCGGCGTGCCGGGCGAGGATCAATACCGCAACAAGGGCGTCGCCTATTGCCCGCACTGCGACGGCCCGTTGTTCAAGGGCAAGCGCGTGGCGGTGATCGGCGGCGGCAACTCCGGCGTCGAGGCGGCGATCGACCTCGCCAACATCGTCTCGCACGTGACGCTGATCGAATACGCCGATGCCTTGCGCGCCGACCAGGTGCTGCAGGATAAATTGTTCAGCCTGAAAAACGTCGATGTCGCGGTTTCGGCCGAGACGACCGAGGTCACCGGCGATGGCGAGCGGGTGAACGGCCTCGTCTGGCGCGGGCGGCACTCGGGCACCGAGCACCGGGTCGAGCTGGAAGGCGTGTTCGTCCAGATCGGCCTGGTGCCCAACACCGAATGGCTCGCGGGCTCGGGGCTTACGCTCAACCGCTTCGGCGAGATCGAGATCGACGAGCGCGCGGCGACCAGCCTGCCGGGCGTGTTCGCCGCGGGCGACGCGACCACGGTGCCGTACAAGCAGATCGTCATCGCAATGGGCGAAGGTTCGAAGGCGGCGCTGTCGGCGTTCGACTACCTGATCCGTCACGAGCCGGTCGAGGACCTTGCCCAGGCGGCCTGATCGCCTTCCCGATTGATCGATTGAATCGTTCGATCCCGCTTGAGTGATTTATTCACTCAAACTTATCGGATGATCTCGTTTCTAGCTCTCTCCGGCCTTTGATAGGCTGCGCCGTCACAAATGAGTGGCATTGGAGTCGCGGCGCGACTTCACTGACCGCCCAATCAGGAGAGAGATCATGGACGCAAAAACCGGTTCGATCGAAGGCTGCCCCGTTCCCCACGGCGGCGGCGTGCGTGCGTTGCTCGGCCGCACCAACAAGGACTGGTGGCCCGAGATGCTGGCCACCGAGATCCTCAACCCGAACGGAGCGACCAATCCGCTGGGCGAGGACTTCGACTATGCGCAGGCGTTCAACGCGCTCGATTACAACGCGCTCAAGGCCGACCTGACCGCGCTGATGACCGACAGCCAGCCGTGGTGGCCAGCCGATTACGGCAACTACGGCCCGTTCTTCATCCGCATGGCCTGGCACGCCGCCGGCACCTACCGCACGGCCGACGGCCGCGGTGGCGCCAACTCGGGCCAGCAGCGCTTCGCCCCGCTCGATTCGTGGCCCGACAACGGCAATCTCGACAAGGCCCGGCGCCTGCTGTGGCCGATCAAGCAGAAGTACGGCCAGAACATCAGCTGGGCCGACTTGTTCATCCTTGCCGGCAACGTCGCGATCGAGAGCATGGGCGGGCCGATCTTCGGCTTCGGCGGCGGCCGCGCCGACGTGTTCGAGCCCGAGCGGGACATCTACTGGGGCTCGGAAGACAAGTGGGTCAACGAAGGCGTCCAGACCCGCATCTCCCCCGAGCACGGCATGCACGAGCTGGAAGGCCCGCTCGCCGCGATCCAGATGGGCCTGATCTACGTCAACCCGGAGGGACCCGGCGGCAACCCCGATCCGTTGCAATCGGCGCGCGACATCAAGGAAACCTTCGCCCGCATGGCGATGGACCACGAGGAAACCGTCGCGCTCACCGCGGGCGGCCACACTTTCGGCAAGGCGCATGGCAACGGCGATCCCTCGACGCTGGGATTTGCCCCGTCGGGCGCCGACCTTGCCGCGCAGGGCTTCGGCTGGGTCAGCGGCGAAGAGCACGGCGGCACCGGCGAGCACGCGATCACCAGCGGGATCGAAGGATCGTGGGTCAACACGCCCACCGAATGGAGCCAGAACTACTTCCGCCTGCTGCTCGACTACGACTACGAGCTGGTGAAGAGCCCGGCGGGCGCGCAACAGTGGCAGCCGGTGAACCAGAAGCCGGAAGACATGGCCCCGGCCGCGTGGGACGCTTCGAAGAAGGTCCCGACGATGATGACCACCGCCGACATGGCGCTGAAGATGGACCCCGAGCTCGCCAAGATCAGCGAGAAGTTCCGGAACGACCACGAAGCGTTCAAGGACGCCTTCGCGCGCGCGTGGTTCAAGCTCACCCACCGCGACATGGGGCCCAAGGCCCGCTACCTCGGCCCCGAGGTTCCGGCCGAAGACCTGATCTGGCAGGACCCGATCCCGGCCGGCACCAAACCTTCGGACGCCGACGTTTCGGCGGTGAAGGCGAAGATCGCCGATAGCGGCCTTACGGTCAGCCAGCTGATCAAGACCGCGTGGGCCTCAGCCTCGACCTACCGCAAGTCCGACCATCGCGGCGGCGCCAACGGCGCGCGCATCGCCCTTGCGCCGCAGAAGGATTGGGACGTCAACGAGCCTCAGATGCTCGCGAAGGTGCTCGGCACGCTCGACGGGCTACGCGGCAACCTCAGCCTGGCCGATGCGATCGTGCTCGGCGGGGTGGTCGGCCTCGAAAAGGCCGGCGCCGCCAACGTCCCGTTCACCGGCGGCCGCGGCGACGCGACCCAGGAGCAGACCGACGCCGACAGCTTCGCCCCGCTCGAACCCGAGGCCGATGCGTTCCGCAACTACGTCGGCAAGAAGAAGCTCGCGGTGAAGACCGAGGAGATGATGCTCGACAAGGCCAGCCTGCTCGGCCTCTCGGTGCCTGAGATGACCGTGCTGATCGGCGGGCTCAGGGTGCTCGGCGCCAACCACGGCGAGCGCGGCCACGGCCACTTCACCAAGCGCTCGGGCCAACTCACCAACGACTTCTTCGTCAACCTGCTCGACATGACCAACGTGTGGAAGGCGGTCGAAGGCTCGAACGACGAGGAATACGTCGCGACCGACCGCGCCGGCGGCCACGAAACCTGGCGCGCGAGCCGCGCCGACCTGGTGTTCGGCTCGAACGCCGAGCTGCGCGCGGTATGCGAAGTCTATGCGCAGAAGGGCGGCGAGGAAAAGTTCGTGAAGGACTTCGTCAAGGCCTGGACCAAAGTGATGGACGCCGACCGCTTCGACCTCAAGTACGCGAAGTACCACTGATCGGCGCGGTCGAGCACCGAATGGGAAACGGCCCCGGCAGCGATGCCGGGGCCTTTTTCGTCGGCGCTCCGATTTAGTGCTTGAAGCTGACGCTGCGTCAGCGCGCATAAGAGCTGCCATGGCCGATTCGCTCGATATTTCCGAAGTAGCCCGCCTGACGGGACTTACCGTGCGGGCGCTGCGCTTTTACGAGACGCGCGGCCTGGTGGCACCCCTGAGAACCGCTTCGGGCCGACGGTACTACGGCCCCACCCAGCTCGAGCAATTGCATCGGATCATCGCGATGAAGCGCGCCGGGCTCACGCTCGCCCAGATTCAAAGATTGAGCGCCGGCCGCATGATCGACCTGCGACACCTGATCTCTGCGCAGATGGAGGCGCTGAGGGACCGGCGCCGCGAACTCGACGAGGCATATGCCCTGCTCGGCTCCATCCTGTCCCGCATCGATCGCAGCGAGCCTATCGATGTCGCGACTTTTTGCTCGCTGATCCGGCAAGGAGAAACCGGAATGTCGCAAGCAAAGTTCAACGAGCTGGCCGACCGCTACATGACCGCGGGCGAACGCCAGGCTTTAGAGCAGGCGGCCACCGCGCTGCCGCGCGATTTCGACAACGATGCTCACAATCGAAAATGGAAGGACCTCGCGGCGCGCATCAAGGCGGCGCTGCCGCTCGACCCGGCAAGCCCGCAGGCGCAGGCGTTCCTCGACGAGTGGAGCGAGATGATCGCCCCGTTCCTCGCCGTCGCCTCGCCGGAAATGCTGCGCGGGGTGAAAAACCTGCACGAGAACATCAAGGACTGGGAAGGCGAGGTCGACTACCCGTTCGACGCGGAGGTTTTCCGCTTCCATCAGGAAGCCGCGCGCGCAAGGGACGCGATGCAGAAGAACTGATCGTCGACCCCGCGTGCGCCACCCGCTCCCTCGAGCGCGGGATGGCAAGCTTAACGCGTCCTTTTGAGAACCAGATAGAGCGCACCGTCGCCCCCATGACTGCGGTGCGCTTTTCTTATCGCGGCAATGCTCGCCGCATGCGGGCCGGCGGCGAGCCAGTCGATGACTTTCGCGCGGATCGCCCCGCGCGTGCTGCCGCGATCGGCGGCTTCGGCGTGGCGCGGCTTGCCGGTCACCACCAGCACCAGCCGCGCGCCCATCGCCTTGGCCTGCGCGAGACCGCCTTCGAGCCGGGCATGCGCGGCGTCGAGCGAATGGCCGTGGAGATCGAGGGTGAAATCGGGCTCGATCCGCGCGGTACGCAGCTTGCGGTCCCAGGTGGCGTCGAGGCCGTGTTCCGCCGAAAGCGCTCGGGATCGTGCCCGTTCCTCCCCCTTCGGGGGAGGAGGACCGCTCGCGAAGCGAGTGGTGGAGGAGGCCTGGGCGGCGCGAGCCTCGCCCCCTCCGTCAGCCCTTCGGGCTGCCACTTCCCCCGGAGGGGGAGGATCGACTTTAGCCCCGCCGCACAACGGCGTCACCGTCGCGGTCAGCCTGCGCCACAGCGCGGCCTCGCCGGCGCTCAGCCCGCGCGGCGGTTTCATCGCGCGCCGAGGCGCTTGAGCGTGCCCTTGGGCAGCAGCACCAGCGCGGTGCCCCGCGCGCTCATCCCGCCGGCGATCGTGCGCGCGTCGGCGCCGGCGCCCCAGAACGTGTCGAAGCGGTTGGCGCCCTTGATCGCGCCGCCGGTATCCTGCGCGATCCACAGGCCGCTCGCCTCGGGGCGGTCCACCTGGAGGAACACCGGCGCGCCGAGCGGCACGAACGCCGGGTCCGCCGCGACCGAGCTCTCGCGCCGCACCGGCACGCCGAGCGCGCCGATCGGGCCATCCCCGACAATCTCGCGGAAGAACACGTAGCTGTCGTCCGTCCGCATCAGTTGGTTCCCGGCTGCGGGATTCGCGCGCAGGTATTGCATGATCCCCTGCATCGAGCCGGGATATTGCCCCGGCGCGTCGCCGATCAGCCCTTGCTGGCGCATCGTCGCGCCGATCGCGGTGTAATCGCGCCCGTTCTGCCCGGCATAGCCGATCCGCATCACGCTGCCGTCGGGCGCGACCAGGCGGCCCGAGCCCTGGATCTGCAGGAAGAAGAACTCGACCGGGTCCTTCGCCCAGGCGATCTCGAGGCCTTTGCCCGCGAGCGCGCCATCCTCGATCTCGGCGCGGGTGTAGTACGGCACGAAGTTCCCGCTCGCGTCGTAACGCCCGAGCGGCGCACGGCCGGTCCGCTGTTCAGGCGGAGTGTTCGCCGGCCAGCCGCACACCAGGTCCGGCGGCAAGCCGTAGACCGGCACGTCATAGCCCGGCAGGTGGGTGCGCGCCCCGGCGATCTCCGGCTCGTAATAGCCGGTCGCGAACGTCTGGCCGCCGGCGACTTCGGCGGTCTCGAAATGGCTGGTGAAGAAGGCTGCAGCGTTGCTTGCCGGCCAGGTCGCGGCAGCGGCGCAGGCGCCCTGCCAATCGGCGGGCGAGGTCAGCCAGCTCTGATCCTGCCGCGCGAGCAGCTTGGGGCAGCTCTCGGCAAATCCGGCGAGCGCGGCGCGCGCATCGTCGGCCGCGAAGGGAAGCGAAGCGATGTCGGGGCCTGGCCTGACGCCGGCGACGACCGCGTTCGCAGGAGGTACGGGCGGCTGCGCCTCAGGAACGATGCGCGCGCAACCGGCGAGCAGCACCACGACGGCGAGCGTTGCCAGCCCCCGCCCCCACACCGCGAGACTAACCCTCGTCGGTTTCGTCGAGCAGCCAGTCGGGACCGGCGGAATTGACGTTGCGCGAGAACGTCCAGATGTCGCGGCTTTCTACCGCATCGTCGAGCGAGCCGGCGACGACGTTGCCGGCCTTGTCGCGGGTGACCGCGGCGATGTCGGCCAAGAACGCGACCGCGATCCGCGCGGTGCGCCCGTCGAGTCGCGCGGAATGAACCACCGCTTCCTCGATCCGCACCAGGCGGTTGTCGAGCGTTTCGCCCGCCGCCTCGCGCGCGTCGATCGCGGCGGCGAAGCTTTCATAGACGTGCTGGTCGCACAGTTGCCGCAAGTGCTCGCGGTCGCCGCGCCAGAACGCTTCGAGGATCATCCCGTAAGCCGATTTCGCGCCGTCGATGAACCCGGACAGGTCGAATCGCCGGTCGGCCGCCGAGATCGCGTGCAGGCCCTGCTCGATCGCGAGGGACAGGCCGGTGAGCTCGCGCGGGCGAAACGGCGCCTGGACCGGCTGCGCAGGGGCGAGCGAGCGGCGCGCGGCAGGCCCTTCGGGCTGCTCGAACCGCGTTGGCACAGGCTCTTCCTCATGCTCCGCCCTTCGGCCGAGAACCGAATAGAGCCGCAGGCCGAGGAAGGCGGCGATCATGGCCAGGATGACGATTTCGACAATCACGTGACTAAAGCCTGTTTACCACGAGCGGGCGCGGCGCGCACCACCCGAATTGTCCCCTTGCTGCACGAAATAGGTAGCGATGACAAATGAACAACAGGTGGATCGCACTTCGGTGCCCGCGTCGCCGGTTTTGCGGCGCGATTCGCCGCACCGTTGCGGGGGCCCGGCATGAGTGCTACGCGCCCCGCCCGACACCACATCTTGCAAGTCCGTTATAGAAAGCGTGCGCAAATGGCCGATGAAGCCGACGTTCTGACCAACCTCGAATCGAATCCGGGCAACGGCGCCGACAATCAGCCGGCCGCGGGGTTGCTGACGCAATACGTGAAGGATCTGTCGGTCGAGAACCCGAAGGCGCCGGAAAGCTTCCAGTGGACCGAGCAGCCCGAACTCGACGTGCAGCTCAACATCGGGGCGCGGCCGATCAGCGACGAGCTGCACGAGGTCGAGCTCAAGATCGGCGTGAACGCGAAGACCGCGCGCGGCACGCTCTACATCGTCGAGCTGTCGTATTGCGCGCTGCTCGGCTTGCGCAACGTGCCCGACGAGCATGCGCACATGTTCATGTATTCCGAAGCTCCGCGCATCCTGTTCCCGTTCGCCCGCCGGGTGATCGCGGACGCGACGCGCGATGCGGGCTTCACCCCGCTGCTGCTCGATCCGATCGACTTCCAGACGCTCTACCAGCAGCAGCTGCAGCAGCGCGCGGCCGAGCAGGGCGCCGGCGGCGAGGCGGCTCCGGGCGGCAACGCGTAAGCTTCGCCCCGCAGGCGCGAGGCGGCAACCCATGAGCCTCGTCAAGAACGTCGGCACGATCGGCGGGCTGACGGCGGTCAGCCGGGTGTTCGGCTTCATCCGCGACATGCTGTTCGCGCGGCTGTTCGGCGCCGGGCTCGCGGCCGATGCGTTCCAGCTCGCCTTCACCCTGCCCAACACCTTCCGCCGGCTGTTCGCGGAAGGCGCCTTCTCGGTCGCGTTCGTGCCGATGTACGGGGGCAAGCTGCACGGCGCGGGCAGCGAGGAACAGCGCGAGCGCGAGGCCGGCGTTTTCGCGAACGACGTGCTGTCGGTGTTCGTCTGGGTGCTGCTCGCCTTCTCGCTGCTGTGCATCCTCGCGATGCACGGGATCGTGTGGCTGCTGGCGCGTGACTATGCGGCGGTGCCGGGCAAGTTCGAGCTGTCGGTCACGCTGGCGCGGATCACGTTTCCCTACCTCGGGCTGGTCAGCGTGGTCGCGCTGCTGTCGGGCATGCTCAACACCCGCTCGCGCTTCGGGCCGGGAGCGCTGGCGCCGGTATTGTTCAACTTCGCCCTGATCGGCGGGCTGCTGTGGGGCTGGTTCTTCGACTATTCCGACCGCCTGAAGGCATTCGCGCAGAGCTGGGCGCTGCCGGTGGCGGGCATTCTCCAGCTCGTCTACCTGCTGATCTCGCTGCGCCGGGCCGGCGTGGGCCTCAAACTCCACTTGCCGCGCATGACGCCCGACACCAAAGTGCTGCTGTGGCGCATTTTTCCCGCGACGTTCGGGGCGGGCATCTATCAGATCAGCCAGCTCGCCGACACGTTCTTCGCCACCAGCCTGCCCCAAGGCTCGCTGACCCTGCTCAAGATGGCCGATCGGCTGAACCAGATGCCGCTCGGCATCGTCGGCATCGCGCTCGGCACGGCGATCCTGCCGGCGCTGTCGCGTCACATCGCGGGCGGCGACCCGCAAGGCGCCGCGCAGCTCCAGGGCCGCGCGATCGAGCTTGCGACCCTGCTCACCCTGCCCGCCGCCGCCGCGCTCGCGGTCTGCGCACCGGCGTTCGTCCATGCGTTCTTCGTCGGCGGCAAGTTCACCGCGGCGGACGGCGCGATTATGATGCAGATCGTCGTCGCGCTGGTCTGCGGCCTGCCGTCGTACGTCCTGGTGAAAGTGCTCGAGCCCGGATATTTCTCGCGCGGCGATACACGTACGCCGGTGATCACCGCCGGCACCGCGCTGTGCTTCAACATCTTCCTCAATCTCGCGGTGGTGCGGCCCTGGGGGATCGTCGGCCTGGCCGCCGCGACCGCCTGTTCGGCCAGCCTCAACTGCGTGCTGCTCTACGGCAACCTCCATCGGCGCGCGCACTTCCGTTTCTCGCTCGCGCTGCTGAGCCGCATCGTGCGCCAGGCGCTCGCCTCGGCGGTGATGGCGGCGGTCCTGTGGTTCCTGCTGAAGGCGACGATGCCCTGGTATTCGGGCTCGGTCGCGCAGAAGGGCGGCGGCATCGTGCTGTTGGTCGCGGTCGGCCTGGCGGTGTTCTTCGCCGCCGCGTGGCTGCTCGGCGCGATCGACAAGGACGCGATCGCCCAGCTTCGCCCCGGCAAGCGCCGTGCAACGCCGGTCACCGCCTCGGAGATCGAGCGCAACGGCTGAGGCTTTTCCTGCGCGCAAATTGTGTTATGCGGCGCGCGATGGAACGGATTTCCGCAACTCGCACCCTGACGGCTTTCGGCCGGGTGGCCTGGCGATGGCGTTGGGAAGCGTGCGCTTCGCGCTGATCCCGTAATTTGCTCCGCGTGCACGCGGACGTTTCCACATCGCTTTCACGAAAGACATTTCCATGCGCGTCGTTTCCGGCATTCAGCCCACCGGGGCCCTTCATCTCGGCAATTATCTCGGCGCCATCCGCAACTGGGTGCGGATGCAGGACCAGATGGAGGAGGCCAATCGCGCTCAAGCAGCCGCAGGCGGTAGCGCAGACAAGAACCAGTGCCTGTTCTTCCTCGCCGACCTCCACGCGATCTCGCAGCCGTTCGTGCCGGCCGAGCTGCACGCCGCGACGCTCGAAATGGCCGCCGCGCTGGTCGCCTGCGGGATCGATCCCGACCGCTCGGTGCTGTTCAACCAGGCGCAGGTCCCGGCCCATGCCGAGCTGCAATGGCTGCTCAACGGCATCGCCCGGATGGGCTGGCTGAACCGCATGACCCAATGGAAGGACAAAGCCGGCAAGAACCGCGAAGGCGCGAGCGTGGCGCTGTTCACCTACCCGGTACTCCAGGCCGCCGACGTGCTGCTGTATCAGGCGACCCACGTGCCGGTGGGCGAGGACCAGAAGCAGCACCTCGAGCTCGCCCGCGACGTCGCGCAGAAGTTCAACTTCGACTTCGCTAGCGAAGAAGCTCCGGTATTCACCCTGCCCGATCCGATCGTCCCGCCCGAGGCTGCGCGGATCATGAGCCTGCGCGACGGCAGCGCGAAGATGAGCAAGTCCGATCCTTCCGACATGAGCCGGATCAACCTGACCGACGATGCCGACACGATCATGACCAAGGTCAAGAAAGCCAAGACCGATCCCGAGCCGCTGCCGTCCGAGACGGCGGGGCTCGCGGCCCGGCCCGAGGCGCTGAACCTGGTCACGATCTACGGTGCGGTCACCGGCAAGGGTGTCGATCAGGTGCTCGGCGAGTTCGGCGGCAAGGGCTTCGGCGCGTTCAAGCCCGCGCTGGGTGAGGTGCTGGTCGAAACCCTCGGCCCGATCTCGCAGGGCTTCGTCGAGCTGAGGCAGGACCGCGAATCGCTCGATGCAATCCTCGCCAAGGGCGCGCTCAAGGCCCGGGATCTCGCGCGGCCGACGCTCGGCGCGGCGTACGAGGCGCTCGGGCTGATCCGCGGGCAAGTCTAGCGGCGCCCCCCCTGCGGGCCGTTCAATCCCTATTCAGCCGCGCCGGAGCACGCTAACCTGCTCTGATAACGGCTGGATTTGCGGGATTGGGCTGCCCGCGGCGTCCTCCAGCCGGAGGGACCGCGCCATGAACCACGATACTCACTCCCTGCCGCGCCGGCTGCTGATGGCCGCCGCTCCGTTCCTGCTGCTCGCGCTCGCCGCGTGCGCGACCACGTTCAATTCGAACGTCACTCGGTTCCAAAGCCAATTGCCCCCGCCGCAAGGCCAGACGTTCGCGGTGGTCGCCGGCGATCCGTCGCTTTCGGGCGGGATCGAGTTCGGCCAGTACGCGCAGCTCGTCGCCGCGCAGCTCGAGAAATACGGTTACCGCCAGGCCGCCTCGCCGGCCGATGCCGACATGATCGTGCGGTTCGACTACGGGGTCGACAGCGGCCGTGAGCGGGTCGCGCGCACGGGCTTCGGCTACGATCCGTTCTGGTCGCCGTGGTACGGCTATCGCCCGGTGGTGTGGGCCGGGCGCCATCACGCGCACGTCGCCTACGTGCCGTTCCAGCCGTGGGGCTGGGGCTGGAACGAGCCGTGGTTCGACGATGGGATCGACAGCTACACCGTCTACACCAGCGGGATCGGTCTCAAGATCGACCGCAAGGCCGACGGCCAGCGGCTGTTCGAAGGCCGCGCCCAAGCGGTCTCGACCTCGAACCGCCTGCAATACCTGGTGCCCAACCTGATCGAGGCGATGTTCACCAACTTCCCAGGCAACTCCGGCGAAACCGAGCGCATCTCGGTGGCGCCGGAAAAGACCGCCTCTCGCCCGGCCCGATAGGCCGATCGCAGCCCGCTGGGCGCGGGATCGCAACGACTTGCGCCGATTGGCCGCGTGCGCCATCCTTCCCCTTGGGGGGAGGACTGCGGATGATCGTGAGATTGATCGCCGCCCTGGGCGCGGTGCTGGGGCTTGCGGCGGCGGGCGGGGCTTGGGCGCAATCGCCGCCTGCGCCCTCCGACCACTGGGACCTGCGCCGCGCAGGCGAAAGCTGTTATCTGACGCGGAGCTTCGCCAACGGGCCCGACAGCCTGGAACTGCGGATTCAATCGTTCGGCTCCGACACGCCCTATCATTTCGCGTTGATCGGCAACGGGCTGCCGATTCGCAAGGATCGGGCGATCCTCGCCCATGTCGGCTTCGGCGGCGAGGCGGCGGCCGAGGACATGATCGCGCTGGCGGGCGCTTCGGGCAAACTGCCGGAGATCGTCCTGGCGATCTCGCAATCCCATCAGACCAACATGCTGGGGTGGTACTATTCGTACATCAAGACCGACGCCAAGCTGGTCGGCTCGTTCGATTCGCAGGCCGAGGAACTCTATGTCGACTTTGCCGACACGCCGCCGATAAGGTTGGCGCTCGGCCCGATGCAGGCAGAATACACCCGCCTCGACGATTGCGCCCGGGAAATCGTCGGCGAATTGCGCGCGGCAAATTCGCCGGGCGGGTATCCCGCGCTGCCGCCGAGGATGCTGGAAGTGCCAACGGTCAACCGACGGGTCAAATATCCCGACAATCTGATCCTCAATCGGATCAGCGGGCTCGTCGAGATGCGGATGACGGTGGACGAAACCGGCAAGGTGAAGGGCTGCGTCCCGCAGATCACCGTCTGGGTTGCCCAATTCGGGAGCGATGCGTGCCACGAGATGGAACGCTGGGCCAGATTCGAACCCGCGCACGACGATCACGACAAGCCGGTGTCGACGATGTATCGCACCGCTGCGATGTACGTCATCTACAACTGGTGACCGCGCGGGCCCGATCCGGGAATCTCCCTAGAGCCTTCCACCCGCCTTCGTAAGCCCTCCCCGGGCATGAGGGCAGGCCGTAGGCAATAGGGTTCGCGATGGCGCCGGGCATTCCAGCGAGTTTCAGGAAACGTTTTCGCACGCGGGTGATGCTGCCCGGCGCGTTGGTCCTGCTCGCCACCGCCGCGTTGTGCGGCGTGGGGCTTATCTATGCGGGGCGCAGCGTCGATGCGCTTTCGATGGCAGCGCAGAACTATGAAGCGGAACGGTCGATATTGCGGCAGTGGGACCAGCTTGCATTGGGCCAGGAAGCGATCGGCTTGTGCGAAAAGTGCATGCTGGAGGCCGCTTCCCGCAATCCGGACCGCAACTGGCTCGCCGCGAGGATCGCACGCCCGATGGCCGATCTGTTCGACGCTGAAGAGACCTACATCCTCAACGCCAAGGACAAGCCGGTATTCGCCGCAATCGAGGGGCGCGAGCTTCCTGCGAGCGCTTATGGCCGGTTATCGCCGACGCTGCAGCGCTTCGTCGAACTGGCACGCGGCAAGGCGAAGCGGCCCTACGGCGAAAGCAACTGGAACGAGCGGCTGCCCGGCGCGCGCATGCCCCGACAGAGCAGCGTGCTGACTTCGCCTGACGCCGTTCATTCGACCGACCTCATCCGGGTCGGCGATAAAGTGGGCGTCGTCAGCGTAATGCAAATGAGGCGCGGCGCCGCCGGCGGCAAAGCTTCGGGCGATCCGCCGCTGCTGGTCAACCTCCGCTGGTTCGACAAAGACTATACCGACGACCTCGCGCACCAAAATTTCCTGGCCGATCCGCACTTCTCGAATTCTCCGCGCCTCGCCAAAGGCGAAGCGATGGTCCAGGTGCGCGACAGCGAAGGCCGCCCGCTGACCAATCTGGTGTGGCGGCCGTTGCTTCCCGCGGGCGACCTGATCCGCTCGATGTTCCCGATCATGCTCGGCGCATTCGCCGCAATCGCACTGCTGGTGGCGCTGATGTCGCTCAAGCTGCGCCGGGCGATGCGCCAGGAGGACGAGCAGCTGCGCGAGCTCGAGCGGGCGCATGTCGAGCTGCAGGCGAAGGAAGCCCAGGCGCACCACCTTGCCTACCACGACGTGCTGACCGGGCTGCCCAACCGCGCGATGTTCAACGACACCGCCGACAAGGCGCTGCTGCGCGCGCGCCATGGCGAGGCGATGGCGGTGATCCTGCTCGATCTCGACCGGTTCAAGAACGTCAACGACCGCTTCGGCCATCTTGCCGGCGACGAGCTGATCCAGCAGGTCGCCCGGCGACTGACCCGCGCCCTCGAAAGTCCCGCTGCGGTCGCGATCGCGCGGCTGGGCGGCGACGAGTTCGCGATCCTGCTGCGGACCGGTGAGCTCGCCGGCGAAATCGACGAGACGCTGGAGCAAATCCTCGAGGAATTGCGCCGGCCCTACGAAATCCTCGGCAACCAGGCGCATGTCGGCGTGAGCATCGGCATCGCGGTTGCGCCCGAATACGGCACCGACCGCACCGAGCTGATGCGCAAGGCCGATATCGCCCTCTATCGCGCGAAGGACGAAGGGCGTGACTGCTACCGCTATTTCACCGAATCGATGGACGAAACGGTGCAGCTGCGCGCGACGCTCGAGGCGGATCTGCGGGCAGCGCTGGGCTCGGACGAAGGGCTCAGCGTCAACTACCAGCCGCTGGTCGATTCGGAAGGGCGCAAGATCACCGGGCTCGAGGCGCTGGTGCGCTGGGACCACCCGCAGCGCGGATCGATCCCGCCGCACTTGTTCATTCCGGTCGCCGAGGAAACCGGGCTGATTTCCGCGCTCGGCGAATGGGTGCTGCGCCAGGCATGCGCAGTCGCGCGCGAGTGGCCCAAGCTGACCGTCGCGATCAACCTCTCGCCGGTCCAGTTCTGCGATGACGGCTTCGCCGAGCGGCTGTGCGGCATCGTCCGCGAGGCGCGGGTGAGCCCGCGCCAGATCGAGCTCGAAGTGACCGAAGGCACCGTGCTCGACCAGAACGAAAACGTTCGCGGAGCGCTGCGTAAATTGCGCGATGCCGGCTTCTGCATCGCGCTGGACGATTTCGGCACCGGCTATTCCTCGCTCAGCTACTTGCGCGAGTTCGAGGTCGACCGGATCAAGATCGACAAGAGCTTCGTCCAGAGCCTGGGCCACACGCTCGACGCCGGCGCGATCGTCACCGCAGTGGTCACGCTGGGCCATGCGATGGGCCTTCAGGTCACTGCCGAGGGGGTGGAGACGCCCGACCAGGAGGCGTTCCTGCGCAGCGCCGGATGCAACCTGCTGCAGGGTTTCCTGTTCTCCGAGGCGGTGCCGGCGAGCGAGCTGCGCCGCTCGCTGGAGCGGCATCGCAAGCGCCTCGCGGCCTAGGACCCTAGGCGAAGCCGATGCGCTCGAGCTTCGAGCGCAGGGTCACCTCGTCGAACGGCTTGATCACGTATTCGTCGGCGCCCGCGGCGATCGCCGCGCGCAAGTCGAGCTCGGCGGACTTGGTGGTGCAGAACACCACTTTGGGTTGCGGCAGGCCGCCGCTGCGCCGCAGCTCGGCGACGAATTCGATCCCGGTCATCACCGGCATGTTCCAGTCGAGCAGGACGAGCTGCGGCATCGAGGATTGGCACCTGGCGAGCGCTTCCTTGCCGTTCTCCGCCTCGCTCACCTCGAACCCGAGCTGCTCGACGATGTTGCGCGAAATCTTGCGGATCACGCGCGAATCGTCGACGATCAGGCAACGCTTCGGCCCCGCCGCTTCGGGAGCGGGGGCCGGCGTCGGAGCCGGATCCGTCGCGCCGCCGCGGCGCGGGAATCGCTTGATCAGGCCGTGAATGGGTAATTCTCCTGCTCGGCGAAGGGGTGGGTCTCTTCGACCTCGACGGGCGCGGAAGTATCGCCGCGCTGCTCCCCGGCGGTCACGCGCACATGGAGATAAGGCTCCCACACGTCGCCGTACTCGGCCTTCTGATACCACAGATCGATCACGTCGTACGACGCCCAGAACCCCGTCGGCTCCATCAGCCGGATGCCCTCGCCGATGCGCGGCACCGCAGCGAAGCGCAGCCGCTCCTGGGTCTGGAGGGTTTCGTTCTGGACTTCGATCTCAAACAAGGTGACGCACCTCTCTTGCATTTTTCGCGGGGCCTGCGGTCATGCGCTGCGCCGCGGCCGAAAGTCCTTTAGCAGATGAGCCATAACCGGTTCGTAAAGAGGCTGGTCGAAGACTATACCGACCGTGTCGGGCTCTACCCACAGGATCGTCGCCGGCTGGAACGCCAGGCCCGGCAGCCGGATCATCAGGTGGTCTTCGGGCCGGATCGCCCAAGCCAGCCGCTCGACCATGCAGCCGCTCAGCGACAGATCGAGCACGGCAAGCTCCATCAGCATCCCCGAACGGGTGCGGCAATGCGCAATCAGCCGGGACGACTGAAACGAACGCGGATCGCTGATCATCGGCCACTCCCTCACCGGCTTCGCGCATCGACCGCATGTCCGCGGCTAGAGCGGGTCGGCCCCGCGCTGCCACAGAACCCCCTGCTGGTCCTTGGGCTCGAGCCGTGCGGGCAGCTTGCCCGGCGGGCGTTCGCGCGGCGGTTCCGGCGCGGTTGCCGTGATGCGGTCGAGGCGCAGCTTGCGATCTCGTGACAACTCGTGCTCCTTCGCCTGGCGGCCGTCGCGCCGCCGATTGGGTAAATGGGGCATGGCGCCAAGCTGCTTATTGCCGGCCGAACAAACGTGGCGGACACCGGGCTTACGAAGCCGGTTGAAGATCGCGGTTAACGCCGAAACCAGGCCGTCGAAACGCTAAGAAGCGATGCGAAACTAGAGCTTCGCCGCTCCGCCGGTCGATCCGAAGCCGCCTGCGCCGCGCTCGGTTGCGTCGAGCTCGTCGACTTCGCGCCAGGCGCCGTGGGTGACCGGCGCGAGCACGAGCTGCGCCACCCGGTCGCCGCGGCTGATCTCGAACGCCTGATCGCCATGATTGATCAGGATCACCTTCAGCTCGCCGCGGTAGTCCGAATCGATCGTGCCGGGGGTGTTCGGCACGCTGATGCCGTGCTTCAGCGCAAGGCCCGAACGGGGCCGCACCTGGATCTCGTAGCCCGCCGGAATCGCCACGCTCAGCCCGGTCGCGACCGCGTGCCGCGCGCCCGGCGCGAGCACCACGTCCTCGGCGGAAAGCACGTCCATCCCGGCGGCGCCGCCGGTGGCGTAGTGCGGCAGGGCGAGCCCCACCCCGTGCGGCAGGCGCCTGACGCGGATTTCGACCGCCTCACTTGAGGGCATCGGCGGCCATTTCCATCAGCTTGAGCGCGACGTCTTCCTTCGGCATCGGCTCCCAATCTTCGACATCCCGCGCAGTGACCAGGTGCACGGTGTTGCTATCGGCGCCCATCGCGCCTTCGCCCGCGACGTCGTTCGCGACGATCCAGTCGACGCCCTTGGCCTTGCGCTTCTTCTTCGCGTTCTCGATCAGGTTCTCGGTCTCGGCCGCAAACCCGACGAGCAATTGCGGCCGGCGGGTGTCGGCAGCGAGCATGGCAAGGATGTCCGGGTTTTCGGTGAGCACCAGCGCCGGCGGAGCGGAGCCGCGCTTCTTGAGCTTGTCCGGCGCGGCGTCCTTGACCCGCCAGTCGGCGACGGCCGCGACCATCACCGCGACGTCGGCGGGCAGCGCCTCTTTCACCGCGTCGGCCATCTCGCGCGCCGATTCGACGTCGACGCGATCGACCCCCGCAGGCGTCGCGAGATGCACCGGGCCCGCGATCAGCGTGACCCGCGCGCCGAGCGCAGCCGCAGCCGCAGCGATGGCGAAGCCTTGCTTGCCGCTCGAGCGGTTGGCGAGATAGCGCACCGGATCGATCGGCTCGCGGGTGGGCCCGGCGGTGACCAGCACGTGCTTGCCCTTGAGCGGGCGGTGCCTGGGCTCGATGTCGAACGCGGTGCGCAGGCGGTCGACGATTTCCTCGACCGGGCCGCCGCGTTCGGCCGCCGCTCCTTCGGCCGGCTCGGGCGCGGCTCCGCCGGCGCCGGTGCGCACCGTGTGATTGAGCGCCTCGGCATCGGTCGGCGGCGCGGACCGGGCTTTGCCCTTCTTGGCGAACAGCGGATTCGAAAGATCCGGCACCGCAGTGACTTCATCGAGCCCCGCGTCCTGAAAGGCTTCGCCCTGCAGCTCTTCGGCGAACGGCATAGCGGCGATCGCGTCGGCCGGAAATTCGTCGGCGTGTTCGACTTCCTCGGCGCGCGCCTTGCGCGGGTGGCTGCGGGTGATCAGCGAGGCGAGCAGGCCGCCGAGGCCGCCGCGATGGGCGTGCCCTTCCTCTTCTTCGGCCTCTTCCTCGAGCTCGGCGGTTTCGTCCTCGGGCTCGAGCGCCTCGAGATAGGCGCCGATCTCCTGCGGCCCGGCGGTTCCAGGGTCGAGCCCCAATGCGTCGGCGATCTCGAGCCAGATCATCTCCGGCTCCGGCAGCCGGCCGGGGCCGAACTCGCCGCAGGCCATCTCGCCTTCGTCGGGCTGCATCACGGTGACGCCGGCCTGGCGCAGGCGCTCGACGTTGCGCTGGGTCGCCTCGTGCTCCCACATCCTGACGTTCATCGCCGGGATCGCGAGCACCGGCTTGTCGGTCGCAAGGATCAGCGTGGTGCCCAGATCGTCGGCGATGCCCGCCGCCATCTTGGCCATCAGGTCCGCCGTCGCCGGGCACACCACCACCAGGTCGGCCTCGCGGCTGAGCTGGATGTGGCCCATCTCGGCCTCGTCCTTGAGGTCCCACAGCGAGGAATAGACTTTGTTCTCGGAAAGCGCCGCGAGCGTCATCGGGGTGACGAACTGCGCGCCGCCGTCGGTCAGCACGCAAGTCACGTCGCCGCCGCCCTTGCGGATCAGCCGCACGAGCTCGCACGATTTGTAGGCGGCAATGCCGCCGCCGACGACCAGCAGGATGCGCGGACCAGTCATGCTGGCTGCCTGTAGCTCCCCCGCCATGAAATTCACGGACACACCCGACTGTTGCATCATGTTGGCCGTGCCATGCAACATTGTGGTTAAGTTTTGCCTAGCAAGGCCCGATGCGGCATGAACCGAGAGCCCGGCCGAGGAGAGATACGATGCGCCTGATCCTGACCGCCTTGCTGTTCGTCGGCGGGCTGCTGTTCGTCTTCTATGGGCTGAGCTTCCTGATCGTTCCGGCCTCGATCGGCGCCGGCTTCGGATTGCAGCCGGCGACGGCGATGGGTTGGGCGACCATCCGCGCCGACATGACCGCGTTCTTCATCGTCTGCGGCGTGTGCATGATGGTCGGCGCGTGGAAGCGCTCGGGCGACGTGTTGCTGGTGCCGGCGCTGCTGTGCGGGATCGCGGTGATCGGCCGGGCGGTGAGCGCCTTTGCCGATGGAGCCTATGACGGGTTCTGGCTGACTATGCTGATCGAAGCGGCCGTAGTGGCGGTCTCGCTCGCCGGGCACCGGCTGCTGCCGCATCACCAGGTCGAGGAAATCACCGGCTAGCCCCTGGCCGATCGCCACAGCGAACGCAGCGCGAGCGGCACGAACGCGAGGCCGATGAAATAGGCCGGGGTGATCACCAGCGCCCAGTAGAAGTTGTTCTCTCGCCCCGCGAGCATCAGGAACAGCGCGTAACCGCCGTAGAGCAGCGTGCCGAACGCGCCCGCGGCACTGCGCCAGCCGGCCCAGCCGACGAGCGGCAGCAGCGCGAGCGGCGCGGCGAGAAAGCCGGGCAGCAGATAGAGGCTGCTCGAGAGCACCACGTCGGACGCAAAACCGTCGAGCCCGCGAAACACCAGCCACGGGGGCGACGGGCGGTCCTGCGGGGTGAGATAGTGGGCAACCGCCGCAAGGTGAGCAAGCAGGCCGGCGGCGAACAGCGCCACGACCACGCTCCACCCGGCCGCTTCCTTCCACCGGCGGTTCCACAGCGCCAAAGCCGCCATCAGCAGCACGAACGGCAGCGCGTGTTCGCGGATCGCCAGCGCCAGCGCGGCGGCGAACAGCGATCCGAGCCAGCGGCCGCGCCGATGCAACGCGAACGAGAGCGCGAGCAGCACCCCCGCCCAGACTTCGTGCAGCGCGAGATACTGCGGCTTGAACGCGATCGCGGTGCCGACCACCAGCAGCAGCAGCGCGATCGGCCGGCGGTCGGCTCCGCCGGGCTCTTCGCCCAGCCGCCGCCACCACGCGAACAAGGTTGCGAGCCCGAGCAGCACCGCCGCTGCGTCCAGCCCCCACGGCCCGAGCCAGGCGCTCGCGACGGCCAGCATCGGCAGGCGCACCGCGAGCCCAGGGCGAACCGGAAAGCCGCGCGCGCGCTGCTCCTCGATTGCGGCGCGGTAGTACGAATCGCCCGTCGCAATCCGGGCGACGATCCGCCGGTAGAGCTCGAGATCCTGGTCGCGTCCGGGTCCGGCAGCAGGCGCGGGCGGCACAGTGCCGGCGGAAGCCGAACCGCTCGCCTCGCCGCCGGGCGTCCCGACGTACGGCAGCGCCGCGAGCACCAGCAGCGCGGCGATCGCCGCGAGCAAGATCCGGGCAGGAAGCGGAGGCCAGTGGCCGAAGCGGTCCCAGGCCGGCGCCTGCCGCACTCAGCCGATCCAGCCGAGCGCGGCCGCGCCCCATGCCGCCGCGCCTCCGATCAGCGCAGCGAGCACATAGCCCCAGGCCGCGCGGCCTTGGCGCCGCCGCTCCCACACCAGCCCGACTTGCGGAAGCGGCGGCGTGTCGGGGGCGCCGCCCCTCGGCGGGAACAGCTCCTCGAGCCGCCGGACCAGGGCGGGCACCCGCAGCAGCGTATCGAAATCGGTACGCAGGCGGTCGGCGAGCGCCGCCTCCGGGCCGAGCTCGTCGCGGATCCAGCTGCGCACGAACGGCGCCGAGACGTCCCACATGTTGATTGCCGGATCGAGCTGGGTGGCGACCCCCTCGACCATCACCATCGTCTTCTGCAGCAGCAGCAGATGCGGCTGGGTCTGCATGTCGAACTCGCGGGTGATCGCAAACAAGCTGTCGAGCATCTGCCCGACCGACAGTTCGCTCACCGGCTTGCCGCGGGTCGGCTCGCCCACCGCCCGCAACGCCGTCGCGAACTCGGCGACCGAATGGTGCGCGGGCACGTATTGCGCCTCGAAATGGATTTCGGCCACGCGGCGATAGTCGCCGGTGGTGAGGCCGTAGAGGATTTCGGCGAGCCACTGCCGCGCGCGCCGGTCGATCCGCCCCATGATCCCGAAGTCGATCGCCGCGATCGTCCCGTCGGGCCGCACGAACAGGTTTCCCTGGTGCATGTCGGCGTGGAAGAACCCGGCGCTGATCGCCTGGGTCAGGAACGCGAGCACCAGGCAGCTCGCGAGCCGGTGCATGTCGTGCCCGGCGGCTTTCAGCGCCGCGACGTCGCTGATCTTGATCCCGTCGACCCATTCGATGGTCATCACCCGGCCGTTGGTGCGGTCCCAGTCGACCGCCGGCACCGCATAGCCGGCGAAGCCTTTCATCGCCTCGGCCAGTTCGCTCGCCGACGCGGCCTCGCGCCGCAAGTCGAGCTCGCGGTTGGTCCAGCGCTTGAAGTTCTCGACCGTCAGGCGCGGGCGCAGCCGCGCGGCCTCGCCCCCGAGCGCTTCGAGATGCGCGGCGGCCCACTGGTAGGTTTCGATATCGCGCGCGAACCGCCGGCGGATGCCGGGGCGCAGCACCTTGATCGCGACCGTCTTGCCTTCGGTCGTCACGCCCTTGTGGACTTGCGCGATCGAAGCCGAGCCGACCGGTTCGGGATCGATGCTGGCGAACAGCTCGGCCAACGGCCGGCCGAAGCTTTGCTCGATCTCGGCCCGGATCGCTTCGAACGGCTCGGGCGGCAGGTTGTCCTGCAAGCTGAGCAGGTTCCTCGCGGCATCCTCGCCGATCAGGTCGGGCCGGGTCGCCAGCGACTGGCCGAACTTGATCGCCGCCGGGCCGATCGCGGTGAACGCGCTCGCATAGTCAGGCCGACGGGGCTGGAACGTGCCGAACCGCGCGATCCGCGCGAGCCGCTGGACCGGCGGCGGGGTGTTCGGATCGGCCTCGATCCCCCGCAACGCGCCGTGCTTCGCGAGCGTGCGGCCCCATTTGAGGAGACGTAGTATATGAGTGCTCGGCCGCGTCACCGGCTCAGCATTTCCATCCCGAATGGATCGCGACCAGCCCGCCCAGGATCGGCTCGACCCGCGTCTGGATGAAGCCCGCGGTGCGGATCATCCGCTCGAATTCCTCCATCGGCGGGAAGCGGCGGATCGATTCGATCAGGTAGCGATAGCTTTCCGCATCGTGCGCGATCGCCTTGCCGATCTGCGGCACCAGCTTGTGCGAATAGAGGTCGTAGGCTTCCTTGAACCCGGGCCATTCGGTGCTGGAGAATTCGAGGCAGAAGAACCGCCCGCCGAACTTGAGCACGCGGAACGCTTCGGCGAGCGCCTTGTCGATATGGGTCACGTTGCGGATGCCGAACGCGATCGTGTAGGCATCGAACACCCGCGCGGGGTAGCTCAGCTCCTCGGCATTCTGCTGCGACCATGTCAGGCCGGCAATGCCGCGCTTCATCGCCCGCTCGATCCCGACGTCGAGCATTGCGCGGTTGATGTCGGCGACGGTCACCTCGGCGCCCTGTGCGGCGAGCCGGAACGCGATGTCGCCGGTGCCGCCGGCCATGTCGAGGATCGCCTCGCCGGGCTGCGGCTTCACCCGCCGGACGAAGCGGTCCTTCCACAACCGGTGCATGCCGCCCGACATCGCATCGTTCATCACGTCGTACTTGGCCGCGACGCCGGAGAACACCTCGCCCACCCGGCGGGTTTTCTCGTCGGGGGCGACGTCTTCGTAGCCGAAAGAGACCGTTTCGCTCATGCGAGGCGTCTAGCCGCGTCGGCTACGGCGCGCCAGCCGGGACTTTGCGGCGGGCCGCCCGCCGCACCGCCAGCGCCGAGACGACGATTCCCGCCAGGATCAGCGCCATGCCCGCCCAGTGATAGCCGTACAGCCGCTCGCCGAGCAGCGCCGCCGAAAGCAGCGCGCCGAACAGCGGCATCAGGGTGATCGATTGGCCCGCGCTCGCCGGGCCGACCTCGGCGGTCGCCCAGTTGTACATGAAATAGGAGAACAGCGACGGGAACAGGCACACGAAGAAGAACGCGCCGAGCACCGGCATGCTCCACGCGATGCGCTCGCCTTGCGACCACTCCCACACCGCGAACGGCGCCATCGTCAGCACCCCTATCGCGAACGTGACCGCGACGAAGCTTTCCCCTGCGGTCTTCGGGCGCAGCCGCAGCAGCACCGTGTAGAGCGCCCAGACGACGCAGGCGACCAGCATCAGCGCGTCGCCGAAGCCGAACCGGAACTTGAGCGCCTGGGCCGGATCGCCCTGGAACACGATCACCGCGACCCCGATGATCGACAATGCGACGCCGGCCGAATGGAGCGGATCGGCCCGGGTGCCGAAGAACACCCGGTCGAAGATCACCACCAGCGCCGGAATCGCCGCCTGGAGCAGCAAGGCGTTGGTCGCGGTGGTGTACTTGAGGCTGTTGTAGAGCAGCCCGTTGAACGCGCCGATGCCGATCAGCCCGAGCAGCAGCACCGCGGGCCACTTCGCGAGCAGCGCGTGCCGATCGCGCCAGACGGACCTCGCGGCGAACGGCGCCAGCACCAGCAACGCGCCGCTCCAGCGCACGAACGCGAGGGTGAACGCGGGCACTTCGCCGCGGACCGCGCGTCCGACGATCGAATTGCCGGCCCAGAACACCATCACCAGCCCGAGCAAGGCGAAGGCGCGCAAGTGGGTGCGTTGCTCGGACATCGCGGGCGCCATAGGGGGAGGCGGCGAGGTTGGCGAGAGTGCTTGCTGCTTGAATTTCATCGTCATGCCAGCGAAAGCTGGCATCGCTAGCCGCTGGCGATCCCAGCTTTCGCTGGGATGACGAAAGACGATGCCCGAGCTTCCCGAAGTCGAAACCACCGTGCGCGGACTCGCGCGGTTCCTCGACGGCGAGCGAATCGTGCGCGCCAAGGTCAACCGGCCGGACTTGCGCCGCCCCTTCCCGCCGGGCCTGGTGCAGGCTTTGACCGGCGCGAAAGTTACCGGCCTCGGCCGCCGTGCGAAGTATGGATTGATCCAGCTTGACCGCGGGCAGACGCTGGCGTTCCACCTCGGGATGAGCGGGCGCTGGCGGATCGACCCGGCCGAGCTCGGCAAGCACGACCACCTGGTGATCGAAACCGCCGATCATCGCTTCGCGCTCAACGACGCGCGGCGGTTCGGCTCGGTCGACCTTATCGACACCGACAAGCTCGACCAGTGGCCGCAGTTCGCCGCGCTTGGGCCCGAGCCGCTGGGCGAGGATCTCACCGCCAAATGGCTGAAGCAGGCTTTCAAGGGCCGTAAGCAGGCGGTCAAGCTGCTGCTGCTCGACCAGCGGATCGTCGCCGGGCTCGGCAACATCTACGTCTGCGAGGCCTTGTTCCGCGCGCATATCGATCCGCGGAAACCCGCGGGCAGGGTAACCGGCCCGCAGCTCGATCGGCTGGTGCCGGCGATCCGCGCGGTGCTTGCCGAATCGATCGCCGACGGCGGCTCGACCTTGCGCGACTATGCCCGGCCCGACGGCGAGCTCGGCTATTTCGCCAGCCGGTTCGACGTCTACGGCCGCGAGGGCGAGCCGTGCCCGTGCGGCGGGACGGTCAAGCGCATCGTCCAGGGCGGGCGCAGCACCTGGTTCTGCCCCAAATGCCAGAAATGACCGGATCGGTTGACGATTTAGGCCCGCGCCGCTAAGGGCCGCGCTTTCCGCTCCTCGGGCTCGCCCGAACCGCGCGGTTTTGCATCGATTTTGACAGGACGACAATGGCCAACACGCCGCAAGCCAAGAAACGCATTCGCCGCAACGACCGCCGCGCCGAAATCAACGGTGCGCGCATCAGCCGCATCCGCAGCTTCGTGAAGAAAGTCGAATCCGCGATCGCCGGCGGGGATCGCCAGGCCGCCGAGGCCGCGTTCAAGGATGCGCAGCCCGAGCTCGCACGCGGCGTTGCCCGCGGGGTGCTTCACAAGAACACCGCGTCGCGGAAGATTTCGCGCCTGTCGAAGCGAATCGCCGGGCTTTAAAAAACGCCTCGATTCGCCCCGTCGCGAGACGGTTAAAAAGAACGGAATCGGAACAGGGCCGGCGAGTCAATCGCCGGCCTTTTTGCATCCGCGAAGCGACAAGATTAAGATCAGGGCTAAGTACTGGTAATCCCGCGATTCGCTTCATTTTGCACGGCAAAACGAAGCCAAATCAACGTCTTGAACGCACGCCCGCGCCCCCCGCCCCTGTCAAGCGGCATTATTTCACTTTTTTTACGGAGCGCCCCTTGCCGATTTTTACAGGCGCTTCATAACTCGTTTCAGCCGGCGACGGAAAGCTCGCAGGCTTCACAGTCGAGACGATGGTGGACGGGTTCCGGACCTTGGGGGGAACGGACCATGGCGATGCCGTGGCCGGTGGGATCGTTCGCCTTCACGGGGGACGAACACGACTTCAGGGTGGGGCTTCAATGATTCGCATGGGACCGCACGGCGACCGGGCTGCCGCCTCCGCCAGCCGCCGCAAGAATGAGGACGGGATGACCGAAGACCAGGAAGCTCTGGATCTCGCGGCCGATTGGGCCGACATCAGCCAGGGCTTGCGCAAGGACTTGGGGCACCAGCTCCACAGCCAATGGATCAAGCCGATCCAGCTCGGCCACTTCTGCAAGGAAACCGGCACGCTGGACTTGTTCCTGCCGACCGATTTTTCGGCCGCCTGGGTGGCGGAGCGCTTCGCCGACCGGCTCTCGCTCGCCTGGAAGATCGCCCGCCAAGAAGTGCGCAGCGTGCGCATCGCGGTTCATCCCGGACGGCGGCAGCTGCCCGAGGTCTCGCTCTCTGGCCACGATCCGTTCGCCCGCAGCGCCGCGAACGACGGGATCGACCGCGCCGCGACGCTCGGCGCCGGAACGATCGGCGATCAGGGCTTCACTTCGTCCATCGGGCTCGACCCGTCGCTCACGTTTGCAGCGTTCGTCACCGGCACCTCCAACGTGCTCGCGTTCAACGCCGCGGAACGGATGAGCAAAGTCGAGGTGCCGCAGTTCTCGCCGCTCTACCTCAAGGCCGCGACCGGCCAGGGCAAGACCCATCTGTTGCACGCGATCGGCCATGCCTATCTCCAGGCCCACCCGCGCTCGCGCATCTTCTACTGCTCGGCCGAGCGATTCATGATCGAGTTCGTCCAGGCGCTGCGCCAGAACGAGATGATGGAATTCAAGGCGCGGCTGCGCGGCTTCGACCTGCTGCTGGTCGACGACATCCAGTTCATCATCGGCAAGGCGAGCGCGCAGGAGGAACTGCTCTACACGATCGACGCGCTGCTCGCGGAGGGCAAGCGGCTGGTGTTCGCCGCCGACCGGGTGCCGCAAGCCCTGGACGGGGTCGAGCAGCGGCTGCTCAGCCGCCTGTCGATGGGGCTCGTCGCCGACATCCAGCCGGCCGACATCGAGCTGCGCCGGGCGATCCTCGAATCGAAGCTGACCCGCTTCGCGCCGCTCGAGGTGCCGGGCGACGTGATCGAGTTCCTCGCCCGCACGATCAACCGCAACGTGCGCGAACTCGTAGGCGGCCTCAACAAACTGATCGCCTACGCCCAGCTCACCGGCCAGGAGGTCTCGCTCCAGCTCGCCGAGGAGCAGCTGACCGACATCCTCTCGGCCAACCGCAAGCGGATCACGATCGACGAGATTCAGCGCACGGTGTGCCAGTTCTACCGCGTCGACCGCTCCGAGATGTCGAGCAAGCGCCGCGCGCGGGCGGTGGTGCGGCCGCGGCAGGTGGCGATGTACCTTGCCAAAGTGCTCACCCCGCGCAGCTATCCGGAGATCGGGCGCAAGTTCGGCGGCCGCGACCATTCGACCGTGATCCACGCGGTGCGGCTGATCGAGGACCTGAGGAAGCGTGACGCCGACATGGACGGCGATGTGCGCAGCCTGCTCAGGCAACTGGAAAGCTGAGCTTTCCTCCGGCGATGCACTACTTGTGCATTGTCCTTTCACAACGCGGTGAACCGGCTGCCGACAGCCTTGTCGACAGCGGTTCGCGCGCATACATGCGCGCGCATGAGCCGATCCGATCCCGTCGCCGTCGTCCTTCCCGCCACCTATCTCGAAGCCGCCACCCGCGGCGGGGTGGCCTGCAAGTGCCCGCGCTGCGGCGAGGCGCCGCTATTCCGCAAGTGGCTGAAGCCGGTCGAGCGTTGCGCGGCGTGCGGGCAGGACTGGTCGCTCCAGCGGGCCGATGACTTTCCGGCCTATGTGTCGATCTTCGTGACCGGACACCTGATCGCGCCGTTGGCGACGCTCCTCCTGGTCGACTGGCATTTCTCGGCCGCCGCGACGTTCGCCGCGGTCCTGCCGATCGCGGCCGTCATCATGCTGGGCGTGCTCCAGCCGGCGAAGGGCGCGATCATCGCCGCGCAATGGTGGTTCGGGCTGCACGGGTTCAAGCAGGAGCGCCTTCCCGAACCCGAGACTGGCGGCGCGGGGTGAGTCTGGCGCCGGGCCGGCTCGAACGTTTCGCCCGGCACATCGTGCTGCCCGAGATCGGCGGGGCGGGCCAACTGGCGCTGGCACAGGCGCATGTCGTGCTGGTGGGGGTCGGCGGGATCGGCTCGCCCGCGTTGCAGTATCTGGCAGGTGCCGGCATCGGCAAGCTCACGCTGATCGACGACGACCGCGTCGACGTGACCAATCTCCAACGCCAGACGATCTATCGCGAAGCCGATCGCGGACTGCTCAAGGCCGAGCTGGCCGAGCAATGGCTCGCGGCGTTCGACCACGAGATCGAGGTCGACGCGGTCGTGCTCAGGATCGATGTCGCGACCGCGGGGCCGCTGATCTCCGGCGCCGATCTGGTGCTCGACGGGAGCGACAACTTCGCCACCCGCCTGGCGATATCGGACGCCTGCGTCGCCCGGCAGGTGCCGCTGGTCAGCGCGGCGGTCGGGCGCTTCCAGGGCCAGGTCGCCGCGTTCGCCGGGCACCTGCCGGACCAGCCATGCTACCGCTGCTTCGTCGGCGACGCGTTCGACGCCGAGGATTGCGACACCTGCGCCGACGACGGCATGCTCGGCGCGATGGCCGGATGGACGGGAACGTTCGCCGCGCTCCAGGCGATTCGCGTGCTGCTCGCGGGCAAGTCGGCCTTGGGCGATCCGCAATGGGGCAAGCTGCACTTGCTCGACGGGCTCGCACCATCGCTGCGGACGATCCGGATTGCCAAGGATCGCGCGTGCCGGGGGTGTCGACCCGGCGATTAGTGTTCGTAGCCTGGCGACGGCGAGAGCTTGCTCATCACGATGCGCTCGGCCTTGAACCCTCGCTGCGAAAAGAATGCGTGAGCATCTTCATTCGCCGCCCAGTGATCCAGCGCCACCAATTTGATGCCGTCGCTTCGTGCCCGCTGAATAGCCCAATCCAGCAGCGATGACGCCACACCTCGTCGTCGCGCCTCTTCAATGACGCTCACATGGTGAATGTAGAGCCTCGATATCGCCGCGCAGAAGGGAGTTTCCGCTCGGTGCTGCCGCTCCGCCCAGATATAGCCAAGCGGCTCGCCTGCCGCTTCACAAATGCCGAGCACGTTACTTGGAGCGGCGATAATTCCGGCGAAGAATTCAGCCGCCTTTGCAACTTCTGGCGCGGGCTTGAACCATTGAGGATACAGTTGCGTGTGGAGCTGCTGCACGGGCCTGTTCAGCCGTGCGAGCGTTTCGACATCATCTTTTTCCGCCAGACGCACATCTCTAGCCATTGACCACCTCCTCCACCCACTCCGGCACCAGCTCGCTCGCCGGGCCCAGCCGCGTCTCGTCGAACAGTTCCGAGCCCAGGCTGCGTTCGAGATTGAGCTCGAGCGTTCGGGCGCCCGCCGCCCGCGCCTCGCGCACGAAGCCCGCGGCGGGATAGACCGCGCCCGAAGTGCCGATCGATACGAACAGGTCCGCGCGCGCGATCGCGGCGAAGATTTCGTCCATCCGGTAGGGCATTTCGCCGAACCACACGATGTCGGGCCTGAGCCCCGCCGCCCCGCAGGCCGGGCACGGCGGGCCGTCCGACAGCGTCCCTTCCCAGCGATGCCGCGCATCGCACGCGGTGCACCAGGCCGACAGCGCCTCGCCGTGCATGTGAAGCACACGGGATGCGCCGCCGCGTTCGTGGAGGTCGTCGATGTTCTGGGTGACGATCAGCAGCCCGCCGCTCCATTCGCGATCGAGCCGCCCGAGCGCGAGGTGCGCCGCGTTGGGCTCGGCGGCGCGAATCCCCGCGCGCCGCTCGTCGTAGAAGCGCTGCACCAGCGTCGGATCGCGGCGGAAACCGGCGGGACTGGCGACATCCTCGACGTGGTGATCCTCCCACAACCCGTCGCTCGCGCGGAAAGTCCTGATGCCGCTTTCGGCGCTGATCCCGGCCCCGGTGAGGATCACGATATTGCGGATATCGTCCATGTCGCCCATGAAGCACGCTGGACAAGGGGCGAGCAAGCGTGACGCGAATCGGGATCATCGGCAGCGAAGGGCGCATGGGCCATGCCCTGGTCGAGGCGATCGAGGCCGCGGGCTCACGGCTCGCCGGAGGCGTCGACAAGGGTGGCGACGTCGCGGCGCTCGCCGACGGAAGCGACGTGCTGGTCGATTTCTCCGCGCCCGCGGCGCTCGACGCCAATCTCCACGCCGCGATCGGCGCGGGGGTTCCGATCGTGATCGGCACCACCGGGCTGCAGGGCAGCCACCACACCGCGATCGATTGCGCCGCGCGCGTGATCCCGGTGCTCCAGACCGGCAATACCTCGCTCGGGATCACCCTGCTCGCGCACCTCGTGCGCGAGGCGGCGGCGCGGCTGGGGGACGACTGGGACATCGAGATCGTCGAGATGCACCACCGGATGAAGGTCGATGCGCCGTCGGGCACCGCGCTGCTGCTGGGCGAGGCGGCGGCGGCGGGACGCGGAATCGAGCTTGCCGACCGTTCCGAGCGCGGCCGCGACGGGCACACCGGCGCGCGCGGCAAGGGCGCGATCGGGTTCGCCTCGCTGCGCGGAGGAACGGTCGCCGGCGAGCACGCGGCGATCTTCGCCGGCGAGCACGAGCGCCTGGTGCTGTCGCACAGCGCGGAAACCCGCGCGATCTTCGCCCGCGGTGCGATCAGGGCCGCGCAGTGGCTGCTCGGCCACCCCGCCGGGCGCTACACGATGCCGCAGGTGCTGGGGCTCTGAGAATGGGCGGGGCGCACCTGACGGAGCCGCCGCCGATCCACGAACGCCCCCGCCTGTGGACCTATCACCACCTGTTCATCGGCGGCGAGCACCACGGCCGCCTGTCGGTGATCAACCTGTTCCTGGTGCTGGTGATCCTCGCAGCGGTCACGGTCTCGGTGGTCGCCACCGAGCCGACGATCGACGGCGCCTACCACAGCCTGATTCTCGAACTCGAAGTGACGTTCGGCGTGATCTTCCTCGTCGAATACCTGCTGCGCGTGTGGTGCGTGGCCGAAGCGCCCGGCAGTGGCTCGGCAACGGCCAAGCGGCTGCGCTTCGTCGTTTCGCCGATGGCGATCGTCGATCTCGTCGTGGTGCTCACCTCGCTCCTGCCGTTCTTCGTGGTTGGCGATGTCGCCGGGCTGCGGCTGATTCGGCTCGTCCGGCTGCTCGCGCTCGTCAAGTTCGGGCGTTTCAGCCATGCGATGCAGGATATCGCCGCAGTCGTGTGGGACCGGCGCTACGAGCTGGGCGTGACGGTCGGGTTCGCCTGGGTGGTGCTGCTGTTCGGGGCGACCGCGCTGTTCTGGGCCGAAGGCGACGTCCAGCCGGACGCGTTCGGCAGCATCCCGCGCGCGCTCTACTGGGCGGTGATCACCCTCACCACGGTTGGCTACGGCGACGTTCACCCGATCACCCCGCTGGGCAAGACGCTCGCGTCGGTCATCGCGCTGGCCGGCGTCGCGCTGGTCGCGATGCCGGCGGGCATCCTTGCCGCCGCGTTCAGCGAATCGATGCAGAAAAAGCGCCTCTCCGAACAGGACGCCAAGTTGCACCGAGTAGCGGCCGAGGCGGAGCAGGCCGAGCGGACTGCGGACGAGGCGGAGAGCGAAGCGCACTACGCCGAGCGGATAGCCGAACGCGTCGAACGTGAGGCCCGGCGTGACCCGTGACGAGATTTTCGCGTTCTTTTCCGCCCTCGCAGAACTGAACCCCGATCCCGAGACCGAACTCGAATTCGGCAACACCTATCAGCTGCTGGTCGCGGTGGTGCTTTCCGCGCAGGCGACCGACGCGGGGGTGAACAAGGCGACCCGCGCGCTGTTCGCGCAGGTGAAGACCCCGGCGCAGATGGTCGCCCTGGGCGAGGAGGGCCTGAAGGCGCACATCAAGACGATCGGGCTGTTCAACTCCAAGGCGAAGAACGTGATCGCGCTGTCGGAGAAGCTGATCGCGGAATTCGGCGGCGAGGTGCCGCGCGACCGCGACGCGCTGACCAGCCTTCCCGGGGTCGGCCGCAAGACCGCCAACGTGGTGATGAACTGCGCGTTCGGGCTCGAGACTTTCGCGGTCGACACCCACGTGTTCCGGGTGTGCAACCGCACCGGCCTCGCCCGCGGCACCACGCCCGAGAAAATCGAGGCATTGCTCGAGAAACGGGTGCCGGGCCCGTTCCGGCTGCACGCGCACCACTGGCTGATCCTGCTCGGCCGCTACATCTGCAAGGCGAGGCTGCCCGAGTGCTGGCATTGCCCGGTGGTGCCGCAATGCGCATACCGGCCGAAGAATCTGGTCCCGCCGGAACGCTAGCCGCGCCGCGCCGTTTGCGATCAAGGAGGACAGGGCCATGACCCGAAGCGGCCGCGCCCAGAGCAGAGGAGCCATCCGATGATCCGCACCGCTACGCTTGTCACGTTGTCCGCCCTGGCTGTCGCCCTCGCGGGCAGCGACCGGACCCCCGCGAGCGCGCGCGCGAACGCCGCGCCGCCGGCCGCGACTTCGCTGGGCGAGCCGGTCACCTGCATCCCGCTGCGCGATATCGACAACTTGCGCTATTACGACGACTACACGATCGACTTCGAGATGAAGAACCGCACGGTGTATCGCAACACCCTGCCGAACCGCTGCCCCGAGCTCGGGTTCGAGCAACGGATCGCCTACAAGACCTCGCTCAGCCAGCTGTGCAACACCGACGTGTTCACCGTGCTGCACAGCGACGGCACCCGGGGCGCGACATGCGGGTTCGGCAAGTTCACCCCGGTTAGGCTCGCTTCCGCCAAGCGCCGCTAGCCGGCGAGGGCGGCTTCGGCGATCCGCCGATAGATCCGGGCGAGCGCCGCAAGATCGTCGAGCGCGATCGCCTCGTCGCGCTTGTGCATCGTTGCATTCGGCGGGCCGAACTCGATCACCGGGCACACGTCCTTGAGGAAGCGCGCGTCGGAGGTCCCGCCGCCGGTGGAAGCGAGCGGGGCGAGCCAGGTTTCTGCTTCGACCGCGGCCGAGACCAGCTCGGAGAACCGGCCCGGCTGGGTCAGGAACGGCTCACCCGAGATGATCGCCAACGCGGTGCCGCCGTGCTTCTCGGCGATCTCGGTGACCCTGCGGCCCAGCTCGGTGCCGGTGTGGAGGTCGTTGAAGCGGATCGAGATGCGCGCGCTCGCCCGGGCGGGGATCACGTTGTGCGCGGGGTTGCCCACTTCGAGGTCGGTGATCTCGAGGTTGGACGGCTCGAACCAGTCGGTGCCGCGGTCGAGTTCGAGCGCCTCGAGCTCGGCAAGCAGCGCGACGAGCCGCGGGATCGGATTGTCCGCCAAGTGCGGATAGGCGACGTGGCCTTCGCGCCCCGCCACCTCGAGCCAGATGTTGACCGAGCCGCGCCGGCCGATCTTCATCGTGTCGCCCAACCGGGCGACCGAAGTGGGCTCGCCCACCAGGCACAAGTCCGGGATCTCGCCCACCTTGCGGATGTGGTCGATCAGCGCGCGCGTGCCGTAGAGCGCCGGGCCTTCCTCGTCGCCGGTGACGACCAGGCTCAGCGTGCCGGCCGCGGCGGGAACTTCGCGCACCGCCGCGACCATCGCCGCGATCGAGCCCTTCATATCCGCCGCCCCGCGCCCGTAGAGCAGCTCGCCGCCCGGCGCCGGGCGCCGCGCCGGGGCGAACGGCGGGCTGGTCCAACCCTCGCCCGGCGGAACCACGTCGACATGGCCGGCAAACGCGAAATGCCTCGAGCCTGGCGGCCCGCGCCGGATCGCGAACAGGTTCTCGACGGGGCCTTCCGGGGCCTCGCCGGCCTCGAAGCGATGCACCTCGAAGCCCAGCGGCGCGAGCATGCCCTCGAGGCAATCGAACACCAGTCCCGCCGCCGGCGTGACGCTGGGGCACGCGATCAGCGCTTCGGCAAGCTGCGCAACGTCACTGGTGGCGGGATCGAGCATGGCTGCGTCCTCGCATATGGTTTAAGCGGACCTGAGACAAGCAGGAGCCGATCATGCCCAAGCTCGACCTCGACGCGATCGCGCAGACCAACCGCACCGGCTATCCCGCGCCTTACGACCAGGCGGTGGCGGGGCGCTGGTACCGCCGGCTGGCGCCCGCCGCGGGCCTTACCGAGATCGGCGCGAGCCATGTGGTGCTCAAGCCCGGCGCATGGTCGAGCCAGCGGCACTGGCACGCGGCCAAAGACGAGTTGCTGGTGATGCTCGCGGGCGAGGCGGTGCTGGTCGAGGACGCCGACGGTGAAATCGGGGGCGAGACGGTGCTGCGCCCGGGCGACGTGGTCGCTTGGGCGAAGGGCGTGAAGAACGGCCACCACCTGCAAAACCGCAGCGACCGGGATTGCTGCTTCGTGGTGGTCAGCGGCGGCGACCGCGACAGGGATCATGGCGAATACCCTGACATCGACCTGAAGTTCACCGCCGAAGGCTACGTCCACAAGGACGGCACGCCTTATCCGGCGACGCGGATACCCTAGCGGCGCGTCACTTCACTGCCGGCGGGGCCTCGAACTGCTCGATCACCCATTCCTCGTCCTCGGCGGCTTCGACCCAGGACTGCATCCAGTCGTGCTCCCACACCGCCTGCATGTAGGCGACCGCGAAGCCCGGCACGCCGATGCCGTAAGTGATGAACCGGCTGACCACCGGGGCGTAGAAGATGTCGGCCGCGCTGAACGTGCCGAACAGGAACGGCCCGCCCTTGCCATGGCGCGCCCGCGCTTCGGCCCACAGGCCGAGAATGCGCACGATGTTGTCGCGCACTTCGTCGGAAAGCTGCACGCCTGCGACCCGTCGCCTGATGTTCATCGGCAATGCCCGCCGCAGCGGGAGGTACGAGGAATGCATTTCGGCGACCATCGCCCGGGCCATCCCGCGCGCCGCATCGTCCTTGGGCCAGAAGCGGTCGCGGCCGACTTTGTCGGCGAGGTATTCGAGGATCGCGAGACTGTCCCACACCACGACTTCGCCGTCCCACAGGATCGGCACTTTGCCCGACGAGGGCTGCAGCTCGCCGCTGTCGCGCTTGGCCGCTTCCCAATCCTCGCCCGCGATATGCACCGCGAGCTCCTCGAAATGGAGGCCCGACTGCTTCGCCGCGAGCCAGCCGCGCAGCGACCAGCTCGAATAGTTCTTGTTGCCGATGATGAGCTTCATTGCGGACCCCTTGCGATGGGGTCAGCCCTATCCATTCAGCATGGTGCTGTCGAGGATGAACACAGCCGAGTGCGGGGCAGCGTCGAACGACGCCGCCCCGCTGGCCCGCCGGCCTACATCTTCACGCGCACGCCCACCCGCCAGAGCCGGCCGTAGGTATCGAAGTACACCGGATTGGTCGGATAGCCATTGCCGCCAGGGGCGATCGGAGGCTCTTTGTCGAACAGGTTGTTGATCGATCCGAACAGCTGAATGCCGTTCAGGATGTCGTACGACGCCGAAATGTTAACGTAAGCCGCCGACGCGACATGGTTGGTGTTGATCGAGTTGATGTCCGTGCTGCTGTAGTTCGGATCGCCCGGAGCGACCGGCGCGGCGTTCTGCGGGGTAATCGTCTCGAACCGGCCCGGGCCGACATAGCGGACCTGGACGGTGCCCGAGAACTTGCCCTGGGTCGCGGTCACGATCAGGTTGCCCTGCCATTTGGGCGAGGTGTTGAAGCTGCCGAAAGCGCCGGTCGGGCCGGTTTGCCCCGCGTAGTTGATCGGAGCCTGGCCCAGGCCCTGATCGAACAACTGGTCGTAGAGGTACGAGGCCAGCGCCCGGATCGAGATCGAGCCGTTGCCGACCGGCCTCGAGTACGCCGCTTCGAAGTCGATGCCGCGCGTGGTGAACCCCTGAATGTTCAGCGAGGTGCCGGTGACGGTCGCTATATCGTGGGTGAAGTTCGGATTGTAGCCCGGTTCGCCCGGCTGAACGAAGGTGATCAGGTCGCAATAGGCTTGAGCGCCCGCGTAACACAGGGTGGCGATATTGGCGGCACCGACGCCGAACGGGGGGCCGGCGATCGCATCGTTGATCCTGATCTGGTACCAATCGGCCGAAAAGCGGAAGCCCGACATGAACCCTGACGTGGGCGAAATCACGCCGCCGATCGTCAAGGTGTCGGCCGTCTCCGGCTTGAGGTCGACGTTGCCGCCGGTCGTCAGTATCAGCGAATCGCCGACCGGCACCGGCGGATGAGAGGTGTCACTGTTGTATGCGATCGCCCACGGATTCGCAGCCACGTAGCCGAACGGCGGACCGACGCGAGGTGCGTAAGACTGGAATAGCTCGCGGAACTGCGGCGCGCGCACGTCGCGCGAGCGGGTCGCGCGCAGCCGGAACCAATCGGTCACGTCCCACACGGCATTGATTCGCCAGGTCCAGAAATTCTGGCTGTTCGACAGGCCGGCGTTGGCGCCGAGCGTGCCCGTGGCCTTGGTATCCGTATAGCGCGCCGCCAGGTCGAGAACCAACGACTTGCCGACCGGGGCATTGGCGAACACCGGCACGTTCAATTCGCCGTAACCCTCCATCACGCGGGTGTTGCCGCCGTAGTCGAGGCCGTAGCTGAGCGTGAACAAATCGGCATAGGGAGTGTTCGCGCGATCGTGTGTCGACACGACCGATTCCTTGCGCCACTCGCCGCCGAACGCGAGCTTGACGGCGCCCGCGCCCCAGCCGTCGAACAAGTCGCCCCGGAAGTTGATCGCGGCCGCATCCTGCTTGGTGGTGTTGTATTCGTCCAGGGTCCGGAAAGCGTAATCGATCGCCGCCTGACTGGCGTTGCCGGTTCCGAACAGGTTGAGCGGAACGCACGAGCCGGCGGCATTGGCGACCGCGACGTCGTTCGCCGTATAGGGCGCGCCGGTATTGGGATTGATCCGTCCGGGCACGTTGACGCCGCAGACGATGTTGCCGCTTCCGTCCTTCACCGCATCGAGGGCGTAATTCAGGTACGGGCCGACCACGTTATGCTGCAGGTGCTGCTCGTTCTTGTTTTCGCCGTGGGTGTAATACGCATCCCATGCCCAGTTCGAGGTGATCTGGCCGTTGAGTGCGGCAACCGTGCGCCAGGTCTCATTGTTAGTCTGGTTGAGGGCGTTCTCGACGTTCACCATCGAGCGCCCGAAAGTGGCGCCGTATGGACCGATGGCCGCGGCGAGTTCTGGCGTGAGGAAAGCGTTGTCCGCAGCGATGCGGTTGCCCGTCCACGATCCCGCGACGGTCTGGTTCATTGCCGGCCCGATGGTGCCGTTGGCGACCGGATTGACGCCCTTGGTGTTGGCGTAGGAAAACTCGAGCGAGGCGGTCAGCGCATCGCTCACGTCGTAGCTGGCGTGCCCGAGCGCGGTCCAGCGCTTGACCGACGGCCGCAAAGTCGTGGCGTCGTACGGGCCGACCGCATATTGGTCGCCCCCGACGCGCGATGCGCCGCGGCCCGATGCGTAGGAATACTGCCCCGGATCGTACGCGATGGGGGTCTTCCCGTCGGGCGACACCTGGAATTCCGTGCCTCCGGCGCAGCCCTGCGGCGAGTGACAGTTGGCCAATATCGGGACCAAAACCCCGGTGAGGCTGGTATCGGCGAAATAGGTGTTCGAGGTGATGATGTAGTGCGGATCGCCGTTCGTCAGATAAGCATTGTTGGTGATTATGTTGTAATTCTCGCCGCACCAGTCGCGCTCGGTCGAGCAGATCCCGATCGCGTCCTGGTTGTCGTATTCCACGCCGACGACGATGTGGCCGCGGTTATCCGCGAACCCGGTGCCGTAGGCGGCCGAGACGTGCTTGTCGGTTCCGTCGCCGTGCCAGGTCTGGCTGAAATCGGCCTGGCCCTTGAAACCTTCGAGCTTGGTGTCGAGAATGATGTTCACGACGCCGGCAATCGCGTCCGAGCCGTAAAGCGCCGAGGCGCCGCCGGTAACCGTTTCCGTCCGCTGCACCAGCATCGACGGCATCAGAGTGATGTCGACGCCGCCCCCGGTGGTCGTGGGCACGACGCGCTTGGTGTCGACCAGGGTCAGCGTGCGGGTGCCGAAGAACGGGTTGAGGCCGCGCAGGTTGACCAGCTGGGCACCGACGTTGAAGTTGCCAAGGCCGACGTTGTTCGGGGCAAAGAAGTTCGAGTTCGAAGGAAGCTGCGCGACCACCTCACCCACGTTGTTGAGGTTGAGGTTGTCGATCTCCTTCTCGCCGAGCACCGTTACCGGGCTGGCTTCGTCGAACGTCGACTTGCCGACGCGCGAGCCGGTGACGATGATCTCGTCCCCCGGCTTGGCCGCGTCGCCGTTCGCCTGGACTTGCGGATGCGCCGGCTCGCCCGGAGGGACGTCATCCTGCGCCCACGCCGTGCCGGAGCTGCCGGCAAGCAAGCCTACGGCCAATGCAACGGTGCTGAGCTGAGTGCGAGCGAAATTACCACGGAAAGCGACGCCGCGCATATACCTCTCCCCTGTAATGCCGCCGGGTTAGCGGCTGTTATTCGGCTTTCTTGACCGAACCAGGGGGAAACTTCGCATTACCCCGAACGCACGGCCTTCAAGCTCGTTTGTTGGTGACCCGAAACCTGACACTCGGATTTCGCAATGTCAAATAGCCGCCCGGCACGCCGATCCATATGACCGGTGCGGCGTAAATCCTTGATTATTTCAGCCGTCGGCGTCGGCCACTACCGCGGCGCGCAAGGCTGCGATTCCGAGCTTCTTTTCCGCCGAAGTGACGTGGATTTCGGGGAACGCGGCCGAATGCTTCTTCGCCGTTGCCTGGGTTTGGGCAAGCGTCGCGGCAAGATCGCTCGCCTTCAGCTTGTCGGCCTTGGTCAGCACCAGCCGATAGGTGACCGCGGCCTGATCGAGCAGTTCCATCATCTCGAGATCGGCCGGTTTGAGGCCATGGCGCGCGTCGACCAGCAGCAGCACTCGCTTGAGCACCGTGCGCCCGCGCAGGTAGTCGCGCACGAAGCCATGCCATTTGCTCACGGTCTTTACCGGCGCCTTGGCGAACCCGTAGCCCGGCATGTCGACCAGCCGGAAGCGCGCGGGATCGCCTACTTCGAAGAAGTTGATCTCCTGCGTGCGCCCGGGCGTCACGGATGTGCGCGCGAGCGCCTTGCGCCCGGTCAGCGCGTTGAGCAGCGAGCTTTTGCCGACATTGCTGCGGCCGGTGAAGGCGATCTCGGGCAGGGCCGGCTCGGGCAGGAACTTCGCCGCCGGCGCGCCGAGCAGGAACTCGACGCGGCCGGAAAACAGCTTTGCCGCCTGCGTCTCGAGGTCCTCGGCGGCACCCACGCTAGCCTTTCTTCCCGCGCGCCTTCGCGCGGTCGCCGTCCGCCTTGGCCTTGTCGGTCTGCGCCCGCAACTGCGGATGCCGCGAATAAAGATAGGCCTGCTGGGTGATCGTCAGCAGGTTGGAGGTGCACCAATAGATCAGCAGACCTGCGGCATAGGGCGCCATCACGAACATCATCACCCACGGCATGATCATGAACATCTGTTGCTGGGTGGGGTCCATCTGCGCCGGGTTGAGCTTGAACTGGAGGAACATCGTAAGCCCCAGCAACAGCGCCAGCGGCCCGATCGCGAGCATCGCGGGCGGAGTCCAGTGGAGCAGCCCGAACAAGTTGAGAATATGCAGCGGGTCGGGTGCCGACAGATCCTTGATCCAGCCGAAGAAGGGCTGATGGCGCATCTCGATCGAGATGCGCAGAACTTTGTACAGCGCGAAGAAGATCGGGATCTGCAGGAACAGCGGCAGGCAGCCGGCAAGGGGGTTCACGCCCTCGGCCTTGTAGAGCGCGGCGACTTCCTGCTGCGCCTTCATCTTGTCGTCCTTGTAGCGTTCCTGGATCGCCTTCATCTTCGGCTGGATCGCGCGCATTGCGGCCATCGAGGCGAACTGCTTCTGCGCGATCGGGAACATCGCCCCGCGCACGATCAGCGTCAGCAGCATGATCGCGACGCCGAGGTTTCCGACGAGATGGAACAGTTCCCTCAGCAGCCACAGGATCGGCTTCTCGAGCAGTTCGAACCAGCCCCAGTCGATCGCCCGGCTGAAATTGGGGATGCCCGCGTCCTGGTACGCGCCGAGCACCTGGCTCTCCTTCGCCCCGGCGAACAGCTTGGTGTCGCGGGTGACCGCCTGGCCGGCGGGCACGGTAACCGGCTGATAGATCACATCGGCGCGGAAGCGGTCGTTGCCGAGCCCGCGGAATTCGCTTTCCGGGTTGCTGCCTTTTTGCGGGATCAGCGCCGAGAGCCAATAGATGTCGGTAAAGCCGATCCAGTCGGTCCGCCCTTCGGTCTTGACCGGCTCGGCGCCGATATCCTTGTAGTTGGTGCCGAAGTTCACCGAGCCGTCAAACGCGCCGATCGGACCCGAATGGACGTTCCAGGTGTCGATGCTCGCGGTCGTGCTGGTGCGGCTGACGAACGCGAAAGGACGCACGACCACCGGGGCGGACGCATGATTCTCGACGCTCTGCTGGACGGTGAGCATGTATTGGGCATCGATCGCGAAGGTCATCCGGAAGGTCTGACCCTGGCCGTTGTCCCAGCTCAGCGTCACCGGCTGGTTTGGTGCGAGCAGGTTGCCCGAGGCTTGCCAGCGCGTGTTGGCGTCGGGCACCTTCACGCCTTCGCCGAGAAAGCCGAACTGGGTGAAATACTGCGCGGGCGTGCCCGCCGGCGAGAACAGCCGCACCGGCGGGCTGTCCTTGGCGACGGTTTCGCGGTGCGCGGTGAGGGTCAGGTCGTCGAGCTGGGCGCCGACCGGGTTGATCGAACCGGCGAGCTTGGGCGCCATGATGCGGATGCGGCCCGGCTCGGCAAGCGCGGTCGCGAGCTCGCGCTTCTCGGCGGCGATCTGGCCCGCGTCCTGCAGCCCGCCTTCCTGGTTCGGGCGCGGCTTGGTGGTTTCCTGCGCGGCGGGCGCGGCGGCATGGGTCTCGACCGGCTTGGGAGTCGGGAAATACCAGCTCGAAAAGAACTGCCAGCCAATCAGCAGCAGCGCGCTCAGCACGAGGAAGGTTATGAAGTTACGCTGGTTGTCCAAGAGCGATCCCTATACGTCGCGGCGCGTCACGGCACCGGGTCGAAGCCGTGTCCCCCCCAGGGGTGGCAGCGCAATAGACGCTTCGCCGCGAGCCATCCACCCTTGATTGCGCCGTGCCTTTCGAGCGCCTCGATCGCATATTGCGAGCACGACGGGGCATAGCGGCAAGTGGGCGGCATCAACCGCGAAGGGCCGATCTGCCAGGCGCGGGCGAGGAAGATCAGCACCTGTTTCATTGCCTCGGCCTGCCCTTCCTCCTCGGCGGATCGCCCTTGCCGGCCGCGGTCCGGGCGAGCGCGGCGGACAGTTCGCTGCGCAGCAGCGCGAAATCGCGCTCGATCCCGCCCTCGCGCCCGATCAGGACATGGTCATGCCCGGCGAGCCCTTCAATGGGCAGCAGCGCGCGCGCCAGTTCGCGCAAACGCCGCTTCATGCGGTTGCGGACCACCGCGTTGCCGATCTTCTTGGTGACGGTGACGCCGTAGCGCAGCCCCCGCCCCCCGTTCGGGCGCGCGAGCAACACGAAGCCGGGCCGCGCGACGCGCAGCCCTTTGTTGGCGGCAAGAAAGTCCGAGCGGTTCTTGATTACCGCAAGCGTGTTTCGGCTTTCGCCGGCCTCGCTCAGGCGGAGAGCCGCTTGCGTCCCCGCGCGCGGCGGGCGGCGAGCACCTTGCGGCCGCCGACGGTCGCCTTGCGGGCGCGGAAGCCGTGGCGCCGCTTGCGCACGAGGTTGCTCGGCTGGAAGGTGCGCTTGGTCGACATGGTAACCTCGAAAACGAAAAAACAATGCCGCCCGTCCCGGGGCGGCCCTTACGGAGCGCGCGGTTAGTCGGGCAAGCCGCTCAAGTCAAGATAGGCCAGTTGCGGCGCGACCGAAGCCGGCAGCGCCACCGGCGCGTCGCGGGTTGGCACCCAGGCACGCATCTCGCCGGCCGAAAGCCATAGCGCCTGCTCGTTGGGCACCGAGTTGGTCATGGCATAGAACGCGGCAGCTTCGGCCGCGGGCATGCCCATCTCGCGATAATAGGCGATGTACTTGGTGTTGTCGGGCGCGTCGGGCGGATAATCGGTCGCCTGCAATCCGTCCTCGTCTTCCCAGGCATGAACCGCGAAGCGCGCGCCGTCGTCGATGCTGCGCCGGGCGCCGGCGATGAACAGCTCGACCGCGCCCGAACGCACCGAGCCATCGGCGGGAACGTGGGTTTCGAGCCCGGCGCGATGGATCATCCGCCCGAGCGCCAGATTCGCGCGGTCGTCGAACGTGCCGGGGCACTCGACGAGATCGAGCTCCGTCAGCGCCGGAAATGCGTGCAGCATCGCGGCGAACTCGCGCGGGCTGTCCTCGTCGGTGATGCCGACAAGCGCGGCATGAGTCGCATCCGTCACCCGAAAGGGGCCGTACGTCGCGATGCCCGCGACATCCTCCAGCGGCACGCCCGAGACGAACCGCTCGGCGCCCGAATTCTGCTCGGCCATGGTGGTCTCGACCACCGTCACCCGCGCGTGCGCCGGCGCGCCGACGAACGCGGCAAAGGTGGAGAGCAGAAGGATCACCCGGCGCATTCCGGGGGGATGCGGGGCGGCGCCCTACCCGAGAGTAAGCGCAAAGGGTTGCTGTGCGATTCACCACGATTGCTCCGAAGCGGCGGCGAAAGCGCTTGGCGCCCTCGACTTCGCGCCGTGGCGCGCTATCGTCCGGCCTCTACAGGGGGCGTGGGGAAGCTGAACACGTGGTCGGGGTCGTATCGACGGTGGCCTATCTCGGGCTCGAAGCGCGCAGCGTCGAGACGCAGTGCTCGATCGCGCCGGGGCTGCCCAAGTTCAATCTGGTCGGCCTGCCCGACAAGGCGGTCGGCGAAAGCCGCGAGCGGGTGCGGGCGGCGCTCGCCTCGATGGGCCTCTCATTGCCGCCCAAGCGGATCACCATCAATCTGACGCCCGCCGATCTGCCCAAGGAAGGCAGCCATTACGACCTGCCGATCGCGCTTGCGCTGCTCGCGGCGATGGGCGTGGTCGACGCCGAGCTGCTTACCGACTGGCTCGCGGTGGGCGAACTGACGCTCGACGGGCGGATCGTCGCCTCGCCGGGCGTATTGCTTGCCGCGCTGCACGCAAGCCAGGAGGAGAAGGGGCTGATCTGCCCCGCGGCGCAAGGGTCGGAAGCGCGCTGGGCGGCGGGGGTGCCGATCTGCGCCGCGCCCGACCTCATCAGCCTCCTCAATCACCTGCGGGGCGTGCAACGCCTGCCGGAACCGCAACCGGGACAAGTGGGGGAGCCGGCGCGGGGGCCGGACTTGAAGCAGGTGAAAGGCCAGGAAAGCGCCAAGCGCGCGCTCGAGATTTCGGCGGCCGGCGGCCACAACCTGCTGATGATCGGCCCTCCGGGGGCGGGCAAGAGCCTGCTCGCGGCATGCCTTCCGGGCATCCTTCCGCCGCTGACCAGCGCCGAGGCGCTCGAGGTCAGCATGGTCGCGTCGGTCGCGGGCGAGCTGGAAGGCGGGCGAATCAGCCGCACCCGCCCGTTCCGCACGCCGCATCACTCCGCCTCGATGGCGGCGCTGACCGGCGGCGGGCTGCGGGTGCGGCCTGGAGAGGTGAGCATGGCGCATCTGGGCGTGCTGTTCCTCGACGAATTGCCCGAGTTCCAGCGCGCGGTGCTCGATTCCCTGCGCCAACCGCTGGAAACCGGCGAAGTCAGCGTCGCCCGGGCGAACGCGCACGTCACTTTCCCCGCGCGGGTGCAACTGGTTGCGGCGATGAATCCGTGCCGGTGCGGGCACCTCGGCGATCCGGCGCTCGCCTGCAGCCGCGCCCCGCGCTGCGCGGCGGACTATCAAGCGCGGCTGTCCGGGCCCCTGCTCGACCGGATCGACCTGCATGTCGAAGTCGATCCCGTCAGCGCGAGCGACCTGGCGCTGCCGCCACCGACGGAAGGTTCGGCCGAGGTCGGCGAACGGGTGGCGCGGGCACGCGCAATCCAGACGGCGCGCGGCGGACAGACCGGTGTCCGGATGAACGCGGAGCTCGACGGCGAGGCGCTCGAGCAATTCGCGACTCCCGACGAGCCGGGCAAGAAGCTGCTCTACCAAGCGGCCGAAGCGATGCGCCTGTCGGCGCGCGGCTACACCCGGATGCTGCGCGTCGCGCGAACGATCGCCGACCTGGCCGGCGCAGAACAGGTCGGGCGCATTCACGTGGCTGAGGCGTTGAGCTACAGAAAGCAACCGCCGCGAGCTTGATCGAACCAGTCTCGAGACAGGATAAACCATGAAGAAGCCCCCCGTTTCTCGGGAAGAGTTCGATCGTATGCATCGCCACGAACTGGAGCTGCGAAAGAAGATCAAAAACTTCAGCGGAAGCGATCGTCTGAGCCGCGGCGAGTTGTACGAGCGGCGACGCCGGGACTGAATGCAGGTGACCACCCCCCTTGTCATCCGCCCCGCCGCCCCAACCGACAGCGATGCCATCTGGGCAATCCTCGAGCCCGTCATCCGCGAAGGCGCGACGTACCCGCTCGATCCGGGGATCGGGCGCGGGGAGGCGTTCCGCTACTGGTTCGCGCCGGACAAGCAGGTGTTCGTCGCCGAGGAAGAGGGCCAAGTACTGGGCACTTACTATCTCAAGCCGAACAGCACCGGGCCGGCGGATCACGTCGCGAACGCCGGCTACATGACCCATCCTGCTGCGCGCGGGCGCGGGGTGGCGCGGGCGATGGCGCTCGATTCGTTCGCGCGGGCCAAAGCGCTCGGTTTTGCGGCAATGCAGTTCAACCTGGTGGTATCGACCAACGAGGCCGCGGTGCATCTGTGGCAGAGCGTCGGGATGGAGGTGGTCGGGCGCCTTCCCCGAGCCTTCCGCCACCAGGCTCTCGGCCCGGTCGATGCGCTGGTGATGTACCGGCTGCTCTAGCGTCTCAGCACTCGTCCAGCGGATAGAACGCGCCCGCCGGATCGCCCAGGCGGTCGGCGTGCTGCCAGCGCATCTCGTGGGCCGTCAACGCCCGGCCATCGTGCGAACGGACCTCGATCGGCGCGATCGGCTGGCGGTCGCGCGCGTCGACCAGCACCGGGTTCGAATGCACGTCGCCGCCGTATTTCTCGCCCCACTGCCTGAGCGCGATCAACGCGGGGAGCAGATCCTCGCCTTTCGCGGTCAGCTTGTATTCGATCCGTCGCCGGTCTTCGGGCACCGGCTCGCGCCGCATGATCCCGTGCTCCACCAGGTTTGCCAGGCGGTTCGAGAGGATGTTGCGCGCGATGCCGAGCTGGCTGAGGAAATCCTCGAAGTGGCACAAGCCATTGAACGCCGCGCGCAGGATCATGAAGCTCCACCGCTCCCCCATCACCTCGAGCGCGGCCGGCAAGCCGCATTCGAGCATTTCCGGCGGCGGGTTGCCTTTCTTCTCCATGCGGCCCGTTGTCGTTCCTTGCAGCGTCGACATGCAATAGAATTCGAGTTGCAACTTGCAATCTAATAGGATAGGTAGCGAATCGCAACGTAAGTCTGGTCGCGCACCTCTCTCTGTAAGGAATGTAACGATGACCGGTTCCCTCGCCCGCTCCCTGGCCGGGGCGTTGACGGCCTGCGCGCTTGCGGCGTTCGCTCCGGCTCAAGCCGCCCCTCGTGCGGCTGCGTATTACCAGGCGACCCTCGCTTCGCCCCTCGCCGAGCCGCGCAGGGAAATTCTCGACGGCGTGGTGTGGACCTGCGCGAACGGGAGTTGCGCCGGCACGCGGAGCGGGTCGCGCGCGGTGATCGTGTGCGGCCGCCTGGCGCGCCGGGTGGGCGAGATCGCCGGCTTCACCGCCGCCGGTGATGCACTGGGCGCCGAAGACCTCGTCGCCTGCAACAAAGGCTGAGCTAGCCGAGCAGGCCCCGTTCGGCGAGGTCGGCCTCGAGCCGCGCCGCATCGATGAAGTGGTGCACCTGCCAGCCGCAGGCGCGCGCCGCCTCGATGTTGGCGAGGTTGTCGTCGACGAACAGCATCGCGCTTGCGGAATGGCCGAAGCGGCGCTCGGCCAAAAAGTAGATCGCCGGATCGGGCTTTGCGAGCTTCTCGACCCCCGAGACGACGATGTCGCGAAAATGATCGAACAGCCGTTCGGTCGGACGATAGCCTTTCCAGAACTCCGCGCCGAAGTTGGTGATCGCGTAGAGCGGCACCCCACGGGCCGCGAGCCGCTCGACCAGCTCCGGCGTGCCGGGCACGAGCCCCGGAATCGTTTCGTTGAAACGGCTCGCGTAAGCATCGATCGCGTGCGCGTGGCCGGGAAACTCCGCCTTGCGCTCGGCCACCATGTCGGCAAGCTCGCGCCCGCAGTCGTGCTGGAAGTGCCACGTTTCGGTAACGACGTTGTCGAATGCCCACTGCGCCTCGGCCTCGCTCGGGTAGAGCCGGCGCAGCAGCACGCGCAGGTCCCACTCGACCAGCACGCGGCCGACGTCGAACACGACCGCTTCGATCGGGTGAGCTGGGATCTCGGCGGGCATCAAAAAAGCCCCCGGCTGTGCGGGGGCTTCTTGCGACCGTCCCTGCCGCGGCAGGGGCGCATCCGGGGCCTCAGCCCTGGCGCGCCTTGAACCGGCGATTGGTCTTGTTGATCACGTAAGTCCGCCCGCGCCGGCGGATCACGCGGCAATCGCGGTGGCGGGTCTTGAGGGACTTGAGGCTGTTGCGAACTTTCATGTCACGTCTCTGTTGCGGGCGCCCCGCGGAAATTGGAAGCCGCGCCGTTACGGATGGCGGGCCGCGAAGTCAAGCGGCCGCGCGCACTTCGGGCAGCTTTCGCTCCCACGCCAGCGCGTGCGCGACGATCGTGTCGAGATCGGCATAGCGCGGAGCCCAGCCGAGCGTCTCCCTGATCCGGCGGTTGTCCGAGATCAGCGAATCGGGATCGCCGGCGCGGCGCGGCTCGAGCACCCGCTTGAGCTTTATGTTGGTCACCCGGTCGACCGCGTCGAGCACGTCGAGCACCGAGAACCCGCGACCATAGCCGCAATTCATCGTCAGCGAACGCGCCGGGTCGGCGATCAGCGCCTCGAGCGCCAGGACATGCGCGGCGGCGAGATCGGACACATGGATATAGTCGCGCACTCCCGTGCCATCTTTGGTCGCATAGTCGGTGCCGAACACCGACACTTGATCGCGCTTGCCGAGCGCGGCCTCGACGGCGACCTTGATCAAGTGCGTCGCACCGGCGGTCGACTGGCCGCTGCGCGCCAGCGGATCGGCCCCGGCGACGTTGAAATAACGCAGCGCGCCGAAATTGAACGGATGGGCGTTGGCGGTGTCGGCCAGCATGATTTCGGTCATCAGCTTCGACATGCCGTAAGGGTTGATCGGCCGTTTCGGGCTGTCCTCGCCGACCGGCGAGACTTCGGGAATGCCGTAAGTCGCCGCGGTCGAGCTGAAGATGAAATGCGGCACGCCCGCCGCGACGGCCGCGGCGATCAACGCCCGGCTCTTGGCAGTGTTGTTGTGGTAGTACTTGAGCGGGTTCTCGACCGATTCCGGGACGATGATCGAGCCGGCGAAGTGCATGACCGCGCCGGTGCCCTGGCTCGCGAAGATCCGCGCCAGCAGTTCGCCATCCTCGATGTCGCCCAGGAAGAACGGCACGTCGTCGGGCAGTGCGAAGCGGAAGCCGGTCGAAAGATTGTCGATCACCGCCACCGGCCAGCCAGCATCGCGCAACGCGAGCACCGCGTGGCTGCCGATATAGCCGGCGCCGCCGGTGACCAGAACGGGAAGTTTGCGGGCCATCTCGCGGCCGGGCTAGCAAGACATGGTAAACGAAGGATTAGCGTCCGCGGGCAGGCGGCCGTTCATCCAGCCGCAAGTCTTGCAGGGATAGCCAAGCCCGCCCGTTTTCTTTCGAAGGTGCGCTGCCATGCGAATTGCCCGATCCCTCGTCTTCGGCGCACTGGCGCTGGCTGTTTCGGGCCCCGCGCTTGCCCAGTGGGGCCCATGGGGCGGAGGTCCCTACGGACCCTATGCCTACGGCGGCTGGGGCCGCCCTGGCTGGCGCGAACCGATCCGGTCGACCCGCGACGACCGCGAAGGCAAAGTCGAAGTGACCCGGTTCCTCGGCCAGGACGCGGCGGGCGCGCTCGGCCACGGCCAGATCGCGGTGCAGGTGACCGCGAACGACGTCAAAGCCGCCGGCGCCGGAACCGCGTTCGCCAGCGAATTGCCCGACAAAGCACCCAAGGATTACGGACCGAGCGACGAGCGCGCCGGGCACGACGCCGACAACCATCGCAACGATGCGACTTACGAAGCGGCGGTGATCGACCAGCTCGTCAAGCTCGGCTACGACACCACCGCGCCCGCGCCGGCGCAAGGCCAGCTCGTCGAGCTGACGATCACCCGCAGCGTGCTCCAGCCGCCCGAACCGCCGCACAAGCCGGTCAGCGGCGAAATGGACGTCGGCGTGTCGAACCGGGGCTCGGCGGTGGGCGGCGCGCTATTCCTCGACTTCACCAAGCCCGCCAAGGCCTTGATCTCGACCCGGCTCGAGGCCCGCATCCGCGACCGCGCCACCGGCAATGCGCTGTGGGAAGGCCGCGCGGACATCGCGACCCGCGACGGCGATTCCGCCTGGAGCGAGCAGAAGATCGCCACCCGGCTCGCCGATGCCTTGTTCGGCGGATTTCCCGGCAAATCCGGCGAGACCGTGGTGCTGCGCTGAGCGCGGGACTTGCATCGCGCTCGCGCCGCACCCAGACTTGGATGATGCGCGGCATTCACGGTGGATATCGCACGACAAAAGGCGCGGCGTTCGCCGCCGTGCTGCTCGGCGCGCTCGCCCTGTCCGGCTGCGCGACGCCGACCGGCCCGGTGGAAGTCACGCGTTTCCACCGGGCGGAAGCCGAAGCGCAGCTTGGCCATGGCACGATTTCGGTCGAGCCGGCGCCAGGGCTGGATCCCAATTCGCTCGAAATCCAAAGCTACGAACGCGCCGTCGCGCGCGAGCTGGTGCGGCTGGGCTACACCGAAGCGCCGGCCGGGGCCGGGGCGCAGATCGCGCTGATCCGGATCGAGCGGACGACCTTTCAGCCGGAACGCAACCGCAATCCTGTGAGTGTCGGCGGCGGCGCCTCCACCGGCAGCTACGGCTCGGGCATTGGCCTCGGCATCGGGATTGACTTGTCCGGCCGGCCGCCGGCCCAGGTCGCCACAAGACTCGGCGTGATGATCCGCGAGCGGGCGAGCGACACGACGTTGTGGGAAGGCCGCGCCAGCTTCACCGTCCGCGCCGACGCGCCGCTCGCGCAGACCCAGCTCGGCGCAGCGAAGATGGCCGAAGCGATGTTTCGCGCGTTTCCCGGCAACAACGGAGAAACGGTGGACGTGCAGTGAGCGAAGGACCAATCCAAATCTGCGCCGCGTTCGACGGCGGCAACATCGAAGTGCTCGCGATCGACGGCACGAGCGCACGGCTGGCGATCCCCAAGGACCGCAACAGCGAATTCGCGCAGTGGTTCTATTTCCGCGTGAGCGGCGCGGGCGGGCGCGAGCTGACCCTCGCCATCGAAGGCCTCAACAAGTCCGCCTACCCGCAAGGCTGGCCCGGCTATCGCGCGTGCGTTTCGGAAGACCGCGACTTTTGGGGACGCGCCGAGACGCGGTTCGACAAGGCGGCGGCCGACGGCACGCTGACGATCCGCTACACGCCGGCCGGCGAGCTCGCCTGGTTCGCCTATTTCGCGCCCTATTCGATGGAGCGGCACCACGACCTCGTGTCCGAAGCGGCGGCGAGCGAGGGTGTCTCGCACCGCTGCCTCGGCTACAGCCTCGACGGCCAGCCGATCGATTGCCTCGAGCTGGGCGAGGGCGAGACGCAGATCTGGCTCTATGCTCGCCAGCATCCCGGCGAGACGATGGCCGAATGGTGGATGGAAGGCGCGCTCGACTGCCTGACCGACCCCGCCGACCCGGTCGCGCGGGTGCTGCGCAACGGATGCCGGCTGCACATCGTCCCCAATTGTAACCCAGATGGTTCGCAACGAGGGCATCTTCGAACCAATGCTGACGGCGTGAACCTCAACCGCGAGTGGGACGCACCGAGCGCCGAACGTTCGCCCGAAGTGCTCGCGATCCGCAACGCGATGGACGAAACCGGCGTCGACTTCGCGATCGACGTCCACGGCGACGAGGCAATCGCCGCCAACTTCCTGGCCGGGTTCGAAGGCATCCCCTCATGGAGCGAGGAACTGCAGGCGAGCTACGAGCGCTACCGCACGATCCTCGAGCGTCGTTCGCCGGACTTCCAGACCGCCAAAGGCTACCCCGCCGCGCGCGCCGGCACCGCCAACATGAGCATGTCGACCAACCAGCTCGCCGAACGCTTCGGCGCCTGCGCGATGACGCTTGAAATGCCCTTCAAGGACCACGACCCGCTGCCCGACCCCGCGCAAGGCTGGAGCCCGGAACGCAGCAAGCTGTTGGCGAGGGACTGCCTCGCAGCGCTGGTGGAGTGGCTGGAGGGCTAGGGCCATGACTCATAACCACCAAGCGACGATGGCTGCGAGGCTGATGGCTGCGGCATAGGTGGCGGCGAGTTTGTCGTATCGGGTGGCGACGCGTCGGAAGTCTTTGAGGCGGCAGAAGGCGCGTTCGACGAGGTTGC
>DASVLP010000087.1:0-12653 GCA_036384795.1 Sphingomonadaceae bacterium | reverse complement strand
GCAACCTCGTCGAACGCGCCTTCTGCCGCCTCAAAGACTTCCGACGCGTCGCCACCCGATACGACAAACTCGCCGCCACCTATGCCGCAGCCATCAGCCTCGCAGCCATCGTCGCTTGGTGGTTATGAGTCATGGCCCTAGGGCTTCTCGCCGATGGGCATCGAGAAAACGAAACATGTCTCGTGCTCGGACGAGCTTACGTCGATTGTTCCGCCGTGTGCCTTGGCAATCTCGCTAACGATAAACAGACCCAATCCGAGGCCGTTCTGGCTTCTGCGTACATCGCCCCTGAAAAAGGGCTGGAACAGCCGCGCCTGGGTCTTCGTGTCGATCCTGGGTCCACCATTGCTGACCGTGATTGTCAAATGTGAAGGCGACGTCGCGGCGCTGAAGACGATGGGAATGTCGGGGGCCCCGTGAGTGACCGCGTTCGCCAGCAAATTGCTCGCAAGCTGACCGATCTTCACGCGGTCACAGCTCACCGGCTCATCGATCGAAAACCTGCTTTCGATTACATGATCCGGCGCGACGGCGCGCATTTCCGCGATCACCTGCTCGAGCACCGGTGTCAGCGGTGCCTTGCTGTCGCGCTCGATTGCGAGGCCGTTGCCAAGCCGGTTTCGAGCGAAGTCGAGGACGTTATCAATCAGGGCCGATGCACGCGAAACGCTGGCCGACATTTCGCGGGCGACGACCTTGCCTCGCTCGCTGAGCGTCTCGTGTTTTCGCAGCATCTGAATGCCGGCCGTAATCGCCGCGAGAGGATTTCTCAGATCGTGCCCCAGCACGGCGATGAACTGCTCCCGCAAGATCGCGGCGTCGTGTTCGGCAGTGTAGGCCGCCTCGGCAGTGGCGAGTGAAGTTTGCAGATTGCGTTCGTAGGCGCGTCGCTCAACCGACTTGATCAGGGTGAGGCGCGTGAACAGATGTTCGCCGCTCGCGCTTCGCTTCTCGGCCGCGTTGGCTAGGACCGGCAGCTTCGAGCCATCGGCATGGAGAACGTCGAGCGCGACTTCATCCACCGAACCCTGCAGTCGCAGCAACGGTGCGAGATGCGTTTCAAATGCGATGCGACCGCCAAAGCTGAGAATTTTGTGAAATGGTCGACCGATCAGACCTTCACCGTACAAGCCGAGCCAATTGCACAAAGTGCGGTTGACCTTGACCACGTGACCGTCTGGCGACAGCGAAATGTAGCCGCACGGCGCCTCCTCGTACAAGTCGGCCAGGTCTTCCGTTTGAGGCGATTTAGACAAAGGCGCGGATCGCCGCCGTCACTTCCTCCGGTGCGCTGAGGTTTGGACAATGACCAGTCGCATCGAGCAGCACGTAGCGGCTGTCCGGCAGAGCGGCGTGCACGTATTCGCCGACACATTGGGGCGCGATGATATCCTCGCGGCATTGCAGCACCAGCGTGCGCGCGGTGACCGCCGGCAAGTCATCGCGGTTGTCGGACAGAAACGTCACGCGCGCAAATTCGCGCGCGATCGCGGGATCGGAGCTGCAGAAGCTGTTGGTCAAGCGTTCTCCCAACTCAGGACGATCGGGATTGCCCATGATCGCTGGGGCCATCGCCGCGGACCAGCCGAGGTGGTTGTCTGCCAAAAACGTCAGCAGATCCTCTACCTGCTCGCGCGAAAAGCCGCCCGTGTAGCCCTCGTCATCAAGATAGCGCGGCGATGGACCGACCATGACGAGTTCGGAGAACATGCCCGGAGCCTCAAGGGTGGCGAGCGCCCCGATCATCGCGCTTACCGAGTGGCCAACGAACACCGCGTCGGTCAGCTGCAGTGCTTCGCCGATTTCGACGACATCCCGCGCGTAGCCTTCAAGGCTCGAGTACTTTTGGGAGTTGTACGCCGACAGATCGGACCGGCCGGCGCCGACGTGATCGAACAGGACAATCCGGAAATCGTCCTCGAACGCCGCGGCGACCGCATCCCACATGTGTTGGTCGCAGCCGAAGCCATGTGCGAACATCATGGTCCGCCGGCCGCTGCCTATGACTTTCACGTTGTTGCGTGCGAGGGTCATGTGCGTGTCATAGCTCAAGTGCGCGGAGAGTCACATCGTAGGTGATCCCTAGAAGCGAGGCTCCGCTTCTGCCAATCGCGCTTCTGAGCAGGCGGTCCATGAGTTGCTGGGCCGTTCTTGGTCAGAGCCGCCGGTCAGCAAAGCGCCCCAATCTCGGTCATACCTCTAAGCGCACACCAATCCCAAAGGCGGTCATTGGTCTATGGAGCGGACGAGACCGCCTTCGGTCGGCACCAAGATGTAGGAAATAAGCGCGAGCGTTTCCGCGGCCAATGAGGGCCGAGGAGATGAAATATGCGACATTCAACATACGATCCTGCGATGCAGTCGCGGCCGGCTTGGAATGCCGGAAGAATGGTCGGCACAAAGCGCCCGCTGACGCAGAAGCAGATTTGGGCCGTTCGGTTTTTGCTCGATCGCGAAGGCAGACTTCGAGATCATGCGCTGTTCGATCTCGCGATTGACAGCAAGCTTCGCGGCTGTGACTTGGTCAAGATCAAGATTGGGGATCTGGTTTCGGGCGCCGAGATCAAAAGCCGCGCGCTTGTCATTCAGCAGAAGACCGGGCGCCCAGTGCAGTTTGAATTGACGGCAGATGTCCGAGCCAGCCTGCTAGCGTGGCTGGAGCGACGCGGGGGCCAAATCGACGACTATGCCTTTCCTAGCCGCATCGATCACACCGGACATCTGAGCACGCGGCAATACGCTCGCCTGGTTGATGAATGGGTGACTGCAATCGGGCTGCGCCGCTCCGACTACGGAACACATTCGCTGCGCCGTACGAAAGCAGCGATGATCTACAAAGCCACGGGCAATCTGCGGGCCATCCAAATACTGCTGGGGCACTCAAAAATTGAGAACACGGTGAGGTATCTGGGAGTCGACATTGAAGATGCACTGATCCTTGCTGAGCGGACCGAAATTTGAGGGGCAGAGCGGTCCGTCTAGCATTCGGATCGGGCCGCTCTTAACCCTCGTGGGCACCGCGCCTTCATCACGCCGTTGGTGACCCTACGTCGCCGTCTGCCACTTTGAGCGCACGCCTTCACCTTCAAGCTTTTACGCCTTCCTTACGCGGCGCCTCGAATCCCCCGTGGAACCTTAATCGCCTCCACCTCCACATAGCGTCCGGATGATTACGGACGAGAGCTCCTTCCGTGTGGTGGGATCACCGCCTCCGAAGAGCCTGAGGTGATGTTCGATGGACGCGATCATGTGTCGTCTTCAGGGCGAGCGCTGGTGGGCGGCAGAAGCGGCTTTGCGAGCTGCAGGCCTCGCGCTGCTGGCGCTCTGCGCCGGGGCGACGGCCTGGCTCTACGGTTCGCTCCACACGCCGCCGCCGCATCAGGCGGGCATTCTCGAGTTCTTTGCCGGCGCGCTGATCGTGCTCGGCTGGTCCACCGGGTGGCCGCTGCTCCTCTTGGGGCAAGGCTTGTTCAAGCCGGTGATCCTGCCTGGCTGGAAGGTCGGTTACTCCATTCCAACGCGGAGACAACGCGATGAATGACTTGTTCTGGCTGGCGATCCTCGCGGGGCTCGCCCTGCTGACGTTCGCCTACGTGCGTCTGTGCGAAAAAGCGTGAGGAGGCTGGCATGACGATTCAACTCGCATTGGCCGGCCTCACCGCGCTGGGCCTGCTTATCTATCTCGTGGCCGTGCTCGTGCGGCCCGAGCGGTTCTGAAGGAGCGCTCCGATGACCATTCAGGGCTGGGGGCTGATCCTCGTCTTCACGCTGATCCTGATCGCGCTGGTCAAGCCGATGGGGATGTGGCTGTTCGCGGTCTACGAAGGGCGGCGCACCCCGTTCCATGTCGTGCTCGGTCCGGTCGAGCGCGGGTTCTACAAGCTCGCCGGGATCGACCCCGAGGCGGAGATGGGCTGGCGCCGCTATGCGGTGCACATGCTGCTGTTCCAGGTCGCGACGCTGCTGTTCACTTACGCGATCCTGCGGCTCCAAGGCGTGCTGCCGCTGAACCCGCGCGGTTTGGCCGGGATCGGCTCCGACGGCGCGATGAACACCGCGATCAGCTTCACCACCAACACCAACTGGCAATGGTATTCGGGTGAGGTCGTGCTCTCGAACCTGTCGCAGATGCTCGGCCTCGCGACGCACAACTTCTGGTCCGCCGCGACCGGCGTCGCGGTTGCGTTCGCGCTGTTCCGCGGGTTTGCCCGGCGGGAGACCGCGAACCTCGGCAACTTCTGGGCCGACGTCACCCGGATCACGCTCTATGTGCTGCTGCCGATCTGCGTTGTCTACGCGGTGTTCCTGATCGCGAGCGGGGTACCGCAGACGTTCGCCAGCATGGTCGATGCGACGACCCTGGAAGGGGTCAAACAGCACATCGTGGTCGGCCCGGTAGCGAGCCAGGAAGCGATCAAGATGCTCGGCACCAACGGCGGCGGGTTCTTCAACGCCAACAGCGCCCATCCGTTCGAGAACCCGACGGCACTTACCAACCTTGTGCAGATGCTGTCGATCTTCGCGCTCGGTGTCGGGCTCACCTGGTGCTTCGGCAAAGCGGTGGGCAACACCCGCCAGGGCTGGGCGATCTTTGCCGCAATGATGGTACTGTTTCTCGCCGGCGTGAGCGTCGTCTACTGGCAGGAAGCGGCTGGCAACTCGGTGTTGCACCAGCTCGGCGTGCCGGGGGGCAACCTGGAAGGCAAGGAAGTCCGCTTCGGCGTCGCCGCCTCGGCGCTGTTCTCCGTCATCACCACCGCGGCCTCCTGCGGCGCGGTCAATGCGATGCATGACAGCTTCACAGCGCTCGGCGGGATGATCCCGATGTTCAACATCCAGCTTGGCGAAATCGTCGTCGGCGGGGTCGGCGCGGGTATCTACGGCTTCCTGCTGTTCGCGCTGCTCGCGGTGTTCGTCGCCGGGCTGATGGTCGGCCGCACGCCCGAATACGTCGGCAAGAAGATCGAAGCGAAGGAAGTGAAGCTGGCGGTGCTCGCGATCGCGGTGTTGCCGCTGTGCATCCTCGGCTTCACCGCGCTCGCTTCGGTCCTGCCGCAGGGCCTCGCCGGCCCGCTCAACAAGGGCCCGCACGGCTTCTCGGAAATCCTCTACGCGTTCTCGTCGGCGACGGGGAACAACGGCTCGGCGTTCGCCGGGATCACTTCGGGCACGCCGTTCTACAACGGGCTGCTTGGCGTCGCGATGTGGATCGGGCGGTTCTTCATGATCGTGCCGGTGCTAGCGATCGCCGGAAGCCTGGCGGGCAAGAAATACACCCCCGAGACCGCGGGCTCGTTCCCGACCACCGGCGCGCTGTGGGTCGGGCTGCTCGTCGGGATCATCCTGGTTGTCGGCGGCCTCACGTTCCTTCCCAGCCTCGCGCTCGGGCCGATCGCGGACCAGCTCGCGATGACCCACGGCCAGCTCTTCTGAAGGTGTCTTCCATGACAACCGCATCCTCCGTCTTTTCGGCAAAGCTCGTCGGCCCGGCGATCGGCGACGCTTTCAGGAAGCTCGATCCGCGCGAGCTGATCAAGAACCCGGTGCTGTTCACCACCGCGGTCGTCGCCCTGCTGCTCACCGTGTTGCTGGCGGTTGGCAACAGCGGGCTCGCGCTCGGTTTTCAGCTTCAGTTGATCGTGTGGCTGTGGCTCACCGTGCTGTTCGGTACGTTCGCCGAGGCGCTGGCCGAAGGACGCGGGCGGGCGCAGGCAGCGTCGCTGCGCGCTGCCAAGGCCGAGCTGTTCGCCCGGCTGCCCGACGGGAGCATGATCCCGGCCTCGCGATTGAAGCGCGGCGATCTCGTGATCGTCGAAACCGGTGACCTGATCCCGGCCGATGGCGAAGTGATCGAAGGCGTTGCGTCGGTCAACGAAGCTGCGATCACTGGCGAAAGCGCCCCGGTAATCCGCGAGGCCGGCGGCGACCGTTCGGCGGTGACCGCCGGCACGCGGGTGATCTCGGACCGGATCAAGGTGAGGGTGACGCAGGAACCCGGCCAAGGCTTCCTCGACCGCATGATCGCGCTGGTCGAAGGCGCCGAACGGCAGAAGACCCCGAACGAGATCGCGCTCACCGTGCTGCTCGTGGGCCTCACGATCATCTTCCTGATCGCGGTCGCGACCATTCCCGGCTTCGCGTCCTATGCCGGCGGCACGATCCCGGTGGCGCTGCTCGCCGCGCTGCTGATCACGCTGATCCCGACCACGATTGCTGCGCTGCTCTCGGCGATCGGCATCGCAGGGATGGACCGGCTGGTGCGTTTCAACGTCCTCGCCAAGTCCGGCCGTGCGGTCGAGGCGGCGGGCGATGTCGACGTGCTGTTGCTCGACAAGACCGGCACGATCACCATCGGCGACCGCCACGCGAGTGAGTTCCGCCCGGTTGCCGGCGTGCATGTCAGCGAGCTCGCTGCCGCCGCGCTGCTTGCGAGCCTTGCCGACGAGACCCCCGAGGGCCGTTCGATCGTCGCGCTTGCGCGCGAAGAGTTCGGCGTGAAGGTCGATGCCCTGCCGGCCGATGCCGAGATCATTCCCTTCTCCGCCCAAACCCGCATTTCCGGCATCCGCTCGAAGGATGCGCTGATCGAGAAAGGCGCAGTGGATGCGCTTCTGCGCGCACATCCCCAAGACGCGGAAGGTGCCGCCGCGACCGAACTGCGCAAAATGACCGACGAGATCGCGCGCTCGGGTATGACCCCGCTTGCGGTCGCGCGCGACGGCCATTTCCTCGGCGCGATCGCGCTCAAGGACGTGGTCAAGGTCGGGATGCGCGAACGCTTCGCCGAGCTACGCCGGATGGGCATCCGCACGGTGATGATCACCGGCGACAACCCGCTCACTGCAGCCGCCATCGCCGCTGAGTCCGGCGTGGACGATTTCCTCGCCGAAGCCACCCCCGAGGATAAGCTCGCGCTGATCCGCAAAGAGCAGCAGGGCGGGCGGCTGGTTGCAATGTGCGGCGACGGCACCAACGACGCGCCCGCCCTTGCCCAGGCCGACGTCGGGGTGGCGATGAACACCGGAACCCAGGCCGCGCGGGAAGCCGGCAACATGGTCGACCTCGACAGCGATCCGACCAAGCTGATCGAGATCGTCGGGCTCGGCAAGCAGCTCCTGATGACCCGCGGGGCGCTGACCACCTTCTCGGTTGCGAACGACGTCGCGAAATACTTCGCCATCATCCCGGCGATCTTCATCTTCCTCTATCCCGGCCTCGGCGTGCTCAACGTGATGCGGCTCGCCTCGCCCAACAGCGCGGTGCTTTCGGCGATCATCTTCAACGCGCTGATCATCCCCGCGCTGGTGCCGCTGGCGCTGAGGGGCGTGAAATACCGCGCGATCGGCGCCGGGCCGCTGCTCGCGCGCAACCTCGCGATCTACGGCCTCGGCGGTCTTGTCGCGCCGTTCATCGGGATCAAGCTGATCGACCTCGTGGTCGGCGGCCTCCACATCGTCTGAGGAAATCGGCATGTTCAAGGACCTTACTTCCGGCATTCGCCCCGCGGTCATTCTGACGCTGCTGTTCGCGGCGCTACTCGGCCTCGCCTACCCGGCGGCGCTTACCGGCGTCGGCCAGCTGCTGTTCCCTTTCCGCGCAAACGGCAGCCTGATCGAGCAGGACGGCACCGTGATTGGCTCGGAGCTGATCGCCCAGGCCTTCGCCTCGGATCGCTACTTCCATCCGCGTCCGTCCGCCGCCGGCAAGGGCTACGAGGCCGACAACAGCTACGGCTCCAATCTCGGGCCGACCAGCCAGGCACTGCACGACCGGGTGCAGACCGACGTTGCTGCACTCGCAAAGGAGAAACCAGGCGCAACTGTCCCACCCGACCTGGTTACCACCTCCGCCTCGGGGCTCGACCCAGACGTCAGCCCCGAGGCGGCCTTCTTCCAGGTCGACCGCGTGGCCCATGCCCGCGGGCTCGATCCCGCCAGGGTCCGCGATCTGGTGGCTTCGCACCTGCGGGGGCCGTTGCTGGGCTTCCTGGGCGAGCCGCGGGTCAACGTGCTGACGCTCAACCGATCGCTCGATACAATGGCGGCGCAAGGGTCTAAAAGCTCTCCGTGAGCGCCGAGCCCGATCCGGACCAGCGGCCCAACCCCGAGGCCCTCTTGCGCCAGGCCGCGCAGGAGGGCCGCGGCCGTTTGAAGGTGTTCCTCGGTGCGGCACCCGGCGTCGGCAAGACTTACGAGATGCTGAGCGACGGGGCCGCGCGTCGCGCCGGAGGTGTCGATGTGGTGATTGGCGTGGTCGAGACCCACGGCCGCAGCGAGACCGAAGCGAAAGTGCAAGGGTTCGAGGTGATCCCGCGCGCGCGTATCGAATACAAGGGCCACATTCTCGACGAGATGGACATTGACGCGATCCTCGCACGGCGTCCGCAACTGGTGCTTGTCGACGAGCTCGCTCACACCAACGCGCCCGGCAGCCGGCACGACAAGCGCTACCAGGACGTCGAGGAATTGCTCGCGGCGGGGATCGACGTCTATTCGACGCTCAACATCCAGCACATCGAAAGCCTCAACGATGTGGTCGCGTCGTTCACCAAAGTGCGCGTGCGCGAAACGTTGCCTGATCGCGTGCTCGAAAACGCCGAGATCGAGATCGTCGACATCCCGCCCGACGAACTAATCGAGCGATTGAAGGAGGGGAAAGTCTACGTCCCCGAAGAGGCGAGCCGCGCGCTCGGCAGCTTCTTTTCCAAGTCGAACCTGTCAGCCTTGCGCGAGCTCGCGTTGCGCCGGGCTGCGCAGGCGGTCGATGCGCAGATGCTCGACTATGTCCGCACCCACGCAATGGCAGGACCGTGGGCCGCGGCCGACCGGCTGGTGGTCGCGGTCAGCGAGCAGCCCGGCTCGAGCGAGCTGGTGCGCGCGGCCAAGCGCCTGGCCGACGCGATGCGCGCGCCATGGACCGCGGTCCACATCGAAACCGCCCGCGACAAAGGGTTCACCGCAGAAGAGAGCGCCCAGCTCGCCGAAACGATGCACATCGCCGCACAGCTGGGCGCGCAAGTCGCAACCGTGCCCGCCGAGAACGCGATCGATGGGCTCAAGCGTTTCAGCACCGACGCCCGCGCGACCCAGCTGATCGTCGGCAAATCGAACCGCTCACGCTGGTTCGAACTGCTCCACGGCTCGGTGGTCGACCGACTGGTGCGCGAGACGCCGGGGATCGCCGTGCACGTGCTGCCGATGCAGGCCGAACGTCCGGCCCGCCGACTGAGGGCGCGGGCGCCCTCAGGCAAATGGGGCCGGCCGACGGACTACCTTATCGCGTTCGGCCTCGTCGGGCTGGCGGCACTGCTGGGCGCCAGCCTGTCCGAAACGGGCAACGTCGCCAATGCCGGGCTGCTGTTCCTGCTGCCGGTGCTGGTGGCCGCATCGCGCTACGGGTTGCGGGTCGGGATCGTGACGAGCTTCGTCGCCTCGCTCGCGTACAATTTCTTCTTCATCCCGCCGACCTATACGTTCACCGTCCAGGACCCGCAGAACATCCTGACGCTGCTGGTGATGCTCGGTGTGGCGGTGGTCAGCAGTCAGCTCGCCGGGCGGGTGCGCGAACAGGCGCTGCTTGCCCAGCGCAACGCCGAACAGAACAGCTCGCTCGCCGGCTTTGCCCGCCAACTGACCGTCACCAGCAAGGAGAACGAGCTCGCGCAACTGGTGTGCGGCGAAGTCGGGCGCATCCTCGGGGTGAGCACCGCCTTGCTGATGCTGGAGGACAACGAGCTCGGGGTGTGTGCCGCGGTGCCGCCCGACGTCGAATTCGGCGCAATCGAGAAGGCGGCCTCACGCTGGGCGTTCGAGCACAACCTCGCGGCCGGAAGCGGCACCGACACGCTCACCGCGTCCGACTGGCAGTTCCATCCGCTCAGCGCGGGCGGCAAAGTGATCGGCGTGTTCGGCCTCGCCCGGCCCGACGCGGGCGATCCGCTCCGCTCGGACCAGCTGCCGTTGCTGCAAAGCTTCCTCGACCAGGCCGCGCTCGCCTTTGAGCGCGTCGCTCTTGAAGGCGAGATGGCCAGCGTGACCCAACTCAAGGAGCGCGACCGCCTGCGCGCGGCGCTCCTTTCCTCCGTCAGCCACGATCTGCGCACGCCGCTAACGACGATCCTCGGCCTGCTCGCCGGGATGCGCGCCGCGACGAAGGAGCAGAAAGAACAACTCGTCGAGGCACGTGGCGAAGCCGAACGGCTCAACCGCTTCGTCGCAAACTTGCTCGACATGGCGCGGATCGAGACCGGCACGCTCCAGCAGTCGATCGAACCGGTTGACCTGACCGAAGCGGTTGCCGCGGCGGTTCACGACATGCGCCGCGTGTTGCTGCACCAGCCGGTCGAGATGGAAATTCCGCCCGACCTGCCGTTCGTGCTGGTCGACCCGCAGCTGTTCCACCACTGCCTGATCAACCTGATCGACAACGCCGCGAAATATGGCGGAGTGGGGACGACGATAAACATCGCAGCGAAGCGCGAGGCAGGGGGTCTTACCCTGTCGGTGCTCGACGAGGGAACAGGGCTGCCGGTCGGCGAGGAACGGCGGATCTTCGAGACCTTCACTCGCATCGAAGGGTCGGACCGGAAGGGCGGTACCGGCCTGGGCCTGGCGATCGTCAAAGGCTTTGCAGAGGCAATGGGTATTGCGGTCGAAGCCGCGAACCGCCGCGACCGCAGCGGCGCCTGTTTCTCGCTCCGGTTCCCCGAAACAAAGCTCGTCATGAGCGCGGCCGGGGAATGACCGCCAGCGCCAAATTGCTGGTCGTCGACGACGAGCCGGCGATCCGCCGCCTGATCGGTGCCGCGCTGGCGCGCGCCGGCTACCGGCTGGTCGAGGCCGGATCGGGGCGCGAGGCACTCACCGCGATGCAGATCGACAAGCCCGACGCGGTGCTGCTCGATCTGGGATTGCCCGATCGCGACGGCCTGGAACTGGTGCCGCTGCTCAAGCAGGCCGGCGCAGCGGTGATCGTCGTTTCCGCGCGCGATGACACCGAGCAGAAGGTCACCGCGCTCGACCTCGGCGCCGACGACTACGTGACCAAGCCGTTCGACACCGAGGAAGTGCTGGCGCGCGTCCGCACCGCGTTGCGCCACCGGCTGGCGGCCGAGGCCGAGACGCAAGCGGTCCAGGCCGGCGACGTCGAGATCGATCTTGCGGCCCGCTTGGTTCGCCGTGCGGGCGAGGAAGTGCACTTGACGCCCAAGGAGTTCGGCTTCCTTGCCGAGCTGGCCAAGCATCCGGGCCGAGTGATTACCCACACGCAATTGCTCCGCAACGTCTGGGGCGCAGGACACGAGAAGGACGTCGAATATCTCCGCGTCGCCGCACGTGGCGTGCGGCGCAAGCTGGGCGGCGACAGTGCGGTGACAGCGCTCATCCGCAACGAACCGGGAGTGGGCTATCGACTTATCAAGTAACTCGCTGTGTGCGTCTGCTTTTCTCGCGGCAAAACCTGTCAGCCGACGTTCCATGGTCGATCTGGGCCGCGCCAACTCACTGATGAAGGACTTTTACGACATCTGGCTGCTCGCCAAATCCTTCCGTTTCGAGGATGATCGGCTGGCACGGGCCATTGCCGCCACATTTGCCCGCCGTATGACGCCGCTTTCCGTGGAATTGCCGGATGCCCTGAGCACAGAGTTCGCTGCAGATCCTGCGAAGATTACGTGCTCGATCTTTGAGATCGGTTCATCGTGCAGCAGCCCCGGCTCAGCGCAAGGGGGTATTATTGGGGGTATTTTTGATGGGTTCTTGAACAAGAATTGTTTCATATCAATTCGATAGGCGGATTTCCAAATCCCTCCTCCGCTACCAGGCCCGCCAATTCCGCCGGTGACCCATTCTGGTCACCGGCGAATTTTTTTTCAACAAAATCAAATATTTTTTGCGTCCTCTTGAGGGTACGGTCGTCCCGCTGCGTGTCGCTGCGACCATCCACGTAGATTTGAATTGGGGGTATTTTTGGTGTCTCCTAGAAACAGGCGATACCCCCAGATGGCTTTGAAGGAACTTGAGGTCAAATACGCCACCAAACGGCAGCGTCCGTATAAACTGTCGGATGGAGAAGGCTTGCACCTGCTCGTGCGGCCGAGCGGCTCGAAGCTCTGGCGTCTCAAATACCGCTTCGACGGCAAGGCAAAACCGCTGAGCTTCGGGAAGTATCCGGTCGTCACCCTGGCGATAGCCCGCGAGAAGCGAAACGAAGCAAAGGCGCTGCTCGACCAAGGCAAGGACCCAGCCGAGGCCAAGAAGCAGAGGAAGAAGCAGAGGGCCTCCCTCAAGCTCTTTGAGCCGATCGCACGGGCTTGGCACGCCAACCGCGTCGAAGGGCTCGACCCGGCCCACGCCAAGCGAGTCTTGAACCGGATGGAACGCGACGTGTTTCCGGCCATCGGGACCCGCGCCATTATCGAGATCGATGCCCCCGAGATTCTCGAGATGATCCGAGCGGTCGAAGCGCGCGGCGCGCTCGATGTCAATCGGCGTCTCAAACAGGGTGTTAGCCAAGTCTTCCGCTACGCGATCGCAAACGGCTGGGCCAAGGTCGATCCGACCCTCGGCTTGAACGATGCGCTCAAGCGGAGCCCCGCGTCAGACATATGGCCCGCATTGCGCTCAAGGAGCTTCCGGACCTGGCCCGGGCAATCA
>DASVLP010000086.1:0-10518 GCA_036384795.1 Sphingomonadaceae bacterium | reverse complement strand
GGCCCGCCGCCGCGCACTCCGCTCGCCACCGGGCCGTTCGATTACGACACGCAAGCCGGCAAGATCCACGTCGAGGTGGTCGCCCGCCGGCTGGAGAACCCATGGAGCATCGCGTTCCTGCCCGACGGCACGATGCTGGTGACCGAGCGCACCGGGCGCCTCCGGATCATCCGCGACGGCAAGCTCGATCCGGTGGCGGTCGCCGGGCTGCCGCCGATCAACCCCAGCGGGATCGGCGGGCTCTACGACATCGCGCTCGATCCGCACTTCGCGCAGAACCATTATCTCTACCTGAGCTACGTGAAGCCCGATCCGAAGGATCACGAGCAGACCACGCTGGCGGTCGCGCGCGGCACGTGGGACGGCACCGCGCAGTTGCGCGACGTGAAGGACATCTTCGTCGCCGACGCGTGGTATGGCGCGCAGCCGTGGCCCAAGCGCTGCTGCGGCCAGGGCCCGGCGACCGGCAGCTGGGGCGGGCGCCTGCTGTTCGGCCGCGACGGCAAGCTTTACGTGACCAGCGGCGACCGCAACTACGGCGAGATGGTCCAGAAGCCGGACAACGATTTCGGCAAGATCATGCGGATCAATTCCGACGGCTCGATCCCCAAGGACAACCCGTTCGTCGGCAAGAAAGGCTGGAAGCCCGAGATCTGGACCACCGGCCACCGCAACCCGCTGGGCCTGACGATCGATCCGGCCACCGGCAGGATGTGGGAGACCGAGTTCGGCCCGCACGGCGGCGACGAGCTCAACCTGATCGAACGCGGCAACAACTACGGCTGGATCGACGTGACCCAGGGCAAGCACTACAACGACGAGCCGGCCAAGGGCGTGAAGAACGTGGCCGGGATGACCGATCCGGTGCTCGACTTCGGGCCGCCGTCGCTCAATCCGGGCAACCCGCTGTTCTACAGCGGCGCAATGTTCCCGGCGTGGAAGGGCGACCTGCTGCTGCCCAACTTCACGAAGGGCCTGCTGCGCTACGAGACCAAGGACGGCATGCCGGTGGGCGAGCCCGAAGCGTTGCTGGGCGATCTCAAGCAGCGCCTGCGCGACGCGAAGCAAGGCCCGGACGGCGCAATCTACGTGACCACCGACGAGACCGACGGCGCGGTGCTGAAGATCACGGCGGGGTAGTTCGTTTGCGATCCTCCCTGTTCGCCGCAGGCGAATGGGGAGGTGGCGCCGGCCACAGGCCGGTGACGGAGGGGTGAGGTCGCGCGACGCCCCTCCACCATGCTTCGCATGGTCCCCCTCCCCATCGCTGCGCGACGGGGAGGATCGGGAGTCGCGCACCGCACACTTTGCGTGCTAAGCATCTCCTCGAGAGCGCCCCAAGGCGCCCGCCGGAGAGAGGAGCAAGGCCGATGCTCAACCAGAACGACAACGAATTGCTGACCCGGGTCGGGCCGGGCACGCCGATGGGCGAGATGTTGCGCGAATACTGGGTGCCGGCGTGCCGTTCGGCCAAGCTCGAGGCGGACGGCGCGCCCGAGCGGGTGCGCCTGTTCGGCGAGAATTTCGTCGCATTCCGCGCGACCGACGGGCGAGTCGGGTTCCTCCAGGAAGGCTGCCCGCATCGCTGCGCCAGCCTCGCGCTCGCGCGCAACGAGGCGAACGGGCTGCGCTGCATCTTCCACGGCTGGAAGTTCAGCGTCGACGGCAAGTGCGTCGACGCGCCGACCGAACCGGCGGAGCAGCGCCAGCGGTTCGCCGAATCGGTGCCGGTGCGCCACCATCCCACGCACGAGGCGGGCGGGATCGTGTGGGTCTACATGGGCAAGCAGGCGACCCCGCCGCGGTTTCCCGACTACGAGTTCACCGACCTGCCGCCCGAGCAAATCCAGCCGACCCGCGGGATCATCCGCACCAACTGGCTGCAAGGGCTCGAAGCGCTGCTCGACAGCGCGCACGTGACGTTCCTCCACTCCTCCAACCTCGGCAGCGCGCAGGGCCGCGACTATTTCAAGGCCGAGAGCGACTACATGCTCAACGACGGCGCGCCGGTGTTCGAGTTCATCGACCGGCCTTACGGCTTTCGCGAAGGAGCGATCCGCGACGAGGGCGAGATGAGCTATGCCCGCGTGCGCGAGGTGGCGCTGCCGTTCTTCAGCTTCATCCCCTCGGCGCCAACCGGCGCGCGGATCGTGTGCTGCTCGATCCCCATCGACGATGTCACCACCGCGCAGTGGTACATCGCCTACGACACCGAGGCGCCGCTCAATTTCTCGATCATGTCGAGCTTCGGCCAGACCTCGGGCGATCAGGACTTCTTCAACGCCGACATGGGCGGGCCCGAGACGATGTGGAACCAGGACCGCGAGGCGATGAAGAACGGGCACTGGAGCGGGATCACCGGGCGCGGCAACGCCTACGAGGATTTCGTGGTGCAGGAATCGATGGGAGCCATAGTGGACCGCAGCCAGGAATACCTCGGCACGTGCGACCGGGTGATCTATCGCGCGCGGCGGATGCTGCTCGACGCGGTAAACAGGTTCAAGGAGACCGGCGAATTGTCGTTCGTGGACGAGACGATCGATTTTTCCTCGATTCGCGCGGTCTCTTTCGCTTATGCCAAAGGGCAGGACTGGCGTGAGTTCGATGCGCACGAGCTTGCCGAGGCCGCCGAGTAGCTAGACGAACCACGTTTCTGGGGGATTTGACGATGAACCGAACTGCCTTGCTCGCCGCCGTTGCCGGCGCCGCTCTCGCCGCGATGCCCGCCGCGGCGCAGATGAAGCCCTTGAGCGATCCGGTGGTCGCCGCGCCCAATCCCGAGGCGCTGTTCACCAGCAAGGATCCCAAGCTCAACCGCAACAAGCAGGCCGCGCTCCACATCGAGAAGGAGCTGCTGCAGTGCAACCAGTGGACCCGCGCGGGCGAGTGGCTGACCGACCGCTACATCCAGCACAACCCGATGGCCGCGAGCGGGCTTGCCGGCGTGAAGCACTTCTTCATCGACGTCGCCAAGCGCCAGCCCACGCCGACGTGCGACAAGCTGACCATTCCGGTGATCGCGGTCCAGGCCGAGGGCGACTATGTGACCGTGGAGGTGGTGCGTGAGTATCCGCTGCCCGGCGCGCCGGGGCAGACCTACACCAGCACTTGGTTCGACACCTGGCGGTTCGTCGACGGCAAGGCCGACGAGCACTGGGACCCGGCGACCCTGCCGCCCGCCCCGCCGCCGCAGGCGGGCTAGAACACGCGGTCGAACGCCGCCTCCAGCCGCGCGAGGCTGGCCGGCACGTCCTTCAGCTTGTCGAGCCCGAACAGGCCGAGGCGGAAGCTTTTGTAGTCCGGCCCTTCGTCGACCATCAGCGGCACGCCGGCGGCGATCTGCAGGCCCTCGGCGGCGAACTTCTTGCCGTTCTGGATCTCCGGATCGTCGGTGTAGCTGACCACCACGCCCGGCGCGCCGAAGCCGTCGGCGGCGACCGACTTGACCTGGCGCTCGGCGAGCATCTTGCGCACCGCGTTGCCCTGCTCCCACTGCGCGGCTTGCGCGTTGGCGAAGCCGAAGTCGCGCGTTTCGAACGCGGCGTCGCGGAAGTGGCGCAGCGCATCGGTCGGCATCGTCGCGTGATACGCGCTGCCGCCGGCAAGGTACGCCTCCATGATCGCGTTCCACTTGTTGAGGTCCATCGCGAAGCTGGTGGACTTGGCGGCCTTGCAGCGCTCGAGCGCGGCTTCGTTCAGCATCACCAGCCCTGCGCACGGCTGCGCCGACCAGCCCTTCTGCGGCGCGCTGATCAGCACGTCGACGCCGAGCTTCTCCATATCGACCCACACGCAGCCCGAGGCGACGCAGTCGAGCACGAACAGCCCGCCCGCCTCGTGCACCGCCTCGCCCAGCACGCGGAGGTAGTCGTCGGGCAGGATGATCCCCGAGGCGGTCTCGACATGCGGCGCGAACACCACGTCCGGCTTGTCCGCCCGGATCGCCGCGACCGCTTCGTCGATCGGCACCGGCGCGAACGGCGCGCGCGGACCTTCACCCACGCGGCGGGCCTTCAACACTTTCTCGTCGCGCGGGATGCCGCCGGCTTCGAAGATCTGGCTCCAGCGGTAGGAAAAGAACCCATTGCGGATCACCGCGACCCGCGCGTCGGTGGCGAACTGGCGCGCGACCGCTTCCATCGCGTAGCTGCCGCCGCCCGGCACCACCACCGCGCGGTGCGCGTTGTAGGCCTCGCACAGCACTTCGTGGATGTCGCGCATCACCTGCTGGAACGCCGCGCTCATGTGGTTGAGCGAGCGGTCGGTGAACACCACCGAGAATTCGAGCAGGCCGTCGGGATCGACGTCGGGGTTGAGGCCGGGCATGTGTGTTACTCCTTCGTCCCCGTCGTTTCGGCCCAATAGAGCCGCTCGGGATTGTCGATCAGCAATTTGCGCTGGAGCTCTTCGGTCGGCGCGATCCGCGGGATCATGTCGACGATGTGGCCATCGTCGGGGATGTTGTCCTGCATGTTCGGGTGCGGCCAGTCGGTGCCCCAGATCGCCCGGTCCGGATAGTCGGCGACCAGCGGCGCGACCGCGTCGGCGAAGGCGTTCCACGGATCGCCCGAGGGGTCGAGCCGGTCGGGGCACGTCGCCTTGAAGTGGATGTCGGGCCGCGAATCGAGCAGGCGGCGGAAGGCCTTCATGTCGGGCCCGTCGGGACCTTGCGTGACGTCGGGGCGGCCCATGTGGTCGATCACCAGCGGCACCGGGATCGCGTCCATGAACGGGCGCAGCTCCTCGAGGATGTCGGCCTCGAAATAGATCACCACGTGCCAGCCTTTGGGCAGCCGCCTGGAGACCTCGAGGAACTGGTCCTTCGGGGCGTTGTCGACCAGGCGCTTGAGGAAATTGAAGCGGATCCCGCGCATGCCGCCGTCGTGCAGCATCAGCAGGTCCTCTTCCGGAATCGCCGGATCGACCACCGCGACCCCGCGCGCCTTGCCTTGCGACGCGGCGATCGCATGGAGCGTCGCTGAATTGTCGGTCCCGTGACAGCTCGCCTGGACGATCACGTTGCGGGCAAAGCCCAGATGGTCGCGCAGCGCGAACAGCATCTCGGGCCCCGCGTCGGCCGGCAGGTACTTCGCCTTGGCGCTGAACGGAAACTCGGCTTCCGGCCCGAACACGTGGCAATGCGCGTCGATCGCGCCCGGCGGCGGGACATAGCGCGGCTCGGAGGGGTTGGGGTGCCAGGAAACGATGCGACCAGTCATTTATACTCCTGCTCTCTCCCCTTCAGGGGAGAGAATACGTAGGCTTGGCAGCTCGTCTGCCTAGCCGAAGTTGAGAGGGGCGAAGGGCGGGGGCCCCTCTCCCAACCCTCTCCCCTGAAGGGGAGAGGGCTTTAGGTGAACACCACCCCGTCCATCAGCTTGCGCGCGGTGCGCAGCAGTGCCGAGGACACCACCTCGCCCGCCTCGTTCACCTCGAGCACGCAGCTCATCTCGCCGGTCGGGTGCTCGACCGACAGGGTCTTGCGCGCGCCTTCCGGCACTGCCGCCACGTCCGCCGCGGGCGAGCCTTCGAGCAAGCACGCGGTCGCCAGCGTCACCGCCGCGAGCACCCCGACCGAGGCGTGCGCGCGGTGCGGGATGAAGCTGCGCACGGTCACCGCCCCGCCGTTCCTGGGCGGGGCGACCAGCATCAGCTTGGGCACCGACTTCGCCTTCACGTCGCCGAGGTTCATCAGCGGCCCGGCGGCGAGGCGGATCGCCTCGACCCTCGCGCGCAGATCGGCGAACGCCTCGCCCTCCAGCTCGTCGCGCGTCTCGTAGCCGGTCGCGCCGACGTCTTCGGCCTTGAGCACGATGCACGGCATGCCGTTGTCGATCAGGGTGCAGCGCACCCCTTCGATCTCGTCGACCGCGTTCCCCGTCGGCAACAGCGCGCCGCACGAGGAACCGGCGGTGTCGCGGAATTCGAGCGGGATCGGCGCGTGAGTGCCCGGCACCCCGTCGATCCGCGCGTCGCCGCGATAGTTCACCACTCCGCCGGGCGTCTGGATCGTCGCGACCGCGACCTGGCCGGTGTTCTCCATGAAGATCGCGACGCGCGTCTCGTCGCCGGTCGGCTGGACCAACCCGCGCTCGATCGCGAACGGGCCCACCCCGGCAAGGATGTTGCCGCAGTTCTGCTGGTCGGTGACGATCGCCTGGTCGACGAACACCTGGAGGAACAGGTAATCGACGTCGATCCCTTCGCGCTCCGACTTGCGGACCACCGCGACTTTGCTGGTCAGCGGATCGGCGCCGCCCATCCCGTCGATCTGGCGCGGGTCGGGGCTGCCCATCACGCGCAGCAGGAACGCATCACGCTCGTCATGGTCCTGCGGCAAGTCGGCTTCGAGGAAATAGCCGCCCTTCGACGTGCCGCCGCGCATCCACATGACCAGGGAGGAGGACTGGGTCACTCGATCCTCCCCCTCCGGGGGAGGTGGCATCGCGAAGCGATGACGGAGGAGGCATGACACGCGCGAGGCCCCCTCCACCGCGCTGCGCGCGGTCCCCCTCCCCCGATGGGGGAGGATCTTTTCGACGGCGCCATTAGACCCACTTCAGCCCCATGTCGGTGAGCTTCTGGCGGAAGCCGTACATGTCGAGCCCGAGCACGCCGTTGGCCAGCTTCTCGCGCTTCTCGCCTTCGTTGGCTTCGCGCGCGCGCGCCTTTTCGAGCACTTTCTCCGCATCCTCGCGCTTCACCACGCACACGCCGTCGTCGTCGGCCACGATCACGTCGCCCGGGCGGATGAACGCACCGGCGCAGACGATGTCGACGTTCACGCTGCCGAGCGAAGCCTTGATCGTGCCTTGTGCGAACACCCGCTTCGACCAAACCGGGAACTGCATTTCGGTGAGGTCGCGCACGTCGCGTACCCCGGCATCGATCACCAGGCCGCGGCAGCCGCGCGCCTGCGCGCTGGTGGCGAGGAGATCGCCGAAGTAGCCGTCTTCGCACGGGCTCGTGGGCGCGAGCACCAGGATATCGCCATCGTGCAATTGCTCGATCGCGGCGTGGACCATGTAGTTGTCGCCGGGAGGCGCGCTGATCGTCACCGCGCTCGCGCCGACGCGCATGCCCGAATAGATCGGCCGCATATAGCTCGCGAGCAGGCCGGTGCGCCCTTGCGCCTCGTGCACGGTGGCGACGCCGCAGGCGCCGAGCCCGTCGACCACTTCCCTGGCCGCGCGTTGAATGTTCTGGACGACGACTCCGGTCATTCTCTTCGTTCTCCCAGCGTTAGCCCTGGCTTCGCGCGCCGCGATGCTCCGGCGCGCCCGGCGCGTCAAGCACCCAGGCCCTTTGGCAAACTTGTAAGCAACACATACATTCTGTAGATCGCGCAGGCGAGAGGAGCATGAGCGCGCCGATGGAAAATGAACCGCCCCGGGTTGGCCTGATCGGCTTCGGTGAAGCCGGCTCGACCTTCGCGCGCGCCGGGCATTGGCAAGGCCGCTGCTCCGGTTGGGACATCCTGCCCGGGCGGCGCGCGGCGATGGCGGACTGCGGGGTGCTGGCGGGTTCCGGCGCGGCCGAAACGATCGCGGGTGCCGACATCGTGCTCAGCCTGGTGACCGCGGATTCGGCGCTGGCCGCCGCGCGCGAATATGGCCGTTCGCTCGATCCCGGCGCGATCTGGTGCGACATGAACTCGGTCTCGCCCGAGACCAAGCGTCTGGCCGCCGAAACGATCGAGGCGGGCGACGGGCACTATGTCGACGTCGCGGTGATGGCGCCGGTCGATCCGGCCGGGCTCAACGTGCCGCTGCTGCTCGCCGGGCCGATGGCGGCCGAAGCCGAACGGCTGCTCGATGCGCTTGGCTTCGCCAACACCCGCGTGGTCGGAAGCGAGGTCGGCCGGGCGAGCGCGATCAAGATGATCCGCTCGGTGATGGTCAAGGGGCTCGAGGCGCTGACCTGGGAATGCGCCGCGGGTGCCGAAGCGGCGGGCGTGTTCGACGAAGTGATGGCCTCATTGGACGCGAGCGAGAAGGCGTTCGGGTGGGCCGGCAAGGTTGCCTACAACCGCGAGCGGATGGAAACGCACGGCGCGCGCCGCGCGGCGGAAATGGAAGAAGCGGCCAAGACGCTGCTCGACCTCGGCGTCGAACCGGTTATGACGCGCGGCACGGTGGTGCTCCAGCGCAGCGCGGCCAAGAAAAAGCTGGGTTAGAAGGAAAAGTATGACCTTAGTCATCGACTGCCACGGACATTACACGGTGCTCCCCAAAGGGCACGACGCCTGGCGCGAGCAGCAGAAGGCCGCATTCAAGGACGGCACGCCGTGCCCGCCCTACCCCGAGATATCCGACGACGAGATCCGCGAGACGATCGAGGCCAACCAGCTGCGCCTGATCCAGGAACGCGGCGCGGACCTGACGATCTTCTCCCCCCGCGCCTCGGCGATGGCGCCGCATGTCGGGGACGAGGCGGTGGCCAAGGAATGGGCCCGGCGCTGCAACGACCTGATCGCGCGGGTGGTCGGCCTGTTCCCCGAGACGTTCGTCGGCGTATGCATGCTGCCGCAGAGCCCGAAGGCGGACATGGCGGGCTCGATCGCCGAGCTCGAGCGCTGCGTGAGCGAGCTGGGCTTCATCGGCTGCAACCTCAACCCCGATCCGGGCGGCGGCTATTTCCAGCACCCGCCGCTGACCGATCGCTACTGGTATCCGTTCTACGAGAAGATGTGCGAGCTCGACGTGCCGGCGATGATCCACGTCTCGGGCAGCTGCAACCCGGCGATGCACGCGACCGGCGGCTATTACCTCGCCGCCGACACCGTGGCGTTCATGCAACTGCTCCAGGGCAACCTGTTCGCCGACTTCCCCAGTTTGCGCTTCATCATCCCGCACGGCGGCGGCGCGGTGCCGTATCACTGGGGGCGCTATCGGGGCCTTGCCGACATGCTCAAGCAGCCGAGCCTCGACACCCACCTGATGAACAACGTGTTCTTCGACACCTGCGTCTATCACCAGCCGGGGATCGACCTCTTGGCCGACGTGATCGACAACAAGAACATCCTGTTCGGCAGCGAGATGGTCGGCGCGGTGCGCGGGATCGATCCCGAGACCGGGCATTATTTCGACGACACCAAGCGCTATATCGATGCGCTCGATATCTCCGACGCGGAGCGCCACGCGATCTTCGAGGGCAACGCCCGCAAGGTCTTCCCGCGCCTGGATGCCAAATTGAAGGAACGCGGACTATGAGTTCCACCTCCACCGGATTCGCGGCTTGCGACAAGCCCGAGCGCTACATCAAGCAGCTGGTGAGCCACTGGGGCCACAAGATGGCCACCAGCTATGACGAAGGCGACGGAATGGGCACTTTCCCGTTCTCGCCAGAGACCAACGCGGTGATGACCGCGCGGCCGGAAGGCATCGCGGTCACGCTGACGACCGCCGATCATGACGAGAACGTGCGCATGCGCGGCGTGGTCGAGCGGCATATCGACCGCTTCGCCTTCCGCGAGGCGCCGCTGAGCTACGAATGGAAAGACCAATGAGCGACAAGAAACAGCGGATCAACATCCACGAATACCTCGCCGAGTTCGACGACATCCCCGGCACGCGGGTGTTCACCGCGCAACGCGCGCGCAAGGGGTATCACCTCAACCAGTTCGCGATGAGCCTGATGAAGGCGGAAAACCGGGAGCGGTTCCTGGCCGACGAGAAGGCCTATCTCGACGAATGGGACCTCACCGAGGGGGCAAAGAAGGCGGTGCTCGCGCGCGATTACAACGCGATGATCGACGAAGGCGGGAACATCTATTTCCTCTCCAAGCTTTTCTCGACGGACAAGAAGAGCTTCCAGTTCGCTGCCGGATCGATGACCGGGATGAGCCAGGAAGAATATGCCGAGATGATGCTCAAGGGCGGCCGTTCGCCCGAGGGGCAGCGCTCGGTCAAGGCCAACCGTGCCGGCGAAGCCGCCACGGACAGCAAGGAAGGACGCTAAGCCATGGCCCGCATTACCGCCGGCATCACCTCGAGCCACATCCCCGCGCTCGGCGCGGCGATCCAGACCGGCAAGACCGGCGACGACTATTGGGGCCCGGTATTCCGCGGCTACGAACCGATCCGCCAATGGGTCAAGCAGCCCGGCAACACGCCCGACGTGGTGATCCTGATCTACAACGATCACGCATCGGCGTTCGACATGAACATCATCCCGACCTTCGCGATCGGCTGCGCGGAAGTGTTCAAGCCGGCCGACGAAGGCTGGGGCCCGCGCCCGGTGCCCGACGTGATCGGGCATCCGGACCTTGCCTGGCACATCGCCCAGAGCCTGATCCTCGACGAATTCGACATGACCATCATGAACCAGATGGACGTCGACCACGGCTGCACCGTCCCGCTCAGCATGGTATTCGGCGAGCCCGAGGCATGGCCGTGCCGGGTGATCCCGTTCCCGGTCAACGTGGTGACCTATCCGCCGCCGTCGGGGCGCCGCTGCTTCAACCTGGGCGACAGCATCAAGGCCGCGGTCGAGAGCTTCCCCGAAGACCTCGACGTG
>DASVLP010000085.1:0-25083 GCA_036384795.1 Sphingomonadaceae bacterium | reverse complement strand
ACGTGCTCGGGCGTGAGGCCCTGCGTCGCGGGGAGCTGCTTGGGCTGCGGGAAGCCGATGTGATCGAGCACGATGTTCACGCGGGGGTACTTCTGCGCAAACTGGGCGACCGTCGCCATCGTCGGCGCCATCTGCCCGCCGATCGGCATCAGCACGACCACCAGGCCGAGGCGGTTGGCGGTCTCCCACGAACCGGCCGCCGCGTCGCTCAGGAACGAGAACGTCCCCTGCTTGTCGGGCGTGCCGGTCCAGCGCACGCCGGCGATATGGTTCTGGCGGGTGAACTTCTCGAGCTGGGCCGCCCCGTCGGCGGTCAGCGGATCGGTGATCACCACCGGGATGATCCGCTCGGGATATTGCGCCGCGACGTCGAGCAGGTAGCTGTTGTCGGTCTGGTAGGTCGAATTGTACTGCACGCCGCAGCCTTTGGCGATGCCGCACTCGTCCCAGAACTCGAACACTTCCTTGGGCGTGTTGGGATAGCGCATCGCCTTGGCGACCATGATCTCCGGGCCGTAGCGCGAGCGCGTCGCGTGGAAGGGGTATTTGTCCGCGTCGTTGGTGTAGAAATGGGCGTGGGTGTCGAACAGCTTGAACGACGGCACGATCACGTGCCCAAAAGCCATCTTCGGCAGCGCCGCGGCGCCTGCCACTGCAATCCCGGTTCCAAGAAGTCCGCGGCGATCGATCATCGTTGCCCCTCTTTCCGCCGGCATTTCCCGGCGCGTCGCTTAATGCGGCCCGGCAGTACCGGGCGTCTCCAACCCTATTCCGGCCCGCCGCCGGACCGCTTGCTCAGCCCGGCGCGCAAACAGGCGCCGGACGCCGGTCACCGCAGCCTGGCGCGAAACAGCTTGAGCATCGCCGCCCAGGTGCCTGCGTCGGCGGCGGCATCGTGCGCGGCGCTGTCGGGCATCGAGAACCCGTGCTTGGCGTCGATCACGTCGACCTGGCCGGCCAGGTGCGCCTTGGCGAACTCGTCGCGGTACTGGCCTTTGTCTTCCGGCTCGCGCTTGTCGTCGTCGGCCGCGATCGCGACGTAATAGGCCGCTTTCGATTCCCGCACGAACAAGTGCGGACTGTCGTCGTGCGGGGTCGCGGTGCCCATCGGATAGAACACCGCCACCGCGGCGATCCGGTCGGGCAAGGCCTGCGCCGCGTCGAACGCGTAGGCGGAGCCGACGTCGAAGCCGACGACGCCCATTTTCGCCTTCCGGTTCACTTGCGGCAAGCCGTCGAGGAACGCGGCATAGGCCTGCGCGTCGCGGCCGATCGTCTCCTTGGTGGTCGGCTTGCGCCAATCGCCGAAGCGGGTGCGGATCGGCACGTCGCTGACCGCGGTGCCGTCGAGCTTGACCGTCCGGTAGAACGCGTTGGGGGCGAGCACGACATAGCCCGCGGCGGCAAGCTTGCGCCCCACTTCCGATATCGCCGGCCTCAGCCCGCCGATGTCGGCCCACAGGATCACCGCCGGCCGCGCGCTTTTGCCCGGCGGAGTGAACAGCAATGCGTCCGCCACCCCGTCGGGCGTCGTCACCGTCACGTGACGCTCTCCCACCGCGGCGGCCGCCTCGTGGGAGGCCGCTTGCAGCGGCGCCGGCGGAAGGGCCACCGCCAGCGCGAGCGCAGCCGGAAGCAGGCCCAGGCGGGCGACGCGGCGGGCTTGTCCGGCCGCGATGACGAGCTTGCTTTTCACCGTCGTTCTCCGCTCAATCGATCGAGAATATGCTGCGGCAGATGTGCCGCACGCCGCCGTTGACCTGGACCGGATCGTTCTTGCTGTTGAAGTAGTAGATCGTCCCGATCTTGCCGTCGTCGGTTTCCCAGGCGTTCGGATAGCCCAGGTCCCAGCTGCCGCCGTCGTCGCGCACGATCAGCTCGGGGCCCCAGGTCTTGCCGCCGTCCTCGCTGACTTTGGCCCGGATCCCCGAGGGCATCAGGCGATAGCCGTAGACCATCACCAGGCGCCCGTCCTTCTTCACCACCAGGCTTCCCGGCGAGCCGAAATCGTTGACCCGCGAGAGGAACTGCCAGGTCCGCCCGCGGTCGTCGCTGCTGTAGACTTCGGTCCACATGTCGCCGCGCGGATCGCGCTGCGAGCGCATCACGCACAGCATGCGCCCGTCGGGCAGCATGTAGCCGCGCGGGTAGAACCAGCGGTGGCCGCCGAAGCGGAAGGTGGAAGTATAATCCCCGTCCGCCTCGCCGAACGGATCGTGCTGCTTGGTGATGAACGTCAGGAAATGGAAGTCGGTGCCGTTGGGCGGCAGCGCGAACACGCACGGATGGCGATTCCAGCCGTCCTTGTCGACTTCCATCAGCCAGATCAGCGCGGTGCCGTCGGGCCGCACCAGGATCGAGTTCATTCCCGAGGTCGAATAGAGCCCGTCGTTCGGCACCGCGATCGACGGACCCCAGCTGTGTCCGCGATCCTTCGACACGCGCACCAGGGTGCGTCCGGCGGGCGTGCCGAAGCCCGGGCTCGAATTCGAGACCAATACGTTCCGGTCGAGGAAGTCGATCGGCTGCAGGTCGCCCATCGTCTCGGCCTTGGCGAGCTTGGGATCGGCGTTCGACATCATGTTGAACACCGGCTTTTCCCAGGTGCGGCCGTAATCGCGCGAGCGCAGCGCGACCGATTTGCCGCCCAGCTTCTCGCCGCCGAGATTGTCGTGGCTGATCGAGGTGGCGCTGGAATACGTCGTGTTGATCGAGGTCACCTGCTGGAGCAGCTCGCCCTCGCCGATGTTCCAGTAACCCATCGTGTGCGGCCAGCCGACGAACTCGTTCTCGCGGCGATAGACCACCAGATGATCGACATTCGCGATCTTGCGAGGCTTGGCGAAAACCCGGATCGCCGGCGCCGCGCGCAACGCGGTCGAGCACAGCGCGAGGCCGGCGATCGATCCGGCCGCGAGCGCGCTGCGCCGCGTGATCCGTCCGCCGAGGATACCGGTCTCCTCATCCATTTCCGCTGCACTCCATTGTGCCGCCCGTCAGCGCCGGGCGCATGGCCTTACCCAGGGTATCGAAACCGCCTTCGGGCCGGTCAAACGAATTTGCCCGGCGATCCCGGCGAGTAAACATTCGCCGCCTTTCCGGCCCGGTCCGCGCCGATCGGGCGTGGCCTGGCGCCCTCACGCCAAGGGCTGCACCTTGCATTCGCAGGGAAGTGACGAATGAAAGTGCAGCCCGGGGCACGGCCTTGCCGAGGGGAGAATGGTGAGCGGCAAGGCCGAAGCAGGCAATCGCGTGGCGAGCCGGCCCGCGCTCCGACGAGGAGAGCGGGCCGGCCATCGCTCAGAACTTCTTGCTGACGGTGAGGTACCACGAGCGCGGTTCGGCCGGCTGGCCGATGTTCGCGCTGGCGCCGAGGCCCTGGATGAAGATCGTCTTCTGCAGGAAGTACTGCTTGTTGAACAAGTTGGTCACCCCGACGGCGAGTTCCCAGTTCTGGTCGTGGTTGTCGTAGGTCAGGCGGGCGTTGGCCACCGCGCGCGCGGGATCGTCGAGCTCGGGATAGTTGGCGCTCCACGCGACCTTGCTGATCCAGAACACATCGAACCGGGGCGTGAACGAGCCATGCAGCGCCGGAACGTCGAACCGGTACTGGACGCCGCCGCTGACGGTGTAGTCGGGGAACCCGACCGGCCGCCCGTCGGCGCTGCCGCGGTCGGTGTAGCCGAACGACCCGTTGAACACGAGATTGTCGATCGGCTCCGCCGTTGCCTCGAGCTCGACGCCCTTGATCGGATCGCCGCCGGCGATCGGATAATTCCAGCTGCGGCTGATGCAGGTGATGCCGACCGTGGTGCCGTTCGGCGCGCCGTCGGTCGCCGCATTGTACGTGCGGCAGTTGGAGAACGCATCCGCGTAGTCGGTGCCCGCGGGCCCGTCCGGGATCAGCGTCTGGTTGCCCGGCACGATCACGAGGCTCGTGGCGTTGGGATCGTAGCGCGGTTCGTTGCCGCTGAAGGTGCCGTTGCGCTGCGAATAGTCCATCAGGAACACGTCGCCGTTGAGCCGCAGGCGCTTGTCGAACAGATCGAGCTTGAAGCCCGCCTCGTAGCTGATCAGCGCGGTCGGATATTGCTGCTGGATCTGACCCGCCTGGAAGATGCGGGTGTTGAAGCCCGGCAGGCGATACCCGGTCGAGGCCGAGACATAGACCATCGCCCGGTCGGTGATCTGGTAATCCGCGCCGAGCTTCCAGTCCCACCGCGTGTTCTTGATCAGCAGATTGAAATAGGTGCTGCTGCTCGAAGGCACGAACACGGTCGAGCCCGGGGCCGAGGCATCGAACTGCGCCGAATAGTCGACGTACTTCTCGTCGGTCGAGCGGCGCAGGCCGCCGTTGAGGCTGAGGCCCTCGATCCACGGTGGACGCACGGTGACGTTGAGGTACGCCGCCTTGGCCTTCGGATTGTAGTAGACGTCCTGGAACTGCTGGGTGCCGGTGCGGACGTTCTGCGGCTGGCCGTTCTCGGTCGCGTTGCCGTCGTAGTAGAACACGCCGGCCACCCAGTCCAACCAGCCGTGCTGGCCGGTCAGGCGGAACTCGCCGGTCCAGTAGTTCATGCTGTCTTCGTGATAGATGATCGAGTCGGCCAGCGGCGTGCCGTCCCAGCCGGCGCCGAAGCGGGTGTAGATGTTGCGGTAGCCGGCGATCGCGGTAGCCTCGATCTGGCTGGTGATGCCGACCCGCAGCTTGCCGCTGACCCCCCAGTTCTGCATCGGGACGGTCCGGCCCCAGCAGTTGCCGCCACGGAACAGCGAGCCGTTGTAGTAGCTGTTGCCGGGGATCTTGGTGCCCGCGGGCAGCGGGTCGCAGAACGTGTCGTACGTCTTGTAGATGCTGCCGGTCTCGAACCGCTGGTCCCACCGGAACGGCGTGCCGGGAATCGAGAACCGATCGAACTCGGTGATGAAGTTCTTGTTCGCGATCGCCTCGTTCACGGCACCGGTATAGGGGCCCCAGGGGCCCCCGTTCTCATCGAGACCGCGCACCGCGCCGTATTGCGACTGATAGTCGTTCTCGTACACCGCCTCGGGGGCGGATTCGTTGTTCTCGTCGGTGTAGTCGGCGCTGAGGTTGAGCTCGATGTTGCTCAACGGCTGCCAGCGCAGCGCGCCGCGCACCGCGTGCGAATCGGTGCCGCCGTAGTGGCCCATCACGCAATTGTCGGGCTTGCGGCCGGCCGCATAGGTGGTGTGCGCGGTCTGAAACGGAAACGTGCCGGCGAGCTCGGGCGTGCCGTTCATGTACATCTGACAGCTGAAATCGAGCAGGTCCATGTAGCCCTGCTGCTTCTTCGCGACCATCGACGCGCTGACCGCCAGGGTGTCCGTCAGCGGCAGGTTCAGGCCTGCGCGCACCTCGATCCGGTTGCGCGAACCGGTGGTGAACTCGCCGTAAGCCGAGACGTCGTCGAACTGCGGCTTCTTCGACACCAGGTTCACTGCGCCGGAGATCGCGTTGCGGCCGAACAGCGTGCCCTGCGGCCCGCGCAGGACCTCGACGTGATCCATGTCGAGCAAGTCGAAGTTCGAGCCGAACAGGAACGGATAGTAGACGTCGTCGATATAGTAGGCGACCGCCGGTTCGTTCGAGAACTGGGTGTCGGTCGTGCCGATGCCGCGCATGGTGACGGTGACGCCGGCCCCATAGATCCCTTCGGACTTGCGGAACGTGGCGTTCGGAACGATCGCGCCCAGGTTGGCGAAATCCTTGATCTGGCGATCCTCGAGCGCCTTGGCGGTGACCGCGGTGATCGCGATCGGAACGTCCTGCACGTTGGTGACGATCTTGGTCGCCGTGACCATGATCTCGTCGCCCGCGTGTTCTGACTCGCTGGTATTGGCAGGAGCGGTAGCGGTGTCGGATTGATCGCTTTGCTGGGCGATGGCGGGCTGAGCCGCCACGAGTGCCAGAAGCGAGGTCGTGAGCAGTGCTGCGCGAACCTTCATGAGTGCCTCCCGTAGTTGTCTATCGAATTGGGGGCTGAGTATCCGCATCGCGGCGAGCGCACTTGACTGCTTGGGCGACACGATTTGTGCGGCCGAACGGCGACGGGGACGAGAACGCAAGCTTGCCGCAAGTGCCGGCGGTGAAATCTTGGCGATTGAATTGGGCCGCCCGCGCAGCAGGTGCGACTTATAGTTTTCGCTTCTTTTTCCAGGGCCTTGCCGGGTAACCCGGATGCATTCCTGAGCGCGCCTTTACTCAAAGCGCGTGCGCCGCCTTTGCGCGGGCGCTTGACTGAAGTGGCGCAATCATCGGCACTGCAGTGACTCTGCGTCAGGGGGCCCTTGCCACCGGTGTTCGCGCCCCACATGCTGGCCCGATCGGCAATGGAACGGCCGCAGTTGGGAGACCCGTCGAGATGCCGCGATCGCGCTTTCGCTTCGCCACAGTCCTGCTTTTGCTCACCGCGTCGGCGCAGGCCGAGCAGCCCGCCCCGCCCAAGATCGACGAGCTCGCCCGCGACGTAAGCCGCGAGGAATCGCTGCGCGCGGTGAAGAACGTGCAGCGCAGCTATGCCCAATACGCGCAATTCGGGCTGTGGGGCGCGATGGCGGACGAGTTCGCGGCCGGCGGCAAAGTGGTCTGGGGCGACCGGACGATCGAAGGAAAGCCGGCGATCGCCGCGTGGCTCGCGAGCCACAGCGCCCCGGCCGGCACCGTGCCCGGCGCGACCAACACCGAGCTGATCGACGATCCGCTGGTCAACCTCTCGGTCGACGGCAAGAGCGCGCAAGGGCGCTGGCGGGGCCTCGCGCTGCGCGGCGACGGCAAGGGCACGGCCTGGATGGAAGGCGGGCTCTACGAGAACGACTACGTGATGGAAGGCGGCCGCTGGAAGATCGCGACGCTGCATTATTACCCGCAATACGAAGGCAGCTACGCCACCGGCTGGAGCAACGTCGGCGAGAAGGATATGCCGATCGTTCCGTATCACTTCACCGTCGACGAAACCGGGATTCCGATCCCGAAGCCCGAGGGCGCGGCGCCGGCGAGCGGGGCCAGTGCGCAGGCCCTGTCGGACCGGGTGGGCGCGCTCAACGACGAAGACGACGTCCGCAACCTGCAGAACGCCTACGGCTACTACGTCGACATGCGGATGTGGGACGACGTGGTCGACCTGTTCGCCGACGACGGGGCGATCGAGATCGCCGGCAAGCTCCATCGCGGCAAGGCGGGCGTGCGCCAGGCGATGGCGCGGATGGGCCCCGCCGGCCTCACCCGCGGCATCCTCAACGACCGCCTGCCGTTCGACACGCTGGTCAAGGTGATGCCGGGCGGGCTCGAAGCCTACGCGCGCGGCACCGAGCTGGCGATGATCGGGAACGCCGATGCCGGCACCGCGAGCTGGCAGGTCAACGTGTTCCGCAACCGCTTCGTGCGCGAAAACGGCCTGTGGAAGATCCGCGAGATGCGCCTCACCCCGGTGATGGCCGCCGACTATGCCAAAGGCTGGGGCAACGGCGGGACGCTGGGCGCGGTCAAGCCGCCGATGCCGGCGCTGCTCGGCCCGGATCCAGCCACCGGCGCTCCGGTGGCGACGGGCGGCCTGGTGGTGACTGCGGCCCGCCCGCTCACCGGCGCGGCACCCGTTGGCTCGCGCCCCGCGACCACCGACCTCAGCGAGATCCGCCGCCGCCTGCTGCGCTCGCAGGCGTGGGACGGCACGGAGAACGTCTCGGCCGCCTACGGCGAATGCCTCGACGATTTCCAGTGGCCGTGCATGTCGGGCATTTTCGCGAAGAACGGCAACAAGCAGTCGCCGTTCGCCGGCTATTACTTCGGGCGCGACCGGATCGCGGGCGCGGCGACCGCGATGTACGGCAAGACGCCCGATCCCTCGACCGTGATGCGCAAGGGCCTGGCGATGCACTGGCGGATCGCGCCGGTGATCGACGTGTCGCATGACGGGCGCTCGGCGCTGATCCGCACCTATCTGTTCCACCCGAACACCGGCAAGTACGACGCAAGCGCGGGCGCGCCCAACAAAGTCGGCACGATCCAGTCGGGCATGTACCCCAACGACCAGGTGGTGCTGGAAGACGGCATCTGGCGGCTGTGGACGGTCACCATCGACGAGCCGTACTTCACGATGCCGAACTGGCAGGGCGGCTGGTCCGCGGCCAAGACCCCGCCCCCGGGCGGCGGCATGCGCGCGAGCCCGCTGCTCCAGCGCTATCCGCCCGATCTCCTGCTGACCGACCTCGGCAAGCGCGAGGAAGGCTTCGCCGGCGGCACCGGCACCAAGATCGACTGGCCCGGAATCCTGCCGATGTGGTTCCACTACCGCAACCCGGTGAGCGGCCGCGTGCCGCCGCTTTACTGGCCCGATTGCGTGCCGTGTGAAGTGCGGCCACAAGTGCGCCTGACGAGCAACGGCTACCAGATGCCGCCGACCGGGCCCTCGGTCGACGGGGTCGAGCTGACGCTGCCCGATCCCAAGGCGGCCGCGAAGGGAACGAAGTAGCATGAACGCGCACCGCATCGTCCGCCGGCTGAGCCTCGCCGCCGCCGCGGCGGCCGCGCTCGCGGCGGTTTCGGCACACGCGGCCGAATGCGACCGGGCCTGCCTCTCGGGCCTCGTCACGCGGTACGTCGATGCGCTGGTGGCGCACGATCCCGCGCGCCTGCCGACCGCCCCCCAGGTGCGCTTCACCGAGGATTCGCGCGAGCTGAAGCTCGGCGAGGGGCTGTGGAAGACGGTTACCGGCAAAGGCACCTTCCGCGAGGACTACCTCGATACCGAAAAGCAGGTCGCCGCCGCGCATGTCGAATTGCGCGAAGGCTCGGTGCCGGTGCTCTATTCGGTGCTGCTGCACGTGACGGACGGCCGGATCGCCGGCATCGAGAGCCTGGTCCAGCGCGTGACGCCCGATTCGCGCTTTCAGCCGACCGAGCTCGGCAAGCCGATCCGCGGGATGGACGATCCGGTTCCGGCGGACAAACGCCAGTCGCGCGCCTCGCTGATCGAAACCGCGCTCACCTACACCGACGGCCTCAGGCGCGGCAACTTCACCGACGCCGGCACCCCGTTCGCGCCCGAGACTTATCGCGTGGAGAACGGGGTGATCACCGTCGGCCAGGGCTGCCGGTTCGACGATTGCGGGATGTACACCCAGCGGGTGATGGTTCACCCGAGCATCCTGCCCAGCGTCGCCGCGGTGGACGAACAGGCCGGCGTGGTGGTGCTGTGGATGAACTTCGGGTTCACCGATTCCTACGGCCCCGGCAAGGCGCTGGTGACATACGAGGCGTTCAAGATCTGGGGCGGCCAGATCCACGCGATCAACGCGTTCTTCGCGACCCTGCCGATCTCCACCCCGCGCGCGTGGCCGTCGAGCGACCCGGTCAAATGACCGCGCGCGGCGCGGCGGGTAAAACCAACGAACCGACCCGGTAAATCGGGGCCTTGCGCCCCGCCTATGATCTCCTCGCGCTCGTTCAGGAGAGGATAGATCGTGACGACCAGTTACAGCCCGCCGCGGCCGCCGCGCCACGTCGACCACGCGACCGTCTATCGCCACGACGACGAGTTCTGCTCGTGGCCCTACACCAGCGGGTTCTGGGAGACCGCCGACGGCACGCTGATCGCCAACTTCGCCACCCGCAACGTCGAATACGGCAACGGCGGCGGCGCGATCCGCCACGACGTGCTGGGCAAGAACAGCACCAATCCGCGCACCGTCACCGTCCGTTCGCACGATCGCGGGCGCACCTGGGACGGGGCGAACCCGCAGTACGACATGATGGCCGGCCCGGGCGGCGCGGGCGGCCCGCGGGTTCCGCGCGACCAGATGGCGACGATGTTCGACGAGCCGGTCGACTATCTCGATCCCAACGTGCTGGTCTCCAACGGCAGCATCGGCGGCTTCGCCACGGAAGGGACGCAAGGCACGGTCCGGCTCTCGAAAGACGGAGGCAAGACCTGGGGCAAGACGATCCTGGTGCCGCTCGAGAACATTCCCTCGATGACCGCGATCGAATCGACCCTGGTGCGCCCCGACGGCCGCTGCCTGCTGTTCATGTTCTCGGTCGACAAGGACAACACCCACCGCCGCCCGCTGGTCTACGGCAGCATCAACGAAGGCCGCGAGTTCCGGTTCATTTCGTACATCGTGCCGCGCGAGGACCCGTGGGGGCAGACCGCCGGCCAATACACCGATCCCAGCGTGGCGTTCGTCGGCCACCGCTGGTTCTATCCGCGCGGCTACCTGCTGAAGAGCGGGCGGATCATCTGCAGCACCCGCTGCCAGCGCGATCCCACGGGGGTGATGTGGAGCGAGGTGTTCTATTCCGACGACGGCGGCGACACCTGGGATTTCCTTTCGCGGATCAACGATTACGGCGCGCCGACCAGCCTGGTGATCATGCCCGACGAGCGGATCGTCGCGGTCTCCGGCTATCGCCTGATGCCCTCGGGCATTCGCGCGACGGTGAGCGAGGACGGCGGCAAGACGTGGGGCCCGGAAATCGTCGTGCGCGACGACGGCGGCAGCTGGGACCTGGGCTATCCCAACGCGTGGATGGTCGACGACAAGACCGTGGGCACGCTGTACTACTTCAACAGCAAGAACGACCCGATCCAGGCGAACGGCGGCGTCCGGCATATCGAGCGCAGCATCTTCACGATCGATTGAACGCCGCGCCCGGCCGCCTCAATCGGCGGGCGTCTGCGTTTCGGCGTCGAACGAGAAGGTCACGTCGACCGTGGGCGCGAGGGTCGCGCCGGTTTCTCCCGTCCCGAGCTTGAACGGCGCGCGGGCGATCGCCGCGTTGCCCTCGACATGGCGCGTGCGCCCGGTGCCCGAAAGCCGGAACGTGACCGTCTGCGGACGGCTCACTCCTTTGAGCTCGAGCGTCCCCTTGGCGGCATAGCTGCCGGCGCCGGTGCGCCGCGCCGAAGCGATCCGCATCACCGCCTGCGGGAACGCGGCGGTGGAGAAGTACTCCTCGCCGGCGAGCATCTTGTCCTGGGTCGCGTCGCCCACCGTCGCGCTGGCGAGATCGACCTTGATCGTGATGTCCGGGTCGCTCGGCCGCTCCGGATCGAACCGGATCGTGCCGCCCCACTTGGCAAAGCTGCCGTGGATCACGTCGGCGCCGTTCGCGACCGAGAACGCCAGCCGCCCGCCGGGCGCGATCGTCCAGGCAGGCAGCTCGGCGGAGTCGCTTGCGGTTTCGGTCGGGACCGGCGAGGCCGGCTCCGCCGATGCCGGGCTTTCCTCCTTCGGCGAAGCGGCCGGCGGAACGATTGGCGCAGCGCGTTCGCGCGCGGCCGGCCGAGCCCCGCCCGTGGCGAGGAACGTCGCGAAACCCGCCGCGACCACCACGAGCCCCAGCAGCGCGCCCAGCCCGGCCGCGCCGCCCGGCGACATCCGCGGCAAGCTGCGGTGGCGCAGCAGCAGGTCGTGCCGCACCACTCCGGCGATGTGCAGCGCGATCAGCCCGAGCGCCAGCCAGGCGAGCACTTCGTGGACCTGCTCGGCCGGCGCATTCAGCGTGCCGGCGAGCGGCAGGTTCGGAAACGGCACGAGCCCGAATAGGATGGTCGGAATCTTGGTCGGCGACGTCGAGACGATCGCCCAGCCGGTCAGCGGGGCGAGCAGCAGCAGGGCGTAGAACGCAAGATGCGCCGCGCGCGCGAGCAAGGCGGCAACGCCGGTCTCGATCGAGGCGGGCGGCTTGTGCAACAATCGCCAACCGATCCGCAGGATCGTCAGCGCCAGGATCGCGATCCCGATCGACTTATGGAGCTGCCACAGCGCGAAGCCAGCGGGCGCCTCGGGCAGCGCGAAGCCGAGCCCGAGCTCGCAGGCGAGCGCGAGCGCGATCAGCCAGTGAAGAACGATCGCGACGATGCTGTAACGAGCGAGCAACCGCAGCCCTTTCGATTTCCGCCCACGCAATGATCGCGAGCCGGCGCGGGTCTATTTGCGCGGATAGTCGTCCGCGTTCAACACCCAGCCGGGCATGTCGGAAAAATCCTCGCGCGGCGGGGAGAAGATGTCGACCAGCACGTTGTCGCCCTGGTCCGACGGCGCCGAAGTATGGATCACCTTGGGCGGGATCACGCAGACCGAGGGCGACAGCACGCGCTCGTGCTCGTCCTCGCGCCAATCGTGCTGGTTGGCGGTCCACGGCCAGCGCAAGTGGTGCATGTACCAGCCTTCGAGCGCGAGCGAGCATTGCTCGAAATCGTCGTGGTGATGCGGGCTGAGCTTGGTCACGTCGCGCGGGCCCTGCGGCGGGAACACGTTGACCATGAACGTGGTGCAGCGGAAGATCTTGCCGAAGCGGCCCGGCTCGTCGGGCACGTCGAGGCTGTAGCTGCGGATCTTCCAGCCGCCGACCGGGTCCGGCCACGGCTCGAATTCGGGGACTTGCGGATGCGGCCCGGCGTATTTCGCGCCGTTGTCGGCTTTCGCTTCGATGTCGCGGTTCTGCGTGGTGATCAGCCGGACGATCCGGCCGGCGGCGTGGCAGGTGACGCGGCTGTCGCCCGGCGGGATCATCGTGATGGTGTAGCCCGGCACCTCGACGGTCTCCCCGTTGGCCTCGACCGTCGCGCTCATCTCGGGATCGTGCAGCAGCAGCACGTATTCGTCGATCTGGCCGGTGCGCTCGAACACAGCGTCGGCCTCGACTTCGGAATAGCACACCACGAAGTTCTGCCCGCGGGTGTACCAGGTGCGCTGGCGCTCGCCGGTTTCCTGCGGCGGATCGGCGTAGAACCGGCCGTAGCTCGATTCCGCGAACGCGGAGATCGGTCCGGTGCCGCCACCGGCGGTCGACAGGCGCGAGCGGGGATCGTCGACTTCGTACATCGTCACTCCTTCGAGACCGCTTTGACGGCGTCGGCCACCGCGCGGCCGAACAGGGTCGTATCGTTGCTCAGCATCACCAGCGAGAAGCCCATGTCGAGGTGCGCGCGCGCTTCGGCGGGGGTGCCGACCGCCACCCCGGAGAACACGCCGGCGCGCTTCGTGGCTTCGAGCACTTGCGAAGTGAGCGCCTTAACTTCCGGATCACCCGCCGGTTTTCCGCTGGAGAGGAACAAGTCGCCGTGGCCGATGAACACGCCGTTGACGTGCTCAAGCGCGGCAAACTCGGCCGCGCGCTCGAGCGAGGCCCAGTCCTCGAGCTGGATCATCCGCAGGCATTCGTGCTCGCGCGCGAGGTATTCGGGCAGCGGCGCGAGGCCCCAGCGCCCGGCACGCGACGTCGCCCCCAAGCCGCGCTCGCCCTTGGGCGCGAACACCATCCGGCGGCTGATCGCATCGGCCGTTTCGGTGTCGGCGATCCGCGGCACCAGCAGCCCGTCGGCACCGCCATCGAGCAGCGGCTGGATCGTCATCCCCTGGTGATCGGGCAGGCGCACCAGCGCGGCCATGCCCATCGCCTGCGCGCAGAACACCAGCTCGACCGCGCGCTCGAGCGAGTGGGGCGCATGCTCCATGTCGACGACGACGAAGTCGAACCCGGCGTGCGCGATCAGCTGCACCGTTTCGAACGAGGGGATCTTCACCCAGGTGCCGAGCAGGCCCTTCTCGCTCGCGCGTATTCTGGAAACCAGGCCAACCACTTAGAACCCGTTCTTCTTCAGCCAGGCGAACAGCAGCTTGGCCACCTGATCGTTATTCATGTCGGCGAACGCGATGTGGGTGTTGCCGTGGAGGCCCGCGTCGGGCAGCCGCAGGATCTCGACGTGGCCGCCGCGCTCGTTGACCACCTTCGCGAACTGGACGCTGAGGTTGTAGAAATCCTGCCAGCCCTTGGAATCGTCGATGTGGTCGCCCCACACCAGCTGGATCGGGATCTGGGTGAGCTTCTTGAACTCGGCTTCGGGGACGTAGACCGGGCCGAACGGCCCTTCCTTCGTCTTCGGCTCCATCGTGTCGGGGAAGATGTAGCCGGGATCCTCGTATGCGACGATGCCCTTCACGTTGTCGCTCTTGAGCCGGGTCAGCAGCGCGCGCCAGCCGCCCGCGGAGTTGGTCAGCAGGACCGACGGCCCGATGCGGTCCATCGCTTTCGCCGCCGCATCGGTTTCGAGTTGCGCGTTCTTGACCGTGTCGAACTCGTCGTAGCGCGCGCGGTTGGCCTGCTCGAGCGCGTCGGGGTCGTTCGCCGGGAACTGCTCGCCGGGATAGAACTGGCGGAACTTGGGCCCGAAGCGCCAGGCGCCGAAGTTGCCCTGATCGCGCCCGACCTGGGCGTGATAGGTGTAATCCTCGCAGCCCCAGTTGGCGCGCCCGACGCGCGGGCCGTCCCAGAGGTAGGTGGCATAGCCGGCGCGCAGCAGCTTGGTCTGGTAGCCTTCGCCGCCGTCCCACCGCCGCTGCCACACCGCCGCGCTCGAGCTGTGCCACAGGAACAGCTTGGTCGGCTTCGCGCCGACCGGGATTTCGTATTCGACGTGGCCGTGATCGCAGGACAGCGTCTTGTCGCCGTCGCGCAATACTGTGCCGCCCGCCTCGAACGAGCCCTGCCGCGCGATCGCGATCGCCCCGTTGGGCAGCGCGGGGCCCTGGGCGGCCGCACATATGCCCGAGAGCGCCAAAGCGGCCGCTCCGATTGCCCAGCGAGCCAAACGTCCGGCCGAAACCCTGTCAGTCATGCGCACGATTCTCTCCCTTGTTTTCCGTGCTTAGGCGGGCGAACAGCGGCTCACTTGATCGAACGGGCGGGAAGTCCTGCATCGCGGCGCCATTCAGCCGTCCAGCGCGGTCGGCAGCGCCTCGAGCCGGTTCTCGTCGAGTTCCAGCCCGGTCACCGCGATCAGCCGCGCAAGCGACATGTAGCAGCCGACCGTCAGCACGATATTGACCAGCTCCCGGTCCGAGACATGGCGCCGCACCTCGCCCAGCACTTCGTCCGAAGGGCTGAGATCGCGCACCGTCGCCGCGGCGAACTCGGCCACCGCTGCCAGCCGCGCGTCGAGCCCCGCGTAATCGCCCTCCCCGATCGCGGCGACGTCCGCTTCGGTGAGGCCGGCGGCGAGCGCCAGCGGGCGATGCTGGTGCAGTTCGTAGTCGCTGCCCGACAGGAACGCGACCACCAGGATCGTCACTTCGCGCAAGCGCGGATCGAGCACTTCGGGCTGGGCGATCGCGTAGCCAAGCGCGCCTTGCGCCTCGAACAGCGGCGGCGAGGCGTGCGCGCCCATCCGCACGACGTTGAGCGGGGTGCCCGCGATCATCCGCTGCATCTTTTCGGGCAGGCCGGCGATGTCGGGATAAGGGATCCTGCTCACGGGCGTCTCTCGATTGGCGCTTGCCACTTGGGCATTTCCGTAACAGTGTTTCGTTTGCGGCCGGGGTTCAAGACAATTCTCGGCCGGCGGGAGCGGAATTGTCGATGCAGCAGCAAATCGCGGACTGGCTGGCGGCGCTCGAGCGCGCGCTGGGCGCGCCCGAGGCGGCGAAATGGGAGGCGCTGTTCGCGCCCCGATCGTACTGGCGCGACTTCGTTGCGCTGACCTGGAACATCGCCACGTTCGAAGGCCCTCGGGCGATCGGCGCGATGCTGGCGAGCCAGGCTCCGCCACTGCATCCGCGCAGCTTCGCGCCGAGCGAGGAGCCGCTTGCGCTGCCCGAGAACCAGGGCTGGTTCACGTTCGAGACCGGCACCGTGCGCGCCCGCGGGATCGTCGCATTGGAAGACGGGCGCGCGCAGATGGTTTTGACCGCCGCGCTCGAATTGAAAGGCTTCGAGGAGCCTGCTGGCACGCGCCGCGATCCCGGCGTCCGCCACCGCGCAGAACGTGGGCGCGAGACATGGATCGACCGACGCGAGCGCATCGCCCGCACGCTGGGCCGCGACGAGCAGCCTTATTGCCTGGTCGTCGGCGGCGGGCAGAACGGCCTGGCGCTCGCCGCGCGGTTGAAGCGGCTCAATGTCCCGACGCTGGTGGTCGACCGATACCCCAACCCGGGCGACAGCTGGCGGGCGCGCTATCGCTCGCTCTATCTCCACGACCCGGTCTACCTCGACGACCTGCCGTACCTGCCCTTCCCCGACCACTGGCCGCTCTACACCCACAAGGACAAGATGGGCGACTGGCTGGAAGTCTACGCCAAGGCGATGGAGCTCGATTTCTGGGGCGGCACCGAAGTCGTCTCGGCGCATTACGATGAAGCGCGTGGCGAATGGCAGGTCGCGGTGCGGCGCGACGGCGAAGAGCTCACGCTGCGTCCGCGCCAGCTCGTGCTGGCGAGCGGGCTGTCGGGCGCGAAGAGCGTGCCGGAAATCCCCGGCGCAGAGAGCTTCGCGGGTGCGCAATACCATTCCGCCGACCATGTCCGCGCGCACGACATCGCCGGCAAGGCCTGCGTGGTGATCGGCTCGAACAACTCCGCGCACGACATCGCGGCGGACTTGTGGGAAGCGGGCGCGCGGGTGACGATGGTCCAGCGTTCGCCGACCATCGTGGTCCGCGCCGAGACGATGAAGACCTTCAGCGACGCGATGGCCTACGTCGATCCGGCGATCCTGCGCGATCTGGCCGACCTTGCCAACGCTGCGCCGTTCCGCCTGCAGGAGCACGGCCACCGCGCGATGACCGACGCGGTCAAGGGCATCGACGCGCCGTTCTACGAGCGCCTCGAAGACGCCGGCTTCCTGCTCAGCCACGGCGAAGACGGCACCGGGTTCCTCTCGGCCTATGTCCGCCGCGCGGCAGGGTATTACATCGACGTCGGCGCGTCCGACCTGATCGCCGACGGCGAGATCGCGCTGGCTACCGGTGAGGTCGCCGCGATCCGCCCGGACGGCGTGGAAATGGCCGGCGGCGCGTTCCTGCCCGCCGACACGATCGTTTACGCCACCGGCTATCGCCCTATGCACGAATGGGTCGGGCGGCTGATCTCGCCCCAGGTCGAGCGGAAAGTCGGCCGCTGCTGGGGGCTCGGCTCGGGCGCGAAAGGCGATCCCGGCCCGTGGGAAGGCGAACTGCGCAACATGTGGAAGCCGACGGCACAGCCCGGGCTCTGGTTCCAGGGCGGCAACCTGATGCAGGCGCGGTTCCACTCGCTGCACCTCGCGCTGCAGCTCAAGGCGCGGATGGAGGGGCTGGAGACGCCGGTTTACGGCGGAGCGGCAAGCTAGGCCGGCTTGCCCGTCAGGCTTTCCGGCGCGCTGGTCAGTTCCGCGCCGCTCATCCACAGCGCGGCGAAATTGCGCCGGGCGTAGCGCCACACGCCGTCCGCGCCTTTAACGCAATCGTCGATCATGTCGGCAACCAGCGCCGGGTCGGTGCGATTGTAGGGCGGCGTGCCGTCCGAGGCGTAGAGCATCATCACGCAGTGGGTGCGCGCCGTGTCCGGGCCGTCGAACTCGGCGTGAAAGTTCGCGATCACGTGCCGCGAGGTCCGCTCGCCGCGCCCTCGCCGCCAGGCGTAGAACCCCTCGATCGCCTCGCGCCCGACCAGCGGATCGCCCGGACCGGCGTGGAATATCCCCTCCTCGACGAACATCTCGGACACGCCTTCGCCGCCTGCGCAATCGACGCGGTGCCAATAGTCGACCGCGTTCTGCTGGAGGACGGCGATCTCGGCGGCGCGTTCGGCAGGGTTCATGGGTTCTCCTCGGCTCAGATCGCCAGCTTGGCCGAAATCGCGGCGGCGGCGGCGCGCAGGCCATCGACCAGCTTCTGCGGCGGTTCGGTGGGGATGAACTGGATCGAATCCATCGCCGAAACCATCGCGATGAGCTCGCCGCGCTGGTCGCGCACCGGCACGCTGACCGCGTTGATGCCGAGCACCACTTCTTCCGGCGCATCGGCCCAGCCGCGCGCGACCACGGTCGCAAGATCCTGCTTGAGGTCTTCGGGCGCGACGATCGTGCGCGGGGTGTAGCGGGTGAACTTGCCCGGCGGCAGCGTGCGCTTCACCCGATAGCGTTCGGCGAGCAGCAGCTTGCCGGCCGCGGTGCAATGGAGCGGCAGCGGCTCGCCCAGCTTGACGGTGATCCCGACCAGCGCCTTGCCGGCGAGGCTCTCGACGATCGACACGCTGTCGCCGTAGACCATCGAGAGGTTGAACGAATGGTCGAAGCTCTCGTGCAGGTCCTGCAGCACCGGGCGGGCCAGCTCGACCAGGCCTTCCTCGGCCGACTGGCCGATCGCCCGCGCGAGCGCGAGCAGCTTGGGCCCCCGCGCATAGCGCTCGCTGGCGCCGTCCTGCACCGCGTAGCCCATCGCGACCAGGGTGCGCAGGTGGCGAAAGGCACGCGGTTTGGTCATGTCGGTCTCACGCGCGATCTCGGTCACGCCGAGGTCGTCGCGGCTGGCGAGCAGTTCGAGAATGCGGATGGTCACGCGCGCGGCGCGCACGCCCTCGTCGGCGGCGGTCGGTTCGGGCTCAGACATGTTCCACCATCGGTTGGCGCGCAGTCTCGCGGGTCAGCGCCAGCCACATGAGCGCGGTTATTCCGGCGATCAAGGCGAAGATTCCGAACACCGGGCGCGCGCTGCCGGTGGCGCCGATCACCCCGCCGACGAACAGCGGCGTCAGGCTCGACGCGGCGCGCGCGAGCGAGCTCGCAATGCCGAGCGCCAGCGCGCGGACCGGGGTCGGGAACACTTCCGAGGAATAGGGCCACAAGATGATCGCATAGACCCCGGTGCCGAACCCGCCGGCGATCGTCAGCACGACGATCAGCAGCGTCACGTTCCACGGCATCAGTGCCAGCGCAGCGAGGCACGCCGTCGCCAGCACCGCGCCGCCGATCGCGAACGGGCGGCGCCCGAAGCGGTCGATTGTCGCGCCGAGCAGGATCGGCGTGAGGAAGATCGGGATCGAGCCGATCGCGCCGTAGCGCAGCGCGCTCGCGATCGGGATGTGGAACTCGCTGACGAAGATCGACGGGGTCCAGGTGGCCAGGCCGTAGTTCACCAAAGAGCCGAGGAACCACAACGCGAACGTGACCAGCGATACCCGCCGCAAGGCCGGCGCGAACAGCGCGGAAAGCGGCGCGCGCTCCGGATCGCTCGCCCGCGGAGGGATCGCCGATGGCGGGACCGGCGCGGGTGACCCGCCCAGCCGGCGGACCGCCTCGGCCGCGGCATCGAGGCCGCGCGCGCGGGCGAGCCAGCGCGGCGATTCCGGCAAGACGAGCCACACCACCGGCACGAGCACCACCGGCGCCGCGCCGATCACGAACAGCAGCCGCCAGCCGTGGCTTTGCGCGAGCAGCGCCGCCGAAACCGACGCGGCGACGAAGCCCGCGATCATCAGGAACTGGTAAGTCGAGAAGAACCGCCCCCTGGTCCGGGTCGGCGCGACCTCGTTCACGTAGCCGACCGCCAGCGGCAATGCGCCACCGAGCGCCAGCCCCTGGAGGAAGCGGAACAGCTCGAACTGCGCGGGGCCCACGCTGCTCGCGACCGCCAGGCCCATCACGCACATCGCGGTCGCGGCCAGGCAGAACACCGGCTTGCGGCCGAACGTCTCGCCCAGCCAGCCGAACGCGAGCGCGCCGAAGAACTGGCCGATGTACGCCGCCGAAAGCAGCCATCCGATCTGCAGCGGCGCGAGGTCCCATTCGGCGGTGAGGAACGGGAGGATGAACGCCGAGACCAGGATGTCCCAGCTGTCGAAGAACATCAGCGCGCCGAACAGCACCGGCACCCAGCGGCGGCGCCCCCAGCCGCCCTCGCCGTCGAGCATCGCCGAGACCGCGTCGACCGCCTCAGCCATAGAGCCGCGCCGCGTTGCCGCCGATGAAGGCAGCCCGCTCTTCGGCGGTGAGCGCGCTTGCCGCGTGCCGCAGCCGCGCGATCTTTTCGGCGTAAGGTGCGGGGCTCTGCCCGACGTCCGAGCCCCACACCAGCCGCGCTGCGCCAAAGCGGTCGGCGAGCGCGCGGACGAACTGCGCGGTGTCGAACCCCGCTTCCTCCAGCCGGTCGAAGTTGATGTCGGTGACCTTGAAGTGGACGTGCGGCAGGTCGGCGAATTCGCCGATCGCGTCGTCGATTCCGAACCCCGGCGGCGGCTCGATCGCGTAATCGATTCCCTCGCTCGCGGCGAATGTCTTTTCCGGCGTCGAGGGATGCGGCAGCGCGCAATGATCGAGCACGATCGGAACGCCGCGGATCTGCCGCGCCACTTGCAGCAGCGCAGTGCGGCCGGCCTGGTTGTTGCGGCGGTAGAGGATCACCGCGACCGGAAGCCCATGCGCCTCGGCTGCGCGCCATAGCGCGAGCGCCGGGGGCGAGGCGAGCCAATCGACGTCATGCTCGCTGAGCGTGGGCGCGACCAGGCGCAGCCCGGCGACGGGATGCTCGCCGAGCAACCGATCGAGTTGCCCGGGCGATGCCGGGTCTTGCGCATCGAGCACCACGACCGGCGCGAAGCGTTCGGGCGCGCTCGCCGCGGCGGCCAGCAGATAGCTGTTGTCGTAGCCGTAGAGGGTCGCCCGCTGCACCAGGCAGGCGCGCGCGACGCCCTCGCGATCCATTTCCTCGAGCAGCCGCTCGACCGGAAACACGGCCGACGCAACCGGCGGCCGCGCGCCGCCGCGCAAGGTGGAATAGGGATAGGCGGCAAGGTCGGCCGAAAGCACGTGCGCGTGCGTGTCGAAGATCGTCCCCTGCCCCGTCATCGGCCGATGACTACACGCTCGAGGCCGGTTGCGCCAGACTTCGTAACACTGTTTCGAAAATTCAGGATCAGAAGCGTGCCCGCGCCCCGCCGTAGAACGCGCGGCCCGCCGCCCGGTAAGCGAACGCCTCCTGGTAGTTCTCGTCGAGCAGGTTCTCGCCGCGCGCGAACAGCTCGATCTGGCTCGAGAGCCGATAGCGCAGCGCGAGGTTCACCAGCGTGTAGGAATGGAGCCCGACCAAGAGCGTGGGATAGGCGGGCGGCCCGCCGAACGCGAGATCGTTCGTCCGGCCGTTGTAGCGCACCGTCACAGTGCCGGAGAACGGGCGGCCGCGCGGCGCGTAAGTGAGGTTGAAGCTCGCGATATCCCGCGGCCGCTGGACCGCCTGGATCGTCTGCGTGCCGGTCAGCAGGCTCTGCTCCTGCGGCGCGTCGAGGTAAGTCCAGGCGGCATCGATCCGCACCGCGCCGAGCCGCGCCTCGCCGAAAGCCTCGACGCCCTGCTGGCGGGTGATCCCCGGCCGGTTGCACGGGGTCGAGGAAAAGTCGGGCGCGCCGCCGTAGCAGGTGGTGATCCAGTCGGTCAGGCGGCTGCGGAAATAGGTCGCGCCGATCGTCACCGCGCGGTCGGCGAAGCTCTGGTCGATGCCCGCTTCCCACCCGGTCGATTGCTCCGGCCGGAGCGCCGGATTGCCGGTGAACGGCGGATAATAGCCGTAGAGCTCGGTCGCGGTGGGGTTCTTGACGCCTTCGCCCGCAGCGGCGTGCAGGCGGGTGCCGCTCGCCAGCAGATAGCTCGCCTCGGCATGCCAGGTGGTGTCGTCGGCGAAGCGCTGGTTGAAGTCGTGACGCAGCGAGCCGCTGAGGCCGAGGCGATCGTCGAGCGCCAGGGCGTATTGCGCCACCAGCCCTGCCGTATCGAGGCGATGCTTGCCGTAGAGGATCGCGAACGGATCGGCGGTGTTGCGGAACTCCTCGCGCTCGGCGTCGGCCGCGAGCGTGAGGGTGCTTTTCGCCCGTTCGCTGCCGAACTTCAGCGTGTTTTCGAGCGAGCCGCGATAGCGCGTGCCGTGGTCGCCGTAATCGCCGAAGCCATAGGGCGAAAGGTCGTGGCCGTCGCGCCGGGTGTCGGAAAATTGCCCCGAGAGCGCGGTGGTCAGCGCCCCGTCGAGCGAAGCCAGCTCCGCGCGCAGCAAGCCCGACCAGGCACGGTTGGTGTAATAGACCCCCGGCGTGTCGATCGTGGTGCCGACCGGATAACCGTCCACTTGGGCCGGGCCGGTCGCCGTGTCGTTGCTGTCGGCCCGGGTATGGCCATAGCGCAGCACTGCGCCGACGTGCAGATTGGCGCCGGGCGTCCAGTCGACCTTGGCCGAGAGGCCCAGGCTGTCGGAGCCGACATCGCGCTCGCCCGGCGCGAGCGGGCCGGTGTCGGAATGGTACGGCGCGGTCGGATAGCCCGCGGTGCGATAGAACGCGCCCGACAGCGCATAATCGAACGCCTCGCCCGCGACGCCGGCAATCCGCGCCGAACCGTCGTACGTGCCGAACGAGCCGGCTTCGGCGCGCAGGCGGATACCCGGCGCCTCGCGGCCCGACAGAGTGGTGTAGCTGATCACGCCGCCGATCGCGTCCGAACCGTAGAGCGCGCTCTGCTGGCCGCGCAGCACCTCGATGCGGGCGGCATCGTCGGCGATCAGCGTCGCCCAGTCGAACTCGCCCTGATAGGGATCGCTCGCCTTGATGCCGTCGACGAACACCAGCACGTGGTTGCCTTCGGTGCCGCGGATGCGGACCTGGGTGAGCCCGCCAATCGCACCCCGCCGGTTCACCGCCACGCCCGGCACGTCGCGCAACACGTCGGAGACGATGCGGGTTTCGCGGTCCTCGATCTGCTGCGGGTCGATCACCGTGACCGAGCTGCCGACGAGGTCGTGGTCGATGCCCTCGCCCGAACGCGTGGCGCTGACCACGATCGTGTCGCCGTCTTCGGCGTGGGCGGCGAGCGGCGCGACGAGCAGCCCCAGCGCCGCTGCGCCGCACAAGCCTCTCGGCAAGCTCACGCTGCGGCGGGGATCAGGCGGGGCGCGCCCAGGCGCCGCAGCATCGCGTGGAGCGCGAGGAACGCCAGCAGGAAGGCGCTGTCGGTGACGATCTGCACGGCGCTGTAATACGGCGACAGGGTGGTCGAGACCCCGCCCAGCATCAGCGCGAACACCAGCACCACCGCCTTGAATGCGACGAATGCCACTGCGAGCGCTGCAGGCGCACGCACCCACGCCTGCCAGCGCGCGAGCCGCCCGGCGACCGATCGCGCCGCCCCCAGCGCCGCGAGCGCGGCCAACAGCAGGCCCGGGCTCCACGCGAGCGAGGTGAACTCGACCGGATAATGCAGCAGCCCGAACCCGATCGCCTGGTTCGCCGCCCAGCACAGCGCGGTCAGCCAGATGCCGTCGCGCCGGCCGAAATGCAGCGCGGCGAACGCCGCCAGCGCCTCGAACGGCATCGCGCAGGCGAGCACCAGGGTCGAGGCGATGCTCACCGCGGCCATCACCGAGATCCACAAGGCCGATACTGCGGCCGCGGGCGCATGCGCTTTGGCAAGGTTCATCGTCGGGCTCCGTCTCGCGTGTCGGCCGTCCCTACGCCAATTCGGCGATGCTGGGAAAGCTCTCAGGTGGGCTTGCCGCATATTTGCCGGGGGTAGCCGAACCTCGGGTCGCTGACGAACGCGGGATCGCTCAGCGCGTCGAGCCATGCGACCAGATCGGCGATTTGCCCGTCAGTCAGAGCTTTGACCGCGGGCAGTGCGGTGCCGTGACCGCGGATCGCCTCGGCGAGCGACGCGACGCTGCCGTCGTGCATGTAGGGCGCCGTGAGCGCGACGTCGCGCAGGCTCGGGGTGCGGAACTTGCCTTTGTCTGCAGCCCGGCCGGTGATCTCGGCGAGGCCGTCATCGGCGGGGTAGGCCGCAGGATCGAGCGCGTGGAAGCGCTCGTCGGTGAAGTTGGAGCCGGAATGACAGCTTGCGCAATGCGCGCCGAACAGCGCCTTGCCGCGCCGCGCGGGTTCCGAGAGCGCGCCGCGCTCGCCGGCGAGATCGCGGTCGTAAGCGCTGCCGTGAGACAGCAAGGTTCGCTCGAATGCGGCGAGCGCCTGGGCGAGCGTGCCGGTATCGATCGTTCCCCCGCGCTGTGGAAAGGCGTCGCGGAACATCCGCCGATAGCAGTCGTCGCCCGACAGGCGGCGGACCAGCTCGGCCTCGTCCCCCTTCATGCCCATCTCGACCGGATGATCGCCGAGCACCGGCACCATGACTTGCGCCTCCAGCGTCGCCTGTCGCGGATCGGCCCAGGTCAGCGGCGCGAGATAGGCGACGTTCGCCAGGCCCGGCGCGTTGCGCCGCCCCGCCCCGCCGCCGACGCCGCCGCGCGTGGGGATGCTGTCGGCGAATCCGTGGCGCTGCACATGGCAGGTGGCGCAGGCCATCGTGCCGTCGCGCGACAGGTCCGCATCGTAGAACAGCCGCCGGCCGAGCTCGACTTTCGCGCTGGTCATCGGATTGTCGGCCGGCACCGGCGGCGGCGCGACGTTCGCCGGCAGGTCCCACTGCCATGCAGCCGGCCGCGCCGCCGCAGTACCGAGCGCGAGCGCGCCCAGAGCAAGCAGCGCGATCAGCGGACGGCGCATCGCGCTCAAGGCGCGCGGGTGACGAGCAGCGGCAATTGCGCCTGCCCGTTCGCGGCGACCTGCAATGTGTAGGACCCGGGTTGGAGCGGGAAATCGACCACCTTGCGCACGCCGCTGCAATCGGGGCCGTGCCCGTGCGCGGTGGATTCGATCGCCTTGCCGTCCTTCACGACGTCGATCCATGCGCCCGAGCCGAGCGCCACCCGGTATGTCCCGGCCTCGGCGACGGTGAACGCGAACAGTCCGCCGTAGGCGACCGAGCCGCCGGGCTGCTCAGGCCGGACCGGATAACGGACATCGGGCGTATGGACGAGGGTTGCATCGACCGCCCGCCCGATCGTCAGCGTCGCAGGGCCGAGCCGGTCAGCCTGGGTTCCGGCCGCGAGCGGCGTGCGTGCGCCCCAGCTGGCGAGCTCGGCAGGCAGCGGCGCGGGCGCCGCCGGGCATTGGGCGGCGGCGCCGCCTTCCTGCTGCGCCGCGGACGGCGCGGCCGACACGAGCAGCGCCAGGGCGGCGGCCGGAGCGAAATGTCGGGGCATCGGAGTTCCTTCGGAGCCTGTTTCCATATTTGGCCATATATAGCACTCGTCCGTCCGACAAGCGGATGGTGCAGACCGGCGCCGAGTCCCCTCAATAGACCACCACGCTGCGGATGCTTGTCCCGGCGTGCATCAGGTCGAAGCCCTTATTGATCTCCTCGAGGCTGAGGACGTGGGTGATCATCGGGTCGATCTCGATCTTGCCCTCCATGTACCAGTCGACGATCCTGGG
>DASVLP010000084.1:0-31482 GCA_036384795.1 Sphingomonadaceae bacterium | reverse complement strand
TGACCGAGCCCGAGCGGGCGCTGTGGGAGATCGTGCGCGGCAAGCGGCTGAACGGAATCAAGTTCGTCCGGCAGGCGGTGCGCCCACCTTTCATTCCCGACTTCGCCGTCCGCTCCGAGCGCTTCATCGTCGAACTGGATGGCGACACCCATTCCGGCCCCGAAGCGGAAGCCTATGACGCCCGCCGCACCGCCGCGCAACGCCTCGACACTCCCCCCTCTCTCTTCGCCGCTACGCGGCTCTTCCCTCTCCCCCTGAAGGGGGCGAGGGAGATCGGGCCGGCGCCGATGACGAGGATCGAGGAGATGTCAGTGCGTTTGGGCATTATTCTATCGGTCGTCCCTGGTCGTCGGTCGCGCGGCCCTGGGAGTCGAGCAGCTGAATGCCGAAGTTTTTGAGCCGTGCTTTCTGGATGGCGTTCAGAAGTTCACCGAACATGCTGGAAGTATAGTTCGGCGGAGGCAGAAGCGTGATCGTGCCCGACCGGTCTATGCGGGTCTCAGTCCAGCCTGCCTTAGCGGCCGCCTTCTTCACTGCATCGGCCCGAGTGGCCTCGTCTTCGGGGTTCTTTATGTCGCGAAAAACGACGCGCACACCACCGAGCTTGTCTGCGTCTCCCCCGGTTGAACTCTGTTGAGCCTGCGCAGGCGAGGCGCTAAGCGCAAAGACCGTTCTCACGGCAGCAATTCCGATCGCAAGCGCGATTATCAGGTACCATCGCACGCTCACCCCAACATCCCCACGAACTTCTCGAACAGGTAGAAGCTGTCCTGCGGGCCGGGGCTCGCTTCGGGGTGGTACTGGACGCCGAACGCCTTCTTGCCCTTGATCGAAATCCCGCAATTGCTCCCGTCGAACAGGCTGACGTGGGTTTCCTCGACATTGTCGGGCAGCGAGGAATTATCGACTGCGAAGCCGTGGTTCATGCTGGTGATCTCGACCACCCCGTCGGCCAGGCGCTTCACCGGGTGGTTCGCGCCGCGGTGGCCCTGGTGCATCTTCGAAGTCTTAGCGCCCGCCGCAAGGCCGAGCATCTGGTGGCCGAGGCAGATGCCGAACACCGGCACGTCGCGCTCGATCAGACCCTGGATCACTGGCACCGCGTATTCGCCGGTCGCCGCCGGATCGCCCGGGCCGTTCGACAGGAACACGCCGGCGGGCTTCATCATCAGGATCGAATCGAGCGACGTGTCGGCAGGCACCACCGTCACTTGCGCGCCGGCCTTCACCAGGTTGCGGAAGATGTTGTCCTTCGCGCCGTAATCGACCGCGACGACGTGCGGGCGAGACTCCCCGCCCTCGTCCGCGCCGTACCCGAAGCCGAGCTTCCACACCCCGCCCTGCCAGTCCTGCTGCTGGTGCCGGCTGACCTGCTTCGCAAGGTCCATGCCCTCGAGCCCGGGCCACTCGCGCGCCTGCTTGAGCAGCTTGGGAATGTCGAACTTGCCCTTCGGATCGTGCGCGATCGCGGCGTTGGGCGCGCCTTTCAAGCGGATGCGGCGGGTGAGCGCGCGGGTGTCGATGCCCGACAGCCCGATCTTGCCCCGCTCGGTCAGCCATTGGCCGAAGTTATCCTTCGCACGGAAGCTCGACGGCGCGGTCACGTCCTCGCGCACCACGCAGCCCAGCGCGCTGTCGCAATCGTGCGATTCGACGTCTTCCGGATTCGCGCCGACGTTGCCGATGTGGGGGAACGTGAACGTGACGATCTGCCCGGCGTAGGACGGATCGGTCATCACCTCTTCATAGCCGGTCATCGAGGTGTTGAAGCACACCTCGCCCACTGCGCTGCCGGTGGCGCCGAAGCCCTTGCCCCAGATCACCGTGCCGTCGGCCAGGACCATGACTCCCGTCGCGCCTTTCGGTTGTGGCGCAGACGAAGAGGCGGGGTCGGCCATGGGGCGCTCCGTTGGAAAGAATTGGCGGCGATGTCGCTAAGGCTCGGCGGCTAGACGCGCGCCGCGCCAGCGTCAACCTATCGCAGCGATGAATGTTGGGTTAAGGGCGACATTCCGCAAGGGCGCCCCCGATCATCCACAGGAAAGTTCCTTCCCAATGCTCCGCGACACGATCAAATCTGCGCAGATTTCCGCGATGAAAGCCGGCGACAAGCCGCGCCTCGCCGCCGTCCGGCTGATCCTCGCCAAGCTCAAGGACCGCGACATCGAGCTGCGCACCGGCAAGGCGCCGGACAACGACGACACCACGGTGATCGACGTGCTGCAGAAGATGGCCAAGCAGCGCCGCGAATCGATCCAGATGTATCAGCAGGGCGGCCGGCAGGAACTGGCCGATGCCGAAGCGGCTGAGCTCACGGTGATCGAGGAGTTCCTCCCCGCGCAGATGTCCGACGACCAGATCAAGGCCGCGATCGAGGCGGCGAAGGCCGAAGTCGGCGCCGAGGGCATCAAAGACATGGGCAAAGTGATGGGCGTGCTGAAAGCGCGCCACGCCTCGGAGATGGACATGGGCAAGGCGAGCGCGCTGGTGAAGGCGAGCTTCGGATAGGCACAGCTTTATCCCCCGCGCGCCCTCGACATGCCGAGGCGCGGGCGGCACAAATAGTGAACCATGCTGACCCCTCAATGGCTCGATGAACTGCGCTCGCGCGTGACGCTGTCCGGCGTGATCATGCGCACGGCCAAGTTGCAGAAGGCCGGTCGCGAATGGAAAGCGTGCTGCCCGTTCCACAACGAGAAGACCCCCAGCTTCACAGTCAACGACGAAAAGGGCTTCTATCATTGCTTCGGCTGCGGGGCGCATGGTGACGTCATCCGCTGGATGACCGATCAGCGCGGTCTCGCGTTCATGGATGCGGTGAAGGAGCTGGCGGCAGAGGCGGGCATGGAAGTGCCCGCGCCCGACCCGCGCTCGGCCGCGCGTGCCGAGCGCCAACATGTCTTGCACGACGTCATGGCGTCAGCACAGGAATGGTTCAAATCCAAGCTAATGGATAGCGAAGGCGAGAAAGCGCGCGAATATCTGAAGCAGCGCGGGTTCGATGCGCATACGATCGAGCGGTTCGGGTTCGGCTACGCGCCCGAAGGGCGCAAGCTGATCGGCCAGGCGCTCAAGAGCTTCGATCCCAAGCTGTTGATCGAGGCCGGCCTGCTGATCGACGTCGAGGGCAAGGAACCCTACGCCCGTTTTCGCGGGCGGCTGATGCTGCCGATCGAGGACGCGCGGGGGCGGACGATCGGATTCGGCGGGCGCATTCTCGAGACGGCGAAAGCAGATGTGCCCAAGTACCTGAATTCGCCGGACACACCGCTGTTCGACAAAGGGCGCACGCTGTACAATCTGCACCGTGCGGACCCGATCTCGCGCCAGTCCGGGCGGATCGTGGTGGTCGAAGGCTACATGGACGTGATTGCGCTCGCGGCCGCCGGCATCGGCGAGGCGGTCGCGCCGATGGGCACCGCGTTGACCGAACGCCAGCTCGAATTGCTGTGGCGGCTGGTCGAAGTACCGGTGCTGTGCTTCGACGGCGATGCCGCCGGCCAGCGCGCCGCGATGCGCGCGGTCACCCGCGCCCTGCCCCTGCTCCGCCCCGGCCATTCGCTGAGCATCGTCCGCCTGCCTTCGGGCATGGACCCCGACGACCTGGTGAAGAAGCATGGGCGCCAGGCGATGGAAAAGCTGCTCGCCGCGCCGCAATCGCTGCTCGACACGCTGTGGGAGCACGAAGCCGCGACGCACCCGCTCAAGACCCCGGAAGACAAAGCCGGGCTCAAGGCACGCCTGCTCGAGCACTGCGAGGCGATCCAGCACCCGGACATCCGCGCGCTCTATCGCCGCGAGTTGCTCGACCGGTTCTCGGCCTTCGCCTATCCGCCGCGCCCGGCGCGCGACGGCAACTGGCGCGGAACGCAGAAGTCGGCAATCCCGAGCCTTTCTGCTGCGGTCTCCGGCAGATTGCGAAGGGCAAGCGGCGGCGGGTTGCGCGACGCGCTGGCGCAAGCGGTGATCGCCGGGCTTGCACGCCATCCGCGGGAGATCCACCGCCACGCCGAAGCCCTCGGCCGCCTAGCGCCGTCGGACCCCGCCCTCGCCCAGGCCGTCGACGCCCTGCTCGACGCCGCCGAAGCGCTTGAAATCGACGGAAAGTCCCCCATATCCGCCACAGGTAACTTCACTGCGCCGCCGGATAACGCTCGATTCTCCTTCCTGATGGAAGGCGCCGATCCGCAGGTCGCCCGGGAAGACCTGGCCGAAGCGGTCGCCTTGCTGGTCGAACGGCCGGCACTGGAAGCCGCGCTTGCCGACGCCACCGCTCGCTTCGAACAGACGTTCGAGGATGCGGCCTTCGAGGAGCAGCAGCGGCTGCTCAAACGAAAGCTGGAATTCGAGCGGCGACTCGGGCAAATGGCCAGCAAACGCGCCGCCGCTCCGGCACAGGAAACAGCTTCGTCCCCGGTCGTTGAGACTCCGGACGCACACGAATTGGAATAACGCGACAGATGGCGACCGAGACCAAGACTACCGACGGCGGCGGCAACGATGACGCTCCGCTGATCGACCTCAACGATGCCTCGATCAAGAAGCTGATCACCAAGGCGAAGCGCCGCGGCTACATCACCTACGACGAACTCAACGAGGCGCTGCCGCAGGACGAGCTGTCGTCCGAGCAGATCGAGGACGTGATGTCCGCGATCTCGGAAATGGGCGTCAACATCGTCGAGAGCGACGAGGACGCGCAGGAGGAAGAGGCCGGGGTCGAGGAAGTCGCCGAAGACGACGATTCGGAGACCAAGCACGTCTCCGAAGCGCCCAAGAAGGCCACGCCGACCGAGCGCACCGACGATCCGGTGCGGATGTACTTGCGCGAAATGGGCGCGGTCGAGCTGCTCAGCCGCGAAGGCGAGATCGCGATCGCCAAGCGCATCGAGGCCGGCCGCGACACGATGATCATGGGCCTGTGCGAAAGCCCGATCACCTTCCACGCGATCATCCAGTGGTCCGAGGCGCTCAACAGCGAGGAAATGCAGCTGCGCGAAATCCTCGATCTCGACGCGATGCTCTCGAAGGAGCCGCCGGTCGAGAAGATGGAGGAAGGCGAGGACGACGACAGCGGCGAGATCAGCGAAGCCACCGCCGGCCCGTCCTACAAGGAAGAAGAGGACGTCGAGGAAGAGGAAGAAGAAGTCGACGAGGACGATGAGGATGGCGAAGGCCGTTCGCGCCGCCGCGTGGAGGAAGAGGACGAGGACGATAACACCCTCAGCCTTGCCCAGATGGAAGCGGCGCTGAAGCCCGAGGCGCTCGAGAAGTTCGCCAACATCACCAAGTTGTTCAAGAAGTTCGAGAAGATCCAGGCCGAGCGGGTCGAAGCCCTCGGCCACGGCGAAGCGTTCGCGGCGCCCAAGGAGAAGAAGTACGAGCAGCTGCGCGAAGAGCTCACCGCCGAAGTGGAGAGCGTGCAGTTCCACGCCACGAAGATCGAATATCTCGTGGACAACCTTTACGCCTTCAACCGCCGCCTGACCGCGCTGGGCGGCCAGATGCTGCGGCTCGCCGAGCGCCACAAGGTGAAGCGCGGCGAGTTCCTCGGCGAATACGTCGGTCACGAGCTCGACGAGAGCTGGCTCAAGACGATGGCCAGGCGCGACAAGAAGTGGGCCGCGTTCGCCGAGAAGGAAGCCGAAGGCGTCGAGCGCATCCGCGCGGAAATCGCCGACATCGCCGGCCAGACCGGCATGAGCCTCAACGAGTTCCGCCGGATCGTGAACATGGTCCAGAAGGGCGAGCGCGAGGCGCGCATCGCCAAGAAGGAAATGGTCGAGGCAAACTTGCGGCTGGTGATCTCGATCGCGAAAAAGTACACGAACAGAGGCCTGCAATTCCTTGATCTCATTCAGGAAGGCAACATCGGCCTGATGAAGGCGGTCGACAAGTTCGAATACCGCCGCGGTTACAAGTTCTCGACGTACGCCACCTGGTGGATCCGCCAGGCGATCACCCGCTCGATCGCCGATCAGGCGCGCACCATCCGCATCCCGGTGCACATGATCGAGACCATCAACAAGCTCGTGCGCACTTCCCGCCAGTTCCTCCACGAGCAGGGCCGCGAGCCGACGCCCGAGGAAATGGCCGAGCGCCTGTCGATGCCGCTCGAGAAGGTCCGCAAGGTGATGAAGATCGCCAAGGAGCCGATCAGCCTCGAGACCCCGATCGGCGACGAGGAAGACAGCCACCTGGGCGACTTCATCGAGGACAAGAACGCGATCATCCCGGTCGACGCGGCGATCCAGGCGAACCTCAAGGAAACCGTCACCCGCGTGCTCGCCAGCCTGACGCCGCGCGAGGAACGCGTGCTGCGCATGCGCTTCGGGATCGGCATGAACACCGATCACACGCTTGAGGAAGTCGGCCAGCAGTTCAGCGTCACCCGCGAACGCATCCGCCAGATCGAGGCGAAGGCGCTGCGCAAGCTCAAGCACCCGAGCCGCAGCCGCAAGATGCGGAGCTTCCTCGACCAGTAGTTCGGGGCAAAGAGGGGGGATCGAATGAAGAAGCTGTGGGCGCGGGTTCTCGGCGCGGTCCTGGCCGGCGCGGCCGTCGGCCCCGGTGCGGCGGCATTCGCGCAGGACGCTTCGGCCTCCGCGCCGGCCGATCCCGCAAAGCTGAGCGAAGCGAACTCGATCATCGAGATCATGTTCCCGCCTGCAGAGCGCGACCGGACCTTCGACGCCATGGTCCAGCAGATCCTCGCGCAGTTCAGGCAAGGCATACCGGAAGATCTCGTGTCCGATCCCGGCCTGAAGGCGATCCTGAACAAATATTTCGACAGCATCCCCGTTCGCCTGAAGCCGACCATCCAGCGGCATCTGCCCAAGATCATGGAGGCGACCGCGATTGCCTACACGCACGAGTTTTCGCTCGACGAACTCAAGCAAATCCACGTCTTCGCTCAGACCGACGCGGGCAGGCACTACTTCCAGCGAGCAAGCGTGCTGATCGGCGATCCTGCGGTGGCCGCGGCCAACGCCGACTATCTGAAGGATATCCAGGCCGACTCGCTCACGATGCAAGGCGAATTGCGCGACGAGGTCGTGGCCTATGTGCAGGCACACCCCGATGTCGCGCAAAAACTCGCGAAAGAGGCCAAGTCCGAGTGACCGGCGCCGCAACGAAGCCGAACGCCTTACCCGGGCTTTGACCCCGCCTGGCGAACGCGATAGCGTCGTCCGGTCACAGGAGGGGCTAGCCGGAATGAGGGATCGGGTCGAAAGTCGCGCGCCGATGCGGGCGGTGGCGGGAATCTTGCTGCTCGCGGCGTTGCTGCTGTTCGGCGCCGGATCGTTCGCGCAGGCTCCGGCATCCGAAGACGCCGCGGCGCGGCAGGCGCAAGTTGCGGCGATCCTCGACCGGCATTCCAACCTTACCGACCAGGCCCGCGCGCTCGGCGAGGCGACTTACAAGCAAGTCTGTGCAGCGTGCCACGACAACGGGGTGAACCGCGCGCCCCCGGCAAGCGCGATCGGCTACATCTCGCCGGCCGCCATTGTCCAAATCCTGACCGACGGGCCGATGAAGGCGCAGGCCGCCGGCCTCAGCGCCGAGCAGAAGACGGCGGTTGCCGAATTCCTCGCCGGGCGGATGATCGGCGCGGCCACCGCCTCGCCCACGAAGATGTGCGCCGCCGGCCGCAAGGCCTGGTTCGATCCGGCGCAGCCGCCCGATCTAAGCGGCTGGGGCCTCGACGCGAACAACGCGCATGCCATTCCCACCGTGCTCGCCGGGCTCGATCGCACGCGCATCGCCAAGCTCCGGCTCAAGTGGTCGCTTGCCTTCCCCGACGTGCTCTACGCCCGCTCCCAGCCCACGCTCGCCGGCGGCGCGATCTTCGTCGGCAGCGACAACGGAACGGTCTACGCGCTCGATCCGGCGAGCGGCTGCGCGCACTGGACCTACCATGCGGGCGGGCCGATCCGCTCAGGCGTGGTGGTTGGCGGCTGGAAGGCCGGCGATGCCGCCGTGCGCCCGCTGGTCTATTTCGGCGACATGCTCGGCCGCGCGTACGCGGTCGACGCGCGCACGGGAAAGCTGGCGTGGCAGCGGGCGATGGACAAGCACCCGAACGCCACCCTCACGGCCGCGCCGGCATTGCGCGACGGCGTGCTCTACGTCGCGGTCTCGTCGCTCGAGGAGCCCGCAGCCGGCTCGCCGACGCACGAGTGCTGCACGTTCCGCGGCTCGCTGGTCGCGCTCGACGCGGCGACCGGCCGCGAGAAATGGCGCGCATGGATGGTCGACCAGCCGGTGGCGCGGGGCAAGAGCACCGCGGGGACGACGCTCTACGGCCCCTCCGGCGTGGCGATCTGGTCCACGCCGCTGATCGACGACAAGCGCGGGCTGGCGATCGTCGCCACCGGCGACAATTATTCCGCCCCTGCCACCAAGCTGAGCGATTCGATCGTCGCGATCGACCTCAAGACCGGTGCGGTCCGCTGGAGCTATCAGGCGACCGGTTCGGACATGTGGAACGCGGCGTGCGGCTATTCGGCGGGCGGCGGCAACTGCCCGGACGACGCCGGACCGGACTACGATTTCGGCTCCGCCCCGATCATGGCGCGCGGCGCGGACGGGCACGATTATGTGCTCGCCGGCCAGAAATCGGGCATCCTCTACGCGGTCGATCCCGACAGCGGCGTGCTCAAGTGGAAGCAGCGGGTCGGCCGCGGCGGGGTGTTCGGCGGAATCCACTTCGGGATCGCGGCGGCAAACGGCAAAGTGTTCGTGCCGATGGCCGACATGGCCGACGGCAAGGAGTACGACCAGCCAGCCCGCCCCGGCGTGTTCGCGCTCGACGTTGCGAGCGGCAAGGAAGTGTGGGCGGCGCCCGCCGGCGACACTTGCGCGGACAGGCCGTTCTGCCAGCCCGGCTATGGCGCGGCGATCAGCGTCACGCCGGATTTCGTGCTCGCCGGATCGATGGACGGGCACGTGTGCATCTTTGACGCCGCGAACGGCAAAGTGCTGCGCGACATCGACACCGCGGTCCCTTACGTCACCGTCAACGGCAGCGACGCGAAGGGCGGCTCGATGGCCGGCGGGTCGGCGCCGATCGCGTGGCACGGCAAGCTGATCGTCACCTCGGGTTACGGCGGACTGGGAAAGATGCCGGGCAATGTGATGGCGGTCTACGCGGCGGATTAAGCTTCAAAAAAGGCGCCAGTGCCGGGGCGGCATTATCGCGGTTCCGGCACCCATACCGCGCCTTTGATATGGCGGATCAAGCCTTCGTCATCGAGCAGGTAATGAATGTAGAACTCCACATCGACCGAGACGCCCACCGGCACCGGCGTCATGCCGGGATAGCCGTTCGCGTCGAGCACTTCCTGCGACAGCTCCTTGAGCCCGGTGAAGCGGATCACCGCGTTCGAGACAAACCCGGTTTTGCCCGGAAAGAACTCCTTGAAGATCACTTCCTCGCGGCAATACTCGTGGAAGAAGGCGTAGAACGCACGGAAAGCGGGCTTCCCCTCCACCCGAAAGGCGGCGTTTTCCAGCGCGAAGTCGTCCGCGAAAAAGCTTTCCAAAGCAGCGTAATCGCGCGCGTTGAACGCTGCGACATAGCGATGATAATCCGCTTCGGTCATCGCGTCGGGCGGCCTTCGATCGGATACATCGGGTCGGTGTAGCCCGGCGTCGAAGCATGGCCGGGCGGGACCAGCGCGTCGATGAAGGCTTCATCCTCCGCGTCGATCTGCGCGTCGAGGGCGGGCAAGTAGGCGTCCCATTGCTGTTCGGTTCGCGGGCCCACGATCGCCGAACTGACCGCGCGGTTATGCAATACCCATGCGATCGCGAACGCGACGGTCGAGACGCCTTTGTCGGCCGCGCGCGCGGCGACCTTGCGGGCGATATCGAGCGACTCCGGCCGCCACTCGGTTTGCAGGATCCGGGTATCGTTCCGCCCGGCCCGCGAATCCGGGGGCGGCGCCGCGCCCGGATCGTATTTGCCGGACAGCACCCCGCGGGCAAGCGGGCTGTACGGCGCGACGCCGATTCCGCAGTGCCGGGCGGCGGGAAGCTGCTCGACCTCGGCCAAGCGGTCGACGATGTTGTAGAGCGGCTGGCTGACGACCGGCCGGTCCATTCCCAGCGCATCGGCAATCCTGCAGACTTCCACGATGCGCCAGGCCTTGAAGTTCGAGACGCCATAATAGCGCACTTTGCCTTGCGCCATCAGGTCCTTGATAGCGCGCAGCGGCTCCTCGAACGGCGCCGCGTTGTCCGAGCGATGGAAGTACAGCACGTCGATGAAGTCGGTGCCGAGCCGGCGCAAGCTGTCCTCGACGTCCTGGAATATCCACTTTCGCGATTGTCCGCCTTCGTTGGGTTCGCCGCTCATGTTGTAGCCGAACTTGGTGGCGACCACCCAGTGATGGCGGTTCTGGCGGATCGAACGGCCGACGACTTCCTCGGTTGCGCCGCCGTTGTAGAGATCAGCCGCGTCGAGAAAGTTGATCCCCTGCCCGCGCGCTGTGTCGAGGATCCGTTTCGCGGTCGGCTCGTCGGTCGCGCCGCCGAACATCATCGTGCCCAGGCAAAGCGGCGAAACCTTCAGCGCGCTGCGCCCGAGGTAGCGGTATTCCATTGGCTGCATCCTGTTTCGAGGCGATCCGCGAGCCTATAGCTCACCTCGCGGGGGACAAAGCGCTTTTGCGGTGGCGCGGCGCAGGGCAACTGCCTATGTGCGCCGCATGCACATCGCCATCGCCTCGGACCATGCGGCCTTTTCGCTGAAGGCCGAGCTTGCCGAGTGGCTGCGCGAGCAGGGCCACGAAGTGACCGACCTCGGCACCGACGGGCCCGCCTCGGTCGATTATCCCGATTTCGGCTATGCGCTGGGCGAGGCCATTGCCTCCGGCTCCGTCGAGCGCGGGATCGCGCTGTGCGGCTCGGGCATCGGCATCTCGATCGCCGTCAACCGCAACCCGCGCGTGCGCTGCGCATCGGTGTCCGAGCCGCTCTCGGCCGGCCTCGCCCGCTCGCACAACGATGCCAACGCGATCGCGCTCGGCGCACGGCTGATCGGCCCGGACATGGCCAAAGCGTGCATCGAGGCGTTCCTCGGCACGGAATTTTCCGGCGACCGCCACCAGCGGCGCGTCGACAAGCTGTCCAACCCTCCGCAGGAACCCGTCAAATGAGCAGTTCGCCTGCAGCCGGCATGCCCGATCACCTGCAGCACTTCTGGCATGATACGCTGGAAGACGCCGACCCCGAGGTCTTCGCGGCGATCCGGCAGGAGCTCGGCCGCCAGCGCCACAAGATCGAGCTGATCGCGAGCGAGAACATCGCCAGCCCAGCGGTGCTCGAGGCGACCGGCAGCGTGTTCACCAACAAGTATGCGGAAGGCTATCCGGGAAAGCGCTATTACGGCGGCTGCGAATACGCTGACATCGTCGAGAACCTGGCGATCGAGCGGGCGAAGAAGCTGTTCGGTTGCCAGTTCGCGAACGTCCAGCCCAACAGCGGCAGCCAGATGAACCAGGCGGTGTTCCTCGCGCTGCTGAACCCGGGCGACACGTTCATGGGCCTGAGCCTTGCCGCCGGCGGACACCTCACCCACGGCTCGCCGGTCAACCTGTCGGGCAAGTGGTTCAACGTCGTGCCTTACGGCGTGCGGCAGGACGACCAGCGGCTCGACATGGACGAGATCGCGCGCCTGGCCCGTGAGAACAAGCCCAAGCTGATCATCGCCGGCGCCACCGCCTATCCGCGCCACTGGGACTTCGCCCGCTTCCGCGAGATCGCGGACGAAGTGGGTGCCTATCTGCTGGTCGACATGTCGCATTTCTCCGGCCTGGTAGCCGGCGGCGCGCACCCCAACCCGTTCCCGCATGCGCACGTGGTCACCTCGACCACGCACAAGAGCCTGCGGGGGCCCCGCTCCGGCATCATCCTCACCAACGACGAGGAACTGGCCAAGAAATTCAACATGGCGGTGTTCCCGGGCATGCAGGGCGGCCCGCTGGTGCACGTGATCGCGGCCAAGGCGGTCGCGTTCCACGAGGCTCTGCGACCCCAGTTTCGCACTTATGCCCATCAGATCGTCGAGAACGCGAAAGCGCTCGCGGCAAGCCTTGAAGAAAACGGCCTGGCGATCGTCTCCGGCGGAACCGACAATCACCTGATGCTGGTCGACCTCACCGCCAAGGACGTTACCGGCAAGGCGGCCGAGAAAGGCCTCGATCGCGCCTGGCTGACCTGCAACAAGAACGCGATCCCGTTCGACCAGCGCTCTCCGTTCGTCACCTCGGGCGTGCGGCTGGGGACGCCGGCGGGCACCACCCGCGGGTTCGGCCCGGGCGAATTCCGCAAGGTCGGCCAATTGATCGCCGAAGTGGTTGAAGGCCTGCGGAAGAACGGCGATGACGGCGATGCGCAAGTCGAGGAAAGCGTGCGCCGCCGGGTGACCGAGCTGTGCGAGGCTTTCCCGGTCTATCCAGGGAGATAAGCCATGCCCGAACCGGACGAAGGCGGCGATCTGTTCGAGAACATCGGCGCGGACGTGAAGGAGATGGCCAAGGAAGGCTTCGGCCATCCCGGCAGCAAGCAGGTGCTCACCGGAGCCGCGGTCGGCGCGGTCGCCGGAGCGGTGCTGCCGGTGGTCACCTGGCCGCTCGGCCTGATCGCCGGCGCAGCCTTCATGCTGTGGCAGCGGAACAAGTAGGGCGCGATGCGCTGTCCGTACTGCGCCCACGACGATTCCCAGGTCAAAGATTCCCGGCCCACCGAAGACAACACCGCGATCCGGCGCCGCCGCCAGTGCGAAAGCTGCGGCGCGCGCTTCACCACTTTCGAACGGGTGCAATTGCGCGAGATCACCGTGATCAAGAGCGGCAGCAATCGTGAGCCATTCGACCGGGCGAAGATCGAGCAGTCGGTCGCCCTCGCCTGCCGCAAGCGGGCGATCGCCCAGGAACGGCTCGACCAGCTCGTCTCTGGCATCCAGCGGCAGATCGAGACGCTCGGGGATTCCGAAATCCCCTCGTCGCGGATCGGCGAGATGGTGATGGACGGGCTGCGCCAGCTCGACAGCGTTGCCTACATCCGCTTCGCCTCGGTCTATCGCGATTTCTCCGAGGCGCGCGACTTCGAGGAATTCGCCAGCAGCGTGCGCGATGTCGGAGCAAGCTAGCCCGCCGGCGATCGTGCTCGTCCGCCCGCAGCTGGGCGAGAATATCGGCAAGGCTGCGCGGGCGATGCTCAATTTCGGGCTCACCGAGATGCGGCTGGTCAGCCCCCGCGACGGCTGGCCGAATCCGAGCGCCGGACCGGCCGCTTCGGGCGCCGATCTCGTGCTGGAGCAGGCGCGGGTGTTCGAAACCGCGGCCGACGCGGTGGCCGACTGCGCGCACGTCTATGCCACCACGGTGCGCAAGCGCGGCGTGACCAAGCCGGTGCTCACGCCCGAGCAGGCCGCGCGCGAGGTCGCCACGCAACCGGGCCGCAGTGCAATCCTGTTCGGGGCCGAGCGCTCCGGCCTCGAGACCGCCGACGTCGCCCTTGCCCGCGCGATCGTCACCGTGCCGGTCAACCCCTCGTTCGGATCGCTCAATCTCGCGCAGGCGGTGATCCTGTGCGCGTACGAATGGTCGAAGCATCGCCAGCTGGCGATGCCGCCGCTGGAGGAGCTGCTCCCGCCGGCGCCGCAGGCGGAGCTTGAAGGCCTGATCGCCCATTTCGAGGAGCTGCTGGAACCGAACGGCTATTTCCGGCCCGAGTCACGCGCGCAGGCGACCCGCCTGACATTGCGCAACGTGCTCACCAAGCCGGGCTGGAATCACCTCGAGGTGCGCACGTTGCGGGGGGTGCTGAGCGCGCTGGCACGGCGCGGGCCGGTTTGACGCCCGGCCGGATGCGATTAATATCGGCGATCCCTCGCAACAGGGGGCGAAGCGCACGGGTTACGGAGGGTGACGATGAAGAAGACTTGCCTGCTCGCATTGATGGTTCTGGCATCGGCCGCGGCGGCCGGCGCAGCCGGCCCGAACAAAAGCGACGACAGCAGGCCTGCGGCTTCGGATCATAAACCCAAGAGCGACAGGAACGACCCGAACAAGGTCATCTGCCATACCAATCAGGAAACCGGCTCGCGAACCCGCGTCAACCGCGTCTGCCACACGCGCGCCGAATGGGACGAGCTGTCCCGCAATACGCAGAAGAGCATCAACGATCTCGGCCGGCAGGAAAACACGGGCGTGCAGCGCACGAACAATCCGATCGGGCTGTGATTCCGGTTCACGGCGATTGACTTTCGGCGCGGCAACCGCCATTGGCGCCGCTCACTTGGGCTCCGCCGGTTCGGCGGACATTTCCCATTGGCTCCGCACCCCGGTGAAGCGGTGGCCGCGCCAGGCATCGGGCCTGGCGGTGCGATTCCGGGTTGAAGCGCCGCCGCCCGGGGGGTGCAGCGAATTGGAGACGACATCATGTCGAAGCGCAAGAGCGCCAAGCACAAACTCGACCGCCGCATGGGCGAAAACATCTGGGGCCGTCCGCACAGCCCGGTGAACCGCCGTTCCTACGGCCCCGGACAGCACGGCCAGCGCCGCAAGGGCAAGTTGTCGGATTTCGGCATCCAGCTGCGCGCCAAGCAGAAGCTGAAGGGCTACTACGGCGACGTCACCGAGAAGCAGTTCAAGCGCACCTACCAGGAAGCCGCGCGGATGAAGGGCGACACCGGCCAGAACCTGATCGGCCTGCTCGAGCAGCGGCTCGACATGGTGGTCTATCGCGCCAAGTTCGCGCCGACGATCTTCGCGGCGCGCCAGCTGGTCAGCCACGGGCACTTGCGGGTCAACGGCGTGAAGTGCAACGTCGCCAGCCGCCGCGTCAACGCCGGCGACGTCGTCAGCCTCGGCCCCAAGGCCAAGGAAATGGCGCTGGTGATCGAAGCGCAGAGCCTGCCCGAGCGCGACATCCCCGATTACGTTGCGCCCGACGGCAACGACAAGATCACTTTCACGCGCGTGCCGACGCTGGACGAGGTGCCCTACCCGGTGACGATGGAACCGAACCTGGTCGTCGAGTTCTACTCGCGCTGATCCGATAGTCATTCATGAAACACGAAAAGGCGGTCCTTAGGGGCCGCCTTTTTGTTTGCGCAAAGGCGACTCCGAACGGAGCCGGCTTTCGCGTGGATCAAAAATACTCTCGCCGAAAATCCGCCGCGAATGCCGCGAACCGCTTTTCGGAGATCGCCTCACGCATCGCTTGCATCAGTTGCTGATAGAAGCTGAGGTTGTGCGTGGTGAGCAGCATCGCGCCAAGAATCTCGCCGGCTTTGACCAGGTGGTGAAGATAAGCGCGGCTGTAGTCAGCGCAGGTCGCGCAGGTGCAGCGCGGATCGAGCGGCTCGCTATCCTCGGCGAAGCGCGCGTTGCGCAAGTTGAGCGGGCCGTACCAAGTGAATGCCTGGCCGTTGCGGCCCGAGCGGGTCGGCAGCACGCAATCGAACATGTCGATCCCCCGCTCGACCGCGCCGACCAGGTCGTCGGGCTTGCCGACACCCATCAGATAGCGCGGCTTGTCGGCGGGAAGCTGCCCCGGCGCGAAATCCAGCGTGCGGAACATCGCCTCCTGCCCTTCGCCCACCGCGAGCCCGCCGACGGCGTAGCCGTCGAAACCGATCTCGGTCAGCGCCTGCGCGCTGTGGAGGCGCAAACCTTCGTCGAGCGCGCCCTGCTGGATCCCGAACAGCGCCGCGCCCGTCGCGTGCTCCCCGCCGGCATCGAACGCGTCCCGGCTGCGCTTCGCCCAGCGCATCGACAGCTCCATCGAGCGCGCGATCACGTCGCGCGGCTGGTCTGCGCGCGGGCATTCGTCGAACGCCATCACGATGTCCGAGCCCAAGAGGCGCTGGATCTCCATCGAACGCTCCGGGCTCAACATGTGCTCCGAGCCATCGAGGTGGCTCTTGAAGCGGACTCCGTCCTCGGTGATCTTGCGCAGCTCGGACAGGCTCATCACCTGATAGCCGCCGCTGTCGGTCAGGATCGGGCGCGGCCAGTTCATGAACGCATGCAATCCGCCCAGCCGCGCGACGCGCTCCGCGCCCGGGCGCAGCATCAGGTGATAGGTGTTGCCGAGGATGATGTCGGCTCCGGTCGTGCGCACGTCTTCGGGGCGCATCGCCTTGACGCTGGCCGCGGTGCCGACCGGCATGAACGCCGGGGTGCGGATCTCGCCGCGGCGCATCCGGATCGTGCCCGCGCGCGCCTTGCCGTCAGCGGCATGAATGGTGAACGCGAAACGGCTCATCGGGGGCGGCTCAGAAGCCGTAGACCAAGGTCACCCGCGAAAGCGTATCGGTCGAAACCGCGCCCGCGGGCGGATTGCTGTCGTAATCGATCGTGTAGGAAAACCGCGTCGAGAGCCGCTTGCTGACTTTCGCCTCCAGCCCGGTCTCGAGATTGACGGTGGTGTTGTGGGCATCGACGATCACCGATGCCGCGCCGCCGGTGTTGGCCAGCATGTTCGCGTCCTGGGTGAGCTTCAGCCGGTCGGTGATCGACCAACCGAAGTCGAACCCCGCGAGCGCGGCAATGCTGCTTTCGCCGCTACCGTCGATGAAGTCGGTGCGCCGCCAGGCGGGGCCGCCCTTCACCGATAGCTGGAGATCCTTGGCGTCGAACACCCGGTAGCCGACACCGCCCGACACCGCATAGCGGGCATCGAAACCCTGGAACGGATTGCGTTCGAACTGCGCGATCCCGTACGCGAACGCGCGCTTGTTCAAGTTGTAGCGCGGCTCGTACGATGCGAAATAGCGCTCGCCGGTGGTCACCCCGCTGCTGCGCTGGAAATCGGCGGTGGCCTTGAGCTGATGCTCCCAATCGATGCCCTTGCGATCAAGATCGACCGCCAGCGACAAGGCGAGATTGTCGGTGTTGCCGGTCGAGCGCGAGGTTCCGAGCTGGATGTGACCGGTCCAGTTGTCCAATGCGCCGGCAGAGCGGATTCGTCTCTCTTTCTCGGCGGCCTTTTGCGCGGCGAGGCGTTGCTGGCTCGTCCGGTAGCCGGCCTGCAGGGCGTCGAGTTCGGCCGCGTCGGCAGGATTGGTCTGCCTGGCGACCGCGATCACCGCCTCGATCTTGGCGTTGTCGCCGCTGGCGATCGCCGCGTCGACCATCGCGCGCACCGGCGGAGGAAGCTCCCCGAAGGCCGGCGAGGAGGCGGCGCCGAGGAGGATCGGAAGCGCAAGTGCGCGGGCTGCTCTCATGTTCGAGGCCTAGCGCGTCAGCTGCGCAAGCGCCACCCGGTGCGGTAGATCGCGGCGATCACGGCGACGCACAGTGCGAGGAACCCGACGGTCAGGCCGAACGCCAGCGCAATCGGCACTTCTGCGGTGCCGGTGAACGTCCAGCGCAGCCCGTTGATCAGGTAGAAGATCGGATTGAACTGCGCGACCGTGCGCCACGGCTCGGCCAGCATCTGGACGCGGTAGAACGTGCCGCCGAGGAACGTCAGCGGGGTCAGGATCAGCATCGGGATGATCGACAGCTTCTCGAACCCGTCGGCCCAGATGCCGATGACGAAGCCGAACAGCGAGAACGCCGCGGCGACCAGTGCGACGTAACCGATCGCCAGCAACGGATGGGCGATCGAATAGTCGACGAACAGCCGCGCGGTGACGAGGATGATCGCGGCGATGATCAGCGACTTCGCCGCCGCCGCGCCGACGAAGCCGATCAGCGTCTCGACGAAGCCGACCGGCGCCGAAAGCAGTTCGTAGATCGCGCCGGTGAAGCGCGGCATGTAGATCCCGAAGCTGGCGTTCTGGGTGCTCTCGCTCAGCAGCGTGAGCATGATCAGGCCGGGGACGATGAACGCGCCGTAGGTCGCGCCGCCAAGCTGGCTGGAATCCATCCGGCTGCCGATCGCCGCGCCGAACACGACGAGGTACAGCGACGTCGTCAGCACCGGCGAGATGATCGAGCCGAACGCCGTGCGGAAGAAGCGCATCAGCTCGTTGTTGAAGATCGCCCAGGCGCCGCGCAGGTTGAGGCTCACCGGTCGCCCTCCACCAGGTCGACGAAGATGTCCTCGAGGCTCGATTCGTGGATGTCGAGGCCGGTGAATTCGATCCCCTGGTGCACCAAAGCGCGGGTGAGGTCGGCGACTTCGCGCTTGCCCTGCTCCATCCCGCCGCCGCCCCGGTAGACGAGCTCGGTGTTCGTGTCGGACAGGTGCAGCGGAAACGGCGCCAGGGCCGAAGGGATTTCGCCGAGCGGCTGCCCAAGGGTGAACACCGCCTCGGTGCTGCCCATGCGCGTCATCAGCGTGTCCTTGTCCTCCACCAGCAGCACTTTGCCCTTGTCGATCACGCCCACGCGATCGGCCATCTCCTGCGCTTCCTCGATGTAATGGGTAGTGAGGATGATCGTGGTCCCGCGCTCGCGCAACTTGCCGATCTGGCGCCACATGTCGCGCCTGAGTTCGACGTCGACGCCGGCCGTCGGCTCGTCGAGGAACAACAGCTCGGGATCGTGCGCCAGCGCCTTGGCGATCAGCAGGCGACGCTTCATCCCGCCCGACAGCGCGCGGATCTGCGCGTCGCGCTTGTCCCACAGCGAGAGCGAGCGCAGCACGTCCTCGATCCGCGCGGCATCGGGCTTCAGTCCGAACAGCCCGCGCGAATAGGCGACCGAGCGCGCGACTTTGTCGAACATGTCGGTGGCCAGTTCCTGCGGCACCAGCCCGATCCGCGCCCGCGCGTGGCGCCACTGGCGCAGCAGGTCGATGCCGAACGCATGGATCGAACCGCCCGTGGGCCGCACCAGCCCGCACACCGCCCCGATCAGCGTCGTCTTGCCCGCGCCGTTGGGCCCGAGCAGCGCGAAAATCTCTCCGCGCCGGATACGAAGGTCGACCCCATCGAGCGCGACGGTGCCGCCCTTGTAGCGCTTGGTCAGCCCCCTGATGTCCAGAATTGTCTCGTCCACCGCAGCTTTATGGGATCAGCAAAGAGGAATCGCCATAGGAGTAGAAGCGATATTTTTCAGCGATCGCATGGGCATACGCCGCCTGCATCGTTTCCAGCCCCATCAGCGCGGACACGAGCATGAACAGGGTCGATTTGGGCAGGTGGAAATTGGTCACCAGGCCGTCAATCGCGCGGAAGCGGTAGCCCGGCGTGATGAAGATCGCGGTGTCGCCTTCGAACGGGTGGATCGTACCGCCTTCGTCCGCCGCGCTTTCGAGCAGGCGCAGCGACGTTGTGCCGACCGCGATCACCCGTCCGCCGGCAGCGCGCACGGCGTTGAGCCGCTCGGAGGTGGGCGGGTCGATCAGCCCCCATTCGGCATGCATCCGGTGCTCGGCGGTGTCGTCGGCCTTGACCGGCAGGAACGTTCCCGCGCCGACGTGGAGCGTGAGCGTCTCGCGCCCGACGCCGGCCCGATCGAGCGCGGCGAGCAGATCGGGGGTGAAATGCAGCGCCGCCGTCGGCGCGGCGACGGCGCCGTCCTTCTCGGCGAAGATCGTCTGGTAATCGCTGCGGTCGGCTTCGTCCGCCGCGCGCTTGCCGGCGATATAGGGCGGCAGCGGCATCCGCCCTGCCCGCTCGAGCAGGACTTCGACCGGCTCCTCGCCGGCGAACGTGAGGATGAAGCTTCCGTCGGGAAGGCGCTGCTCGGCAACGGCGGCGACGCCTCCACCGAATTCGATTTCATCGCCTTCCTTGAGCCGTTTCGCGTTGCGGACGAACGCCTGCCAGCGCCGCAAGTCGATCCGCTTGTGCAGCGTCGCGCCGATCCGGGCGGCACCGCGCCGGCCCTCGAGCTGGGCCGGGATCACCCGCGTATCGTTGAACACCAGCACGTCGCCGGCGCGCAGCAGGCGCGGCAGGTCGCGCACGGTGCGGTCGGCGAGCGGCCTGGCGCCTTCGACCACCAGCATCCGCGCGGCATCGCGCGGTCGCGCCGGACGCAATGCGATCCGCGCGGGCGGAAGCTCGAAATCGAACAGATCGACGCGCATCGCGCGCCTCTAGGGCGCGGCGAGCGGCTTGGGAAGCTTACTGGCCGGCGGGAGCCGGAACGGGCGCCGGTGCCGGCGTGGGCGGGGCTTGCGCCGGCGCGCCGGTCGTGGGCGCTGCTGCCGGCTCCGAGGCCGAATTGCTGAGCGTGTCGGCGGTAAAGTCGCTGGCCTGCGACTGCGCGGCGACAACCGGCGGCGGCTTGTTGTCCGCCGCGATCGAGGCCTGGAGAATCTTCGTCGGATTCTGCGGCGGTTCGCCGCGCTGGATTTCATCGACCGCATCCATCCCGGCGATCACCCGGCCGAAATTGGTGTACTTCTTGTCGAGCGCAAAGCGCGGCTGAAACATGATGAAGAACTGGCTGTTTGCGCTGTCCGGATCGTCGGCCCGGGCCATCGAGACGGTGCCGCGCACGTGCGGCATCGGGTTGAACTCGGCCTTCAGGTTCGGCAGGTCCGAACCGCCTTTGCCGGTGCCGGTCGGGTCTCCGGTCTGGGCCATGAATCCGTCGATCACGCGGTGGAAGATGATCCCGTTGTAGAAGCCGCGCCGGGTCAGCGTCTTGATCCGCTCGACCGTGTTGGGCGCCCAGGCCGGCATCAGCCGGATCGCCACCCGCTTGCCGGTCGACAGGTCGAGATAGAGGATGTTCTCGGGATCATCGGCCAGGTTGTAGTCGATGAACACCGGATTGCCCTTGGGCGCAGGCGTCGCCGTCGCGACCGGCGTCGGCGCCTTCGCCTTGTCCTTGGCGACGGCAAACGACGGCACGGCAACGAACATAAGCGCGAGCGCCATGACAATCAGACGTTTGAGCATGAAATAACTGGCTTTCGGAATTCGCGTTCGGCGGACGTTTAGCCGGGGCGGACTGTCACTTCAATGAACGATCTCAAGGCGTCCCGCAGCGGTCAATATTCGCCCAGGCGGCCGGTCTGGTCGACCCGCGCGACCACTTCTGCGCGCACCGCGGGGCTGACGAAGCGCGAGATGTCCCCGCCGAAGCGAGCGATCTCCTTCACCAGCTTCGAGGCGATCGGCTGCAGGCTGACGTCGGCCATCAGGAACACCGTTTCGATGTTCGGATTGAGCTGCTGGTTCATCCCGGCCATCTGGAACTCGTACTCGAAATCGGCGACCGCGCGCAGCCCGCGGATGATCAGCGCGGCGCCCTGGCGCTCGGCGAACTTCATCAGCAACGCGTCGAACCCGACCACTTCGACGTTCGCGAGCCCCAGCGCGGCGACCTCGCGCTCGACCATCGCCATGCGCTCTTCGGGCGTGAACAGCGGATCCTTGGAAGGATTTGTGGTGACCCCCACCACCAGCCGGTCGACCAGCTTCGCGCCGCGCCGGATGATGTCGGCATGGCCCAGCGTGATCGGATCGAACGTGCCGGGATAGACGCCGATATGTTTCGTCATCACCTGTCCCTCTCGACGATGAAGCGGGCGATCGCGCGCAGCAGCTCGGCATCTTCGCCGTGCGGCGCGAGGTGCCCGATCGCCTGCTCGACCAGCGCCCGGGCCTGGTCGCGCGCGCGCTCCGGTCCGAGCAGCGAGACGAACGTCTGCTTGCCGCGCTGCTGGTCCTTGCGCAGCGTCTTGCCGGCCTTGGCGGGATCGCCCTGATGATCGAGCAGGTCGTCCGCAATCTGGAACGCGAGGCCGATGTCGCGCGCGTAGTTGCGCAAGTGCGCCCTGCCCTCTTGCGGCACGCGGCCGAGGATCGCGCCCATCTCGACCGCCGCGCCGAGCAAGGCACCGGTCTTCAGCTGCTGCAGCCGGGTGATCGTGTGCAGGTCGAGCGGCTGCTGCTCGGCGGCGATGTCCATCATCTGCCCCCCGGCCATGCCCTCGTGCCCGCTGGCGCGCGCGAGCGTCGCGACCAGTTCTGCCCGGACGAACGGATCGGCAAACATCACAGGGTCGGAAAGAATATCGAACGCCAGCGCGTGGAGCGAATCCCCCGCCAGCACGGCGATCGCCTCGCCATATTGGCGGTGCACGGTCGGCTTGCCGTGGCGCAAGTCGTCATCGTCCATGCACGGAAGGTCGTCGTGGATCAGCGAATAGACGTGGATCGCCTCGAGCGCGGTCCCGGCGCGGACCGACACCGTCCGATCGACCGCGTACAGATCCGCGGTGGCGGCGAGCAACAGCGGACGGATGCGCTTGCCTCCGCCGATCGCCGCATAGCGCATCGCCTCGACCAGCCGGGCGCGAGAATCCTGGGGCGGCGGCAGGATCACGTCGAACGACGCATCGATCTCGCGCTGGATGCGTTCGAGGCCCCGTGCGAGCACGCCGTCGATCGCCTCGCTGACCGCCACGTTCACGGGCTCCCGGTGTCGGGATCGAGCGGAACGGTACCGGTCGCCTTGCCATCCGGCCCGGCGACGATCTTCTCGATCCGCGCCTGCGCCGCATCGAGCCGCGCCTGGCAATGCTTCCTGAGCGCCTCGCCGCGCTCGTAGAGGTCTATCGATTCGTCGAGCGGCACTTCGCCGCCCTCGAGCCGCCGCACGACCTCCTCGAGCGCCTTCAGCGCCTGTTCGAAGCTCATCGAGCCGATGCTGCCGTCGCTTTCCACCATCGCGGCGAGCATTGGCGGGGATGGCGGCAAGGGTCAAGCACGGCACTATCCATTATGGTTCGCGCAGAGGCGCAGAGGGAGCAGAGGCGCGGAGAAGTTGCGCCTGCGGCGAAGCCGCGCTTTCATTCAATGTCGAAAATTCTCAAACAGGCGGGTTCCCCGCCGGCGCGGGAACAACGAGGAAGTGCAATCCCTTTGCGTCTCTACTTCCTCTGCGCCTCTGCGCGGAACGAAAACCGGCAGCCGCACAGCGCAGGGCTAGCGCGGAAGGCGCGCGAACGCTAACGGCGCGCGATGTCCGAAATCACTCCCGACGTCGTCGCCGCCCACGGGCTGTCCGAGGCCGAATACGCCCGCGTGCTCCACGCGCTGGGCCGCGAGCCGAACCTGGTCGAGCTCGGCATCTTCTCGGTAATGTGGTCCGAGCACTGCAGCTACAAGTCGAGCCGGGTGCACCTGAAGAAGCTGCCGACCAAAGCACCGTGGGTGATCTGCGGGCCCGGAGAGAACGCCGGCGTGATCGACATCGGCGACGGGCAGGCCGCGATCTTCAAGATGGAGAGCCACAACCACCCGAGCTACATCGAGCCCTACCAGGGCGCGGCGACCGGCGTGGGCGGCATCCTGCGCGACGTGTTCACGATGGGCGCGCGGCCAGTCGCGAACATGAATGCGCTGCGCTTCGGCAATCCCGAGCACCCGAAGATGAAGCACCTCGTCGCCGGCGTGGTCGAGGGGATCGGCGGCTATGGCAACTGCGTCGGCGTGCCGACCATCGCCGGCGAGACCAATTTCCACCCGGCCTACGATGGCAACATCCTGGTCAACGCGATGACGGTAGGCGTCGCCGACGCGGACAAGATCTTCTATTCGGCGGCCAGCGGGGTCGGAAATCCGATCGTCTATGTCGGCAGCAAGACCGGCCGCGACGGGATCCACGGCGCGACGATGGCGAGCGCCGATTTCGGCGAGGACAGCGAGGCCAAGCGGCCGACGGTGCAGGTGGGCGACCCGTTCACCGAAAAGCTGCTGATCGAGGCCTGCCTCGAGCTGATGGCGACCGACGCGATCGTCGCGATCCAGGACATGGGCGCGGCCGGCCTCACCAGCTCGAGCGTCGAGATGGCCAGCAAGGGCGGCGCCGGCATCCGCCTGAACATGAACGCAGTGCCGTGCCGCGAACAGGGCATGACGCCCTACGAGATGATGCTCTCCGAAAGCCAGGAGCGCATGCTGATGGTCCTCAAGCCCGGCAAGGAACCGATGGCCGAGGCGATCTTCCGCAAGTGGGAGCTCGACTTCGCAGTGATCGGCGAAGTGACCGACACCGGGCGGATGGTGCTCGAATTCGGCGGCGAAGTGGTTTGCGACATCCCGCTCGGCCCCCTGGCCGACGAGGCGCCCGAGTACGACCGCCCGCACCTGAGCCGCGAGGACTACAAGGCATGGGCGCAGGTCAAGCCGCTCGGCGAAGTGCCCGAAAGCACCGACATCGGCGCGGACCTCTTGAAGCTGATGGCCAGCCCCGACCTCGCGAGCCGCGCGTGGATCTGGCAGCAGTACGACAGCCAGGTGATGGCCGACACGCTGTCGATCCCCGGCGGCGATGCCGGCGTCGTGCGCGTGCACGGCACGAACAAGGCGCTGGCGGTGACCACCGATTGCACCCCGCGCTATTGCTATGCCGACCCTTACGAGGGCGGCAAACAGGCAGTGGCCGAAGCCTACCGCAACCTCTGCGCAGTCGGCGCGCGGCCGCTGGCGGTGACCAACTGCCTCAACTTCGGCAACCCCGAGCGGCCCGAGATCATGGCCCAGTTCGTCGGCTGCCTGGAGGGAATGGGCGACGCCTGCCGCGCGCTGGATTTCCCGATCGTGAGCGGGAACGTGTCGCTTTATAACGAGAGCAAGGCGACGGGGGGCGGCAGCGCGATCCTGCCGACGCCGGCGATCGGCGGCGTTGGATTGCTCGACGACTATCGCAAGATGGCGACGATTGGGTTCAAGGCGGAGGGCAATCTGCTCTTCGTCTTGTCCGACGGTGAATTATCACCCGGACTGCATTGCACTGGACATCTTGGGCAATCGCTCTGGCTACGCGAGATTGCCGGACGCGAGGATGGGCTGGCACCGATTGTCGACCTTGAGTATGAACGGCGCGCCGGCGAGTTTGCCCGCACGGCAATTGAAATGGGTTTGGCTTTGTCAGTGCACGACGTTTCCGACGGCGGCGTGCTTGTCGCGGCCACCGAAATGGCATTGGCCAGCAATTTAGGATTCGAAGTCAGTTGCGATTATGTGAGTTGTCCGGATCTGCTGTTTGGCGAGGATCAAGGACGCTACCTGATTGAAACCGCGAACTTCGAGAGGCTTGTGCACCTTGCAACTGATGCCGGGCTCGCTGCTGAGTGCATTGGAAGGATCGGGGGGAGCGCAGTAACCGAGGAATCGCGTGTTGATGGTGTTTCGCGACTGAACGTCTCCCTCGCCGATCTCCGCGCCGCGCACGACAGCTTCTTCCGTGAGTGGATGGAAGGCTGAGCCGCACTCCTCACTCGTCACCCCAGCGAAAGCTGGGGTCGCTTGAGGTCGCGCGGGAGGTGAACGATCCCAGCTTTCGCTGGGATGACGCGTTAATTCAGGCCGCCTTGCGCCCCAGCACGTCGTAAGGATCGACGCCCATCCCGCGCCAAATCCTGTGCGCTTCGAAATAAAGCTCCGGCGGCGTGATGTTCAGCCTCGCCCTCGCCTCTTCCAGCGGCAACGGCAGCAGGTCGAGGATCGGCTGTTCGGCCATCCGCGGGCACGCCTTGCCCAGCCGCTGGCCCTGGCGGATCGCGCCCAGAACAGCAGCGTCGCTCTTCAGCGCACGCTTGATCTCGACCCCGCCGGCATAGGCGATGAACAGATGCGCGGGCGCCGGCTGCTGGCTGTAGGTGAACGCCAGCACGCACTGCTCGCCCAGCGCGTCGCGGCCGTAGCCGGTCAGCACGTGGAGCAGGTCGTGGGTGTCGCGGATGCGGTTCATGTACCAGCGGAACTGGTCGTTGAAGTCGCCGCGGCGGGTCATGAAGCGTTCGAACTCGTCGACCAGGCCCTGTGCGGTGAGGCCCTCGGCCTCCATGAAGTCGCAATAGGCGTGCGCAAGGCTGCCTTCGGGCATCCGTCGCAGCCGCGCGTGGTCGTCGAGGATCGCCGGAAGCGACGGCTCGGTGAGCGCCAGCTGCTTCCCGCGCTCGCTGGTCAGGAATGCTTCGGCCGAGGAAAACAGGTTGCGCCACGGCAGCGCCTCGAAAATGTAGAACACCTCCTCGGTGTTCTCCTTGTCGGCCACCAGATTGCGGAAGTGGCGCCAGGCCTTGAGCGGCCTGTAGCGCGGCCGCTGGCGCGTCGGATCGATCAACGGCAGGTCGAAGAACCGGCCCGCATCGGATGTCGCGGAGTGGGGGGCCGCAAGCGTCATGCTATCCATGGCCGAAATATAACTTACACCGATGTAAATAACAAGTGCGTCAATGCGACGACGAGGCCAGCACGTTCACCGCCAGCGCAAGTACCCCGAGGTTGTAGGCGAACGCGAACATCCCGTGAAACGTCGACACCCGCCGCACGCGGTGGTCAGTGATCCCGATGTCCGCGGTCTGGCAAGTCATCCCGATTACGAACGCGAAGTTCACGAAATCGGAGAAGTCCGGATCCTCGTCGCCGGGAAACTCGAGCCCGCCGCAATCCTTACCCTTCCGCCGGGTGTAATACATCCGGGCGTAATGGAACGCGCAACTCAGGTTGGCGAACGTCCAGCTGCAGATCAGCGTCAGCACCAGCAGTGCAATGTCGACCGCGTCGAGATTGTTCTCACGCTGGATCGACAGCACCAGGTTGCCGAGCACCAGCGCGCTGATCGCGCCGGCCATCAGCAACAGCAGCCCCTGCCCGACATCGTCGCGCTCGGCCTGGCGACGGATCGCATCGGCCTCGCCCTCGTGCCATAGCGGGATGCACGAGAGGATGAACGCCAGCGCGGCAAGATCGAACGTGACCGTGATCGTGTGGCCGGTGTTGAGGAACGTGGAAAGCGGCCACGGCGCTATGACCAGCACCGCGAGGAACAGCAGGTGCCGGGGATGGCTCAGCTTCTCCAGCCATTTCGAGATGCCCTGCGCCATGTACCGCGGCTTAGCGCACCCAGTCGCTTTCGGGAATATCGAGCAGGTGCAGCACCGCGGTGAGGTCGCCGCGGTCGATCCAGCCGTTCGCGGCGGCGCGCGCCTTGGGCTTGGCGCGGAACGCGATGCCGTAAGTCGCCGCTTCGAGCATCGGGATGTCGTTCGCCCCGTCGCCGGTCGCGAGGCTCACCGCGCTTTCGCCCAGCGCTTCGGCTTCCTCGAGCAGCACCGCCTTTTTCACGCCGCTGTCGGTGATCGCCCCGTCGAGCTCGCCGGTCAGCGCGCCGCCGGCGACCGCGAGCCGGTTCGCCACCACCCGCTCGAAGCCGAGCTGTTCGGCGATCGGGTCGGCAAACTGGTGGAACCCGCCGGTCACCAGCACCGTCTTGCAGCCTTTGCTCTTGAGCGTCTCGACCAACATGCGCGCACCCGGCATCGGCGTGACCCGGGTAGCGAGGCATTCGGCGATCGCATCTTCGGACAAGTTGCGCAGCAGCCCGACCCGCTCCCTCAGCGCACTGGCGAAATCGAGCTCGCCTTGCATCGCGCGTTCGGTGATCGCCGCGATCTGCGGCTTGATGCCGGCGAAATCGGCCAGCTCGTCGATGCATTCGGCCTGGATCATCGTCGAATCCATGTCCGACACGAACACGTTCGGCAGCGCGAACTCGGCGTTCGAAACGATCGCGTCGGACGGCGCGAAATATTCGTCGAGCACGCGGCGCAGCGTCTCGGGATCGCCTTCGGGCAGCGCGATCTCCAGCACATTGCCGCAGAATTCGAGCATGTGCGCGAGCGCCACCCGCATGCCTTCGGCCTCGAGCGCGACGGTCGCGGCATCGAGCCTTGCCGAAAGCGTGAGCGGGTCTGCTATCAGGCGGGCGATGAGCAAGGAAAAGTCTCCGAAACAAGAGCTGGCGCTCATTGCAGGGCCGACCGCGAGCGGCAAGAGCGATCTCGCCGTGCGGCTGGCGCTCGCGCTGGCCGAGCACGGGCGGCGCGGCGTGGTGGTGAACGCCGACAGCGCCCAAGTCTACGCCGACCTGAGGGTGCTCAGCGCGCGGCCTTCCGAAGAGGATATGCGGGGCATCGAGCATCGCCTGTTCGGCGCGTGGGACGGCGCGACGCCGTGCTCTGCGGCGGACTGGGCGCAGGCGGCGAAGCGCGAGATCGCCGCGATCCACGCGAGCGGCGCCGTGCCGATCCTGGTCGGCGGCACCGGGCTCTATATCCGCACCCTGCTCGACGGGATCGCGCCGGTTCCGCGGATCGATCCGGCGGTCCGCGACGAAGTCCGCGCACTGCCCACGTCCGCCGCTTATGCGGCCTTGCAAGCCGAAGACCCGGAGCGCGCCGCGGCGCTCGATCGCGGCGACAGCACCCGGATCGCGCGGGCGCTCGAGGTGGTTCGCTCGACCGGACAGCCGCTCGCCCACTGGCAGCGGCGCCGCGAAGGCGGGATCGCCGGCGAGGTCACCCTGCATCCTGCGATCATCCTCCCGCCGCGCGAAGAGCTCTACGCGCGGTGCGATGCGCGGTTCGAGCGGATGCTGACCGCGGGCGCCGTCGAGGAAGTCGAGCGGCTGCGCGCGCGCGGGCTCTCGCCCGAACTGCCGGTGATGCGCGCGATCGGGGTGCGCGAGATCGCGGGCTGGCTTGCGGGCGAATGGAGCCGCGAGGAAGCGCTCGCGCGCGGGCAGCAGGCGACACGCAACTACGCCAAGCGCCAATATACCTGGCTCCGTCACCAGACGCCGCAAGACTGGCCGCGGGTAGAGACAGGAAATATCGATCAAAACAACCAATTTGCAACATTATTACGCAATTAGCGCTTGACACGATATAAACTGTCTCGTAGCAGCCTCCTCGACATCGAGTGGAGAGGCGACCCGGCATGGCCACCATGCCGGGTCGGTTTTTTGAGGAGGGTCCGCTTTTGCCAAAGCGGGCCGAGCGAGAAGGAATTCAAAGTGCCCGAGGAACGCAGCGGCGCTGCGATACTGGTCGAAAGCCTGGTGCGGCAGGGGGTCGAGTTCGTGTTCGGCTATCCCGGCGGCGCGGTGCTGCCGATCTACGACGAGCTGTTCGAGGAGAGGCGCATCCGCCACATCCTCGTGCGGCAGGAAGCCGGCGCGGCCCACGCCGCCGAAGGCTATGCCCGCTCGACCGGCAAGCCCGGCGTGGTGCTCGTCACCTCGGGCCCGGGGGCGACCAACGCGGTCACCGGCATCGCCGACGCGTTCATGGATTCGATCCCGATGGTGGTCATCACCGGGCAGGTGGCGACCAACCTGATCGGCTCCGACGCGTTCCAGGAAGCCGACACGATCGGCATCACCCGCCACTGCACCAAGCACAATTACCTGGTGAAGGACCCGGCGGAGCTTGCCGCGACGATCGACGAGGCGTTCCAGATCGCCACCACCGGCCGGCCCGGTCCGGTGCTGATCGACGTGCCCAAGAACGTCCAGGTCGCGACCGCGACGTGGAGCGACGGCGCGGTCCAGCGCCGCAACCGCTATGCGCCGAAAGTCGCGGGCAGCGCGGACGAAATCGCCGAGGCGATCGATCTGATCGCGAAGGCGAAGCGCCCGGTGCTCTACACCGGCGGCGGGGTGATCAATTCCGGCCCGCGCGCGAGCGAGTTGCTGCGCCGGTTCCAGCGACTCACCGGCGCGCCGCTCACCAGCACGCTGATGGGCCTCGGGGCGTTCCCGTACGACCACCCCGACTGGCTGGGGATGTTGGGCATGCACGGCACATACGAAGCCAACCTGGCGATGAACCAGTGCGACCTGATGGTCTGCATCGGCGCGCGGTTCGACGACCGCATCACCGGCCGGCTCGACGCGTTCTCTCCGGGCTCGACCAAGATCCACATCGATATCGATCGTTCGTCGATCAACAAGGTCGTCCCGGTGGATCTGGGCATCGTCGGCGATTGCGCGACCGTGCTCGAGCAACTCATCGAGGGCTGGGGCACTCGCAAGAGCGCCGACCTTTCCGAATGGAAAGCGCGGATCGACGGCTGGCGCGCCAAGGACAGCCTCGCCTATCCCAAGCGCAGCGGCAGCACGATCCTGCCGCAATATGCGATCCAGCGGCTGTTCGAGCTGACCAAGGCGCGTGAGCCGGTGATCAGCACCGAAGTCGGCCAGCATCAGATGTGGGCGGCGCAGTATTTCGGGTTCGACAAGCCGAACAAGTGGCTGACCAGCGGCGGGCTCGGCACGATGGGCTATGGCCTCCCGGCCGCGATCGGCGCGCAGCTCGGCAATCCCGGCTCGCTCGTGATCGACATCGCCGGCGAAGCCTCGATCCAGATGAACATCCAGGAGATGGGCACCGCGAGCCAGTATCGCCTGCCGGTCAAGGTGTTCATCGTGAACAACGAATACATGGGCATGGTCCGCCAGTGGCAGGAACTCACCTACGAGAGCCGCTATTCGAACTCGTACTCGGACAGCCTGCCCGATTTCGTGAAGCTCGCCGAAAGCTACGGCTGGAAGGGCATCCGCATCGAGGACGAAGCCGATCTCGACGCCGGGATCGAGGCGATGATCGCGCACGACGGCCCGGTGATGGTCGATTGCGTGGTGTCGAAGGACGCGAACTGCTTCCCGATGATCCCGTCGGGGGCGGCGCATACCGAAATGCTGCTTTACGGCGACCAGGTCGAGGGCACGATGGACGACGAAGCAAAGGCGCTGGTGTGATGGGCTGGCAGATTCAAAATCCTCCCCGGAACGGGGAGGTGGCAGACGCGAAGCGGCTGACGGAGGGGGCCCAGCGCGCCCTCGGAAGGTGGCGCCGGGCCCCCTCCACCACCAGCCTGCGGCTGGCGGTCCCCCTCCCCGTGCCGGGGAGGATTGAAATATGAAAATCCAGCAACGCGAAGCCGAGCGCCACGTGCTCACCATCCTGGTCGACAACGAGGCCGGCATCCTGGCCAAGATCGCCGGGCTGTTCACCGCGCGCGGCTACAACATCGACAGCCTGACGGTGGCGGACATCTCGGACAACCACGCGCTCAGCCGGATCACCATCGTCACCAACGGCCCGCCGCAGGTGATCGACCAAATCCACGCCCAGCTCGAGCGGCTGGTGCCGGTGCACAAAGTGACCGACCTTACCGAAACCGGCGCGCACATCGAGCGCGAGCTGGCGCTGATCAAGGTCGCCGGCAAAGGCGAGAACCGGGTCGAGGCGCTGCGCCTGGCCGACGTGTTCCGCGCGAAAGTGGTCGACACCACCACCGAGAGCTTCATTTTCGAGCTCACCGGGACGCCCGACAAGATCGACAGCTTCGTCGCGCTGATGCGCGAGCTGGGGCTGGTCGAAGTCGGCCGCACCGGCGTGGTCGGCATGATGCGCGGGCCCGAAGGGGTTTGATTTTTTCCGTCACCCCAGCGAAAGCTGGGGTCTCCAGCAGCCAGGTGCGACTTAGGGGCACCCGATCCCAGCTTTCGCTGGGATGACGTAGGAAAGTGAAAATGAAAGTCTATTACGACGCCGATGCGGACCTGAACCTGATCACCGGCAAGAAAATCGCCGTGCTCGGCTACGGCAGCCAGGGCCACGCCCATGCGCAGAACTTGCGGGATTCAGGCGTGAAGGACGTCGCGATCGCGCTGCGGCCGGGCTCGGCGAGCGCGAAGAAGGCCGAAGGCGCCGGCTTCAAGGTGATGAGCAACAAGGAAGCGGCCGAATGGGCCGACATCC
>DASVLP010000083.1:0-37981 GCA_036384795.1 Sphingomonadaceae bacterium | reverse complement strand
AGAGGAGTTGCCCCTAGTACGAGAGGACCGGGGTGAACATGCCTCTGGTGTACCTGTCGTTCCGCCAGGAGCGCAGCAGGGTAGCTATGCATGGACGGGATAACCGCTGAAAGCATCTAAGCGGGAAGCCTCCCTCAAGATTAGGTATCTTCGAACCGTCATAGACCATGACGTTGATAGGCCGGGTGTGGAAGCGCAGTAATGTGTGGAGCTTACCGGTCCTAATAGTTCTGATCATGCTTGTAGGATCCCACCATCAACGACAGTCCTGCTTGGATCTGTCCGCGATGCGGAAGATTTTCCAGCCAGATACGCCCTTGACTACTTCCCTTGAAAAAGGGGCATCGATTTAAACCCTTCGCGAAGGGTCCCATCGGAGTAATACTTCGATGGGTGCCCAGCACGCCGGCTTCATTGCTTGGTGGCCATAGCGCCAGTGACCCACCCGATCCCATCTCGAACTCGGCCGTGAAACCTGGCCGCGCCGATGGTACTACCGCTTAAGCGTTGGAAGAGTAGGTCGTCGCCAGGCATTGCAGCCGGCGTGCGCGCGAGGAAAACCCATTCATGATGTTCACAAATAGCCGCTGCCGGCCTGTCCGAGCGGCGGCTTTTTTGTTTCGGGCAGTACAAGGCTCGTGACAAAAGCCTCCGAAGCCCGCAGGGCTTCGCAAGGGCGCCAAATTGGTTATCAGGGGCGTCCGCCCGCATCCCGGACTTAGTCCGGGAGAGGATAGCCAAGCCGGCGGATGCCGGCGCCGGCGCTTGAGGTGAAAAAGTTAGGTGACGCGGGGTGGAGCAGTCCGGTAGCTCGTCAGGCTCATAACCTGAAGGTCGTAGGTTCAAATCCTACCCCCGCAACCAAGCCAACGGCCCCGCTTCGGCGGGGTTTTTTGTTGCTCGCGGCAAAACCCGCCGCCGGCGGTTGACGCGCCCCCTTGCTCCGCCCCATCATCCGGCGGGCAAAAACAATAAGGTCGCCAAAATCGTGAAACCGGCTTTGTGGGTTGCGGGGCTTGTGCTGTCGTGCGCGGCGGCCGTCGGGATCGTTTGCTTCCAGCAGCAGCGCGGCGACGCGGCATCCGCCGCGCAATGCCGCTCGATCGCGGCGCGTGGCCTTCCCGGTGCCGCGAACGCCACCAGCGAATGGATCGCGGCGGACGCCAAGACGGGAGGACCGGCGCATTGCCTGGTCAAGGCGACGCTGTCGCCGGTCGCCGGTTCGGCGATCGGAATGGTCGTCCGGCTGCCGCAGGCCTGGAACGGCAAAGTACTGGGGCTCGGCGGCGGCGGCTGGGCCGGCAACGTCACGCCCGAGGCGGCCGCTCCGGGCCTCGCCGCAGGCTATGCCACCTTGCAGACCGACGGCGGCCACCCGGGCACCGTGGTGTGGGACAACGCCTGGGCCGCCAATCCGGTCGCGGCGGACGATTTCGCGTGGCGCGCGGTCCACCAGATGACCGTCGCCGGCAAGGCGCTGGTTGCCGCCTACTATGGCAAGGCGCCCGCGCGGGCCTATTTCAACGGCTGCTCGACCGGCGGCCGCCAGGCGCTGATGGAAGCCCAGCGCTTCCCGCGCGATTACAACGGCATCGTCGCCGGCGCGCCGGTCTACACGCTGCAGGTGCAGACCAGCCAGCTGATGCGCAGCAACCTGTTCACCGCGCCCGGCGCCGGGCTGGGCAAGGATCAGCTCGCGCTGGTCAACCGCGCCGCGCTCGCTGCGTGCGATGCGGACGATGGGCTGAAGGACGGCGTGATCGCCGATCCGCGCGCGTGCCACTGGGATCCCGCCGCGCTTGCCTGCAAGCCGGGCGAGCCCGCCGGCCAATGCCTCGCGCCGGCGCAAGTCGCGGCGCTGGGCGCGGCCTATTCGGGCGTGCTCGCCCCGGATGGCAGCTGGGCGCAGTGGCCGTTGAGCCGCGGCGGCGAGACGGTGTGGGCGCCGTTCATCGCGGTCGGCGGCACCAGGACGCCCGGCACCGACGGCGGGCTTGGGACGCTCGCCCCGGTGGTCTACGGCAGCCGCAAGGTGGATTTGGGCCGTTTCACCGCCAAGGACGCGGCCGCCGCGCGCTCGAGCGGGTTCGCGCAAATCTACGAAGCCAAGAACCCCGACCTTTCGGCGTACTTCGCCGGGGGCGGCAAATTGATCGTGTGGCAGGGCGAATCCGATCCCGGCCCGAGCCCGGTCGGCGCGATCGACTATGTCTCGGCGGCGACGCAGCACGCGCCGGCCGCGGCGGCCAGCGGCCTGCGCCTGTTCCTGCTGCCGGGCGTCGGCCATTGCGGCGGCGGGCCTGGCGCGGACACGGTCGACTGGCTCGCGGCGATCGACGGCTGGGCCGGCGGCGGGGCAGCGCCCGGCCGACTGATCGCCACCAAGAAGGAAAGTCCGCTGAAACGCCCGCTGTGCGCCTGGCCGCAAGTCGCGCGCTACAAGGGCACCGGCGACAGCAACGATCCGGCATCGTATGGCTGCGTCGCGCGCTCGAAGGTTTAGGCACGCGATAACGGAGCCGGGCGAATGTCGGGAATGGTGAACGGCAAGTGGGTGACGACAATGCCCGCGGCCGAAGAGATCGAGGGCGGCAAGTTCGTCCGCATGGACAGCCTGTTCCGCAACGCGGTTTCCGCCGATCCCGCCGCCGAATATCCCGCCGAGCCCGGCCGCTACCATTTGTGGGTCGCGTGGGGCTGTCCGTGGGCGGCGCGCACGCTGGCGGTGCGGGCGCTGAAGGGCCTGACCGAGCTGATCCCGGCCTACTATGCGCTGTCGGCGTTCGGCGGCGAGGGCTGGACGTACGACGAGGGTCCTCAGGGCAAAGTGCCCGAGACATACCCGCTCCACCGGATCTATTCGGAGGCGGTGCCGAACTACACCGGCAAGGTCACCGTGCCGACGCTGTGGGACAGCCAAACCGGAACGATCGTGAACAACGAGAGCTCCGAAATCATCCGGATGTTCAACTCCGCGTTCGACGCGATCACCGGCGACCGGCAGAATCTCTATCCCGAGGAACTGCGCGGCGAGATCGACCGCTGGAACGCGCTGATCTATCCGTCGATCAACAACGGGGTCTACCGCACCGGCTTCGCCACCACCCAGGCCGCTTACGACGAGGCGGTGCGCGAGCTGTTCGCAGCGCTCGACACGGTCGAGGCGCATCTGGCGCAGAACCGCTATCTCGCCGGAGAATACTGCACCGAGGCGGACTGGCGGCTGTTCGCCACGCTCGTGCGGTTCGACGTCGGCTATTACGGCGCGTTCAAGTGCAACCTCAGGCGGATCGAGGACTACCCCGCGCTGTCGAACTACTTGCGCGAGCTCTACCAGTGGCCCGGCATCGCCGACACCGTGTGGCTCGAGCGGATCAAGGCGGACTACTACGGCCTCGCCAACGTGAACCCGAGCCGGATCGTGCCGATCGGGCCGGTGGTCGACCTCGCCCGCCCGCACGACCGCGACCGGCTGAAGGGGCGAGGGATATGGGTTCGCTGAGGTTCGTCCGCCTTCGGCTGTCCTATTGCCTGTCCCCGGCTCGCCAATCGGCCGCCAGATAGCGTGCTACCGCGAGCTTGAGCTGCGCCTTCGCGGTCAGCTCGCGGCTCGAAAGGCCCGCGCCGAACGCGTAGTCGCCCTGATCGATCACCCAGCCGGCCGGGTCCTTGCGCCAGGTCGCGAGCAGGCGCGGATCGATCTCGATTTCGGCGGTCTGGGTCTGGCCCGGCGCCAGCTCGAACTTGTGGAACCCGACCAGCCGCCGCGGCGCTTCCCAGCCGCCGGTTCCCGCGGCCGGGCCCGCATAGAGCTGCACGGTCTTCGCACCCGGGCGCTTGCCGGTGTTGGTCAGCGAGACGATCGCGAACACTTTGCGCTGCGCGTTCTGGCTCACCGTCAGCCTGCCGAGCTCGAAGGTGGTGTAGGAAAGGCCGTGGCCGAACGGATAGAGCGGCGCTGCGTTCTGCTTGTCGAACCACTTGTATCCGACCGCCGCGCCTTCGCTGTAAGTGACCGTGCCCGATGGCAGCGCGCCGGGGTGCGGCAGCTGCGCCAGGCTTGCCGGGAAGGTCACCGGCAACGCGCCTGAGGGGTTCGCCTTGCCGGTCAGCAGGTCCGCGATCGCCAGACCGCCCATCCGCCCGGGGTACCAGGCCTCGAGCACCACCTTCACTTTAGCGTTCCACGGCATCAGCACCGGTCCGCCGGTCTCGAGCACCACCGCGGTGTTGCGGTTGGCCGTCGCCACCGCGCCGATCAGCGCGTCCTGGTCGTCGGGCAGGGTGAGTGGGACGTCGAAGCTTTCCCCGGTCCATTGGGTGGCGAACACGATCGCGACGTCCGCTCCTTTGGCGAGCCGCGCGGCGGCGGCCGGATCGGTTCCGTCGATGTAATCGACGCGCGCCCCCGGCAAGGCCTTGCGCAGCTCCTCGAGCGGCGAGGAGGGATAGAACATCACCGGGTTGGGCCAGCTCGTCGGCTTGAGCCCGGGTACCGCGTTGCCGCCATCGAACCCGTCTCCCGGATAGACCAGGCTCGAACCGCCGCCCGCCAGGACGCCTTTGTCCGCATGGCCGCCGATCACCACGATGCGCTTCGCCGTGGCGACCAGCGGCAGCAGGCCGCCGTCGTTCTTCAACAGCACCGCGCCGGCCTCGGCGGCCCTCAGCGCGACCCCCTGGTCGGCGGCGAAGTCCGGCTGGCCGGGCTCGCCTACCGGATTATCGATCAGCCCATGGGCGAACATCGCGGTGAGCACGTGGCCGGCCATCGCGTCGAGCTGCGCGCCGCTGACCGTGCCTGCGGCGAGCGCCTCGCTGAGCTTGGCGCCATAATTGTCGTCGCGGTGGAGGCCGAAGCCCGATTCCTGGTCGAGCCCAGCGGCGACCGCATCGATCGCCGAGTGCACCGCTCCCCAGTCGGACATCACGTAGCCCTGGTAGTGCCAGTCCTTGCGTAGCACGTCGCTCAACAGGTGCTTGCTCTCGCAGGCGTAAGGCCCGCCGATCCGGTTGTAGGCGCACATCACCGAGCCCGGGTTGCCGCGCTCGATCGCCAACTCGAACGCCAGCAGATCCGAAGTGCGTGCCGCGCTCTCGTCGATCACCACGTTCACTTTGCCGCGGTCGGTTTCCTGGTCGTTCAGCGCGTAGTGCTTGACGGTCGAGACGATGTGGTTCGACTGGACGCCGGCAATCGCCGCGCCGGCGATCGTTCCGGCCAGCAGCGGGTCTTCGCCGGCGTATTCGAAGTTGCGCCCGTTGCGCGGCTCGCGCACCAGGTCGACCCCGCCGCCGAGCATCACGTTGAAGCCGTAGGCACGCGCTTCGCCGCCGATCATCCGCCCGCCGGCATACGCGACGTCGGGATCCCAGCTTGCCGCGACCGCGAGCCCCGAAGGAAGCGCGGTCGCCGGACGTTTCGATTTCGCGCCGCCCTGGGTCGCGACGCCGATTCCGGCATCGGTTTGCCACTGCGGCGGGATGCCCAGCCGCGGGACGCCGGGCACGTAGCCGGCCGAGCCTGGCCGCGCTTCGGGCGGCGCGGTAAAGCTGGTGCCGAAATCGGTGCCGAAGTAGCCCTTGACGAGGGTCAGCTTCTCCTCGGGCGTCATTTCGGCGAGCACCGCCGCAGCGCGCAACTCGGGCGATCCGGTGGGCGATGCCGCCTCGGCCTGCCCCCAGCTTGCCGTCGCGCCCGCAAGCATAAGCCCGGCGGCAGCCCACCGCCCGAAGGTTCCCAGCATGTCTTCCCCGCCGATTTGCCTCGCATCGGTCTAGCATCGGGGGGAAAGTAAAATAGTCCCCTAGTAGGCGAGCGCACTAACGGCTTGCGCTCGGTGCGGATTTTCGGAAGGGGCGGAGAAACACCAGGAGAGAAACAAGTGAACCTCGAGATCCTCAAAGGCCGCGTCGTGGTGGTGACCGGGGCCAGCTCCGGCATTGGCGAGGCCTGCGCGCTGGCTTATGCCAAGGCAGGCGCGCGCGTGGTGGTGGCCGCTCGCCGGCTCGAACGGCTGGAAGCGCTGACCCAACGCATCGAACGCGAAGGCGGCGAGGCGCTGGCGGTCGCAACCGACGTGACCAGCGAAGAGGCGGTGGCGAACCTGTTCCGGCAGGCAGTATCGCGGTTCGGCACGGTCGACGTGCTGATCAACAACGCAGGCTTTGCCGACAGCACCCCGATCGAGGACCTGCCGCTCGAAGGGTGGAACCGGATGATCGGAACCAACCTCACTTCGGCCTTCCTGTGCAGCCGCGAGGCGTTCAGGATCATGAAGCCCAAGGGCCGCGGCCGGATCGTCAACATCGGCTCGATCTCCGCCCGGGTGCCGCGCGCCAACAGCCCGGCCTACACCGCGAGCAAGTACGGGCTCGACGGCCTGACCCACGCGCTCGCGGTCGACGGGCGCGATTTCAACATCGCGGTCTCGATGTTCAATCCCGGGATCGTCGCGACCGAGATCGCGCCGGGCGCGGTCAAGCTCGACAAGGACTTCGCCGCGCAGCCGGAGGACATCGCCGACGCGATCGTGCACATGACCGCGCTGCCCGATCACCTCAATTTCTACGAGGCGATGATCGTCCAGAACAAGATCCCGTTCCTCGGGCGCGGCTGACGGTCCGATGGCCGGGACGCCCACTTTCGGCTGCTACAACCTCGCCGATCTGCGGGCGCTGGCCCGGCGCCGCCTGCCGCTGGGCGTGTGGGAATACGTCGAGCGCGGGGTCGAGGACGAGCTGGGCCTGGCGCGCAACCGCGCGGGGTTCGAGGCGGTGACTTTCCGCCCGCGGGTGCTGCGCAATGTCGAGCGGATCGATCCTTCCACGCAGTTGCTCGGCTGCCCGTCGGCCTTTCCGCTGGCGGTCGCGCCCACCGGCGCGGCGGGCCTGCTGTGGTACCAGGGCGACCTTGCGCTGGCGAAGGCCGCCGCGCGCGTGGGCGTGCCGTTCACCATCTGCAGCGCCTCGACGATGGACATCGATCAGATCGCTGCGGCCGGCGGGCGGCTGTGGTTCCAGCTCTACATGTGGGCCGACCGCGCGCTGTCCCATGCGGTGATCGACCGTTCGCGCGAGCTTGCGTGCGAGGCGCTGCTGGTCACGCTCGACCTGCCGGTGCCGCCGAACCGGGAATATCTCTACCGCAACGGCTTCGGCACGCCGTTCCGGCTCAATGCGACGAATGTGGCCGATATCGTCTGCCATCCGCGCTGGCTGCTCTCGGTGATGGGCCGGTACGCGCTGACCGGCGGGGTGCCTTCGCAGGCCAACCTCCCCGACCGGCTGCGCAACAAGGTCACCCAGGCCGCGCATCCGGGCGCACACTTCAAGCAGGACAACCTCGACTGGGACGAGCTTGCCCGGCTGCGCGAGCGCTGGCCGGGCAAGCTGGTGCTGAAGGGCGTGCTGCGCGCCGACGATGCCGAGCGTGCGGTGAAGCTCGGCGCCGACGGGATCGTGGTCTCGAACCACGGCGGGCGTGGGCTCGACGGCTCGATCGCGTCGATCGATGCCCTGCCGGCGATCGTCGAGGCGGTGGGCGGCAGGCTCGAGGTCCTGCTCGACAGCGGCGTGCGGCGCGGCAGCGACGTGGTGAAGGCGGTGGCGCTCGGCGCCAAGGGCGTGCTCGCCGGACGGGCGGCGCTCTACGGGCTCGCCGCCGGTGGGGAAGACGGCGTGGTCCGCGCGCTCGACCTGCTCAAGGCCGAGACGATGCGCACGATGGGCATGCTGGGCGCGCGCAACGTCGGCGAAATCGATCGCGACCTGCTCGGCTGATCGGGCCGTCAGACCTCGACCGGAAGCCCGCCGCAATCGGCGGTGAACGGCAGACGGTCGTTGGGGACCACTTCCATCGCGGGCGTGAGCCCCAGCCGCTTCGCGAGCGCCGCGAGATCGGATTCGACATGCCCGGCCCACAGCTCCGCGTGGCTTTCGCCGAGGTAGAGCACCAGCCGGTGCTTGTGCACGACGAGCGCGCTGTTCCTCAGCGAATTGCGTGAGCCCGCGCCGAGCCTGCGCGCAAGCCGGATTGCGAGGCCCCAGCATGCCCCCTCGTCGAGCGCGTCCTGGCCGGCGAGCTTGCCGAGCGGCTTGGGCAGGTCCAGCGAGCCGCAGTTGGCCGAAACCGCCGCGGCGATCATCGCGCGCCCTTCGTCGGTGAGGTCGATCCAGCGCTTGTAGAGCGCCCAGTTGATCGCCTGGCGCAGCCGCAAGTTGGGCTCGATCTGCATCGCGGCGAGCGCCAGCATCGTCGCCGCCAGCCGCAGCCGCTCCGACCCGCGCCCGTTCGCCGGCAACGCATCGGCGCTCCAGCCCGCGATGCGCGTCGCGAGCGTCGGGGGGCCGCCCCGCGGCGCCGCGAAATGGGCGACCCCGGCGAGCAGCGGATCCTGCGCTTTGGCCGCGGGATCGAGGCGGTCGAACAGCCGCCCCTCGCGCAGCCCCCATGAGGAGAACACCAGTTTCGTCGGCTGGAGCCTGGCGAGCAGCACTTGCAGCAGCGCGGCGGCGTGCGGCAGCACCGCCGCGCGCATCTCGCCGACCCGCGGCGCGGTGAGCTTGCTCGACTTCATCAGCCGCACGCGCTTCGCGAGCCTTGCCGCCCGCGCCGCGTCGAGCGTGAAACCATGCGGGTCGGCCAGCGGATGGCCGCTGTCGGCCATCGCAAAGCACGCCAGCGAGCGCCAGGTGCCGCCGACCATGTACAGCGGCGCGGCGACCGGGTGCGCCCAGTCGGCGCCCTGCAGCGCCTTGCCGATCTTGCGCTTGAACTGGTCCGAACCGGCGGCGCGCATCTCGGCGAGCATCAGCGAGCCGAACGGCAGGCTGATGCCGTGCGCCGCCTGGCCTTCGCCGATCTCGATCAGCTCGATGCTGCCGCCCCCGAGGTCCGCGACCACCCCCTTGGCACCCGGAAACGCGCCGATCACGCCCATCGCGCTGGTCCGCGCCTCTTCCTCGCCCGACAGCAGCCGGGGCTCGAACCCGCATTCGCGCACCTGGCTGAGGAGTGCCTCGCCGTTGCTCGCGATCCGCGCGGCGGCGGTGGCGATGACGTCGATTTCGCCGACGTGCAGGTCGCTCAGGATGCGGCGATAGCGCTTGAGCCCGGCCAGCGCGATGCGCATGCCCGCGGCCGGAATCTCGCCCGAACGGGGCAAGTCGCGCCCAAGCTGGGCGACCACTTTCTCGTTCAGCAGCACGGTCGGCACGCGCCGTGCCCCGCCGTAGATCACCAGGCGAACGGTGTTCGAGCCGATGTCGATCACCGCCCGGTGCGGCGCCGCGCTGGCAAGATCCGTGTCGCTGGTCCCGATCACTCTGGCGTCGCCCTCTGCACGAACTGGTCGCGGGCTTCTATCACACACCTCCCTTGCGCAACGCCAGCTTGGGCACTTTGGCGCCTTCGTCGAGCGCGGTGCCGCGCCCGGAGAGCGAGGGATTGGTCATGAAATAGCGGTGCAGGTTGAACGGCCGCTCGCCCGGCTCGAAGCGCTCATAGTGGCCGTCGGGCAGTTGCAGCCAGCTCTGCTCGGTATCGAGCAGGTTGGCGAGCAGCACTTGCTGCAGCACCTGATCGTGCACGGTGGGGTTCTTGATCGGCACCAGGGTCTCGACGCGCCGGTCGAGATTGCGCTCCATCGCGTCCGCCGAGGTGATGAACACCTTGGCCCGGTGGCTCGGCATCGCGAAGCCGTTGGCGAACGCCCAGATGCGGGTGTGCTCGAGGAACCGGCCGATGATCGACTTGACCACGATGTTCTCGCTGAGGCCCGGCACGCCCGAGCGCAGGCAGCAGATGCCGCGCACCACCAGGGTGATCTGCACCCCGGCCTGGCTCGCGGCATAGAGCCGGTCGATCATGTCGCCGTCGGTCAGCGAATTGAGCTTCGCCCAGATGAAGGCCGGCTTGCCGGCCTCGGCATTCGCGATTTCCTTGTCGATCCGGTCGTAGAGCTTGCTGCGCAAGTTGATCGGCGACATCGCCAGCATCTCGAGGTTGCGCGGCTCGACATAGCCGGTGATGAAGTTGAACAATTTGGCCGCGTCGCGCCCGAACTTGGGATCGGCGGTAAAGAAGCTGAGATCGGTGTAGATCTTCGAATTCTGCGGGTGGTAGTTGCCGGTGCCGAAATGGCAGTAAGTGCGCAATTCGCCTTCCTCGCGCCGGACCACCATCGAAACTTTCGCGTGGGTCTTCCAATCGACGAAGCCGTAGATCACCTGCACGCCCGCACGTTCGAGCTGGTTTGCCCACTTGAGGTTCTGCTCCTCGTCGAAGCGGGCCTTCAGCTCGACCACCGCGGTCACCGATTTGCCGGCCTCGGCAGCGGCGATCAGCGCGGCGATGATCGGCGATTGCGCGCCGGCGCGGTAGAGCGTCTGCTTGATCGCGACCACGTCGGGATCGGCCGCAGCCTGGCGGATGAAGTCGACCACCACCTCGAAGCTTTCGTAAGGGTGATGGACGACGATGTCCTTTTCCTTGATCGCCGCGAAGCAGTCCCCGTCGTGCTCCATCACCCGCTCGGGATAGCGCGGCGTGTAGGGCAGGAACTTGAGCTCGGGCCGATCCTCGCCGACGATCATCGCCAGGCCGCCAAGGCCCAGGGTGCCCTCGGTCTTGATCACGATCGAATCCTCGAGCACCAACTGGGCGAGCAGCAATTGCTCGGCCACCGGATCGAACTCGTTGTCGAGCTCGAGCATGATCACGCGCCCACGGCGGCGGCGCTGGATCGCGGTGCGGTAGAAGCGCACCAGGTCTTCGGCTTCTTCCTCGATCTCGATGTCGCTGTCGCGCAGCACGCGGAACACGCCGTCGCCCTCCACGCGAAAACCGGGGAACAGGATGTCCGCGTGGCGGCCGATGAGGTTCTCGATGCTGATGTAGAGCGCTTCCTCGCCCGGAACCCGTACGAACCGGGGCAGCGCCGAGGGCACCATCACCATCTCGATCACCTGCTCGTCGTCGGCGAGCCGGGTGAGGTTGAACAAGAGGCCGATGCCCTGGTTGGCGATGAACGGGAACGGGTGCGCGGGGTCGATCGCCTGCGGGGTGATCACCGGCGCGACATGGTTGATGTAGTATTCGCGCAGCCAGCGCGCGGCCTCGGCATCGACCCGGCCTTCGTCGGCGACGTGGATGCCCTGCTCGGCGAGCAATGGGCGCAGCTCGCGCCAGGTCATCTGCTGCTTGCGCTCGAGCTCGGCGATCGCCGTGCGCACCGCGGCGAGCTGCTGCGCAGGGGTGCGCCCGTCGAGCGACAGGGTCGCGATCTGGCGCTGCACCTGGCCGACCAGGCCGGCCAGGCGGATCATGATGAACTCGTCGAGGTTGCTGCCCGAGATCGACAGGAAGCGTAGCCGTTCGAGCAGCGGGTAATTGGCGTTGCGACCTTCGTCGAGCACGCGCTCGTTGAACCTGAGCCAACTCAGCTCGCGGTTGAAATAGCGCTCTTCGGGGGCGAGCGCCTCGGGACGGGTTTCGACTTGGGCGGCCATGGTCCTGCTGGCGGGAAGCGCTGTCCGGAAGGACATGCGAGGGCTATGTTACAGTTTTGTGAAATCGAGGTCGAGCGGCCGCGCAACGGGGCACAACCTGGCCACATTTTGAATTGGGCTGTCGCCCTCCGCGCCCGGAAATGGAAGGGCCCGCGCAATACTGGCGGGCCCTTCGTGGCAGCGGGCGGTCGAACCGCGCCCCGCTTACTTGATGTGGGTCGCCCAATAGGCTTCGATCTGCTTCACCAGCGAGGCGGGCAGGGGGACGTAGTCGAGGCTGGTCGCCTGCGGCTGGCCCTTCTCGAGCGCCCATTTGAAGAATTTCTTCGCGGCGGCCGAGGACGCGGCGTTCTTCGGCTGCTTGTACATCAGCACGAAAGTGGTCGCGGTGATCGGATAGGCCGCAGCGCCCGGCGCGTTGGTCATCACCAGGTTGAAGTCGGTCGCATGGGCCCAGTCGGCGGTGGCGGCCGCGGCCTGGAACGACTTCGCGTTCGGCGCCAGGTACTTGCCCGCCTTGTTGGCAACCAGCGCGTAGACCATCTTGTTCTGGACCACGTAGGCGTACTCGACGTAGCCGATCGAGCCTGGGATCTGCTTGACGTAGGTCGCGACGCCTTCGTTGCCCTTGCCGCCGACGCCGCCGGTCCAGTTGACCGTGGTGCCTTCGCCGGCCGAGCTCCTCCAGCCAGGGCTGACCTGGCTCAGGTAATGGGTGAAGTTGAACGTCGTGCCCGAGCCGTCGGAGCGGTGCACCGCGGTGATCTGCGTGCTCGGCAGCTTCACGCCGGGGTTCAGCTTGACGATCGCCGGGCTGTTCCAGGTCTTGATGTTGCCCGCATAGATGTCGGCCAGCACGGGCCCGGTCAGGTGCAGCTGGCCGGCGCGCAGGCCGGGGACGTTGACCACCGGCACGATGCCGCCGATCACCAGCGGGAACTGCGCAAGGCCGGCCTGGGCGAGCTCGCTCGAGGCGAGCGGCTTGTCGGTCGCGCCGAAGTCGACGGTGCCGGCCTTGATCTGCGCGATGCCGCCGCCCGAACCGATCGACTGATAGTTGATCTGCTCGCCGCCGAGCTTGTGGTAGTCCGCGGTCCATTTCGACAGCACCGGGAAGATGAAGGTCGAGCCGGCGCCGGTGATCTCGGCATTGGCCGCGGAAACCAGGCCCGCGCTCGCGGCGATCGCCAGCGCGATGGAAAATGTACGTCTTTGCATGGGGATTTGCCCTCCGTCTTGCGAGGCGCATCGCCTTCGCTGAGGGGGCCTCTGGCCCGCGTGCGTTACAACGATGTGTCAATCGCGCGTGGCGACCAGCGGATGTGCAAAAAAGAACCGCCGCGGGCCCAGGGAGAGGCGGACCCGCGGCGGCTGCGCTGTCAAATCGGGGTAGGGATTACCAGCGGAACTGGCCGTAAAGACCGATCTCGTCGCGCGTGGCCTGGCCGGAGGCAAGGTTGCCGATCTTCAGCCCGCCGTCGGCGTCGTCGCGCTTGTAGACCAGCGCGAGGTCGACGATCTTGGCCGGGCTGTATTGCACGCCGACGTTGAAGTAGTGGTCGTTCTGCGCGGGCGCGAGGTCCTTGCTCGGATTGACCCAGTCGTAACGGCCGAACACGCTCCATTCCTTGGCCGGCGCGACCGAGGCGAACAGCGACACGCCATCCGACGTGTCGTCGGTCAGCGAGGTCACCCGGTTCCAGTTCTTGGCGTAGAAGTATTCGCCGCCCACCGTCACGCCGATATCGCCGACTTTGCCCTTGTAGGCGAGCAGCGCGTCGAAGCGATTCGCCGAGTTGTAGGTCAGCGCGCCCTGGACGTTCTTGCCCAGCTTGCCGGTGTAGCCGCCGATCGCCGCGTTGAAGCCCTTGTACGCGATCGACAGGCGGCCCTCGAGATCGACCGTCTTGGTGAGCTGCGGGTTGCGATAGCCGCCGCCGTCGACCGCCGAGACCTGGTAGCTGACGAGGCCGTCGGCAAAGCTGCCCATCACGTGGACGCCCCAGTCGGACGATGTGCCGAAGCCGTCGAGGTCGGTGATCGTCTTCTCGATGTGGCGGTAGCCGTAGATGCCCTCAACGTAGGGGATCCATGGCATGTCGGTCGCGCCCAGGACCACGTTGAACGCGGGATTGAGCGAGGCCTTCAGGTACGCCTTCTTGATGTAGAGGCCCTGGCCGGTGTTCGAGGTCGTGAGAGTGCCGCCCGAGAGGCCGGCAGACTTCAGGACGTTGTCGACGTCGACGGTGATGTCGCCCGAGAACGTGTTGTTGAACTTGTGATCGACGCTCACGTAGAAGCGCTTGATCTGGAAGCCGCCGTCCTTCTCGACGTTGGCGCCGGCCGCGTTGTCGGCGCTCACCGCGCTGGCGTTGAAGTACATCCGGCCGCTGACGGTGGTGCTGTCGGCCCAGCTCGAGGCGGGCTTCACCTTCACCGCGGCGGTGGCGTCGGTCTGGGCCTTGGCCGCCACTTCCTGCGCCTGAGTCGCGGTGGTTTGCGCCTGGGCCGCCTGCGCCTGGGTCGTCTGCTGCGACGCCTTGAGCGAATCGACGTCCTGGTGAAGCTGCGACAGCTCCTGCTGGATCGCCTGCCACTGCGCGGCAGTCAGCGTGACCGTGCCGCCGCTCTGGTCCTGCGCTTGCGCCGGCGCCGCGAATCCGGCGGCTGCGATCGCAGCCACCGCGACGCCCGAAAGCGTTGAAATCTTTGCCCTCATTGATAGCTCCTTGACACTCGTCGTTGACGCCCCTCCCGGGGGGCGGGCGTGACGCCTCTAGGAGCGCTGTGTGACAGTTATATGTAAGCCGTGACGCGGGCCCGGGCGGCCGGTTCGGATGTCACAAAACTGTCATTTAAGCCGCCCATTAGGCTCCTCATCGCCGCCCCTCGTGGCCGGCCCGGAACGAGGAGGACGACGTGAGATTTTCCGCGCTTGCGCTTTCGGCGGCAACGCTGGCCCTGGCCGGCTGCGGCGGCAACGACCAGGCCGGGCAGAAGACCGGCGATGCGTCCGCGGCAACCGCCCAGATCACCGGCGCGGGCTCGACGTTCGTCTATCCGGTGCTGTCGGCCTGGTCGGCCGATTACAGCAAGAGCAACGGGCTTGCGGTCAACTATCAGTCGATCGGCTCGGGCGGCGGGATCGCCCAGATCAAGGCCGGCACCGTCACCTTCGGCGCGACCGACAAGCCGCTCGATTCGAAAGAGCTGGCCGCTGCGGGGCTCGTCCAGTTCCCGGTGGTGATCGGCGGCATCGTTCCGGTAACCAACATCGGCGGAATCGCGCCGGGGCAATTGAAGCTCACCGGCCCGGTGCTTGCCGACATCTACGCCGGCAGGATCACCAAGTGGAACGATCCCGCGATCGTGAAGCTCAACGCGGGGCTCAAGCTGCCCGCCGCCGACATCACCGCGGTGCACCGTTCCGACGGCTCGGGCACGACGTTCAACTTCACCCACTATCTCGGCCAGGTCAGCCCCGAGTGGAAGGCGAAGTACGGCGAGGGCACCACGGTCGACTGGACCGGCGGCGTCGGCGGCAAGGGCAACGAAGGGGTCGCCGGCTACGTCAAGCAGATCGCCAACTCGATCGGCTACGTCGAATATGCCTACGTCAAGCAGAACAACATGAACTACGCGCTGCTGCAGAACGCGGCCGGCAACTTCGAGGCGCCGTCGGCCGACAAGTTCCAGGCCGCCGCGGCCACCGCGGACTGGGACAAGGCGCAGGACTTCGACCTGGTGATGACCAACGCGCCGGGCGCAGACGCCTACCCGATCGCGGCTTCGACGTTCGTCCTGATGTACAAGCACCCCAAGGATGCCGATGCGTCGAAGAAGGCGCTCGAATTCTTCCGCTGGTCGCTCGAGAGCGGCCAGCCGCAGGCGCAGAAGCTGGATTACGTGCCGCTTCCCGCCGACCTCGTGAAGAAGATCGAAGCGTACTGGTCGGCCAACATCAAATGACCGAGCTTGCGCTGCACCCGGCCGAAGCGGGCCGCGTCCTCGCCGCTCCGCGCGGCTCGCCGAGCGACGATTCCGCGCCCGTCCCCCACAAGGCGCACTGGGGCGACAGGCTGTTCGAGATCGCCACCGCCGGCTCGGCCTGGCTGGTGCTGGTGCTGCTCGGCGGCATCGCGCTGTCGATGGCCTGGGGCGGGCGGCTGGCGTTCAAGACCTTCGGCCTGGGCTTCATCACCGGCAGCGAATGGGATGCGGTCGGCGGCCACTTCGGCGCGCTGGTGCCGATCTACGGCACGCTTGCGAGCTCCGCGATCGCGCTGGTCATCGCGGTGCCGGTGAGCATCGGCATCGCTTTGTTCCTGACCGACATCGCGCCGCGCTGGCTGCGCGGGCCGGTGGGAATCGCGATCGAGCTGCTCGCCGCGATCCCGAGCATCATCTACGGCATGTGGGGCCTGTTCGTGTTCGCCCCGTTCCTGGCCGCGCACGTCGAGCCGTGGGTCAACGACCATCTCGGGCAATGGCCGGTGCTCGGGCCCTTGTTCAGCGGGCCGCCGATCGGGATCGGCCTGCTGCCGGCCGGAATCGTGCTCGGCATCATGATCATCCCGTTCATCGCGGCGGTCGCGCGCGACGTGTTCAACGCGGTCCCCGGCGGCATCCGCGAAGCGGCGATCTCGCTGGGCGCCACGCGCTGGGAGATGCTCAGCCGCGTCACGCTGCCTTATACCCGCTCGGCGATCATCGGCGCGATATTCCTCGGCCTTGGCCGGGCGCTCGGCGAAACCATGGCGGTCACCTTCGTGATCGGCAATTCGCACGATCTCACCGGCTCGCTGCTGATGCCGGGCAACTCGATCGCCGCGGCGATCGCCAACGAGTTCACCGAGGCCGATACCGAGCTCTACCGCTCGTCGCTGATCGCGCTCGCGTTCCTGCTGTTCGTCGTGACGTTCATCATTCTGACCCTCGCCAAGCTCATGCTGCTCAGGATCGAGCGAATCTCCGGGAAAACCAACTGATGAATGCCGTCGTCCTTCGCCGCCGGATCGTCGACATCGTCGCGCTGGTGCTCGCCACCGCGGCGACGCTGTTCGGCCTGGTGTGGCTGGTGTGGATCCTGCTCACCACGCTGATACGCGGCGCCAAGGCGGTTTCGCCGGCCCTGTTCACCCAGATGACGCCGCCTCCGGGCACCGAAGGCGGCCTGCTCAACGCGTTCTACGGCAGCGCGGTGATGATCCTGCTGGCGGTCGTGATCGGCACGCCGATCGGGATCGCCGCCGGAACCTACCTTGCCGAGCACGGGCGGCACTCGAAGCTCGCCGCCACCGTGCGGTTCATCAACGACATCCTGCTGAGCGCTCCGTCGATCGTCATCGGCCTGTTCGTCTATGAATTCGCGGTGCGGACCGTCGGCCACTTCTCGGGCTACGCGGGTGCGGTCGCGCTGGCGATCATCCTGCTGCCGATCGTCGTGCGGACCAGCGAGGAATCGCTGCGGCTGGTGCCGAACACGATGCGCGAGGCTGCGTTCGCGCTCGGCTTGCCGCGGTGGAAGCTGACCCTGCAGATCATCTACAAGGCCGCGATGACCGGCCTCGTGACCGGCACCCTGCTGGCGCTCGCGCGGATCAGCGGCGAGACCGCGCCGCTGCTGTTCACCGCGCTCGGCAACCAGTTCTGGAACGCCAACCTCGCGCAGCCGATGGCGAACATTCCGGTGGTGCTCTACCAGTACGCGATGAGCCCCTACGACAACTGGAACGAACTCGCGTGGGCGGGCGCCCTGATCCTCACGGTGTTCGTGCTGGCGCTCAATCTCGGCGTGCGGCTGCTGACTAGGAAGGTCTTCAAGCGATGAACGATTTATCCGCCAATGCGCTCGAGATGGAGGTCCCCGCGGCGATCCAGCCCGCGGCGGCGCCGCAGCGTGTAACCAAGATCGCCGTGCGCAATCTCGATTTCTACTACGGCAACGTCCAGGCGCTGAAGTCGGTCAATCTGGAGATCGCCGAGAGCCAGGTGACCGCGATCATCGGTCCGTCGGGCTGCGGCAAGTCGACCCTGCTGCGCGCGCTCAACCGGATTTTCGAGCTCTATCCCGAACAGTACGCGAACGGCGAGATCCTGGTCGACGGAGAGAACATCCTCGAGCGGAGCTACAGCCTCAGCCGGCTGCGCCGCCGGGTGGGCATGGTGTTCCAGAAGCCGACCCCGTTCGCCACTTCGATCCGCAACAACGTGGGCTTCGCGCTCAATTTCTTCGAAAAGCTCAGCCGTTCGGAAACCAACGACCGGATCGAGGAAGCGCTGCGCCAGGCGGCGCTGTGGGACGAGGTGAAGGATCGCCTGGGCGCGAGCGCGCTGTCGCTCTCGGGCGGGCAGCAGCAGCGCCTGTGCATCGCGCGCACCATCGCGCTCAGGCCGGAGATCATCCTGCTCGACGAGCCGACTTCGGCGCTCGACCCGATCGCCACCGCCAAAGTGGAGGAGCTGGTTCACGAGCTGTCGCAGAGCTTCACGATCGTGATCGTCACCCACAACATGCAGCAGGCGGGCCGCGTGTCGGAACAGACCGCGTTCTTCCATCTGGGCGAGCTGATCGAATTCGGCCCGACGTCGCAGATCTTCACCAATCCGGGCGAAACCCGGACCAAGGATTACATAACCGGCCGCTACGGCTGAGGAGACCGAGCATGGCGACACATGGCCATACCTTGAAGGCATTCGACCAGGAACTGGAGGAACTGCGGGTCTCCATCAGCCAGATGGGCGGCCTCGCCGAGCTGGCGATCCGCGATTCGATCCAGGCGCTGACCACCCGCGACCTCGAACTCGCCGCAGCGGTCGTCGAGCGCGACATGCGGATCGACGAGCTGGAAAGCGAAGTCGAACGTCGCGCGGTGAGCATCATGGCGCTGCGCGCGCCGCTCGCGAACGACTTGCGCGAAGTGGTCGCGGCGCTGAAGATTTCGGGCGTGGTCGAGCGCATCGGTGACTATGCGAAGAACATCGCCAAGCGCGTGCCGAACATCGAGAATTCCAAGATCGAGCCGCTGTCGCTGCTGCCCGAAATGGCGCGCATCTGCGGCGAGATGGTGTCCGACGCGCTCGATGCGTTCGCCGCGCGCGACGGCGCGAAGGCAGCGATGGTGCTCGGCCGCGATCAGGTGGTCGACAACTTCTACAACAGCATCTTCCGCGCGCTGCTGACGTTCATGATGGAAAACCCGCACAACATCACGCCGGCCGCGCACCTGCTGTTCATCGCCAAGCACCTCGAGCGGATCGGCGACCATGCGACCAACGTCGCCGAGATGGTCTACTTCGCCGAGACCGGCGAGCACATCCCCGAGCGTTACAAGGGCCAGAGCACCGCGACGATTTCGGGCAATCCGCTCGGCGAGGCCTAGGGCGCGTCGAGCACGTAGCCCATCGCGTGGACGGTGCGCAGCGGGTTGCCCGCCCCGGCCGAGCGGAACGCGCGGCGCAGGCGCCCGATCCACACGTCCACCGTACGTGGATCGATCGGCGGCTCCTGCTTGCCGAGGCCGGCGATCAGCTCCTGGCGCGAGAGCACCCGGTTCGGATTCTCCGCGAGGAAGCGCAGCAGCCGGAATTCGTTCGGCCTCAGCGCGATCGGCATTCCGCCCCACCGCGCCTGCTGCGCGTTGAGATCGATCGCAAGCCGGCCGCATTCGACCACTTGCCGGACATGGCGCTGCTGCCGCGATTGGAGCGCGAGCACCCGGTCGAGGATCTTCTGCCGGTCGAGCGGCCCGACGATGTAGTCGTCCGCGCCCGCACGCAATGCCCGGCGACGGTCGTCAGGATCGTCCTGTTCGAGCACGATTGTGACATGGGCTTCCTGCGTTCGTGGGTCGGCCCGCAGGCGCCGGCACATCTCCAGCCCCGACAGGTCCGGCATCACCCAGTCGACGAACGCCCACATCGGCCCTTCGAGCAATCGGCGTGGGCCGCCGGCGTCCATCGAATTGAAAGTGAACACCGAATCGTCGTGGACGAAGCTTTCCAGCGCGTCGCCCTGTGGATCAGTGAGGAAGATATCGACCACGGCCATCGTCCCAGTGTCTCCATTGCGGACGACTGGAACTGCCCACGTCAGGTGACCGGTTTATGACGGCTTCGGGCGGATTTCGCGGGGCTCAGTCGAGGCAGCCTTGCGACACCGTCCATAACACCCGGTCGGCCGCTTCGATGTCGGCGACCTCGACCTGCGCGATCAGGCTGCGGATGAATTGCGAGACCGGCTGGCGCACTTGCTGGAACACCGCCTTGCCTTGCGGGGTGAGGGTGAAGTTCGGGCTGCGCTGGTCGCCCGAATTGCCGTGTCGTTGGACCAGCCCCTGCTTCTCCAGCCGGGCGAGCGCGCGGCTGACTTCGGCGCGATCGACCGCGGCGCCGTCGGCCAGCGAACGCACCGTGCCGGGCTCGGCAAGCCCAAGCTGGGCCATGCAGCGCCATTGCGGCAGGGTGAGGCTCGAATGTTGCTGCAGCAGCTCCAGAAACTTGCGGTCGAACAGTTTCGCGGTAACCGCCAGGCGATAGCCGAAATAGGGCAGGCCGCCGATGCCGTACGTCGGCGGGACCGCGCGTGCCTCGTCCTCTGCTGTCGGCCGCTTGGCCATCGTCGCACTCCCGCCGCCGGACTGCGCCATCCCGCCGATGGCCGGTTGACTCGCGTTTGAGGTTCATTGAATAATCAATGAAACCGGGAGTCGTCAAAGCCCCGCTGAAAAATAGGAGAGATGGGATGGCCCAAGCGCGCATCCTGCCGGTGCGCAACCCGCGCACGGGCAAGCCGGACATGGAGATCGAGGTCGCCGATCGCGCGGCAGTGGCGGCGAAGGCCGCGAAGCTGCGCGCGGGCCAAAAGAACTGGGCCGCGATGCCGCCCGAGGAACGCGTGAAGGTAATGGGCCGCTGGGCGCAGCTCGTCGGCGGCAAGTACCGCCAGGCGATCATCGACGCCGATTCGCACGACACCGGCTATTGCGAGATCAGCCGCATCGCGCCCGACATGATGCTGGGGATCATCGGCGGGCTGTGCGCGAGCGCGCCGGCGCAACTGCGCGGCGCGATCCGCGAAGGCGTCGCCCGCGCCAATCCGGAGATCCGCTTCACCAGCCTGCTCAAGCCTTACGGCCTGGTCGGGATCATCAGCCCGTGGAATGCGCCGACGATGCTCTCGATGCTGCACGCGATCCCGCCGCTGTTCGCCGGCTGCTCGGTGCTGCTCAAGCCCAGCGAAGTCACCCCGCGCTTCACCGGGCCGCTGTTCGACAGCGTGCGCGAAGTGCCCGAGCTCGCCGCGGTGTTCGACTGCGTGCTGGGCGACGGCGAGACCGGACAGGCGCTGATCCAGGAAGCCGACTACATCAGCTTCACCGGCAGCGTGCCCAACGGGCGCAAGGTCGCGGAGGCGTGCGGCGCGCGGATGATCCCCTACGACGTCGAGCTGGGCGGCAAGGACCCGCTGATCGTGATGCGCGGCGCGGATATCGACCGGGCGGTCTCGGCAACCATCCGGGGCGCGATCTCGGCCACCGGGCAAGTGTGCTTCTCGATCGAGCGCATCTACGTCGACCGTGCGATCCACGACGAATTCGTCGGGCAGCTGGTCGAGCGGGCGAAGCGCATCGAGCTCAATCATCCCGATCCGATGGGTGGCCACATCGGACCGTTCACCGGGCCGCATCAGGCCGAGATCGTGAAGGGCCATCTCGAGGACGCGCTGGCCAAGGGCGCCAAGATCGTCGAGGGCGGCCCGCCGTTCGAGATCGACGGCGGCAGCTACATGCGCCCGACGGTGCTCACCGGCGTGACCCACGAGATGAAGATCATGCGCGAGGAAACCTTCGGACCGTGCATGCCGGTGATGGCCTACGACGACATCGAGCAGGCGATCGCGCTGGCGAACGACACCGACTACGGCCTCTCCGCCGCCGTCATCGGCCCGGACGAGGAAACCGCCATCGCGGTCGCCGAGCGGATCGATGCCGGCAAAGTCAGCGTGCAGGATACCTTCCTCACGTTCTTCGGCTCGGAAGCGAAGAACGACAGCTTCGGCTATTCGGGCCTGCCGGGCCTCAGGGGCGATCTCACCCGCTATGTCCGCAAGCAAGCATTGCTGATCAACTCGGGCGAGCCGGTGTGCCTGACGCGCCAGGCGGTCAGCGCGGTCGACCAGGCGGTCGGATAGGGAGCAGGCACATGGAAATCACTTTCCCCAAGATCGCCGAGTACGCCGGCTGGGCGCACCCGATGCGCTCCGAATGCACGGTCGACGGGCTCGAGCTGATCGAGGGCCACGTGCCCGAGGGGCTCAACGGCACGTGGTACCGCTGCGGCGCCGACCGCCAGTTCCCGCCGATGAACGGCGAGGACGTGTTTATCGACGGCGAGGGCATGATGTTCATGTTCCGCTTCGAGGACGGCCACGTCACCTATCGCAACCGGTGGGTCCGCACCCCGCGCTACGAGCTGCAGGCCCAGCACCGCCGCAGCCTGTTCGGCAAGTACCGCAACCGTTACACCGCCGATCCCCTCGCGGCCGAGACCAGCCCCGGCACCGCCAACACCTCGATGCTGTGGCATGCCGGCCGGCTGATGGCGCTGAAGGAGGACGACCTGCCGTTCGAGGTCGATCCCGACACGCTCGAGACGCGGACCAAGACCGATCTCGACGGCCAGGTCACCGCCGCCAGCCTTTCCGCCCATCCGAAAGTCGACTGGGTCACCGGGGAGCTGCTGACTTATTCCTACCAGGCCAAGGGCGACGCCACCCGCGACTTCGCGATCTATATCTTCAACCCGGACGGCACCCTGAAGCACGAAGTGTGGTTCGAGGCGCCGTGGGCTGGCGTGGTGCATGACTTTGCGATCACGGAAAGCCACATTGTGGTGCCGTTCTTCCCCCTTTGTACCCCCGATGTGGACGGCTTGAAGCAGGGCAAGACGTTCTACGAATGGCACGACGACAAGCCGACCAGGATCGCGGTGATCCCGCGCTACGGCTCGGCCGACGAAGTGCGCTGGTTCGAAGGGCCGACCACCAGCGCCGGGCACATGATGAACGCGGTCACCGAGGGCACGAAAGTCCACCTCGACCTGTGCCTCTACCAGGGCAATTGCTTCCCGTTCTTCAAGACCCCTGACGGGCGCCAGTTTCCGCCGGTTCCGCCGATCCTCACGCGCGTTACGATGGACCTCGCGCGCAACGAGGATGACTACGAAAGCCGCCCGCTGATCCCGATGCCGTGCGAGATGCCGCGCACCGACGACCGCTGGCAGGGCCGCGACTATACCCACGGCTGGGTGATCATGTACCGGGCTGGCGACGGCACCAGCACTCTCGGCCACGTCAACGTCCGGACCGGTGCGCTCGACGTGTGGGAGCATGGCGAGAAGACCGCGGTTCAGGAGCCGCAGTTCGTCCCCCGCGCGCCCGACGCGAAGGAAGGCGACGGGTGGATCCTCTCGATCCTCAACCGGCTCGACCAGGGCCACAGCGAGATCGGCATTTTCGACGCGCTCGACCTCGCCAAGGGCCCGGTCGCGCGGCTGCACCTGCCGGTGCGCGTGCGTGCGAGCTTCCACGGCGTGTGGGTGCCCGACGAGGTGGTCGAAAAAGGCCGTTACGAGATGGAGGCGGTATCGTGAGCGAGAACCCTTGGCCAAATGGAACGGTCCCCAAGACGATGCCCGCGCAGGACCGCGGCGACATCATGGAGACGTACGCCCGCTACGCCTGGGGCATCGACCTGGCCGATGCCGATCTCGCGCTCTCCAGCTTCGCGCGCGAGGGCAGCTTCGACCACCTGTGGCAGGGGGAGGTGAAGGGCCACGCGGCGATCCTCGAGAACCTCAAGGAACTTTGGTATCACCGCCAACACTGGTGGCTGGGCCGGCAACATCTTTTCCAACACTTTTTGATGACCCCGACAGAGTACGGCGCGCGAGTGCGCTCGATGTTCCAGATCATCCAGTTCAACGTCGAGTACGGCACCAATTTCGTGTTCGGCATCGGCACCCGCGACGACATGCTGGTGAAGGAAGACGGCGTGTGGGTATTCCACAAATTGCTGGTCAACGCCTGGCGCAGCCTCGAGGACGTGCCGTGGAAGGGCGAGCTCACGATGAAGGGGCGGCCGCAGATGACTCCGCCGAAACATTCGCTGGACGCCAAGGAATGAAGATCACCGCCGCGGTCTCGCGCGCGGGCGCTCCGGCGCCGGTGCTCGAGCAAGTCGAGCTCGGTGAGCCGCGCGACGACGAGATCCTCGTCCGGCTGGTCGCCACCGGCATCTGCCACACCGACCTCCACGCCCATGCCGGGATCGGCCTGCCGGTGCCCAAGCCGGCGGTGCTCGGCCACGAAGGCGCCGGCGTGGTCGAGCGCGTCGGCAGCGCGGTCACCCATCTGAAGCCGGGCGATCACGTGGTGATGTCGGGCGGCTCGTGCGGCGAGTGCCCGTCGTGCCTCGCCGCGCACCCGACTTATTGTCGCGAGGCGATGCCGCGCAGCTTCGGCGGGCGGCGGCCAGACGGCTCGACTGCGCTCGAAAGCGAAGGCGGCGAAACCGTCGCCAGCCATTTCTTCGCCCAGTCGAGCTTCGCCACCCACTGCATCGCCCAGGCGCGCGGCGCGGTGCCCGTGCCCAGGGACGTGCCGCTCGATATCGTCGCGCCGATGGGCTGCGGGATCATTACCGGCGCGGGCGCGGTGATCGAGGCGCTGAAGGTCAAGCCCGGCGATTCGATCGTGGTGCTGGGCGCGGGCAGCGTCGGCAACGCGGCGGTGATGGCCGCGCGGCTCTCCGGCGCGGCGACGATCGTCGCGATGGACATGGTGCCCGAGCGCTGCGAGCTGGCGCTCGAGCTCGGCGCGACCCATGCGATCGATGCGCGCGAGCCGGACGAGGCGCTGGCGCAGCTCAAGGCGATCCTGCCGCACGGCGCAAATTACAGCTTCAACACCACCACCGCGATGCACGCGTTCGACGCCGGCATGAAGATGCTCGCGATGGAAGGCGTGCAGGGCTTCGTCACGCGCCCGCGCGAGCCGTGGACGCCGGACATGATGCAGATGCTCGCCGGGGGCAGGGGATTGAAGGGCATCCTCGGCGGCAGCGCCGCGCCGCGCACGTTCATCCCCAAGTTGATCGAGTTCTGGCGCCAGGGGCGCTTCCCGCTCGAGAAGCTGATCGCGCGCTATCCGTTCGGCCGGTTCGACGAGGCCTGGCAGGACTGCGAAAGCGCGGCGGTGGTGAAACCGGTTTTGATGATGGAGCAATGATGGACCGCAAGCACTTCTTCGCGACGATCGCCAAGCTCGGCACCGAGTTCTCGCCCGAGCTGGTCGAGCAGTCCAATGCCTTGCTCGCGCCGATCGCGCTGCAGCCGGACGAAGCGCGCGTCACCCGCGACATCGCCTACGGCCCGCACGAGCGCCACCGGCTCGACCTGTTCCGGCCCGAGAGCGACGCCCCCGCGCCCTGCCTGCTGTTCGTCCACGACGGCGGCTTCGTGATGGGCGACAAGGGCGCCCCCGGCGCGCCGTTCTACAACAACGTCGGCGCCTGGGCGCAGCGCGAGGGGCTGGTCGGGGTGACGATCAACTATCGCCTCGCGCCCGAGGTCAAATGGCCTGCCGGCCGCGAGGACACCATCGCCGCGCTGCTCCACGTCGTCCAGCACGCGGCGGAGTATGGGATCGATCCGCAACGGATCGTGCTGATGGGCCATTCCGCCGGCGCGACCCATGTCGCCGACGTGGTGGCGGCGCCGGGCGGGGCGGCCGGCAAGTTCGCCGGGGCGATCATGAGCTCGGGCTTCTACGATCTCGCCAGCGCGGTGCGCGATCCGTTCAAGCCGCAATATTACGATATGGACGACTGGGGGCCGATGTCCGCGCTGCCGGGCTTGCTCGGCAGCGCGGCACCGTGCCTGTTCGCCGTCTGCGAACTGGACATGGCCGAATGCCAGCAGCAGACCCGCACATTGGTCGAGGCCTGGTTCGCGGCCAAGGGCCGCTTGCCGGTGCTCCATGTCCAGGCCGGCCACAACCACATCTCGGGCGCCCGGCAGATCGGCAGCCCGCTCGATTCGTTCGGCCCGGTGATTGCGGATTTCGTCCGCTCGCACTGAGTGGCGGCAGGCCTTTTTTTGGCGGCCACCCAGCTGGCAGAGCGTTCGGCAAGGCCCCGCCTGCTTGCCTCGAGCCGCGAGGCATGCGAAGCGGCGCGAAGCTTAATTGTGTCCGATCGAGTGAATGATGGCGACCAAGGCGAAAGAACTGCAAAACGAGCACTGGGGCGCCAGGGATTTTTGGCAGAAGCTCGCGCCGTCGTTGCATGTCGACGATGCCGATTACCTCCGCTCGGTGCCGCCGTTCGAAGTCGAACCGCAATTCGCTGAAGCGCTTCGTCAGGTGATGCGGGTCGAAGGCTATTTTCAGCTCCCGCCGCCGCGCTGGGATTTGCCGGTCGAGGAAATGGCCGCGCTGGTCGCGTCCCTCGATGCACAAGGCATACCGTTGCCCTTCGCGTTCATGTTCGACGAATTCTGGCTGCTGTTCATGAAGCTCAACCGCCTGATCGCGGCGCAGCTCGGGGCCGAGTTCTCGATGCTGCCGGACTTTTGGGTGTGGCTGATCGACCCCAAGCGCGAAGGCGCGGGCTGGACGCCGCATCGCGACAAGGGCCACTACGCCCTGCGTGAGGATGGCTCGCCCAAGTCCGTCACGGTGTGGATCCCGCTCACCGAAGCCAACACTCTCAACGGGTGCATGTATCTCGTGCCGGCGGACCGCGACCCGACTTACGGCACCCCGAACGACCGCGAATGGAAGTTCGCTTATCCCGATGTTCGCGCGCTGCCGGCGGCGGCGGGCTCGATCTTCATGTGGAATCAGGCGGTGTTGCATTGGGGATCGCACGGCAACGCGCGCGAGACGCGCCCGCGCATTTCCGCCGCGTTCGAGTTCCAGGCCAACGACGTGCCGCCGTTCAACAACCCGCTGATGCCGCCCGACCGGGTGCCGGGCTTCGAGTTCCGGCTCAAGCTGGTGGCGAAGCAGATCCTGCAGTACCAGCACATGTATGCGCTCGCGCCCGAAGTGCGCGAGATCGCCGAACGCATGCTGCAGCGCTGAAACGGCCCCGCGGCCGGCTGCCCTCGCTCAAGCGAGGTGGCTGACGATCGCGTCGAGGTGCGCGCGCGCCTGCGGCTCGAGCCGGATCAGCTTCACCCGCCGGTCCTTGCTGTCGGGCGCCACGGTGATGATCTTGCGCTCCTTCAGCGCAAGGATCAGCAGGTAGAACGCCCGGTTGGACAGCGCACACTGCAGGAATGCCTGCTTGATCGACACGCACTCCACCGGCAGCAGCAGCAGAAGAAGGCGGAATTCCGCGTTGAACGCGGCCTTGCCGAAGCGTTCGGCGATGATCTGGTCCGCCTCGAGCCATTTGTTCGCGGTTCGCGCGGTCTTGTTTATCGTGAGCGCGTTCACGTCTGTCCCCTATGTCCGTGCCTGCGACGCCCGCGATTTTTAACCAGCGCGCGGAACGGTGCAATCGCCAAACAAGGGCGGAATGGCCGAATTGCCTGCCCGGTGTGCCCATTGCGCAACAGGAACGCGTGGAACTGTGGGCGTCCGCGGCATCGGCATTCGTCGGCGACTAAGGGCCGCTCACGGCTCGTCGCAAACCATTGCGATTATTACCAACAAACCTGCGATACCGATATTTTGTATCGCTAAATCTTCTCGGAAATCCGCCAACAACTGATAACACGGCGAACTGAAGGGGCATTTCCCGAAGTCGCAATGTCGCCACGTGGTGTGGCTACGGAAGGGGAAGTCCCTGTGGAATTACTGGGTCACGGCGGGCTGAGGGGCCTGCCGCGACTTCGTTGATGGGCACCGTGCAGATTCTACAGGAGATTATAATGACGACACGCAATATCCGCCAAGCGGGTGGCATCTCGCCGAAGGCGCGGCGAGTGCATCTGCTGCTGGGGACGGCCTTGGCGGCTTCTGCTGCGCCGGTGCTCGCGGCCACCTACACGGTGCCTGCTGATGATCCGACGACGGGCGTCACGACTACGAACGCCGGCATTGCGGCCTTGAAGACCAGCGACATCACGCTGGACACCAACGGCAAGACGCTGTCACAGCCCGGCAACAACAATATCACCATCACCGCCGCGCCGGGCGATGGCGACGGCGCGGTGGTCGTCAATGTTACCAAGGGTAGCGTGCTCGGCACGGGCGCGGACGTGGTGAACATCTATGGAACCGGCGACAACACGAAGACGACCAGCACGTTCGCCGCGACGAACGACGGTGCGGTTTCCGGATACATTTATGCCAACAACTATGGCGGTACGGCTTCCATCACAAACGATGCCACTGGGACGGCTAGCTATCTCGAGACGTACCAAAACGGCGGTGCGGTGACGATCAGCAATGCCGGCAAGTTGAGCAGCTACATCTATTCCGACGCAGACAAGGGTACGGTCGGGATTACCAACAGCGGCGACGTGGGCGCTCAAATCCAGGTCGATGCCGCGGGCGGCGCCGTGACGATCGAAAACTCCGGCAAGGTCGCCACGGCTATCGATGCTGATGGCTACGGTGACGTGACTGTCACCAACGACGCCACCGGTTCGGCCGGAACTTATCTCGAGGCTTACGCGGACTACACGGCGGGCAAGTCCACCGTTGTCGATGCGACGAACAACATCAACTCGGTCGACTATACCAGCGGCGACGCGACCGTGGTCGACAACGGCACTTGGGATACCGGCAGCACCAGCTACGCGATCGCGCAGCAGGGCAATGCCACGTTCACCGAGAACGGCAAGGGCGGCGACGTGAACGCCCAGGCCGGCACGGTACCGTCCAAGGTCGTCACGGGCGGCACCGCCCCGGTGGTCGGCAAGACCGTGATCGTGAGCGAAACGGACTTCTACGGCCCGACTGGTGTCGCGACCGTCACCGTCGGCAAGACGGGCGACGTGCAGAGCGTCACCTCGTCCGGAGGTGCCGGCTCGACGGTCACCATCGACGGCAAGGTCGCCAACGACGTTTCGTCGAACTCGACCAATTCGTACACCTCGCTGTCGACCACCACCGTGACCGAGGATGCGAAGGGCAACCCGACGACCGTGATCACGAATTCGCTTACCCCGACGGGTGGCGATGCCAGCGCGATCGTCGATGCGGGCGGCTCGGTTGGCGGCAGCGTGTCCGCCACGACCAATGCCGGTGCGGCCGGCGGCGGCGCTACCGTCACCGTGGGCGGAAAGATTGGCGGCGATGCGAACGCGACTGCGCAAGGTGACGCGCTCACCGGCGTGTTCACGCTCGTGGCGCCGGTTGCGACCACCGACGGCAAGGGTGTGACCACCACCACCAGTTCGTTCGATTTCACGCAGACCGATGCCGCGGCCGGCCAGACCGCGCTTGTCGATGTCGCTGCGGGCGGTACGGTTGGCGGCAGCGCCAACGCAACCGGCGACGCCGGTGCCACCGTTACCAACGCGGGTGCGACCGGCGGTGCGGACGCATCGTCTGCGCGCATCATCAATTCGGCGAATGCGAAGCACTTCGACACGACCAACGTAACCGACGGCGCGACGTTCAGCACGACCACGACGAACAACAATCAGTCGGCCACTTATGCTCTGGCCGGCGGTGCGGCGACGGTCACCAACGCGGCGGGCGCCAAGGTTGACGGCACCACCACTGCGTCGGGTGCGACTTCGGCCACGGTGACGAACGCCGGCAAGCTGAACGGCGATGTCAACATCGCTTCGACCAGCAACAAGTTGGGCCCGGTCGGAACCTACACGCTCAACAACGTGACGACGAACGGTAGCACGACCACCGCGACGGCGACCACCACCTCCAACGACAGCAAGTTCGACCTGACGGCGGACTTCGCGACCGCTGGCGGCACGGCAACGCTGACCAACACCAGCCTGATCCAGGGCAACGTGGACGTCGAGGCTCTGGGCGACATCACGATCTCCAACTCCGGCAAGGGCGTCGGTGCGGGTATTCGCGGCACGACCAACGCGGTCAGCACCGGCGACGATGTGAAGGTGGCGGGTTCGTTCGAAACGAGCGGGACCAGCAGCACCGACATCAAGACGGCGATCACCTCCACGACCAGCGACTTCGTGCTCAAGGGCACTCTGGCGTCGACGGCCACTGGCGGCAGCATCACCGGCACCTATTCGGGTGAGAACGGCACGGCCAACTTCGGTGTTCTCGACGGCAGCATCACGCAGGATGCGGACAAGGACGATACCGCGACGATCAGCGGTGTCGTCTACGGCGACGTCAACATCTACGCCGGCGACAACACCAACGACACCTACGCGCTCGATTACGAGACCCACGCGACGGACGATGGCGCGGGCGGCGGCACCAACAGCTCGACCTTCGCGCTCTCCGGAACGTCGGTCGACAACGCCGGCGTTGGTACCCTGAACATCTCGGGCAAGGTGGTCGACAGCGGTTACGGCGATGACGCCTACGTCGGCGGCACCACGTCGGCCACTGCCACCGTCAGCGGCTCGGTCGGGGGCGATCTCGGCGCCGAGGCATGGTCCGAGAGCAACGCGTTCGCGACCAACGACTCGTATAGCCAGACGACCACCAAGGCGGTCACGTCGACCACCGCGCTGCATCATGACGACTCGAAGTCGACCACGCAGGTCGGCGGCGATGCGACGGGCACGCTGTCGGGCAAGGGTTCGACCGGTGGCGACTTCTACGTCGAAGGCGTGAAGTCGGCGACCGGCACCGTGGCCGTTGGCGCTTCGGTCGGCGAGGACATGTATGTCACCGCCGATGGCGACGACACCGCTCAGTCGCTGGTCCAGGACTACACCACTGACGGCAAGGGTGGTTTCACCGGCACCTCGACCTTCACCTACACCGACAAGGCTTCGGCCCTGGTCGGTAACGCCACGGCGACTGTCGATGGCAAGGTCGGCTTCGGTCCGGAGCCGACGTGGGGCGGCGATCTCGAGGTCTCTTCGGACCGCGGGGACGCTACCGCCACGATCACCGGCCAGGTCGCCGATCGTGTCAACGTCGATGCCCTGAATCAGAACGGCGATATCAGCTTCACGCTGGTCAAGAACTTCATCGGCAAGTCGGGAAGCAGCGCCACCAGCTTCGGCAGCCTCGTCGGCTCGGCGGACGTCAGCAATCCGAACTGGGTTTCGACCACGAACACCTTCCAGTCGAATGCCGTGGGCGGCGACGCGAAAGCGGATATCACGCCGAACAAGAGCGTTTCCGGCGCTGGTTTGGCTTCGGCTGGTTCGGTCTACGTCGAAGGCCTGAAGAGCGCTGCCGCCAACATCGGTGCGGGTGCGCTCGTTGACGGCGACGTCGAAGCCTATTCGTCGGCTGCCAATGTCTCCGGAACCGGCACCGAAACGCCGGAAACCGCCACTGGCACGACGGCGTTCAACGGAACGCTCACGGTTACCGGTGTGGGCGGTCAGGCGACCGTCACCAATGCCGGCACGATCGGGGGCAATGCCTACGCTACCGGCCAAGGGCCGACGGCGGGCGGTACGGTCACGAACACGGGCCTGATCGAAGGCGATGCTTGGGCCGTTGGCTCCGGCACGCACGACTCGACGACCACCTATGCCCTCTCGGGGCTCGGCGATCCGTCGATCGAGCATATCGTGATCACCAAGGTCCAGAAGTACGATGCGGGTGTCGCCACGGTGACCAACAGCGGCGTGATTGGCGGGGATGCGGTGGCTCAAGGGTCGACCGGCACCGTCACCAACAACGCCGGTGCGCTGGTCAACGGCACGATCCGTGTCGGTGAAACCACCGACGCGGGCACGTACGTCAGCGACACGACCGACGCGACCACCGACATGACGTTCACTCCGCAGGCCACTCTGGCGACGCAGACCTACACGGTCGACCAGAACGGCTGGGCGCGTAACATCGATGTCAGCGGCGCGCTGATCACGGATCCGAACGATCCGACCGACACCGCGATGATCAAGAACGCGGACATCACGGCGACGATCAACCTGAACGACAAGTCGGCCACTCTGGGCGACATCACCGCTCAGGAAGACGATACTGGGGCGCGGGTCACCCACACCACGGTGAACCTCAACGGCTCCGGCTGGCTCGGTGCCGACGAAGTCTACGCCCCGGGTCACGCTCCGACGGCGCCGAATTACGCGGACACCAATACGTCGCTCGTGCTCAGCACGACCGCCGCCAACTACTTCGACACCGTCGACTACAGCGATCCGTCCGAATATTACGGCGTGCGGGTCCTTGGGGTCGATGCGCTGAACAAGACCGGTGCGGGCACGTTCGTGATCACGGGCGCGCCTTACGAGCCGGCGAGCACTCCGGCCGGCCTTGCCACCTGGACGCTCGACGTTGGCGCGTTCAACATCAAGCAGGGCGAAATCCAGCTCAATGTTGGCGGCTCCTCGCCGGTGGTGACCGTTGCGGCCGCTCCGACCGCTTCGGGCGATCCGGACGAGCCGGTGTTCGGCATTCACGGCGACGTGAACAACGACGCCACGCTGGTTGTGGGTCGCCGCATCCCGGTCCGCCCGCAACTCGTCGGCAACACGCTGGTGAACTCGGGCGGAGAAGTGATCGACGGCATCACCGTCGACCAGACCGGCAACTTCAACCAGTCGTCGACGGGTACCACCGTCGTCGGCCTGGACGGTGGCCTGGTCCGGTTCGGTCCGCTCGGCATTCCCACCGGCAGCACCTCGACGGAGCCGCTGGGGGTCGTGAGCAGCGGGGTGGGCATTCCCTACTTCACTACTCCGGCGAATGCGGCCGCGGCCGGGTACGACTGGATGTCGACCCACTCGCTGTGGAACGTCACCGGCAACATCAACCTTGCCGGAACGGTGCAGGCGGACGTCAATCCGAACTCGATCTTCGTGAACGGGGACGGCTATGTCATCTTCACCTACACCGGCACCGCGACGGTTACGGCGAACGCGAGCAGCACCTCGCCCTCGCAGTTCGTGAAGTTTACCTTGGTGAACGACACGGCGGCGAAGACGATCAGCATCCAGGCGGCTCGTACGTCGTACGCAACCGGGGCGAACAACATCAACGCTCAGAACGCGGCTACCGCGCTCGACAGCGTGATCCCCGCGGTGGTGACAGCGATCACGAACGACGCGAATGGTGGCGCAGGCTTCCAGACCGTCAGCTCGATCGGGTACGCCCAGGACGCTGCCAACGTGATCGCAGCCCTCGACTGGCGCGCGAGCGCGGCCGATGCCCAGGAGATCTTCAACGAACTCTCCTCGGCCGAGATCTACAGCTCGCTCGCCGCGGTCGATCAGAACGGTGTGTTCGGCCAGTCGCTCGACATCCTCACGGAGCGTCGTTCGGCCAAGGTCAGCGCCAGCCAGGCCGCACTTGGTCTGGGTGGGGTCGGTGCGCGGCTCTGGATCAATCCGGTCGGCGTATTCGCCAAGTACGGTAAGAGCGGTGGGCCTCTGGCTGACGGCAGCGGCCCGAACGACCAGGGGCAGTCCTCGATCAACGCCGATACCTACGGTGCTTCGGTGGGTGTCGACATCGCCTACAGCGATACCGGCGCCTTCGGCATCGGCTTCGGCTACGGGCATCACGAGATCGATGCCGATGGAACTCCGGAGGAGGTCAACGGCCACACCTACACGGTTGGCGCGTACCTTACCCAGGGCTTCGGTCCGCTCTACGTGAACCTTCTGGGCGAATACGGCTTCTCGAAGTTCCACGGCAGCCGCACTCTCGCGCTGCTGGCCCGGACTCCGACGGCCTCGTTCAAGGGCAGCCAGATCGATGCTTCGCTCGAACTCGGCTACGACCTCGCGGTCGGCAACAACTTCACGGTCACTCCGTACGGCAAGCTGGCGCTGCGGCGCTGGAGCCTCGACGGGTTCACGGAAGAGAATGCCGGCGGCCTGGGCGTCACGACCGACGACGCAAGCCACACCGTGTTCGATCCGTCGCTCGGCCTGAAGTTCGTCGCCAACCTCGGCGATCCGACTGGGTTCGCGGTCCGTCCGTTCGGCAAGCTGTCGTACACCTTCCAGGGTGACCTGAAGAACGACCGCTCCTACCGGTACATCGTCGGTGGGGATGATTTCACCCTCTATGGGGTGAACCCGGACGGCTACTTCACGGGTGAACTCGGCCTGGATGCTCAGGTGGCTCAGGGCTTCGGCCTCTGGCTCTCGGGTAGCTACAGCTTCGGTGGCGATAATCGGGTTGCCGCGGTTCGCGGTGGGCTGGATATCTCCTTCGGTTCGAAGGCTGCTCCGCCTCCGCCGCCGCCTCCGCCGCCGCCTCCCCCGCCGCCTCCGCCGCCGCCTCCGCCGCCGCCTCCTCCCCCGCCTCCGCCGCCCGCGGCAGTGTGCAACAAGGGGCCGTACATCGTGTTCTTCGACTGGGATAAGTCGGATATCACGCCCGAGGCTGCGACGATCCTGGACAGCGCGGTGGCTGCCTACGGAAACTGCGACAACGTGCCGATCGCTCTTGCCGGTTACACCGACCGGTCGGGTACCACCCAGTACAACCTGGGTCTGGCCGCTCGGCGCAACAGCTCGGTCCAGAGCTATCTGGTCAGCAAGGGCGTGCCGCAGTCGGCGATTTCGAGCCAGGCATTCGGCGAGGCCAACCCGCGCGTTCCGACTGCGGACGGTGTGCGCGAGTTGCAGAACCGCCGCGTCGAGATCACTTACGGGCCCGGCTCTGGGGCGTAAGTCTCGACTACGCTTGAGTTGAAGTAATGCTTGGAAAGGGGCGCGCCTAAAAAGCGCGCCCCTTTCTCATTTGAGGACATGAGGCGACGCCATGTGGAACGAAGGCTACACTTCGGAAATCAACTACACTTCCGGCTACTACTCCGAACTGGCGCCCAATCGCCTCAAGCTGGCCTTGTTGTCCTGCGGGATCGATCATAGCGTTCCGGATCGACCGCATTATCTGGAGCTCGGCTTCGGTCAGGGCCTCTCGCTAACGATCAACGCGGCAACCAATTCGGGCACGTTCGTTGGAACTGACTTCAATCCCGGCCAGGTCGCAAACGCTCGCGAGCTGGCAGCGGCGATGGGCAAGCCGGTCACCCTGCTCGAGGATTCGTTCGAGGAGTTCGCGGCGGCGGGCCAGGCGGACCAGTACGACATCATCGCGCTTCACGGGATCTGGTCATGGATCAGCGAAGGCGCGCGCAACGCGATTGTCGATATCGCGCGGCGCATGCTCAAGCCGGGTGGGATTTTCTACATCAGCTATAACGTGACGCCTGGCTGGTCGCCGGCGTGGCCGCTGCGCACTTTGCTGTCGGAATATTCGAAGCGCGAAGCCAACGGCACGCTGATCAATCGGGTCGATCAGTCGATCGCATTCGTCGACAAGGTCATCGGCGCCAACGCGGCGTACTTCGTTCAAAATCCCCAACTGAAAGCGCGGCTCGAGCAGATCAAGAAGCAGGACCGCAACTACATCGCGCACGAGTTCTTCAACGCGCATTGGGATCCGGTGCCGTTCTCGGCTCTGGCGGATCGTCTGGCGGAAGCCAAGCTGTCGTTCGCGGCGTCGGCCAATATCCTGGAAAATTTGCCGGCGATCTCGATTCCCAAGGGCGCGCATGCCGTGCTCAACGAAATCCGCGAACCGATCCTGCGGCAAACGGTCCGCGATTATTTCGTCAATCAGCAGTTTCGTCGCGACATCTTCGTGAAGGGCCCGCGTCCAATCGCGCCTTACGATCTGGGAAAGCGCATCGACAAGGAACGGTTCATCCTGCTTGGCAATCCCGAAGCATGCCCAGAGAAGATCAACACCGTGGTCGGCGAAGTCGAATTGCGCGCGGATATTTACAAGCCGCTCAGTGAGGCGCTCGCGAAGCTTCCGGGCGCGACCGGAACGGTGGCGGAGCTCAAGGGGCAAAAGTCGCTCAGCAAGCTGATGCCGGCGCAAGTCTGGGAGGCGCTGCTGGTGCTCACCGGCGCCGGGCATGTTTCGCCGGTATCGAGCTCGGCGACTCCCGACGAGGACGAAGTTGCCGCGCGAGGGCTGAACGCTCGGTTGCTCGAGCGGGCGGAAGGTGGCGCCGGGGTCGACTACCTCGCCGCGCCCAAGCTCGGCGCGGCGACCCACGTCACGCGCATCGAGCAGTTGTTCATTCGCGCGTTGCAGCTCGAGGCGAAAGATCCGGTCGAGCACGTCTGGGGCATCCTGTCCGCGCAGAATCAGCGCCTGGTCATCGAGGGCGCCACGATCGAGGGCGATGCGGAGAACAAAGCGGAGCTCAAGAAGATGCTTGGAGAATTCCAGAAGAAGCGGGCGACCTACCTTAAGCAGCTCGGCGTCTTCTAACGTGGTCGGCCGCGGCCGGTGCGGCGACCGAGCCGCGCCGGGGCGGCCAACTCAGACCCGAAACGTGATTGTTCAGCCGAGCAACCCGAGCTCCAGGACCTGATCGATCCGATCGATTACCCGGTGCGGGCGCCGTGACGGGTCCTGCGCGCGCCATTCGGCGAGGCTGGTCGTTCCGGTGGTGACGCCGATCCCGATCGCGCCGCCCGCTTGCGCCATCTCGATCTCGACCCGCGGATCGTCGCCGATCACCATGACCTCGCCCGGTGCAACCCCGAGCTTTTCGGCGACCACTTGCAATGCATGGAGCGACGGCTTGCCGGTCACTTCGGGCTCGGCGCCGGTGACCCGCGCGATCGCTCCGCCGATCGCGCAGCTATAGCCGAACGCCCGCCCGCCCTGGGTCGCGAAGAACGGCACATCCGATGCGGTGAAGAAATGAGCGCCCGCGAGCACCGCCTCGCACGCGGCGTGGACGTGCTCCATCGTGCACTCGGGATGCCACGCGACATAGACCGCCTCGGCCGTGCCGGCTCCATCCTCTCCCGGAAGGACCGCTGAAAGCCCCTCGCCGCGCAGTGCTTCGACAACGCCCTCGCTGCCGAGCACCAGCACCCGGTCAAGCCCGCGCGAACGAAACACGTGGCTCGCAACGCTGTTGGGCGTGAGCAGCCGCTCGTCACCGATCGGGAGGCCGACCTGGCGCAATTTCCCCGCTTGCCGCGCGGTCGGGTACGCGCTGCCGTTGGTCAGCGCGCACCACGGGATGCCGCGCCGCTCGAGTTCTTCGAGCACCTCGATCGCGCCGGGCAGCACTTGATATTCGCCGAGCTGGCGGTTGGACAGAATCAGCGTCCCGTCGAGGTCGAACATCACCCCGCGCGCGGATGCCGCTGCGTCATCGAATTCCGGATGGATCATCTCAGTCCGCCTCCAGCTCCAGCCGGAAGCCCTCCTTTTCGACTGCCACGTGGCTGACGTCGGTGCGCGCGAGCAGCCCGCGCAGCAGTTCCATCACCGGCCGCGTCGTGGGATCGTACTCGCGCGGCGCAGGGCCTTTCGCCTGCATCGCATCGACCAGGTTGGCCGGCATCGTCGCGCGCAGCAGGAACTCCTCGTCGGACAAGTTCGCGCCGATCCGCTGACGCAAGGTCTTGAGGTCGGCCATGCCCGGCTCGGCCTGCAGCTCTTTCGTGCGTGGGTTGGCCATAATCCTGTCCATCACGTTCGGCGCGATCGGCACGTTGGGCCGGCCGAATTTGCCGAGCGCGTAGCGGATGATCTCGTCGGGGATCACGCCGTAGCGCTCGCTCGCGGTGACGTTCATCACCGCCTGGGTCTGCAGCATCTGCGCGAACGGCGTCATCACGATCGGCCAGCCGAGCTCCTCGCGGACCTGGCCCATCTCCTCGATCACCTTGTCCATCAGGTGCGGCACGCCGTGATCGGTCAGGTGGCGGCGCATCGTGCCGACCATCCCGCCGGGGAGCTGGTGACGCAGGTACGCGGCGTCGAAGTGCATCGGCTTGCCCATCGGCAGGCCTTCGGCCTCGGCGAGCGCGGTGAAGTATTCGGCGACCTCGCGCGCGGCGTCCTCGTCGATGGCGACCGTGTGGCCCATCGCCTTGAGGTTGGCGATCATGCGGGTGATCGGCGGATTGCTGGTGCCGTCCGCCGCGCCGCCGCTCGCGCATTGCACCGCGACGACGCCGAGGTCGGCGGCTTCGAGGCAGGCCGGCTCGGCGAGGCCGATCGTGCAGTGGTTGTGCAGCTCGAGCGGCTTGTCGCCGATCTCGGCGAGGATCGCCGGGATCAGCGTCTGCGCGCGCTTCGGCGTCAGCAGCCCGCCGGGGTCCTTGATATAGAGGCTGTCGATGTCCGGGCTCGCCGCCAGCGTGCGCGCCGCGGCGGCATAATGCGCGTCGTCGTGGATCGGGCTGATCGAATAGACGAGTGCCCCAACGACCTGTTCTCCACCCGCCCGCTTAACCAATTTGGCTACTTCGACGTTGGAAGCGGCATCGTTCGTCGGGTCCGCCAGCGCAAAGCGGCGCATGCCGTTGGTCGCCA
>DASVLP010000082.1:0-74906 GCA_036384795.1 Sphingomonadaceae bacterium | reverse complement strand
GAGCCCGAGGCATGGCCGTGCCGGGTGATCCCGTTCCCGGTCAACGTGGTGACCTATCCGCCGCCGTCGGGGCGCCGCTGCTTCAACCTGGGCGACAGCATCAAGGCCGCGGTCGAGAGCTTCCCCGAAGACCTCGACGTGCAGGTCTGGGGCACCGGCGGGATGAGCCACCAGCTCCAGGGCCCGCGCGCCGGGCTGATCAACAAGGACTTCGACCTCAACTTCATCGACAAGCTGATCAAGGACCCCGAGACGCTCAGCAAGATGCCGCACATCGAATACCTGCGCGAAGCGGGCAGCGAAGGCATCGAGCTGGTGATGTGGCTGATCATGCGCGGCGCGCTCGGCGAGCATGTCGAGGAGCTTTACCGCTTCTACCACATCCCCGCCTCGAACACCGCGCTCGGCGCGCTGATCCTCCAGCCGGAGGGGATCGGCGCCGCCCCGCCTGCGGTGAGGGAGCAGGTGGACGCCTGAAGCCCGCGTCGTCCCGGGCTCGACCCGGGACCGCGGCCGCCTGGCGCGAGTCCGACAGCGATCCCGGCTTTCGCCGGGATGACGAGTTTTTTGAAAGGGAAGTAACATGCGCATTGCCCTCGCCGGCGCCGGAGCTTTCGGCGAAAAGCATCTCGACGGCCTCAAGAACATCGACGGGGTCGAGATCGTCTCGATCATCTCGCGCCGCGCCGAACAGGCGGCCGAAGTCGCCGCCAAGTACGGCGCGCGCCATTCGGGCACCGAGCTGTCCGAAGCGCTCGCGCGCGACGACGTCGACGCGGTGATCCTGTGCACCCCGACCCAGATGCACGCGAGCCAAGCGATCGCCTGCATGGACGCGGGCAAGCATGTCCAGGTCGAGATTCCGCTGTCGGATACTTGGGCCGACGCCGAGGCGGTGCTCAAGAAGAGCCAGGAAACCGGCCTCGTGTGCATGGTCGGCCACACCCGCCGGTTCAACCCGAGCCACCAGTACGTGCACAACAAGATCGTCGGCGGCGAGTTCAACGTCCTCCAGATGGACGTGCAGACCTACTTCTTCCGCCGCAAGAACATGAACGCCAAGGGCGAACCGCGTTCGTGGACCGACCACCTGCTGTGGCACCACGCCGCGCACACGATCGACCTGTTCGCCTACCAGGCCGGCAAGATCGTCACCGCCAACGCGATCCAGGGGCCGAAGAACCCCGAGCTCGGCATCGCGATGGACATGTCGATCCAGCTGAAGAGCGAAAGCGGCGCGATCTGCACTTTGTCGCTCAGCTTCAACAACGACGGGCCGCTCGGCACCTTCTTCCGCTACATCGGCGACACCGCGACCTACATCGCGCGCTACGACGATCTCGTCACCGGCAAGGAAGAGCCGGTCGACCTGGCCGGCGTCGCGGTATCGAACAACGGCATCGAGCTGCAGGACCGCGAATTCGTCGCCGCGATCCGCGAAGGGCGCGAGCCCAACAGCTCAGTCGCCCAGGTGCTCGACTGCTACCGGGTGATCGGCGAGCTCGCCGCGAGCCTCGAAGCGCAGGACGGCTGGTCCTGACGCGCGACGCCGCTTGACGGCATCGGCCGATAGGCAGATTGTCGGGTTCAACCAGAACGGGATTGGGGGGTTGCCATGGCCCAGCTGGACACATTGCTCGCCGACGCGGAGAAGACCCACCGCGACATGCAAGCCGCGCTCGCCCGCAACGACGACAAGGCGGTGCGCGAGATCATCGGCCTCAGGACCAAGTTCGCCGGGCTGATGGCGCAGATGATGGGGGCGATCAAAGCCGACGTCCGGCTGGCCGCCAACACCGATCTGGCCGCCGAGTTCGAGCAGCGCTTCCTCGACGTGCGCCAGCAGCTCGCCAAGCACCAGGCCAAATTCCGCATGGACCTGATGGAGGCCGATCTGCCCGCCTACCGCGCTTCGGTGGCCGAAGTGGGCAAGGCGCAGGATGCGTTCTACTCCTGGGCCAAGGGCAAGCTGGGCTAGCGCTCGCGGAGGTCCCCGCGAAGGCGGGGACTTCCACACCGACCTTCCGCTTGCGGTGCCGCTGCGCTGGCCTCGCACCGGTTGCGCGCGATCGATAAATCCGCCTACATCGCGCCGACCGAACACTGAAGAGAGGCATTTCCTTGACTCGCAAGATCGCCGGAACCGAGCTCAACCCGGTGGGCCTCGGCTGCATGAACCTGTCGTGGGCCTACGGCACCCCGCCCGGCCACGACGACGCCGTGAAGCTGCTCAACCACGCGCTGGACCTCGGCTACGACCACCTCGACACCGCGCGGATCTACGGCGCAGGCAAGAACGAGGCGCTGATCGGCGAGGCGCTGAAGGGCCGGCGGGGCGAATTCTTCCTTGCGTCGAAGTGCGGCATCGTGGTCGACGGGCCGCGTCGCGGGGTCGATTGCAGCCCGGCGCATATCACCGAGGCGATCGAGGAAAGCCTGCGCCTGCTCGACACCGATCACATCGACCTCTACTATCTGCACCGGTTCGACCCGAAGGTGCCGATCGCCGATGCGGTCGGCGCGCTCGCGCGGGCGATCGAGGCCGGCAAGATCGGCGGCTACGGCGTCTCGGAATGGTCGGCCAGGCACATCCGCGAGGCGCACGGCGTCCATCCCGTCGCCGCGGTGCAGACCGAATATTCGCTATGGACCCGCAACGTCGAACTGGGCGTGCTCGAGGCGTGCAAGGAACTCGGGATCGCGCTGGTCGCGTTCTCGCCGCTCGGCCGCGGCGCTCTCGGCGGCGAGCTGAGGGATCCGGCGAAGCTCGAGGAAGCGGACTTGCGGACCAAGATGCCGCGGTTCAACGCCGCGAACTGGCCGCACAACCTCGCGCTGATCGAGCGACTCTCGGCGCTGGCCGAGCGCGCCGGCATCACCACCGCGCAACTCGCGCTTGCCTGGGTGCTCGCGCAGGGCGAAAATGTGCACGTGATCCCCGGCACCACGAACCTGCAGCACCTGGCAGACAACCATGCCGCCGCCGGCCTTGCGGTGAGCGAGGCGGTGCTCGCCGAGGCCGGCCGCCTGATCAACCACGACACCGTCGCCGGCCATCGCTATCACGATGCGATCAAGCCGACGATCGACACCGAGGAGTTCGCCTGATGACCGCTTCCGGCAACGTGCGCGCCGCGATCGGCTATACCGAGCGGACCGGCAAGAAGCCCTATTTCTACGCCAACGCGCACGAGAAGGACTACGTGCCGCTGAAACCCGCGGAGATGGAAATAACCGACGCGCGCGGGCTCGACACCGACCTCGACCGCGAAGGCTTCACGCTGGTGCACCATGCGAGCGCGCTGTCCGACTTCACCGCCCTCGACGCGGTCGCCAAAGTCCACGCCGGCGAGATAGCCGACCTGTTGAAGCGCGTCAGCGGCTGCGACCATGTCGAGGTGATGCCGCGCGGCATCCTGCGCTTCTCCGAGCGGCTCGGCGAGAACGACAAGCACGACAATTCGAACCCCGCGCGCATGGCCCACGTCGACATGTCGAAGGAAGCGGCGGCCGAAGCGCGGGCGAAAGGCGCCCCGGAAGGCAAGAAAGTGATCCGCAGCGCGCAGTACAACGTGTGGCGCGCGATCTCGGGGCCGCCGCAGGACGTGCCGCTGGCGCTGTGTGCCTATCCTTCGGTCGAGCCTGCCGATCTGATCGATTGCGACGCGATCTTCGATCCGCCGGGCGGCGCGCCGGAATGGAGCTTCGGCAACTACGTGATCGCGCACAATCCGGCGCACCGCTGGTACTACTATTCGGACATGCGCCCCGACGAGGCGATCGTGTTCAAGACCAGCGAGAGCGATCCGGCGCGCGCGCAACTGATGCCGCATGGCGCATTCGACAATCCGCTCGCGGGCGACAACGCTCCGCCGCGGGTCAGCCTGGAGATGCGCGGCACGGCTTATTGGTTCGAGTGAAGGCCTGGATCGCGACGGAAGCGTTTGCAAACACTCTCTCCCCCAGGGGAGAGATACGGAGGCTTGGTCGCGCAGCCGAAGTTGAGAGGGGCCGACCCCTGCCCAAGGCCCCCTCTCCCAACCCTCTCCCCTGAAGGGGAGAGGGCGTTAGCCCGGCGGGCGGCCGCCCGGTCCACCCCGCGGCGGCGGCGGGTTCATCGTGTTGTAGAACGCCAGCGAGATGTTGCGCGCGCGCGTGGCTTCCCACTTGTTGTAGGCCGGGGTGTCCGGCACGCACCAGCCGTGATCGGCGTGGAATACTTCCGCGCGGACGCCGCGGCCGGTCTCCTCCGCGGTCTTTGCCAGCACCACTTTGTCGTCCGGGCTGCGGTGATCGTCGTTCTGGGCGATCGCGAACAGGAAGTAGCAATCGGGGTTCGAATCCTTGATCAGCTTGTGCGGGCTGTCGGGCGCGTCGGTGACGACCGCGGCGCCGTGGAACGAGCTCGCCGCGCCGATCCGCGCCGGCACCGCGGCGGCGCAGCGCGCGCCGTAGCCTCCGGTCATGCAATAGCCTTCGACGCCGATCTTCTTGGTGGCGTCCACCGCATCCTGTGCATCGAGCCATGCGACGATCGCCTTGGCGTCGCTCATGATCCCGGGATTGGTGATCTTCTGGATCATCGGCTGCAGCCGGTCGCGCCCCGCGGGGGTGAAGAACTCGGAAATCGAATTCATCACCGGCGCCTTGCTCGACCGGTAATACTGATTGACGCAGACCACCGCGTGGCCGCTGGCCGCCAGCTCGCGCGCCATCGCCTTGAACGCGTCGCGCACGCCGGCGATGTCCGGCCACATGATCACCGCGGGGTTCTTGCCGGTGGCGGGGTGGACGAAGAACGCGTCCATCGTGCCGTCGGGGGTCTTGATCGCCACCGTCTGCTCGACGAGCCCGCCGGCGGCCTGCGCCCTGGCGACCGCGCCGAGGCTGAGCGCGCCCACGGCCGCCGCTCCGAGCGCGGCGAACTCGCGCCGGTTCACCCCGCGCCTGGCCAGCGCCTCGTCAGCCTCGACGGCAGTAATGTCATCGCACATGAAAACCCTCCCTGAAGATCGTATTCCCGATTTTGCGGCGGAAGATAGCGTCCCCGCGCGCGGCGTCCAGTGGACTTTGTCAATTTCACCCAGCCGGTCATAGCTTTGTTCGTGCGAACAGCACATGGCCGCCGCCGCGTCCCGCCCCGGCGGAGCGCGCCGCGGCCGCGATCTCCGGGCCAAGGAAGCGCTCTGCCAGGTCGAGCCCCGCGAGATCCTCGATTTCGACATATCCCAGCTCGCCCAGCCGGGCATGCAACGCCGCTTCCGCGAGTGCGCCGATGAGCGGCTCGCCCACCGCGGCCACCCGCGCCGCGAGCTCCTCGCGCGCCGCCCGCCTCTGCGGCGACATGTCGGCAGCGGGCGGCTCGGCATAGTCGAACACGATCTCGCCGCCGCCGGGCCACGCCGCGACCGCCGCCAGCGTCGCATCGATCGCGGCTTGGGTGAGGTACATCGACACGCCAAGCCACAACACGAAGCTGCGCCGAGCGGGATCGAAGCCGGTTTCGGCCAGGCGCTCGGAGAACGATTCGCGTTCGAAATCGACTCCGGCGAACGTCAGCCACTCGGGCAGCGCGATGCCCATCGCCGCGAGCCGCTCGCGCTTCCACGCCTGGGTCGCGGGATGGTCGACCTCGAACACCCGCAGGCTTTCGCCGAACGGGTTGCGCAGCGCGAACGTGTCGAACCCGGCGCCGAGCACGACCACTTGCGAGACCCCGCGCCCGGCAACCGCTTCGGCAAGCTTCGCTTCGGCGAATGCGCTGCGCGCGGCGATGAAGAACCGCAATACCCGGGTGCCGGGGCTCGAATCGCTCTCGCGGATCAGCGGATCGTCTGCCGCCGCATCGATGTCGCCGCCCAGGATCCGCACCGCGAACGGATCGGAGAAGATCCTGCCGCCCTCGATCAGCTGATGCACCGCGCGATGGCGCGCCGCGCCCCACGCGGTGCGGCTGGGTTGCTGCGGCTGCATCGCGTCAGGTCAGGTCGTCGAGGCTGATCTTGAGGCCCGCTTCGGCCGCCTTCGTCGCCTCGCGGCGGAGCTGCTCGATCTTGAGCCGCCCCGGCGGGGCTTCCTCTTGCGGAAGCGCGGCCATGATCGCGGCGTGGATTTCCTCGAAGTCCGGCCCGTGCTCGGGATGGGTGAGGATCAGCCCGCGCTGCTCGGTCATTCCGTTCAAGATCTTGGTGCCGACTTCGTAGGGGTCCATTCCTTCCTCGAACGCGGTGCCGAACTGCTCGAGCTCGCCTGCGCGCGCCGGGGCGAAGCCGCTGTCCTTGAAACTGTCGGGGCGCTTCAAGGCGCTGGTCCAGGCGTTGGTGCGGGTCAGCGCCGGGCAGCACAGCGAGCAGCCGATGCGATGCGGCGCGAGGTTGTAGCGCAGGCTTTCGGTGAGCCCGCGCACCGCGAATTTGCTCGCGGTGTAGATCCCCGCCTGCGGGCCCGGCAGGAAAGCCGCCATGCTGGCGACGTTGACGACGTGCCGCCGCCCGTGGCTCGCCTTGATCTTGGGCAGGAACGACACCAGCCCGTTCACCACTCCGCCGAAGTTGACCCCCATGATCCAGTCGTAATCGGCGTAGCTCGCCTCGTCGGTCGGGCCGAACACGCTGACCCCGGCGTTGTTCACCAGCACGTGGACCTCGCCGAAGTGGTTGACCACTTCGTCGGCTACTTCGGCGAAGCGCGCGCGATCGGTCACGTCGAGCTTGAGGAACAGCGGCTGCTCGTAGCCCTTGGCGGCGAACCATTCGGCAGCGCGCGCCTTGTCGTCCTCGTTGCGGTAGCTCAGCGCCAGCCGCATCCCCGCATCGGCGAACGCCTGCGCCACGCCCAGCCCGATCCCGGTCACCGCGCCGGTGACGAACGCCACGCGACCTTCCCAAGCCCTCTCACCCATCGCCAATTTCCTCTACCCAAAACAGTCACGATCGTTAGGGTTGCTTACAAAGTTTCATGGGAGAGTCGAGCATGAGTGACGTCGAAGCCAGGCTGGCGGAGCTGGAACACAAAGTGGGCGTGCTGGAGGATATCCAGGCGATCCGCCGCCTGCACTGGGCCTACGGCTACTACATCGATTTCAACCGCCCCGACGAAGTGGCGGACTTGTTCGCCGAGGACGGCGCGGTGGTGTTCCTTTCGGGCGAGTACGTCGGCCACAAGGGCGTAAAGCGGCTCTACGGCGACTGGATCCAGGGGCGCTTCACCGGCGGGAGGCCGGGCCCGGTCAACGGCCTGCTGCTCGACCACTTCCAGATGCAGGACATCATCACCGTCGCGCCCGACCGCAAGACCGCCAAGGGCCGCTTCCACGGCATCCTGCTGGGCGGCTGGCACGACGATTTCCAGGAGACCCGCGAGGAGATCATGCCGCAGCAGTTCCTCGAGGCCGGAATCTACGAGAACGACTACGTGAACGTCGACGGCATCTGGAAGATCAAGCGGCTCGACTACATGATGCAATGGCAAGGCAATTACGAGGAAGGCTGGGCGCACACCACCAGCCATCTGCAGCCGGCCGAGAAGACCTATCCCGAAGACCCGCTCGGCCCCGACCGGCTGCTGCCGGCCGAGCATCACCGCCAGACCTGGCCCTATCGCCAGGACGTGCCGATGCACTTCGCGCACCCGAAGTTCGGCGCGATGCTCGCGGGGCAGGAGAAAAAGTGAAAGGCGGCTTCACGGCCGTCTCCCGACCTTCTCCCGCAAGGGGAGAGGACTTTTAGCATGGCCGACTTCGACCCCCGCGACACCTCGAACCGCGAAAGCCTGTCGGTGCGCGAAGTTGCCGAACGGTTCATCGAGCTGTTCCACCACCAGGACAATCCGGGCGAGGCATTCCGCTGCTGGGTCCACCCGGGCTACATCCAGCACAACCCGAATGCGCCGACCGGGCGCGATGAATCGATGGCGTTCCTGGTCAACGCGGTGAAGAACAATCCCGAGCTGACCCACGAGGTGAAGCGGGTGATCTACGGGGACGGCGACCTCGTCGCGGTGCACCACCACTTCCGCCGCAAGCGCGACGAGCGCGGCTGGGCGGTGGTCGACATCCTGCGGATCGAAGGGGGCTACGTGGTCGAGCACTGGGACGTGATGCAGCCGGTGCCCGATCCGGCCGAGACCAAGAACAAGAACGGCATGTTTTAGGGGGGACAGGGCATATGCCCAAACTGGAAGACGGCAGCGAGTTCGGCCTCAAGGGCCATTTCAAGGAAGACTTCAGCCACCGCACCCGCATCGGGATGGCGCCGCGCGCGGGCCACATCGATCGCGAGGTGCCCTACAAGCGGATCGCGACCGAGGAAGCCTGGACGTTCCCCGCGCTGGTCGATGCCCAAGTCGAATACTTCGCCAGCGGCGAGGCGCCGGACGACGCTTCGCTGAAGATGGCGGCGATGTTCTCGAAGATGCCGAGCCTGCAGGAAATGATGCAGGACTTGGGCGCGCTGCGCCTCAGCCACATGGACGAATACGGCATCGATCGGCAGCTGCTGCTGCTGACCGCGCCCGGCGTCCAGGTCGTGCGGCCGGGCGAAGGCACCGCGCTCGCCCGCGAGGCGAACGACATCGCGGCCGACGCCTGCGCCCGCCATCCGGACCGCTTCTCCGCGCTCGCCGCGTTCGACCCGCGCGACGTGCAAGGCTCGGTCAAGGAGATCGAGCGGGCGATGGGCACGCTCAAATTGAGCGGCGCGGTGCTCAACGGGCACTTCCAGGGCCACTATCTCGATGAGCTGGAGTACTTCCCGATCCTCGAGGCGCTCGAAGCCCACGATGCGGCGCTCTACATCCACCCCACCGCCCCGTTCAACGCAGCCCACTACGAGGCGCGCGGGTTCTTCGGCGCGCTCGGCGGGTTTCCGCACGACGTATGGCTGCACACGATGGCGCTGATCTTCTCGGGCGCGTTCGACCGCTTTCCCAAATTGCGGCTGGTGATCGGCCACATGGGCGAGGCGATGCCGCTGCAGCTCTATCGTTTCGACTGGATGCAGGGAAATGCCGACAACCGCGTGCTGCCGCTGCGCCCGCAACCGGTGAAGCTGCAGCACCCGGTCAGCTATTATTTCCGCAACAACATCTGGATCACCACCAGCGGCGTCGCGTGGGAGCCGGCGATCAGGTTCTGCATGGAGCAGCTGGGCCCGGACCGGGTGCTCTATGCGATGGATTACCCCTACCAGCAGAGTTACGACGAAGTGGCGGCCTACGACCGGATGCAGCTTTCCCCCGAGCACAAGAAGATGCTGATGGAGGACAACGCGCGCAGAGTGTTCAACCTGCCATAGGCAGGCTCGTCGCGCAGAAATTGTTGCGCGGATGCATCACGTGGATCGGACTGTAACGCCGTTACTCGCGGCGCAATTGCCACGATCGTTAATGTATGCCTTACATACGAACGCCGTCGCCCCTCTGACGGCATAACTCGGGAGAGGTCCTATGACTTACCTTTCGCGGCGCCTATCCGCGCGCGCGCCCTTCATGCTGTGCGCTTCCCTCGCCGCCGTCGTGATCGCGACCCCGGCGCTGGCGCAGAACGATACCACCACCGCAACCACGAGCGAAGCAGGTCCGGCCAGCGCCAATCCCAACGACGCGGCTGCCGACAGCAACGAAATCGTCGTCACTGCGCAGTTTCGGGCGCAGAACCTGCAAGACACGCCGATCGCCATCACCGCCCTGACCGGGCAAGCGCTGGAGCAGCGCGGCGCGACCAACCTCTCGCAAGCGACGACCAGCGCGCCGAGCGTGGTGATGCGGGCGGACAACCCGGCGTTCGGCGACGCCGTCGTCGTGTCGATCCGCGGTCTTGGCCAAGGCGATCTCGATCCTGCTTACGAACCGGGCGTCGGCATCTACATCGACGACGTCTATTATCCGCGGGTTACCGGCGCCAACTTCGACCTGATGGACGTCGATCGCATCGAAGTGCTGCGCGGCCCGCAGGGCACGCTGACCGGGAAGAATTCCGAAGGCGGCGCGATCAAGTTCTATTCGAAGCTGCCTTCGGGCGACAACAGCGGCTATATCTCCGCTACGTACGGCAGCCGCAATCGCATCAACTTCCGCGGCAGCGCCGATTTCGCGCTAACCGACGGGCTCTACGCCCGTGTCTCCGGCGCCTACGCCAGCCAGGACGGCTACGTGGATGTCTACGATTACGGCTGCGTGTTCCCGAGCAGCGGCGTTCCGGCCACGAGCGGCGGAAGCAAGTGCCTGAAATACAAGGAAGGCGACGTCGACTACAAAGCGCTCCGGGGCATCTTGCGCTACAATCCGGACGACCGGGTGGATGTCGTGATCAGCGGCGATTATTCGCAAAGCTCGCATCACAACGGTGCGCAGGTCCTGCTTTACGGCGACAACTCCAGCCCCAACGTGGCCACCGAAAACGGCCTGCCGCTCGACAGCCGGTTCATCTGCGGACCGTTCTGCAACTATGACACCACCGGGCAGCCGGCGGGAACGTTCGCTTTGGCGCCGGGGGTCGACGTGCCGCTTGAGGCGACCTCGGGCAGCGAGTTGGACAAGCTCAAGAGTTGGGGCGGATCCGCCCACGCCGTCTTCAAGTTTTCCGATTCGATCCAGTTGACCTCGATCACGGCCTACCGGGAATTCGAGAACGTCTTCAGCGCCGACGGCGACTTGTCGCCGGCCAATACCGGTTTCGGCAACGACGACCTGACGGACAAGAATTTCAGCCAGGAACTGCGGCTCGGGGCGAAACTCGGCGACATCGCCAACCTCACGATCGGCGGTTACTATTCGGATGAAAAGGCGGTCTACTACACGCTGCAGGATCTTCGCTACGCGCCGATCCCGCTGCAGTTCATCGGCGACGATCCGATCAAGACGAAATCGCGGGCGGTCTACGGCAATCTCGAGCTGACCCCGACCGATAACCTGACGATCGACGGCGGCCTGCGCTATACGCACGACAGCAAGGTCTACACCTTCCACCGGTATGCGCTCGACGGCGTGACGCCGAACGCATTTCTCGGCGCTCTCGATGGCGTATCGGCGAAATTCGCCGGCAACCGCGTCGATTACCGGTTGGCCGCGAACTACCGCTTCTCGCCGGAAGTTTCGGGCTATGCCTCGGTTGCCACCGGCTACAAGGCCGGCGGCGTCGGCCCGCGTCCCTTCAATCCCGATCAGGCCGTGGCGTTCGGCCCGGAAAAGGTCATCAACTACGAAGTGGGCCTGAAGACCGACCTGTTCGACCGCAAGCTGCGGTTGAACACCGACGTGTTCTACATGGACTTCAAGGACGCGCAGCTGACCTTGCTTTCGTGCCCGCAGTTCGGCGGCCCGGGCCCATGCGCGCTGCCGCAGAACGCCGGCAATGCGCATTCCAAGGGCGTGGAAGCGGAACTGTCGGCCTTCCCGCTGCCTGGGCTCGAGCTTCAGGGCTCGGTTTCGTACCAGGATTGGGACTGGACCTGCGTCAACCCGCAGGTCGTCGGCCTTGCCGCCGGGGCCTGTTCGTCGGACGCTTCCGTCGTCGGCCTGATCGAGCCGCTTCCCCCGGGGATGATGAAGTGGAAGTGGAGCGCGGGCGCGCAATATGACATCGATCTCGGCGCGGCCGGTTCGCTCACTCCGCGCATTGACGTGTCCTATCAAGGCAAGATGACCGGCAACGTGCTGACGCCGGCAGCGGGAAGCCCGGGAGCCATCTACGGGCAGCTTCCTTCGTACACCCTTGCCGACGCCCGCTTGACCTGGGCGAACGAGAAGAAGGATCTCTCGGTCGCGCTCGAGGTGACGAACCTGTTCGACAAGTACTATTATTACGCCAAGTTCGACCTCACCGGCGCCGGCGCCGGCGCGATCGCCGGCGACCCCGGCCGCCCGCGCGAATGGGCGGTGACGGTGAAGAAGAACTTCTAAGCGCTAATTCGATGAATAACTGAAAAGGGCGGCCTGCGGGTCGCCCTTTTTTGTTTGGACGAGAGCTCTCCGCCACATCGCGTGGGTCCGGCTCCGTGCCTATGTTGGGAATTCCCATTTGCCGCCATTAGAGTCTTGAGCGCAGGTTGCTCAAGCTGCCGTAAACGGATTGAATGCGCACATTTTGTTGCGCCAATGCATCAGCCCTCCCCCGACTGTAACACCGTTACTGTCGGTCCGATTGCCACCATCGTTAATGTATGCGTTACTTATAAGCGCCGTTCACGATGTGACGGCATTACCTGGGGAGGTCTTATGCTTTACCGTTCTCGGCGCCGGCTTTCGCGCGCGCCTTTCATGCTGTGTGCTTCCTTTGCCTCCGTCGCGATTGCGACTCCGGCGCTAGCCCAAAACGATGCCACTGCGGCGACCACCACCAACGCCGGGCCAGCCAGCGCCAGCCCCAACGACGCGGCCGCCGACAGCGGCGAAATCGTCGTCACCGCGCAGTTCCGCGCGCAGAACATCCAGGATACCCCGCTGGCGATCACCGCGGTCAACGCCGAGACGATGGAGGCCAAGAGCCAGACCAACCTGGCACAGGTGGCTGATACTGCGCCCAATGTGAGCCTAAAACCGCAAGGCGGTTCGTTCGGCCCTTCGGTCGCCGTGTCGATTCGCGGCATTGGCGCGGGGGATTTCAATCCCGCGTTCGAGCCCGGCGTCGGCATCTACATCGACGACGTCTATTATCCGCAGCTGACCGGCGCGGTGTTCGACCTGCTCGACCTCGACCGGGTCGAAATCCTGCGCGGGCCGCAAGGCACGCTGTCGGGCCGGAACTCCGAAGGCGGCTCGATCAAGATGTTCACCAAGAAGCCCGACGGCAACGGCGGCGGCTACATCGAGGGCACTTACGGCAGCGACCAACGCATCGGGCTGCGCGCGGGCGTCGACTTCAAGCTGACCGATGATCTGTTCGCCCGCATTTCGGGCGTCTACAAGCACCAGAACGGCTATGTCGATCGCTACGACTTCGGCTGCGTCTATCCGGCCGGCGGCCCCGCCACCTATACGGCGAACGACGGCACGACGCAGCAGGTCAACCCGGCAGGCGGCATCCCGGCGGTGCGGCCCGAGGGCGCCTGCCTGATCGACAAGCTCGGCGAAGTCGGCTACGAAGCGATCCGGGGCGCGCTGCGGTACAATCCGTCGAACGATATCGACATCAACCTCACCGCCGAATACATCCATGACGCGCACACGGCCGCTGGCGAAGTGCTGGCGGCGACGGAGGTGGTCGACAACCCCAACACCAACCTCGATGGCGTGGTCTACGATAACCGCTTCATCTGCGGGAAGTTCTGCAATTTCGCGTCTTATTCGGCCCCGGCGGCAACCTTCTTCGGCCTGCTGACCCCGCCGGGAGGACAGCCGGTGCTCGCGACCAGCAATTCCGACCAGAACATCTTCGACGCCTACAATTTGGCCGCGAATGCCCATTTCGGGCTCACCGACAGAATTTCGGTCGATAACATCCTGGCCTATCAGAACTGGGTGACGACCTTCGGGGCGGACGACGACCTGACGCCGCTTCCGCTATCGGGCGGCTACAACCACCTGACCCACTGGAACTGGAGCGAAGAGCTTCGGCTGAACGCGGAGCTGGCCGACAACATCCACGTCGTGCTTGGCGGCTATTACTTCAAGCAGGAAACCGACTATTATTCGTACCAGGACCTGCGCTACGTTGCCGCCACCATCCCCGGTCTCGGCTACACGCCGCTCGAACCGCTGCAGTTCATCCAGCCCGACCAGACGCCGGCCGAGGCGAAGGCCGGGTTCGCGAATGTCAACTGGGAGATCGCGCCCGGCCTCACCTTCGACGGCGGCGTGCGCTACACCAGCGAGAGCAAGGAGTATCATTACTTCCGGCTCAACCCGGACGGGACGATCAACCCCTATCTCGATCCGGTCGGCGCGGCCAATGGCGCGGGTGCTCCGGGGGCGCTCACGGGCTTGGTCTCCACTTACAAAGGCACCCGGTGGGACTGGCGCGCAGCACTGAACTACCGCTTCTCGCCCGCCGTGATGGTCTACGGCAGCTTCTCGACCGGCTTCAAGGGCGGCGGCACCAACCCGCGGCCGTTCTACGCCAGCCAGGCCATCGGATTCGAGCCGGAGGTGCTCTACAACTGGGAAGCTGGCATAAAGACCGATTTGTTCGATCGCCGACTTCGGTTCGATCTGACCGGGTTTTACGGGATCCTGCGCAACGCCCAAATCCCGACCTCGATCTGCCCCGTCGCGAACCCTCTCGAGCAAACGCCTTGCGCTGCGCTGATCAATGGCGGCAATGCGCATGAGAAGGGTGTCGAAGCGGAGTTTACCGCAAACCCGGTACAGGGCCTGTCGATCGACGGCTCGGTGAGCTACCTCGATTTCCACTACACCGAACTGGCTCCGAACACGACGATCCTACTGACCGATCCGTTCGCCGGTGCACCGAAGTGGAAGTGGACGCTGGGGGCGCAGTATGAGATCGACGTGCCCGGCTTCGGCTCGATCACCCCTCGTGTCGATGCGAACTACCAGGACGCAGTCTATACCGGTTTCAAGTACAACAACGTCCCGCAATACATCGACGCTTACACGATCGTGAACGCGCGGCTGACCTGGCAGAACGAAAACAAGGATCTGTCGGCTTCGCTCGAGGTCACCAACCTCACGGACAAGTACTACTACATCACGTCGTTCGACGTGCGCTCAGCAGGTGCGGGCGCCGACAAGGTGCAGCCGGGCCGTCCGCGCGAGTGGGCGGTGACGGTGAAGAAGTCGTTCTGAGCCTCGGCTTGGAAGCATAAGAAAGGGCGGCCCGCAAAGGCCGCCCTTTTCGTTTGACTCTTTAGTGCCAGCGGCAAGCGCGCTTTGCTTAGCCCCACACCTCTTCGGCCACTTCGATCACCAGGCGGATCTTGTCCGACTGCTGCTGGACCGACAGGTCGTTGCCGTGGACGGTCGAGGCGAAGCCGCATTGGGGGGACAGCGCAAGCTGGTCGAGCGACGCGAACTTCGCCGCTTCGTCGATCCGGCGCCTGATCTCGTCCTTCGTCTCGAGCTCGCCGAGCTTGGTGGTGACGAGGCCCAGCACCACCGTCTTGCCCTTCGGCAGAAACCGCAGCGGGGCGAAGTCGCCCGAGCGGGGATCGTCGTATTCGAGGAAGAACGCGTCGATCGCGAGTTCGTTGAACATGATCTCGGCGACCGGCTCGTAGCCGCCCTCGGCCGCCCAGCTCGAACGGAAGTTGCCGCGGCACAGGTGCACCGCGCGCAGCATGTCGTCGGGCGCATCGCGCAGCGAAGCGTTGATCAGCGCGGCATAGGCTCGCGGCGTCTCGTCCGGGTCGACCCCGCGCTTGCGCGCATTCTCCCGCTGGGTCTCGTCGCACAAGTAGGCAAGGTTGGTGTCGTCTAGCTGGAGATAGCGGCAGCCCGCCTGGGCCAGGCTCGCGATCTCGTCCCGATACGCGGCCGCGACGTCGGCGTAGAATTCGTCCATCGTCGGATAGACCTCCTCGGGGATGCCCGCGCGCCCGGCGCGGAAGTGCAGCATCGTCGGCGAGGGGATGGTTACCTTGGGCGTCTTCGAGACGACGCTCTTGAGGAACTCGAAGTCGGCAAGCTGGATCGGCCGGTCGTGCTTGATCTTGCCCGAGACGACCATCCGCGGCGGCGCGAAGTGCACGTCCTTGCCGGCCGCGTTGTGGAACGAAACTTCCATCCCGCCTTCCTCCACGACCCCGTCGAGCTTCAGCAGGAAGTCGGTATGGAAGAACGTGCGGCGAAACTCGCCGTCGGTGATCGCCTCGAGGCCGAGGTCTTCCTGGTACTTCGCGATCTGGCGGATCGCTTCGTCCTCGACGCCGCGCAGGACGGCGGCATCGACTTCGCCTTTGGCGAACGCGGTGCGGGCTTCGATGAGTTGCTGGGGGCGCAGGAAACTGCCGACATGGTCGGCGCGTGAGGGTAGCTCGCAAGGCATGGTCAAGATCCTGAAATGGGCTGCAAAAGCGCCAGGGTCTTAACGCGGGCTCGCGCTCGTCCGACGGGCCTCCATATGGCGATCGCAGGGGGCGTGGCAACTCACTGAAAAATTATACTTTTATTGTATATCAAAAAGCCTGCACTTTAGAATAACCTGACAATGCACCCGCTTGACCGGACTCGCTGGGCAATTGTAGGCAACGCTTACAAAATGGCGGCCGAATGAGTCCGCCTGGAGGATGCGGATGCCGGAAGTCACGCTCTATCACTGGGAGCCGAACGCCAATTCGGGCAAGCCGATGCTCGCCTTGGTCGAGAAGGGCGTGCCGTTCGCCAGCCACTACATCGACATGCTGAAGTTCGACCAGCACCAGCCGGAATACCTCGCGGTCAATCCGCAAGGCACGATCCCGGCGATGATCCACGGCGACAAAGTGCTGACCGAAAGCACCGCGATCATGGAATACGTGAACGAGGCGTTCGACGGGCCGGCGCTGATGCCGCAAGACGCGCGCGACCGCTGGCGCATCCGCTGGTGGATGAAGTTCATGGACCAGTGGCTCGGCCCCAGCTTCTCGATGATCGGCTGGTGCACCTTCGTCGGCCCCTCGCTGGCCCACAAGTCCGAGGAAGAGCGCGAGGCGATGCTCGCGCGCATCCCGCTGCCCGAGCGGCGCGTCGCGTGGCGCAAGGCGATGTTCGCCCAGTTCAGCGAAGCCGAGCTCGCCGAGAGCCGGCGCCGGATCGCGCAGGGCGTCGCGATGATCGAGCAAGAACTCGGCAAGCGCCAATACGTCGGCAGCGACCAGTATTCGCTGGCCGACATCAACATCTTCAATTCGACCTACATGCTGCCGGTCGGCAACCCCGAGCTGACCAGCCCGGAGCTGACCCCGAACCTGTGGCGCTGGCTCAAGGCGGTGTACCGCCGCCCGGCGGTGCAGCAGACCTGGGCGATGGGCTCGGGCCGGTTCACCGACCGCTTCAACGCGATCATGGGGGAGTTCGCCTGATGGCCATGATCCTCTACCACGGCGAGCCGAACGGGCCGTCGCTGTCGGTGCTGGCGGCGCTGGAAGAGAGCGGGCTCGACATCGAATGCCGCCCGATCGACCTGCTCGCCGGCGAACGGCACACGGTCCCCGACGTGACCGAGCCGGTCGCGCGCGATTTCGCGGTCGAAGGCGAAGGGCCGGTGCTGTTGATCGACGGCGAAGCGATGAGCGAGGCGGTGTTCCTCGCCCAGTTCTTCGACGAACAAGCCGGCGGCGCGGGTCTCCAGCCGAGCGATCCGTACGCCCACTGGCAGATGATGATGTGGTGCCGCCAGACCACCGAGCGGTTGTCGCCCGCGGTCGCCTATCTCGGCAACTTCGCGAATGCACGCTCGCGCCTCGCGGGCATGGGCGCGGACGCGTTCGCAAAGCTGCTCGCGTCGATCGCGAGCGAGGACTTGCGCGAACGCTGGCAGGAATTGCACGACGGTGCCCCCGATCCGGGCAAGGCCGCCGACAGCGAAGCCAAGATCGACCAGTTCGCCGAGCGTGCGGAAAAGCAGCTTGCGGACGGGCGCGAGTGGCTGATGGGCCCGTTCTCGATCGCCGATCTCGAGACTTACGGCTGGATGGCGAGCGCCGCCGCGCTGCGTCCCGGCGCCTTCGAGGGCAAGCCCAGGCTCGCGGCATGGATGGAGCGGGTGGCGAACCGCCCCAGCGTCAAGCGCGCGCTGGCCCGCGCTGACAGCAACGACCCGCGCCGCGCGTTCGCGCCGGGCCCGGAAATCAACCGCTGGGGCTGACGCCCGGGCGATCCTTGGGAGGGGACATGATCGGTTCGAAATGGATCGCGGGCCTGTGCGCCGCGCTGGCGCTTGCCGGATGCAGCAAAGTCGGCAGCGGCGACACCACCACCCCCGCGGCCTTTTCCGCGGTCCCGACGACGGGAGTCACCGATGCGATGCTCGCCGCGGCCAACCCGAACGAGTGGCTGACATACGGCCGCGACCAGGCCGAGCAGCGCTTCAGCCCGCTGGCCGCGATCAGCGACAAGAACGTTTCCCAGCTCGGCCTCGCATGGTCGGCCGACCTCGATACCGCGCGCGGGCAGGAAGCGACCCCGCTGATGCACGACGGCACGCTCTACGTCTCGACCGCATGGAGCATGGTCAAGGCCTACGATGCGAAGACCGGCGCGCTGAAGTGGGCTTACGATCCCAAGGTTCCGCGCGAGACCCTGCCGGTCGCGTGCTGCGATGCGGTCAACCGCGGCGTCGCGCTCTACGGCGACAAAGTCTACGTCGCGACGCTCGACGGCTATCTCGTCGCGCTGAACCAGAACGACGGCTCGGTCGCGTGGCGCAGCGAGGTGGTTCCGGACCACGCAAACTACACGATCACCGGCGCGCCGCGGGTGGCGCACGGCAAAGTGTTCATCGGCTCGGGCGGCTCGGAATACCGCGCGCGCGGGTTCATCGCCGCCTACGATTGGGCGAGCGGCAAGCAGCTCTGGCGCTTCCACACCGTTCCCGGAGATCCGTCCAAGGGCTTCGAGAACAAGGCGATGGACGCCGCTGCCAAGACCTGGGGCGGCGAATGGTGGAAGCTGGGCGGCGGCGGCACCGTGTGGGATGCGATCACTTACGACGCGGCCGACAACCTGGTGATCTTCGGCACCGGCAACGCCGAGCCGTGGAACCCGGGCGCGAACGGCCGGCTCAACGTGAACGCCACGGCCGGCGACAATCTCTATACGAGCTCGATCGTCGCGGTGAACGCCGACACCGGTGAGTACGCGTGGCATTTCCAGGAAACCCCGGAGGACCGCTGGGACTACGACAGCGATGCGCAGATCACCCTCGCCGACCTCGCGATCGACGGCCAGCAGCGCCACGTGGTGCTGCATGCGCCGAAGAACGGCTATTTCTACATCCTCGACGCGAAGACCGGCAAGTTCATGTCGGCGACGCCGTGGACCCAGATCACCTGGTCGACCGCGATGGACCCGCAAACCGGCCGACCGACGATCAATCCTCAGGCGCGCTACGAACAGACCGGCAAGCTGTGGGTTTCCCTGCCCGGCGCGGGCGGCGCGCATTCGTGGCATCCGGCGGCATTCTCGCCCACCACCGGGCTGATGTATCTGCCGGCGAACATCGCCGGGTTCCCGTACATGGCCAAGAAGAATTGGAAGGAATCTCCGATCGGGTTCCAGACCGCGCAGGATTCGGCCGCGGTCGCGTTGCCCGCGATCGAGGCGGTGCGCCAGCAGACCCTTGCCGCGACCACCGGCGCGCTGGTCGCGTGGGATCCGGTCAAGAAGAAGGAGGCCTGGCGCGTTTCCTACAAAGGCCCGTGGAACGGCGGCACCCTGGCGACCGCCGGCAACCTGGTGTTCCAGGGCACCGCGACCGAGCAGTTCGCCGCTTACACCGCCGATACCGGAAAGAAGCTGTGGTCGTTCCCGACACAGAGCGGGGTGATCGCGGCGCCGATGACTTATGCGATCGACGGCGAGCAGTACGTCGCCGTGCTCGCGGGCTGGGGCGGCGTGTGGGACATCGCGCCCGGCATCCTCTCTTCGAAGTCCGGCTTCCCGCGCAACATCAGCCGGCTGCTGGTGTTCAAGCTCGGCGGCACCGCCAAGCTGCCGCCCGCGCCGCCGCTCAACAAGCTGGTGCTCGACCCGCCCGCGGTGAGCGGCACGCCCGAGCAGATCGCCCACGGCGCCGACGTCTATGGCCGCTATTGCTCGGTCTGCCATGGCGACGCGGCGATCGCGGGCGCGCTCAATCCGGATCTCAGGCGCTCGGGCGCGATCGAGGATCGCGACGCGTTCCAGGCGATCGTGATCGGCGGCGCCTTGCATGAAGGCGGGATGGTCTCGTGGAAGGCGGCGCTCAGCCCCGAGGACGCCGAAGCGGTGCGCCTCTATGTGATCAAGCGCGCCAACGAAGACAAGGCGCTCGAGCGGAAGGGCGGCGCATGAAGATTCGACTTCGCGACCGAACGATTGTAACGCTCGTTAGGTTAAGCCGCGAGGGCGATGCTCCGCGCGGCGCGATCTGCTAAGCTCATCGCACACAGGGATTCGCATTCGGGAAAGGATGTCCGCATGAACGAAATGACCACCATCGACCGCACGCAGCGCGAGTATTCGCAGAAGGCGAAGGATTTCCTCGCCCGCAAGCCGCAGCTGTTCATCAACAACGAATGGGTGGATTCCAGCCACGACAAAGTGATCGACGTCGAGGACCCGTCCTCGGGCAAGATCGTCGGCCAGGTCGTCGATGCCTCGGACAAGGACGTCGACCGGGCGGTCGCCGCCGCGCGCGCCGCGGTGGACGACAACCGCTGGTACGGCCTCCCGCCGATGGTCCGCGAGAAGACCATGCACCGCCTCGCCGACCTGCTCGAGGAGGACGCCGATTTCCTCGCCGAGCTCGAAGCGATCGACAACGGCAAGCCCAAGGGCATGGCCGGCGCGGTCGACATCCCCGGCGCGATCAGCCAGATCCGCTTCATGGCCGGCTGGGCCAGCAAGACCGGCGGCCAGGTGATCCAGCCCTACACGATGCCGACCGGCACCGTGTTCAGCTACACCGTGAAGGAACCAGTGGGCGTGTGCGCGCAGATCGTGCCGTGGAACTTCCCGCTGCTGATGGCCTGCCTCAAGATCGCCCCGGCGATCGCGGCCGGTTGCTGCACCGTGCTCAAGCCCGCCGAGCAGACCAGCCTGACCGCGCTGCGCCTGGCCGACCTTGTCCAGAAGGCCGGGTTCCCCGACGGCGTGATCAACATCATCACCGGCAACGGCCACACGGCGGGTGACCGGATGGTCAAGCACCCCGACGTGAACAAGATCGCGTTCACCGGCTCGACCGAGATCGGCAAGGTGATCAACCGCAACGCGACCGAAAGCCTCAAGCGCGTGACGCTGGAGCTGGGCGGCAAGAGCCCGGTGGTAGTGATGCCCGACGTCGACGTGGCCACTACGGCCCCGGGCGTTGCCGGCGGCATCTTCTTCAACGCCGGGCAAGTCTGCGTCGCCGGTTCGCGCCTGTTCGCGCACAAGTCGATCTTCGACGACGTGCTCGAAGGGATGAGCCAGACCGCGGGCTTCTGGGCCCCGCGCGCCAGCCTCGATCCCGAAGGCCACATGGGCCCGCTGGTCAGCAAGGAACAGCACGACAAGGTCATGGGCTACATCGAGGCCGGCAAGCGCGACGGCGCCTCGGTGGTGATGGGCGGAGACGCGCCGGACGCGCCGGGCGGCTACTACGTGAACCCGACGATCCTCGCCGACGTGAACCCGCAGATGAGCGTGGTGCGCGAGGAGATCTTCGGCCCCGTGGTGGTCGCGCAGCGCTTCGAGGACTTGGACGAAGTCGCCAAGATGGCCAACGACACCTGCTACGGCCTCGGCGCCGGGGTATGGACCCGCGACGTGTCGGCGATGCACAAGCTCGCCGGGAAGATCAAATCAGGCACCGTGTGGGGCAACTGCCACGGCGTGATCGACACCGCGCTGCCGTTCGGCGGCTACAAGGAGTCGGGCCTCGGCCGCGAGCAGGGCCAGCAGGGCCTCGAGGTCTATCAAGAGACCAAGACCGTCATCATCCAGATGTGACGAGGCGGAAATGCTGAGCCCTTACGTTCGCAATGCGTGGTACGTCGCGGGCTGGAGCGATGAGCTGGAGGCGGGGAAGCCATTCCCCGCCTCCATCCTCGACGAGCCGATCGTCATCTACCGCGCCGATAGCGGCCGGCTGGTCGCGCTCGAAGACCGCTGCGTGCACCGCCTGGCGGCGCTGTCGCTCGGCCGCTGCGAGGGCGACCGGCTGCGGTGCATGTACCATGGGCTGCTGTACGATCCCGACGGCTACGTAGCCGAAATTCCCGGGCAGGATCTGGTGCCCAAGAACGCCCGGGTGAAGAGCTATCCCGTCGCGGACCGGCACGACTGGCTGTGGGTGTGGATGGGCGATCCGGCGCTGGCCGACGAGGCGTTGATTCCGCCAGCCGTGGGTCTCAGCGATCCGGATTACATCCTCGGCCACGGCCAGCTCGACTACGAAGCCGAGGCGCGGCTGATCAACGACAACCTGCTCGATTTCAGTCACTTATCCTACGTCCACGCCAACAGCTTCGGCGCGGGGCCGGAATTCGCGCAGAGCCCGCCAAAGATCGAGCCGCTCGCGCGCGGGGTGCGCTATTCGCGCTGGATGGTCGACACGTTCGGCCAGTCGTCGCGCAAGTCGCCGGTGCCGATCGACAGCTATATGACCTACGATTTCCTGATCCCGGGCGTGCTCCTGATGTGGAGCGGAAACTATCCGCAAGGGACCGCCCGCAAGCTCGACTTCGGGCAGCCCGCCATTGAAGACGCGCAGGCCGGGGTGACCTTCACCAGCCAGGCGGTCACCCCGACGGGCGCGAAGACATCGCGCTATTTCTTCAGTTGGGGCCCGCGGCGCGGCCATGGCGACGAGGCTCTGCGCGATTCGCTGATGGCGCTCGCCGGCGTGGCGTTCGGCGAAGACAAAACGATGATCGAGGCGCAGCAGAAGGTCATCGACCGCACGCCCGATCCGCGGATCATGCCGACCGCGCACGATAAGGGCGTGACATTGTTCAATCGGCTCGTAGAGCGCTTGGCGAAAGAGGACGCCGCACCGGCGCCATTGGAGAAAGCCGCTTGCCGATAGACCTCGCCAAAATCCGCGCGATCGACGTACATGTCCACGCAGAAGTCAGCTGCCACGATCCCGAAGACCCGGTGATGGCCCAGTTCTTCGACGCAGCGAGCGCCTATTTCAAGGCGCCGCGCGAGCGCCCGAAGATGCCCGAGATCGTCGAGCTCTACCGCGAGAGCCAGATCGCGTTCTGCCTGTTCACCGTCGATTGCGAGAGCGGCATGGGCGCCAAGCGGGTCAGCAACTACGAAGTCGCCGAGCTCGCGCAGAAGAACGACGACATCTGCATCGCGTTTGCCAGCATCGACCCGCACAAGGGCAAGTACGGCGCGCGCGAGGCGCGCGACCTGGTGGAGAACCACGGGGTCAAGGGCTTCAAGTTCCACGGTATCGCGCAGAACGCCCACCCGGCCGACCGCATGGCCTGGCCGATCTACGAGGTGATCAACGAATACCGCCTGCCGGTGATCTTCCACACCGGGCATTCGGGCATGGGCACCGGCATGCGCGGCGGCGGGGGCATGCGCCTCAAGTACGGCGAGCCGATGCTGATCGACGACGTCGCGGTCGATTTCCCCGACATGAAGATCATCCTCGCGCATCCGAGCTGGCCGTGGGTCGATCAGAGCCTCAGCATGGCGCTGCACAAGACCAACGTCTACATCGACCTTTCCGGCTGGAGCCCGAAGTACTTCCCCAAGCAGGTGATCCAGTACGCGAACACCCAACTCAAGCATAAGATGCTGTTCGGCACCGATTTCCCGCTGATCCACCCCGACAAGTGGATGGCCGCGGCGAGCGAAGTGGGCTTCCGCGACGAGGTGATGCCCGGGATCATGAAGGACAACGCGGCGAAGGTGCTGGGGCTGGCGTGAATTACAGGCATGCCAATTCCCCGACCGTCATCCCGGACTTGATCCGGGATCCCGCTTTTTCTTCCGGCGCCGCGGTGGCAGCGGGACCCCGGATCAGGTCCGGGGTGACGAAGTAGGTAGCGGCGAGTGGCAAACGATCCTCAGGACATCCGCGCCTGGCAGCGCCTTTCGCCCGAGGTCACCACTTCGGGCCGGGTTGAGGACAAGGATGTCGCGCGGCTGGCGCAGATCGGCACGCGGCATGTGATCAACCTCGCGCTGGACGATCATCCCGACGCGCTGGCCGGCGAAGGCGACAAGCTGACAGCGCAAGGCGTGGCGTATACCCACATTCCCGTGCCGTTCGACGCGCCGCAGGAAGCGCACTATCAGGCCTTCGTCGGCGCACTCGAAGCGGGCGAGACGCCGGTTCACGTCCACTGCATTGCCAACTGGCGCGTGTCGGCATTCTTCTACCGCTATCACCGCGAGCGTGGCATGGTCGAAGCCGAGGCCCGCGCGCTGATGGAGCGGCAATGGTCGCCCGAAACCAGCACGCACCCGGCCGGACCGGCCTGGGCGGCATTCATATCGGGCGAGAATACCGCCTCTCCGAACCGTCATCCCGGGCTTGACCCGGGATCCCGCTTTCTGGACCGCGCCAAAAAGACAGCGGGACCCCGGATCGAGTCCGGGATGACGAAATAGGGGAAAGGAGCGCGAATGGATTTCACCGGCCAGCACATTGTCGTCACCGGCGCGTCGAGCGGGATCGGGCTCGTGACCGCGCAGCTCCTCGCCGGGCGCGGGGCGAACGTATCGCTGATCGCGCGGCGGCAGGAACTGCTTGACGAAGCCGTCGGCCGGATCGGCGAGAACGCCGCGGGCTTTGCCGCCGACGTGGGGCAAAAGGACCAGCTCGACACGGCGCTCGAAGCGGCAGCGGGCTATTTCGGCCCGATCACCGGTCTGTTTGCCAACGCCGGCTTGACCGGCGGGTTCACCCCGGCGGTCGCGTTCGACCCGGCGGTGTTCGAGGAGACCATCCGGGTGAACCTCATCTCGGTCTTCTGGGCGATCCAGAAAGTGCTGCCGCCGATGATCGAGGCGAAGAAGGGCGCGATCCTGGTCACCGGCAGCATGGGCTCGAAGCGCGGCATGGCGATGAACCCGGCTTATGTGTCGAGCAAGCACGGCGTGCTCGGCCTGACTCGCGCGATCGCGGTCGAGATGGCGCCGCACGGGGTGCGCGCGAACTGCATCATCCCCGGCTTCATCCGCACCGAGGCGCTCGACCGCATCCCCGAGCACCAGAAGGGCAAGATCGAGCAGCGCATCCCGATGCGCCGCATGGGCACGAGCGAAGAACTGGCCGAAGTCGCCGCGTTCCTGCTGAGCGACGCGGCAAGCCACGTCACCGGGCAGGACTGGGCGGTCGACGGGGGCGTTCTGGAAAGCATCGAGGTCTAGCGTGAGTCCCCCGCGCAGGCGGGGACCTCGTGCGGCCGGTGGAACGCCAAATTGACAAAGGCCCCCGCCTGCGTGGGGGTGCAGGAAGTGAGACAGGAATGATCCTCAAATACTACCACGCCGAGCCGCTGGCGAACTCATTGAAGTCGATGTTGCCGCTGAAGGAGAAGGGCCTCGCATACGAGTCCGTCTATGTCGACCTGCACAAGTTCGATCAGCATTCGGACTGGTTCGTCGCGATCAATCCCGAAGGGCAGGTGCCGGTGCTCGACCACGACGGGACGATCGTCACCCATACCACCGTCATCAACGAATACCTCGAAGACGTCTTCCCGGATGCCCAGCCGGATTCAGGCCCATTGCGGCCGAAAGATCCCGTCGGCGCGGCGCGGATGCGGTACTGGAACAAGTTCGTCGACGAGCACGTGATGAACTACGTCTCGATGCACGGCTGGCACCGGATGGTGGGCGTGATCGCGCGCAACATCGATGCGGGCACGTTCGAGGAGCTGCTAAGCCACATCCCGCTGCCCGACCAGCGCAAGAAGTGGGCGACCGCGCGCTCGGGCTTTTCCGAAGCCGACCTCGCCAACGCGACCGACAAGATTGTCTACGCGCTCGACAAGGTCGAGAAGCAGCTGGGGCAGACGAAGTATCTGGCCGGCGACACCTACACCCTCGCCGACATCAACTTCCTGGCCCACTGCGGGCTGATGGTGCACCGCATGTTCCCCGAGCTGAACGTCGACGAGACGTATCCGCGGCTGGTCGAATGGCGCGAGACGATCTCGGCGCGCCCGGCAGTGAAGGCCGCGCTCGCCAGCGAGGACCGCACCCAGCCGGGACTGCGCACCTGGAGCGGCGATCGATGATCTAAGCCCTCTCCTCTTGAGGGGAGAGGGTTGGGAGAGGGGGACGACGTTGAAGGCCCCTCTCAACTACGGCTAGGCCGCTCCGCGACCAAGCCTTCGTATCTCGCCCCTGAAGGGGCGAGAGCATAGGAGAACGACAATGCGTGCATGGATGCTGCCCGCCGGGTCCGACGGCTTCGACAAGCTTTATCTGGAAACCCTGCCCGACCCGACACCGGGGCCGGGCGAGGTGCTGATCCAGATGCTCGCGTGGTCGATCAACTACCGCGATTTCGCAGTGGCCAGCGGGCACTATTTCGGGGGAGTGCTGAAAGCGCCGGCGATCCCGCTGAGCGACGCCGCCGGCGTGGTCGCCGCGGTCGGGCCGGGCGTGACCCGGTTCAAGGAAGGCGACCGCGTCCAGAGCGCGTTCTTCACCCATTGGGAAGAAGGCGCGCCGCGCCGCAGCATGGCGTTGGGCGATGGGATGGGCCCCGGCACGCTCGCGGAGCTGGTGGTATTGCCCGAGAGCGGCGTGGTGCCGATGGCCGAGACGCTCGACCACGCGCAAGCCGCGTGCCTGCCGTGCGCCGGCGTCACCGCGTGGAACGCGCTCCATGAAGGCCCACGCCCGCTGCGCCCGGGCGACAAAGTGCTGGTGCTCGGCAGCGGCGGCGTCTCGATGCTCGCGCTGCAGATCGCCCGCGCGACCGGCTGCGAGGTGATCGCCACGTCCTCGTCGGACGAGAAGCTCGCCCGCATCCGCGAGCTCGGCGCGGCGCACACGGTGAACTACAAGACCACGCCCGAATGGGGTCCGTGGATCGCGCAGAACCTCGGCGGGGTGGACAAAGTGGTCGAAGTCGGCGGCGCCGGCACCGCCGAGCAATCGATGATGGCATTGCGCACCCAGGGCGAAGTCGCATTGATCGGCGTGCTCCAGCCCGAAGGCGTGCCCAACCCGCGCGGGCTGATGATGACCGCGGGCACGATGCGCGGGATCTTCGTCGGCTCGGCCGCGATGGCCAAGGCGCTCAACGCGGCGATCGACGTGAACGGCATCCAGCCGCTGATCGGCGCGCGGTTCAAGTTCGACCAGGCGAAAGAGGCTTATGCCCACGCCTGGGGGCCGGAGAGCTTCGCCAAGACGGTGATCGAGCTTTAGAGAAGCAGGCAACCCTCATCCAACTCCGGCTAGGCGGCAAGCCCCCAAGCCTGCGTATCCTTCTCCCATCAATGGGAGAAGGTTCAGGACCGCGGCGAAAACCCTTCTCCCGTTGACGGGAGAAGGATACGAAGACTTACTCGCGTCAGCGAGTTAGTCGCAGTTGGATGAGGGTTGCCTCCCTTCTGCGCAATGGGAGAAAGCGCCGAGAATGGCCACCGTCACCTCCGCCGCGCCGCCGCGCTCGATGAGCTACATGCTCGGGCTGATCTTCGTGCTGACGCTCGGCAACGGGATCATCGGGTTCGATCGGCAGACGGTGGCGTTCCTCGCGCCGTTCATCGTCAAGGACATGGGGCTCAACAACGCGCAGGTCGGCTGGCTCGCCGCCGGGCTGTCGCTGGCGATCGCGCTCTCCAGCTTCTTCGGCAGCCAGCTTGCCGATCGCTCGGGCAAGCTGAAGGCGTTCCTCGTCACCGCGACGCTGCTGTTCTCGCTGCTCTCGGGCGCGAGCGGCCTTGCGATGACGTTCGCGGTGCTGCTGCTCACCCGCTTCACCCTGGGCCTCGCCGAAGGGCCGATGATCCCGATCAGCCAGACGCTGATCCTCCGGAACAGCAGCCCCAAGTGGCGCGGGTTCAACATGGGCTTCATGCAGATGGTCGGCGCGTTCGGCATTGCCGGGTTCGTCGGGCCGCGGGTCGCGACGCAGCTCGGCGCGGCGCACGGCTGGCGCACCGCGATGTTCCTGTCGATCATTCCCGGCCTGGTGGTAGCCGCGCTGATGTTCCTGGTGGTGAAACCCGACGCAAAAGCCGCCGAACGGCCGGTCGAGCACCAAGGCTCGCCACTCGCGGCGTTCGCGCACCTGCTGGCGATCCGCAACATGCAGGCCTCGCTCGCGATCGCCGGGCTGATCACCGCCTGGCTGGTATTGCAGAGCACGTTCCTCACCTTGTTCCTCACCGAAGTGAAGCACCTCGATCCGGTCACCGCCGGCAGCGTGATCAGCTGGGGCGGCATCGCCGCGTTCGTTGGGGGGATCGCGTTTCCCACGCTGTCCGACTGGGTCGGGCGCAAGCCGGTGCTGCTGTTCGGCTCGCTGCTGGGCGTCGCCGGCCCGCTGGCGCTGCTGCTGCTGCCGAGCGACCCGCTGCCGCTGTCGATCGCGATGCTGCTCGGCTGGCTGCCCCTGGGGATCGCCCCGCTCTATTGCGCGACGGTGCCGACCGAGAGCGTCAGCCCCGCCCTGGCGGTTACCGCGGTCGGTCTGTCGATGGGCTTTGCCGAGCTGTTCGGCGGCGTGGTATTGCCTCCGATCGCCGGCAGCGTGGCCGACAGCTTCGGCTTGAGTTCGGTGTTCTATATCTGCATCGGTCTCGCGCTGGTCTCGGCATTGGCGGCCTCGTTCCTGACCGAGACCGCACCGCGCAAGTTCGCGCTACAGGAGAGCTGAGCCGATGTGGGAAGTCCGCGTCACGCCGAGCGGCGATTTCGACAATCACGCGTTCAAGTCCAACCATTTCACGGTCGAGCCGCTCGCTGCAGCAATGGGCGCCGAAGTGGTCGGCGTGCGCCTGCCCGAGCTTTCCGACGAAGGCATCGAGGCGCTCAAGCAAGCGCTCTATCGCCACAAGATGATCTACTTGCGCGATCAGCACCTGAGCCACGCCGAGCACGAGGAATTCGCCGCGCGCCTGGGCCCGTTCGCGGTCGACGCCTACACCCAAGGGGTGCCGGGCCACCGCGAGGTCCATCCGATCATCAAGGAAGCCGAGACCAGGACCCCGTCGCTGTTCGGCGGCGGCTGGCACACCGACAGCCCGTTCCTGGCCGAGCCGCCCGCGATCACGACTTTGCGCGCGGTCGAAGTGCCCCCGTTCGGCGGCGACACCAGCTGGGCGAATTGCGCGCTCGCGTTCCGGCATCTCAGCAAGACCTACCAGGACATGCTGCGCCCGCTGCGCGTGCACATGAGCGCGCGCAACAACTTCCTCACGCAGGAGATGCTGCTGGGCAAGGCGATCCAGTTCTCGAGCGCAGACACCCAGCGCGAGGGGATCGAAGGCCGCTACCACCCGCTGGTGCGCACCCACCCGAAGACCGGCGAGGAAGGGCTCTACATCTGCGACACTTACGCGATCGGGATCGAGGGCATGACCACGTTCGAGGCCAAGCCGATCATCGATTTCCTGGTCCAGCACACCACCCAGATGGCGTTCACCTGCCGCCTGCGGTGGGAGCCGGGGATGATCGCGATGTGGGACAACCGCCTGACGATGCACCTCGGGCCCAACGACTACGACGGCTACCGGCGCGAGATGTATCGCACGACGACCGCGGGCGACGCGCCGATTTGAAAAACCTCGGGCTCTCGGCACTGGCCTATTGCGTGGTCGCGCTCGCTTTCTTCGGCAGCCTGATCCAACCGGTCTTCGATTTGGTGCTCCGGTCCGATCGGTTACCCATGCTGTGGTTGTTCGTGATCGGCAGCGGTGGGGTCGCCGCGCTGGCCTTTCTGGTACCCCGCCGCCTGACATGGCTCGCAAGCGTAAAACCGGCGCTCTTTTTCACGGCCTGGATAACTCTCTCGATCGCCATAACCGCCCTTTATGCCGACCACGTGCGCCGCAGTAAGCTTTCAGCCTTTCATCCGGACGCCTTGTTTCAACACTCGTTTCTGAGATCGCTCCGCGAAGCCCCGCGCGAGTTCCAATTCTACCTCCACGCGGGCGCGCTCAAGAACTGCGTTCCCTACGGCTGGAGCTACCGGGAAATGAACTTGTACCGTATCCCGCCAAGCGCAGCGATCAACGTCCTCCCCCGGGAATGGATCACGCGCTGCGCAATTAGAGAACGAGCCTAGGCAATGACCGAATGCGCGATGATCACCGACCCGGCCGAGTTCTTCGCCCGGGGCTGCGGACGCTGCGACCGCTTCGCGACGCCCGACTGCTCGACGCGGGAATGGCTATCGGGGCTCGAAGATCTGCGGCGGATTTGCCTCGACATGGGCCTCACGGAGAGCGCGAAGTGGGGTCACCCCTGCTACATGCATGCCGGCCGCAACATCGCGGTGATCGGCGCCTTTCGCGGCGACTTCCGCCTGAACTTCGTCCACGCGGCGCTGCTGCAGGACCCCGAGGGTGTGCTCGTGCCGCAAGGCCCGAACTCTGCCCGCCCGAGCATGCTACGCTTCACCGACAACGCGCAGGTGCGCGCGCTGGAGCCGGTGATCCGCGCCTATCTGAAAGAAGCGATGGGGTATGCCGAAGCGGGCACTTTGCCGGCGAAGGAAGCGGTCGAAATCGAACTGCCCGATGAACTGGTCGAAGCGCTCGATAGCGATCCCGAGCTTGCCGAGGCGTTCCACGCGCTCACGCCGGGACGACAGCGAAGTTATGTGTTCGCCCTCAACGGCGCAAAGCAGTCCGCGACGCGCGTCGCGCGGATCGCGAAGTCTCGTGACAGGATTTTGGCGGGCAAAGGCGCGCTGGAGCGGTAGGCGCTCCCACCTTCTCCCGTCAACGGGAGAAGGTTTAGTCCGCGAAGAAATTGAGCTCCAGCAGCACGTTGTTCGGGTCGGGCGTGAAGATCTGCCGCAGGTTGATCGCGCTGACCAGGTTCTCCTGGTACTCCGCGCACATCGCGTCGAGGCGGCCTTTCACCTCGTCGTAGCCGACGCATTTCAACGCCACGTGATGCAGCGCGCCGGTCAGAGAGCCGGGCTGAACCTCGCGGTCGTAGGTGCGATAGCAGTCCAGCGAGTTGATGTGGATGATCGCCCGGTTCTCGGCATCGAACATCCAGGTGGCGGTCTCAGGCGTCAGCGGCGGGGGCGCGTCCTTGCGGACCAGGCCGAGCAATTTGCCGTAGAACTCGGCGGTCTCGTCCAGCTTGTCGGTGATGATGTTCACATGATCGAGCGCTTCGACGTTCACGGTAAACGTTCCCTCTCTGGCCGGCGTCTTTTCGCTTGAACCCTTAGCCCGGTATTGTATGTGCTGCATACTAATTTCGCATATATGATTCTTTCACGAGTGAGAGGAAATTCCGAAATGGCCACCAACCTCGAGCAAATCCTGCAGGGCACCGACGACATCGTCGGCAAGCTGCGCAATTCGCAGATCGGCGCCTATGTGTACCCGGTCGTCGCCCCCGAATTCTCCAACTGGCGTTCGGAGCAGTGGGCCTGGCAGCACAGCGCGGTGCTGTTCGACCAGTCGCACCACATGTTCGATCTCTACATCAAGGGCCCGGACGCGCTGAAGCTGCTCTCGGACACGATGGTCAACTCGCCCAAGGGCTGGGAAGTCAACAAGGCCAAGCAGTACGTGCCGACGACGCCGTACGGCCACGTGATCGGCGACGGCATCATCTTCTACCTGGCCGAGAACGAGTTCGTCTACGTCGGCCGCGCGCCGGCTGCCAACTGGCTGCGGTTCCAGGCCGAGAAGGGCAAGTACGACGTCGAGATCATCAACGATCCGCGTTCGCCCAGCCGCCCGATGGGCAAGCCGGTCAACCGCATTTCGTGGCGCTTCCAGATCCAGGGCCCGCAGGCCTGGAACGTGATCGAGAAGCTCAACGGCGGCAGCCTCGAGAAGCTCAAGTTCTTCAACATGAGCGAGATGAAGATCGGCAACAAGACCGTGCGCACCCTGCGCCACGGCATGGCCGGCTCGCCGGGCCTCGAGATCTGGGGTCCCTATGAAGAGCAGGACTACATCCGCGACGAGATCCTCAAGGCGGGCGAAGAATTCGGCCTTATTGCGGTCGGTTCGCGCGCTTATCCGTCGAACACGCTGGAATCGGGCTGGATCCCGAGCCCGCTGCCCCCGATCTACACCGGTGACGAGCTCAAGGACTACCGCGAGTGGCTGCCGGCCGATTCGTACGAAGCCACCGGCGCGATCGGCGGTTCGTTCGTCGGCCAGAAGATCGAGGATTACTACCTCAACCCGTGGGAGCTGGGCTATGGTCCGTTCGTGAAGTTCGACCACGACTTCATCGGCGCCGATGCGCTGAAGAACGTCGACCCGGCGCAGCAGCGCAAGAAGGTCACCCTCGAGTGGAACGCGGACGACATGAAGGAAATCATGGGCTCGCTGTTCAACCCGGAAGGCCCGAACTACAAGTTCTTCGACCTGCCGCTGGCAAACTATGCCAACTCGAACTACGACTCGGTGGTCGATGCCGACGGCAACACCATCGGTCTGTCGATGTTCACCGGCTATTCCTACAACGAGAAGAAGGGCCTCAGCCTCGCGACGATCGATCACGAGGTTCCGCTGGGCACCGAGCTTCACGTCCTGTGGGGCGAAGAGCCGAACACCAAGAAGACGACGGTCGAACCGCATCAGCAGTTCAAGGCCCGCGTTATCGTCTCGCCGGTGCCGTACAGCCAGATGTCGCGCGAGACTTACGCGCAGGGCTGGCGCACCTCACGCAAGCTCGAGAACGCGTAACCGCTTGATCGCAAGGCGCGGCCGGGAAACTCCCCCCTTCCCCTTCCGGCCGCAGCCTGGGATCGCACGTGGCCCATGGACCTCCCCCGGTCCATGGGCCATTTCTTTTGCCGCTTCCAATCCTCCCCCTCCGGGGGAGGTGGCAGGCGCGCTAGCGCCTGACGGAGGGGGGCTTGCGCCGCGGCCAGGCCTCCTCCACCATCCTGCGGATGGTTCCCCTCCCCCGGTGGGGGAGGACCTGAAGGAATGGGAGAAAACGATGGCTGATTATGTGCTGGTCCACGGCGCCTGGGGCGGCGGGCAGACTTACGACAAGACGGTTCCGGCGCTCGAGGCAGCCGGGCACCGGGTGCTGCGGGCGACCTTGCGCGGGCTCGGCGCGCGGCAGGCGGAACTGCACCCGGGGATCACCCTCACCGACCATATCGACGACGTGTGCAGCCAGATCGAAGACGCCGGGATCGACCGGTTCATCCTGGTCGGGCACTCCTACGGCGGGATGGTGGTGACCGGCGTCGCCGGGCGGCTCGGCAAGCGGATCGACGCGCTGTGTTACATCGACGCGTTCGTGCCCGCCGACGGCCAGTCGCTGTGGGACATCACCGGCGAGTTCGAGCACAAGTGGTACATCGACAGCCAAAAGTTCAAGCCAGGCTACGTCGATCCGATCGGCGGGCTCGATTTCAAGGTGGTGCCCGGGCTGGTCGGCTACCATCCGCTGCTGACCCTGGTCGAGGCGGTGCGCCTGTCGGGCGACGAGCAGGCGATCCCGCGCAAGAGCTACATCTTCGCGACCGCCTGGCAACCGACGCCGTTCCCGCGCTTCGCCGAGCACGCGAAAGGCCAGGGATGGGGCTATCACGAAGTCGCCACCAGCCACTTCGCGATGGAGGAAGCGCCCGACGAAGTGCGCGACGTGCTGTTGGGCCTCGCGGAGTAATTCGGAGCCGCGAATGCTGCACAGCGCCGGAGTGCTGATCTACCGCCGCGTGCCGGCGCTCCAAGTGCTGCTGGTCCATCCCGGCGGGCCGTACTGGACCCGCCGGGACAAAGGCGCCTGGCAGATTCCCAAAGGGCTGATCGAACCCGGTGAAGACCCGAAAGCCACGGCCCGCCGCGAGGCGGGGGAGGAGCTGGGCGTCACCTTATCGGGCGAACTGCGGCCGCTGGGCGACATCCGCCAGAAGGGCGGCAAGCTGGTGACCGCGTTCGCCACCGAGCATGACCTCGATCCAGCGGCGATCTCGAGCAACGAGTTCGAGATCGAGTGGCCGCCCAAAAGCGGCAAGCGGCAGCGGTTTCCCGAAATCTCCGCGGCGCGTTGGGTGACGCTCGATGAGGCGCGCGAGGTGATGTTGGAGAGCCAACTGCCGCTGCTCGAACGGCTGGCGGGGTTGGTAGCCAGCTCGTCGTCCCGCGCTTGACCCGGGGCCGCCGGCCCCTTGGTGCCAAGCTCCCTGTTCAGCATGCGACCGGCGATCCCGGCTTGCGCCGGAATGACGGCTAACGCGAGGGAGGCTTCGCGATAGGCGCCGGGCTGAGCGGTCCACTCGGCGCCACCCGCCACACCGCGTTGCCGAGATCGTCGGCCACCAGCAGCGCACCGGTCGAATCGAACCCGACGCCGACCGGGCGGCCGTGCGCGTGCTTGCCGTCCTTGGTCAGGAACCCGCCGACGAAGGTCTGCGCCTTGCCGCTCGGCATCCCGCCGGCGAACGGCACGAATGCGACTTGGTAGCCGTTGAACTTCGTGCGGTCCCAACTGCCGTGCTCGCCGACGAACGCGCCGCCTTTGTACGCCGCGGGGAACGCGGTGCCGTTCTCGAATGCGAGGCCCAGCGGCGCGACGTGCGAGCTGAGCGAATAGTCGGGCGGAATGGCGCTCTTCACCAGATCCGGCTTCTGCGGCTTGACCCGGGCATCGACGTGCTGGCCGTACCAGCTGTAGGGCCAGCCGTAGAACGCGCCGGGCGTCACGTGCGTGAGGTAGTCGGGCACCAAATCGTTGCCGAGCTCGTCGCGCTCGTTGATCACCGCCCAGAGCTGGCCGCTGGTGGGATTGAAGGTGAGCCCGTTGGGATTGCGCAAGCCCGAGGCGTAGATCCGCTTCGCGCCGTCTTCGGGATGGACTTCGTAAATCGCCGCCCGCCCTTCCTCGGCATCGAGCCCGTTCTCGGTGATGTTCGAATCCGAGCCCACCCCGACGTAGAGCCGGCTGCCGTCGGGGCTGGCGGTCAGGCTCTTGGTCCAATGGTGGTCGATCGTGCCCTTGGGCAGGTCGGCCAGCTTCACGCCCGGCCCGACCGCGCTGTCCCCCGGCTTGAACGGATAGCGCATGATGTCGCCGGTCTCGGCGACGTAGAGATAGCCGCCGAGCGCGACGATCCCGAACGGCGAATCGAGCTTGGGGATCAGCACCGTCTGCGTGTCCGCGCGGCCGTCGCCGTTGGTGTCGCGCAGCAGCAGCAGCCGGTTGCCGGCCTTGGTCGGCCCGTGCGCCTGGCTAAGGGCCCATTTGAACACCAGATCCTTCGGCCGCTTGACCGGCTCGAGCCCGGGATCGCCGGATTCGACCACCAGCACGTCGCCGTTGGGCAGGCCGAGCACGTTGCGCGGGCTGTGAAGGCCGGTGGCGAACGGCGTGATCGTGAACCCGGCGGGCACGGTCGGCATCTCGCCGTTCTTCCACCCGACCGGCGGGGCGACGCCCATCGGCGGGAACAGGAACTGTTTGGGCCCGGGCAAAGCGGGGTTCGCGCCATACTGCGCCGCGGGATCGCGCACGGCCTTCGAACAGCCGGCAAGTCCGAGCGCCGCGACGGCGGCGAGAAGCACGGCGGCGCGGTTCATGGCCGGTCTCCCGCAACATGGACATAGACCATTCGCCACCCCAGCATTCCGGTGACCGCGAGGATCGCCACCGAGATGATCGACAGCACGAGGCCGGTCGGCACCACCGACGTGTAGGCGTCGCGCGCGTGGACGAAATTGTTGAACCCTTCGAGCACCAGCACGATCGCGTTGCCGACCAGGTGGATCCACCCAATCATCGGCCGCGCTGCGCCGGCGTTGAGGAAATCGATCAACCCGAAGATCGCCGCGATCACGCCGAAGATCTCGCCGAACGCGAGCAGCCAGGCCGAAAAGTTGGCCCACTGCATCACCGCGGTGTTCGCGTAAGTGATGTCGGTCAGCAGCGCGCCGATGAAGCAGACGATCGGGATCGGCACCAGCTTCGCGTGGACCGGCACACGAAACAGTGTGACCGTGGGCAGGAAATGTCGGGCCATTCGAAGCTCCCCAACCACCCCCTCCGCCTTGCTTAACGGACAGCGGGCGAATCGGTTTCGAAGCTAGTCGCCGAACAGCTCGTGCTGCGCCTTCTCGCTTTCCTCGATGTAACGGCGGTTCACGTATTTCTCGGTCAAGATCCCGATGACCCGGCCGTCCTTGTCGACCACCGCGAGATCGTCCGCCCCGTGCTGCTCGAAATGGTCGAGGATCGCCTCGACGCCGGTGCCGGCGGGAATGGCATTTTCCACCAGCTGCGCCAGCGAGGCGATCGGCGCCTCCGGATCGAGCCCCGGCGCATAAGCCTGCGCCGTCTGCACGATTCCGCGATAGAGCGTGCCGGCGTCGGTCAGCACCACCCGGCTGGTCGCGCCGAGCGAGACGAGCTGGCGGAACTGTCCGACGGTTAGCCCGGCATCGATCAGCGTCGGATCGCGCCGCATCAGGCGCTCGGCGTTCAACGCGCGCAGCCGCCCGACGTCGCGCGCGCTGCGGATCGCGGTGCCGCGCAAGTGCAGCCGCCAGGTCGAGAACGAATAGCCAAAGTGTGCGCGGGTGAACGCGCTGGCGCACAACGTCGCGGTGATCACCGCGCCGGTCAGCGAGAAATTGTGGGTCGTCTCCAGCACCAGCAGCGAGCAGGTCATCGGCCCCCCGACGATCGTCACCGCCAGCGCCGCCATCCCGACCAGCGCCGCATCGTTGGGATCGAGCAGCACCTCGCCCGCGCCGAGGTTCACCGCCTGGGCGAACACCGGGCCGAGCAGCGAGCCGAGAAACAGCGAGGCAAAGAACAGCCCGCCGCGAAAGCCGAAGCTCAGCGAAATGACCGAGGCGAGCACCTTCAACGCGAACACGAACAGCAGGAACGCCATCGCCGGCTGCAGCGCGAGCTCGAGCCGCAAGGCCCCGTGACCGGACGACAGCGCCTGGGGGGAGGTCCACACGATCGGGATCAGCAGCAGACCGCCCACCAGCGGGCGCCATTGCGCCGGCAGCGGCACGCGCGCGAGCAGGCGCTCGGCACCGGTTTCGAGCTGCATGATCGCGATGCCGGCAAGCGCGGTCAGCACGCCAAGGCAGGCATAGAGCACATAGGCGAGGTTGGAGATCGGCTCCCCCTGGGTCGCCGCGATCAGGAACGGCTGGACGCCCAGCTCGCGGGTCAGCAGCGCGCCGGCGAGCGCCGCCGCAGCGACCGGGGCGATCGCCGCCGGCACATACGCGCCGATCATGATCTCGAAGGCGTAGAACGCGCCGGTCAGCGGCGCCCCGAACGCCGCGGCGATCCCCGCCCCGGCACCCGCGCCGGCAAGGGTGCGCAAGTCCCGCCGGCGCAACTGGAACCATTGGCCGATCAACGAAGCGAGCCCGCCTCCCGCCTGCGCGTAAGCCGCCTCGAGCCCGACCGAGGCGCCGAACCCGTTCGAGATCAACGTCTGCAAGGAAACCCGGAAGGTATCGAAGAACGGAATGCGCCCGCCGTGCAGCGCGTTCGCCTCGACCACGTCGATCGGCGCGTGGCGCTGCGCGGACAAGCGGTTCACGGCGATCAGCAGCAGCCCGCCGAGCGGCAGGAACACGAGCTTCCACGGATGGCGGATCGAGGCGAGCGCGCTCAGCCGGTTGACCCCGACGCCGTAGAACAAGTGCTGCATGCCGTGCGCGAGAAGCTCGATCGCGATCGTCGCCAGTCCGGCCACCAGCCCGACCGCGACCGCCAGCAGGATATGCGCAGCCTCGCTGGCGCGGAACCACCGCCGGGTGCGCACCAGCGCGTATTTCGCCGGCAATTTGGTTTGGGCTTCGAGCAGCATTCTCGCCCCTCCGGGAGGGCCATTTCAGCGCCTGCCCATTGCACGCTTGGGCGCGAAGGTGAAGCGCGAAGCGGTTACTCTCCGCCGCTCAGGAACTCGTACCGGAACGCGTCGCCGTCGCGCTTCACATAACCTGCCGAGCTGCGGCGGAAGTGTGCCGGAAAGCACACCGTGTCGCTGTCCGCGACCCGCTCCATCGTCGCCTTGCGGGTCTTCGATGCGGCAGCCCCGTCCGCATCGAACGCGAACGGCAAGTCGTGGCGGATCAACTGCACCGGATGGTGGATCACGTCGCCCCAGAACATTCCCGGAGCCCCGCCCGCTTGGGCGTTGACCGTGCAGCAGCCGGGCGAATGGCCGAACGCCGGCTCGAGCCACACGCCGTCGCCGATCTCGCGATAGACCAGCGAATCCTCCTCGACGATTTCGCCCTGGCCCTTGTCCATCACCGGCACGATCGAATCGAGGAATGCCTGGTAATGCAGTTCCTCGCCTCCCGGATTGTCCTTGAAATACTCGAAGTCGCGGCGGCTGAAGAGATAGCGCGCATTGGGGAAAGTCGGCACCCAGGCGCCGTTGTCGAGCCGGGTGTTCCAGCCGACGTGATCGAAATGGAGGTGGGTGCACATCACCAGGTCGATGTTCTCGGGCGCGAAGCCGGCGGCGCGCAAGTTGTCGAGATAGCGGGTGTCGAGCTGGTTCACTTCCGGCAGCAGGCGGTTCTTGTGATTGCCGCAGCAGGTGTCGACCAGGACCGTGAGCTGGCCGATCTCGATCACCCAGCTATGGACCGAGAAGGTCATCAGGCTGGTCTCGGGATCGGCGGTGATCTCGTCGGGCTGGTCGTACCAGCCGCGCAAGCGCGCGAGATCGTCGGCGGTGGTGCCGGGCAACTGGCTGAGCAGCGGCACCGGGCTGTCCATCTCGTGGACTTTGTGCACCCGCATGTTTCCGAGTTGCAATGGCGCCATCGTTCCTCTCCCCGCGCAAGGAATAGCCGATGGGCGGCTACAGTCGAGCGCTTTCACCGGCGCTGGCGGGAATGGCGCGATGGCGGTAGCAGCGGGGCATGGAATCGGACGAAAAAGCGCTGGTGCTGTTCTCGGGCGGCCAGGATTCGGCGACCTGCCTTGCCTGGGCGCTGGCGCGCTTCGCATGCGTGGAGACGGTCGGGTTCGACTACGGCCAGCGCCATTCGGTCGAGCTCGAATGCCGCCGGCGGGTGCGCGAGCGGATGGCTGCGCTCGATCCGGCGTGGGCGGAGCGGCTCGGGCCCGACCACATGCTCGCGATCCCGGTGCTCGGCGAGCTCAGCGACACCGCGCTGACCCGCGAGGCCGAAATCGCGTTGCGCGAGGACGGATTGCCGAACACGTTCGTCCCGGGGCGCAACCTGCTGTTCTTCGTCCTCGCCGCCGCGCTCGCCACCCGTCGCGGCGCGGCGCACCTCGTCGGCGGGATGTGCGAGACCGACTATTCGGGCTACCCCGACTGCCGCGACGATACGCTCCGCGCGCTGGAAGAGGCGATCACCCTTGGCATGGGGGGCCGCTTCGCGCTAGACACCCCGCTGATGCGCCTGGACAAGGGCGAGACCTGGCGGCTGGCCGAAGAGCTGGGTGGAGCCGCGCTGGTCGAGCTGATCCGTACCGAAACCCACACCTGCTATCTGGGCTCGCGCGGCGCCCTGCACGAATGGGGCTACGGCTGCGGCGAATGCCCCGCGTGCGACTTGCGCCGCGCCGGCTACGCGCGATACCGCTCGGGCTCTTCGTCGTCCTTGGGCAGCACGACGATCCCGGTCCAATAACGTTCGAGCTGGCGCAGGATGTCGGCGTATTCTTCGACGCCCCACGGCTTCAGCACATAGGAATTGGCATGGCGGCGATAGCAGTCGCGGATTTCGGCCGGCGCCTGCGAGCTCGTCAGCATGATCACCGGGATCGTCTTGAGGTCCTCGTCGCCCTTGACCACGTCGAGCAGTTCCTTGCCGTCCATCCGCGGCATGTTGAGATCGACCAGCATCAGGTCGGGCAACTCGGCATCGGCGAACTCGCCGCGGCCGTAGAGCCGGTCGACCGCCTCCGCGCCGTCGCGGGCAACGACCAGCTCGCCGTCGATGCCGCTGTCGCCGAACGCGATCTGGGTCAGGGCGATGTCGCCCTCGTTGTCTTCCACCAGCAGGATGATCATGCCGCGCTCCTTTCTCCGGGTGCTCCCTCGGGGATTGTGAAGAAAAATGTGGTTCCCTTGCCGAGGGTGGATTCGAAGCGGATCGCCCCGCCGTAGATTTCGAGGAACTTCTTGCAGGTCGAAAGCCCGATGCCGGTTCCCGGGTAAGCGTCCTTGCGGTGATGGCGCTGGAAGATTGCGAACATCTTGCCGCGGAACTCAGGGTCGATGCCGATGCCGTTGTCGGCGATCGAGAATTCCCACCCGGCCGAGGCACGCCGGGCACCGATCTTCAGCTCCGGCGTGCGAGAGCCGTCCTGGAACTTGAGGCCGTTGCCGATCAGGTTCTGGAACAAAACCCGCAGCAGCGTCGGGCTCGTCTCGAACGTGGGCAATGCGCCGATCGCGACCTTCGCCTGCTTCGCCTCGATCACGTCGGCGAACTTGGCCAGCGCCTCCTCGCAGATCGTCCGGCAATCGACCGGCTCGACCTGCGGCGGCTCGCGGCCGACGCGCGAGAAAGTCAGGATGTCGCCGATCATCTTCTGCATCTGGGTGGCGTTGTCCGAGATGAACTTGAGGTAGCGCCGGCCGTTCTCGTCGAGCGCATCGGCCTGGGTGCGCGCGAGCATGCCGGCGAAACCGTGCATCATCCGCACCGGCTCCTGCATGTCGTGCGAGCAGATGTAGGCGAACCGCTCGAGCTCCTCGTTCGATTGCCGGAGCACCGCGTTGAGGTGGAGGATCTGCTCGCGCTGGACGTAAAGATCGAGATAGACGCGCACCTTGCTGCGCAGGATGTCGGGGTTGATCGGCTTGAAAATGTAGTCGACCGCGCCGATCCCCGCCGCGCGCGAGGCGTAGCGCTCCTCCTTGCTGATCGCGGTCACGAAGATGATCGGCGTATTCGCCATCGATTCGTGTTCCTGCATCAATTGCGCGGTTTCGAACCCGTCCATCTCGGGCATCTGCACGTCGAGCAGCACCACCGCGAACCGATGCCGCAGCATCAGCGACAGCGCCTCGTTGCCCGATTCCGCGGTCAGCAGTTCGGCATCGAGCCCCTTCAGCACCTTGCGGGTCGCGAGCAGGTTCTCCTTGCGGTCGTCGACGATCAGGATTTTCGGCAGCGCCTCGAGCGCGGTCAGCGGAACGGGCGCCGCGCCCTCGCGGCTCACCGGCAATTCACGCGACATGGGGCTCGCCTCCGATCTTCTTGTAGATCCGCTGCTTCTTGTCGAACGGCTCGAACTCGCACTCGACCGCGCTGAAGTTCAGCGTTTCCTTGTTGCCAAGGCACAGGAACCCGCCGTGGCGCAGGCTGTCGGCGAACAGCCGCAGCACGCGATTCTGCAGGTGCTTGTCGAAATAGATCAGCACGTTGCGGCAGCACACGAGGTTCATCTCGCCGAACACCCCGTCGGTGACGAGGTTGTGGTAGGAGAAGGTGATCCGTTCCTTCAGCGCATCCTTGAACTTGATCAGCTCGTAGCCGCCGGTGACATGGTCGCACAGCGCCCCGCGCCCGCCCGCCGCGCGGTAGTTCGCATCGTACGCTTCGGCTTTTGCGCCAGGGTAAACCCCGCGCTTGCCGACCTCGAGCGAATGCTTGTTGAAATCGGTCGCATAGATCCGCGCGCGGCCGAGGAAGTCTTCCTCCTCCAGCACGATCGCGGTCGAATAGACTTCCTCCCCGGTGGCGCAGCCGGCGTGCCACAGCTTGACGAAGGGATAGGTCTTCAGCGCCGGCATCACCTTTTCGCGCAACGCGCGGTAGAACGGGGGATCGCGGAACAGCTCGGTGACCGTCACCGACATGTGCTTGAGGAAACGGTCGAACGCCGCTTCGTCGTGGAACAGCAGATCGAGCAGGCGGGTGAACCGGCCGACGCCTTCCTCGCCCATCGCGTGCCGCAGCCGGCGCTCGAGCGAAGCCGGCGAATAATGGCTGAAATCGTAGCCGTAACGCCGCTTGATCCCGTCGAGCAGCAAGGCCAGCTCGATCGTGTCGCGTTCCTCGATCATCGCGTCAGGCCGCCTCGTCCTGGCGGAACAGCCACACCCTGAGCAGCGTCAGCAAGCGTTCGACGTCGACCGGCTTGACCAGATAGTCGTTAGCCCCGGCCGCCATGCAGCGCTCCTGCTCCTCGGGCATCGCGCGCGCGGTGAGCGCGATCACCGGCAGCGCAGCGAGGTCGCGGCGCTCGCGGATCGCGCGGATCGCCTGGTAGCCGTCCATCACCGGCATCATGATGTCCATGATCACCAGCTCGATGCCCGGCTCCTCGGCCAGCTTGTCGAGCGCCATCTGGCCGTTGTCGGCGATCGCCACGTCCATCCCGTGCTTCTTGAGCAGCTTCGAGAGCGCGAACGTGTTGCGCATGTCGTCGTCGACCAGCAGCACCTTGCGCGCCTGCAGCACTTTGTCCGGATCGTGCTGCATGCGGATGATCGTCTGCTGGTCCTTGGTCAGGCTGGCCTCGACGCTGTGGAGGAACAGAGTCACCTCGTCGAGCAGTCGCTCGGCCGAGCTCGCGCCCTTGATCACGATGCTGCCGGTGTGCTGGTTGAGCCGGCGGTCCTCCTCTTCGGTGAGGTCCTTCGCGGTGTAGACGATCACCGGCGGCAGTCCCGTATCGCCGGCTTGCCCGGCGATCGCTTCGAGCCATTCGAAGCCGGACATGTCAGGCAGCGTCAAATCGAGGATCACGCAGTCGAAGGCCTGCTCGCGCAGCTGTTCGAGCCCCGCGCGCCCGGTGCCGGCGCAGACGATCTCGACCGATTTCTTCTTCAGCAGCGCGCGGATTGCGGCTTGGGTCTTCCTGTCGTCCTCGACCACCAGGATTTTCTTGAGCCTGGCCTGCAGCAGCGCCTCGATCCGGCCGAACGCGCGGTCGATCTCCTCGAACTCGACCGGCTTGGTGAGATAGCCGATCGCGCCCTTGCGCAAGTGGGCGACGTCCCCGTCGCGGCCGCGCCCGGTGACGATATGCACCGGCACATGGCGGGTCTTGAGGTTGGCCTTGAGCTGGTCGAGCACCACCATCCCGTCGATGTCCGGCAACGTGAGGTCGAGGATCACCGCGCTCACCGGCTGCTCGAGCGCCAGCATCACCCCGCTCTTGCCGTCGCCCGCGGCGAGGCACTTGTAGCCGTGCGCGCGGGCGATCTTCATCAACGTGCGGGCGAACGCCCGATCGTCCTCGATGATCAGCGCGACTTTGTCGCCCTCGCGGATCAACTCGCGGTCGTCGGCGACGAACTGCGGCATCGCCTGCTTCGGCGGCAAGGGCTCCGGCCGCGCCACCGGCGGGGCGGGCGGGACCGCCGGAAGCGGGGGCGCATCGGCGGCCGGCTGCGCGTCCCATTCGAACGGCAGGATCAGCGTGAACGTGCTGCCCGCGCCTTTGGTGCTCTCGACCTGGATCTCGCCGCCCAGCATATGCGCGAACTTGCGCGCGATCGCGAGCCCGAGCCCGGTGCCGCCGTAGTGCCGGTCGATCGAGCCGTCTTCCTGCTGGAACGCCTCGAAGATGTCGCCGAGCTTGGCGGGATCGATGCCGATCCCGGTGTCGGTGACCGCGAACGCGATCGCGCTGCCGTGCGCCAACGTGTCGCGGTGCAGCTCCACGTCCTTGCCGGGAACGCCGATTGTCAGCGTGACCCCGCCTTTCTCGGTGAACTTGAACGCGTTCGAGAGCAGGTTCTTGAGAATCTGTTCGAGCCGCTGGGGATCGGAGCGGATCGCCGCCGGCAGCTGCGGCCCGAGCTCGATCTCGAACGCGAGCCCCGCTTCGCCGGCGACCGGCTGGAATTGCCGTTCGAGCCGGGCGGCAATGTGCCCGACAGGAACGTCCTCGGCGACGAAGGTCAGCTTGCCGGCCTCGACTTTCGACAAGTCGAGGATGTCGTTGATCAGGCGCAGCAGCTCGAGGCCGCCGTTGTAGATCACTTGCGCTTCCTCGACCTGCTCGCCGGTCAGGTTGCCTTCCTCGTTGAGCGACAGGTTGCGCGCGAGGATCAGCAGCGAGTTGAGCGGGGTGCGCAGTTCGTGGCTCATGTTGGCGAGGAATTCGGACTTGTACCGGCTCGCCTGCTCCAGCCGCGCATTGCCTTCGCTGATCCGCAAATTCAGCGCCTCGAGCTCGCGCGCGCGCTCCTCCATTTCCTCGTTCGAGGCTTCGAGCTCTTCCTGCTGGGTCTTGAGTTCTTCCTCGCTGCGCTGCAGCTCCTCGGCCTGCTGGCGCGATTCCTCGAGCAGTTCCTCGGTATGCATCCGCGAGCTGATCGAGTTGACGGTGATCCCGATATGATAGGCGATCCGGTCGAGGAACTCGCGCTGGATCGGGCTGAAGCCCGCGAGGCTCGCCAGCTCGACGACGCCCACCAGCCGGTCCTCGAACACGATCGGCAGCAGCAGGATCTCCGTCGGCCTGGCCTTCGCGAGCGCCGTCGTGACGGTCAGGCAGCCGTCGGGGACTTGCGTGATCGCGCGCATCTGGCGGTCTCTCGCGCATTGGCCGACCAGCCCTTCCCCGAGGCGGATGCGCGCCGGCGCGCCTTCGCCTTCGAGCCCGCACGAGCCGATCAAGACCAGCGCTTCGTCCCCGTCCTGCGCGTGGCGGGCGAAGCTGCTGCTCACGTAGAGCACGCCGACTTGCGCGCCGACCCCGCTGGTCAGCGCCTGCATCAGCGATTGCGCGAATTCCGCCAGGGTCCTGAAGCCGAGCAGCTTGCGCGTGGTCGAAACCAGGCTTTCGCGCACCCAGTCTTCCTTGTTCTTCTGGTCGATCAGCGTGCGGAACTCGCGTGCCAGAAAGCCGATCTCGTCGGGCGACTGCTCGGGCAGCGCGATCTCGCTCTCGCCCTCGCGATAGCGCGTCACCGCGTCGGCGATCGCGGTCAGCGGGCGCAGCGACAGGCGCAGCAGGAACACCGCCGCGATCGCCGCGGCGATCACGATCGCAAGGCTGACGAGCAGGCCATAGTTGCGGTATTCGACCGCTTTCGCGACCATCGCCGCTTCGCTTTCGCGCGTCGAGATGCCGAGGAAGCGGTCCGGATGCAGCGGATCGTAGGCCAGCTTGCGGAACACCAGCACGTAGTCGCGCCCGGTCTGCCGCGGCAGCAGCGTGACGTCCCCGCTGGGAGAGCGCGCCAGCGCCCCGGGCAGCGCGGGATTGTCGGCCTGAATGCGGTACGCGGTTCCCAGATCGCTTGCGAACAGCTTGCTCGCGTCGGGGTTGGCGAGGTAATCGCCCCGGCTGTTGGTGACATAGATCGTGTGCGCGCCGCCGACGCTGCGGGCGATCTTGGCGAGAACCTCACCCAGATCCATGTTGATCACCACGATTCCGAACAGCTTGCCACCGGCCGAATAGAGCGGCGCGCTCGCCCGCAGCACCAGCAGGTGGGGGGTCACGATGTGGCCGTTTTCGCGATACAGCTCGCCGTCCGACAGCGCGATCTGTCCCGGCGCGACTTGCAGCGCCTCGCGGAAGAAGCGTTCGTTTTCGTGCTGCGCCAGCTGGTCGGGCGGGCTGCGGACGATGCGGCCGCCGTCCCGCTCGACCTTGAGCAGCTCCCTGCCTTGATCGGCGACCCCGATCACGCGGACCTTGGTGTAGTTGGGATGGCTCGCGAGCATTTCGCGGAACGCGACCGTCAGCGGATCGCCTCGGCCCGAATGGATGAACGTCTTCGACGATTCCAGGCTCGCCAGCAGCCGGGTGTCGTTCTGCAACTGGTCGATGTCGGCCTTCAGCGGATAGCCGTACGATCTCGTCTGGTTCTGAAGCTCTCCGATCGCCTGCTCGGTGAGGATCTGCGAGCTGCCGCGCAAGTACAGCTGATTGACCATCAGCGCGGTCGCCACCACCATCAGCACGACGAGCGCCGAGAGCTTGAGCGATATCGGGACCCTCGCCAGCATCAGACAATCTCCCGGCCGGGCGGATCAATCCGCGTTATAAATCATCATCAAGTACTGCTTAGGAAATCATGGATATCCGTTGCTTACAATCGGCCTAAGTGTTTGCCCTTATTCGAAGAAACGTCCGGCGATGTCTCTTCCGGTTACGCACGCTCCGGAAACCGCACCAGCGAGAACCAGAAATCCTCTATCCGCGCGACGATGCCGATCAGGCTCGCGAAATCGACCGGCTTCGAGATGAAGCAATTGGCGTGCGCCGCGTATGCCCGCGCGATGTCGCCTTCGGATTCGGACGAGGTGAGCACCACCACCGGAATGGCCTTCAGGGCTTCGTCCTGCTTGATTTCGGCCAGCACCTCGTGCCCGCCGATCCCCGGCAGGTTGAGATCGAGCAGGATGAGATCCGGCCGCGCCGCGTCCGCGTGGCTTTCGCGGCGACGGAGGAAATCGAGCGCGTCCTGGCCGGTGGTGACGGCATGGACCAGATTGTGCACTTTCGCCTCGCGAAAGCCCTCCTGGATCAGCCGGACGTCGGCTGGATTGTCTTCGACCAACAGGATTTCGACCGGCCGGGATTGGCTCCTGATCATGCGGGTTCCTCTGGGATGTGCCGTTCGGGAAGGGTGAATTTGAACACCGCGCCGCCGTGGCGCGCGGCGCCGGCGCGGATCGTGCCGCCGTGGAGCTCGACGATCCGCTTGCATGCGGCAAGGCCGATGCCGCTGCCCGCATAGCGGTCCCGCGGGTGCAGGCGGGCGAAGATTTCGAATACTTTCTCGCGGAACGCGGGCTCGATCCCGATGCCGTTGTCGGCGACGGCGAACTCCCACGCGGTTCCCTTTCGCACCGCGGAAACCGAAATCCGCGGCGCACGCTCGCTGCGGAACTTGAGCGCGTTGTCGAAGAGGTTCGTGAGCAACCGCTCGAGCTGCACCGGGTCGGCCTCGATCGCCGGAAGCGGGCCGACCTTGATCGTCGCCCCGCATTCGTCGATCTGCCGCGCGAGCGCCGCGAGCGCGCGATCGGCGATCGCCGCGGTCTCCACCTGCGCCACCGCGAGCACGCAATTGCTGACCCGCGAATAGCCCAGCAAGTCGTCGATCAGCCGCTTCATCCGCCGCGCGCCGTTGACCGCGAAGCCGATGAACTCGTCGGCCGCCGCATCGAGCTGGCCGCTGTAGCGCCGCTCGATCAGGCCGAGGTAGCAATCGACCATCCGCAGCGGTTCCTGCAGGTCGTGCGACGCGACGTACGCGAACTGGCGCAGTTCCTGGTTCGAGCAGGCGAGCTTGTCGTTGGCCGCCTGAAGCCTGCCGCAGGCGCGCCGGTAGTGCTCCACCTCGTCGGCGAGAGCGCGCAGCCGCGCCTGCGCCACGCGGGGGACGGCGGGGGAGCGAGCCGCGCGGGTCATGCCGCCGACACTCTCGCGGGCCGGCCGAAGCGGCGCACTTGGGGCACCGCAACCAGGACTTCCTCGTCGAACTCGACCCCAAAACGGATGCCTTCGGCCCAGCGCACCACGCCCGCGCGCGCCGGCTCGTGATCCATGTGGACCTCGATCCGTGCGCCGACCGGAATCTTCCAATCGACCTCGATCATCGCGCCATTGGGCGAAACGTTGCGCACGGTGCCCGGCAGGAGCTGCCCGTTGCAGACGATGTCGGCACTGCGCAGCACGACCATCCTGGGCTCGCGCCGCGTCGCCTCGAAGCCCTGCACCGGGATCGGCAACCGCGTCTTCGCGAGCGAGCGGGCTTCCGAGGCGGTCAGCTTCGGGCCGTAGACGAACCCCTGGATTTGCGAGCAGCCGAGCTCGCGCGCGACCTTCAGATCGTTCAACGATTCGACCCCTTCGGCGGTGGTGAGCATGCCGAGATTGTTCGCCAGGGTGACGATCGTGCCGACGATCGACGGCTTCTGGCTGTCCGGCACCGACAGCCCGTTCACGAACTCGCGGTCGATCTTGATCTTCGAGAACGGCGCCTTGAGCAGGTAGCGCAAGCTCGAATAGCCGGTGCCGAAATCGTCGAGCGTCCAGTTGACGCCGAGATCGTGGAGCTGGCGCAGCAGCGCGCGCGAATGCTCGGTCTCCTCGAGGAACACGTTCTCGGTGATCTCGAGCTCGAGCCGGTTGGGCGCGAGGCGGCTGTGCGCCAGGCTGTTCACCACGATCGAGGTGAGGCCCGGATTGGCGAGCTGGGTCGGCGAAAGATTGACCGCCAGGCGCAGATCGTGCGGCCACTGGGCGGCTTCCACGCAGGCTTCGCGCAGCACCCATTCGCCGAGGCGATGGATCATCCCGGCGACTTCGGCGAGCGGGATGAATTCGTCCGCCGCCACCTCGCCGCGCTCCGGATGATGCCAGCGCGCGAGCGCCTCGAAGCCGCACAGGCGTTCCGAGGCGGCATCGACGATCGGCTGGTAGAGCACCGAGAGCTCGCCGTTCTCGATCGCGTTGGCGAGGTCGATCTCGAGCCGCCGCCGTTCCAGCGCGTGCTCGAGCAGGGTCGTGTCGAAGAAGCGGTGCTTGCTGCCGCCGCGCGCCTTGGCCGAATAGAGCGCCAGGTCCGCATTGCGCACCAGCGAATCGACGGTGTCGCCGTGCTCGGGCGCGATCGCGATGCCGATCGTGGCGCCGATCTCCACCCGCTGGCCGGAGATTTGGTACGGCGCGCCGAGGTTCGCGACCAGCTCGGTCGCCAGCCGTTCGAGCTTGGCCTTCTCCGAATAGGAATGCACCACCACGCCGAATTCGTCGCCGCCCAGCCGCCCGACGAAACCGTCGGCGCCGATGTACGTACGCAGCCGCTCGGCAAGCTGCATCAGGAGCCTGTCGCCGACCTGGTGGCCGAGCAGGTCGTTCGCCTGCTTGAACTTGTCGAGGTCGATCATCATCAGCGCGGTCGCGCAGCGGCCGGTGCGCGCGCCGCCCAGCAACTCCTCGAGCCGCTGGTTGAAGCACGCGCGGTTCATCAGCTTGGTCAGCGCATCGCGCTCGGCGGCGGCGACGAGCCGTTCCTGGAGCTTCGAATAGTCGGTGAGGTCCAGCCCCACGCCTGCGAAGCCGGTGAAGCGGCCGCGCGCGTCGTATCGCGGATGTCCCGAAAGCGACAGGCGATGCACCCCGTCGCGCGTGCGAACGCCCAGCAACAGGTCGCAGAACGCATCTTGCGCGGCATGGTGTTCGCGCAGCTGCGCGGCGCCTGTTTCCTCGCCGCCCGTCGCCGCGCCCCCACGGCTGCGGGGCAACGCGCTGAGATCCCACAAAAATCGCGCGGACAGGGCGCGCTGCTCCATGCCGAGAGCTTTGGACAGCGTCTCGCCGGCATTGACCAGGTGGCCTTCGGCATCGGTTTCCCACTGGAAGCAGTCTTTGTTTTCCGCGGTCTGTACGATGCGGGCATGCTGCAGCCGCAGGCGCGCCTGGACCCGGGCAAAGCGCGCCTGCGCGCACAGTGCGATCGCCACCAGGCCTGCGATCGCCGCGGCCGCCAGCGCTGGGGCCGGAACGAGCGTGGTCTGGCAAAGCATGCGGAGCAGCGCGTAGCTTGCAAGGAACGCAAACTGCGATGCCGGCGCCGGCGCAAGCGCCAGCAACACGACCAGTGCGCAGGCCAGCGCGAGAACCGATCCGGTGGTATGCGGCAAGACCAGCGCCGCGCTGCCGAGCAGCAGGCCCAGCGCCACTGCGCCGAGACACATGACTTTGGCACATTGAATCTGGTCGGCGCCGAGCAGACGCAGGATGCCCCGCCTGCCGGAAAGCGCCCCAATGGCGACGCCCGTGGCCAGCGCGATCCAGGCCGCTTCGACAACCGTCAACGACGCCCATGTTTCGAAGACCGCAAAAACTACGAGAACGAGAACCGCGCTGCCCAGGAGCGGCAACTGTGGGCGCAGGCTGCCCACGCATTGCGCGGTATAACAGAGCTCATCCAAAGCCTGCGGCCGCGGAATGCGTATTGCGCAAGTCCATGCGGACCCTGCATTGCCCGTCCCGGCGCCCGGGAGAATGTTTCCCCGTCTCGACATATGCCTCCCCAAACCGGTTAAATCAGGTTCCGTCCGAATATGTCTGACGTTGCTGTTAACCGTATCGGGTGAAGACGGATGATCTTTGGAGTTAGGATATTTTACTTACCGACGTTCGAGAATAGGGAGAAGTTCGAAACCTGGCGGACTTGCTTGACCGACTGGAGGCGCAAGGCGATCCACCCCCGTCGCGGTCGATTGCCTCTCGATACCACGGCCCCCGGCGTGGCGCTTGACGAGGATGCGAATGCCTTATTTACGGCGGCGCCGATCCCCCGCGTACAGAGGTACAAAATGAACATGGCGACCAGCAGGCCTACCACCACGGCGCAAGGCACCGTGTTCGGCGTGATCGTCGCGGTCAGCTTCTGCCATCTGCTGAACGACATGATGCAGTCGCTGCTGCCGGCGATCTACCCGGGCCTCAAGGCGAGCTTGCACCTGAGTTTCGGCCAGGTCGGGCTGGTGACGCTCGCCTATCAGATCACCGCGTCGATCTTGCAGCCGTTGGTAGGCCTCTACGCGGATCGTCGGCCGACGCCATTCGCGTTGCCCGGCGGCACGCTGTTCTCCCTGGCGGGACTGGCGACATTGTCGGTGGCGCACAGCTACGGCCTGGTGCTCGCCGGGGCGACGCTGCTGGGCATGGGCTCGTCGGTGTTCCACCCCGAATCGTCGCGGGTCGCGCGCATGGCCGCCGGCGGGCGCCATGGCCTGGCGCAGTCGCTGTTCCAGGTCGGCGGCAACGCGGGCCAGGCGCTGGGTCCGCTCGCCGCGGCGCTCGTCGTGGTGCGCTGGGGCCAGTCGAGCCTGGTGTTCTTCGCTCTGTTGGCGCTGCTTTCGGGCGCGGTCCTGTGGAACGTCGCCACCTGGTACCGCAATCACGGGCTGGTCCGCCTGCGCGCGGCACGCTCGGGTTCGGCAGACGCCCTGCCCAAAGGGCATGCGACGCGCGGGATTGCGATCCTGCTCGCGCTGATCTTCTCGAAGTACGTCTATCTCGCGAGCATCACCAGCTACTTCACGTTCTACCTGATCCACCGCTTCGGCGTGTCGGTGCAGAGTTCGCAGCTTCACTTGTTCGTGTTCCTTGCCGCGGTCGCGGTGGGCACGATCCTGGGCGGGCCGCTGGGCGACCGCTTCGGGCGCAAGTACGTGATCTGGTTCTCGATCCTGGGCGCGCTGCCGTTCACCTTGCTGCTGCCGCACGTCGGCCTGTTCTGGACAGGGCCGCTGACGGTGGTGATCGGCTTGGTCCTCGCCTCGGCATTTCCGGCGATCGTGGTGTTTGCGCAGGAACTGGTGCCGGGCAAAGTCGGGATGATCTCCGGCCTGTTCTTCGGCTTCTCGTTCGGAATGGGCGGCCTCGGCGCCGCGGCGCTCGGCTGGCTCGCCGACAGGACCAGCATCGAGACGGTCTACCAGCTCTGCGCGTTCCTGCCCGTCATCGGCCTGCTCACCGCTTTCCTGCCGGACATCGCGCCGAAGAAGCCTCCGCTTGCCGAGGTGCCGCCGACGTAAGCGAAGCGGCCGGCGGCGGCGCTTCGACGACGCGCCGGGTGAATTGCGCAACGTACTTACCGCGGTTTGACCCCGGCCCGGGCGGCGAAATGGAGCAGCAATCCGCCGACGAAATAGAACACCGCCATGATCGCGATCGCGCCCTGCAGGCCGCCGGCGGAAGCCGCCGCGCAGGCCGAGCCCGGCACTTGCGCTGCCGCACCTGCGCAGTCGGCGGCGAACGAGCCGCCGCGGTAGCTCGCGCCGGCCATCAAATCGCTGATGTAGCCCGCGAGCGGCGGCCCCGCGCCCTGCCCGATCAGGTGGTTGAGCAGCAGGAACACCGCCGAGCCGGTCGCGCGGCTGAAGCTGTCGAGCGAGCCGTGCAACGTCGCGATCGCCGGGCCCATCGCGGTGTAGAAGAAAAACGCGCCGATCAGCATGATCGGGAACGCGACATAGAGGTTGGCGGTCATGATCCCCAACGCGAACAACGGCGCACCGATCACCGAGCCGAGCGCCGGAAAGCCAAGCAGCCAGCGGCCGTCGCGCTTCGCAAGCGCTTCGCTGACGTAACCGCCGAGCAGCGTCCCGACGAGCGAGGCGATCCCCGACAGCAGCCCGAACGCCAGCCCCGCGCGCCCCGCGTCGAGCCCGAAATTGCGCGAGAAATAGGGCGGCAGGAACCCGTTCACTCCGTAGCTGCCGATGCTGATGCAGGTCACTCCGGCAAGCAGCAGCACCAGCACCTTCGAGCCGAACAGGATTTTCACCACCTGCCACGCCCCCGGCCGCCCCGCCGCTTCGGCGACGGTATGCCGCGCAGGCTCCTTGAGAAACACGAAGCACAGCAGCGCGATCGCCCCGCCCATCACCCCGAAGAACAGGAAAGTGTCGCGCCAGTTGTAGTATTGGGCGATCGTGCCGCCGAGGAACGAGCCGAGGATCGAGGCGACCGGCACCCCGAGCATGAACAACGAGATTGCCGAGGCGCGCTTTTCGGGCGGGTACATGTCCGAGATCATCGAATGCGGCGGCGCTTCGGTCGCCGCGCTGCCGACCGCCATGCCCAGGCGAGCGGCAAGCAGCTGAGTGAAATTCGCGCACAGGCCCATCAGCGCGGTGAAAGCCGAGCCGATCAGCAGGAAGCCGGCGGTGACGTACGACCGCTTGTTGCGCTCGGCGAGCCGCGCGATGGGCACCGCTGCCAGCGCGTTGATCACCGCGAAACCGGTGCCGCCGAGCAATCCGATGTCGAGGTCGCTCACCCGGAACTCGGCTTTGATCTTTTCGGTGACGAGCGCGATCACCACCCGGTCGATGAAGCCGAAGGCATTGAGCGACGCGAGCAGCAGCAGGGCGATCGCGCGCTGGTTTCTGGTCACCTGCCTCTCCCTCCTCGTCGGCCGATCCCGGAGCTAAGCGCCGCCGCGCGCTGCGACGTGCATGTTTGCGAAGCGGGTGACTTGTCGCGCAGGCTCAGTTGAACGCGAATGCGCGATATTCGCGCGGAGTGCTGCCGAAGCGATGCTTGAACGCGCGGCTGAAGTGCTGCGAATCGCTGAAGCCCCATTCGTGCGCGATCTCGGTGATCGACCGGCGCGCCATTGCCGGATCGACCAGCTCGAGCCGGCAACGCTCGAGCCGTCGGTCCCAGATCTCGCGCGCGACGGTCAGCGTCTCGCCTTCGAACAGCTTGTGGATCGTGCGGCTGGAACAACCGAGCGCGCGCGCGATCGAGCCGACGTCGAGGTCCGTTTCGGCAAGGTGCCGTTCGATGAACTCAATCGCCGCGCGGCGCCGTTCCTCGCGAAGGTCGACAATCTCCTGCGCGGGTTCGGCGCGGAGCGCGATTTCGAGCAATCCGATCAGGTTTGTCCCGAGCAGCCGGGCATCTCCTTCGCCCAGCCTTCGGGCCGAAACCACCGCGGCGGACGCGGCCGCGTGCAGAATATGCCCCGCGCCGCGACGGAAGCTGCGCGCCTCGCGCCACGGCTCGAGCGCCTTGCGCGAATCCCTGAGGCGCCAGCACGGCAGCGCGAAAGCGAGCTGGCGCGAATGGCCGGGGGCCTCGATCGCGTAAGGCTCGTTCTTCCTCAGGCCGCACCATTGGCCGGCATGCAGCTCGACGGCGTGCGAATGCTGGCGGATCCGCGCTGCGCCTTCTTCCTGGAAGATGAACTTCAGCACCGGCGCGGGGGCGACCTCGTCGCGCGCGGACCGCTGGCCGACGCGATGCTTGCCCATCGAAACCAGGCACAGGCGCAGATCGCCCAAATCCAGCCCACGCAGCGAAGATTCGCGATCGTCGTCGATCTCGACCTCCTCCACACGGGTCAACGCGCCCCATTGCCGGCTGCGCTCAAGCCGGCTCGATGCCTGGGTCGCGAAGCTGAGGTGGCCCAACCGTCTCTCCGTTTGCGGACGTGCGCCTGTGCATTTCGTGTGTGGCCGCCCTTTGTCCCTGGATACCGGGCGGCGGCGAGGCTGTCCACAAAGCGGAACAACGGAAAAGAGGAGAGCCGAGATTGCGCGGCCGGCACCAAGTGCGCGCCCAATCCCTGCGCTTCGCGCTTAGGCAATTGTTCCCGCGAACTGTTCCTGTAGTCCGGCCGCGTGACACCCGACGATCAAACTCCGGTTCCCGGCCTGATTCACGCGTTCGATCTGTCGGTCGAGCGTGGCACGGCCATCGAGATCGGCAAACTCGCCAGCGGTGGCCGTCGCGCGCATGTTCCGATCACCGGCGGCATCGTCGAGGGAAGCGAGCTCTCGGCCGTGCTGGTGGGCGGTTCCGAAGCGGTGCTGGAGCGTGGCGACGGAGTCGCTGTGGTCGAGGTGAACTACCTGATCCGGGCCGCCGATGGGGCAACCGCGCGGGCATTCGGGCACGGGTATCGCACCGACGCTGGAGATTTTGCCGGAACCCGCCTCAGCCTGCTGTTCGAGGCCGACGAAGACGGATCGCTCGCTCACCTGGTCCGGGCCGCGTTCCTTGCCGAGGCCCTTCCCGGAAACGCCCGGCTGACCGTGATGCGGATCGATTGATGCGGCTCGAATTCGCTTTCGAAATGCGGCTCTCCCTCGGCAAGCGGACGCACATTCGCCTAGCCGACGGAATCACCCGCGGCGCTGTGCTGGTCGAAGGCGGGACGTTCGCCGGGCCCGGCATTTCGGGAACCATCGTGCCGGGCAGCGGCGGCGATTTCCCTCACGTCTGGGCCGACGGCGGCGGGCGCTTCGAATCGCAGTACCTGCTCGAAACCGACGATGGGGCGGCGATCCTGAAGCGCAGCACCGGCGTGCGCGCCGCTCCGCCCGAGGTGGTCAAGGCGCTGCTCGCGGGCGAAGAAGTCGATCCGGCGAGCTATTACATGCGGATGACTCCGCGCTTCGAGGCGCCGCAAGGGCCCTACGACTGGCTCAATCGCACGTTGTTCGTGGGTGTCGGCCGGCGCAACCCGCAAGGCTCGCTGTTCCGCTATTGGAAGGTGGTCTGAATTTTTCGATGGAACGGTTCGATTACATCGTCGTCGGCGCGGGCTCGGCCGGTTGCGTGCTCGCCAACCGGCTGAGCGAAGATCCACGCAACAGCGTACTGCTGCTCGAGGCGGGAGGCAGCGACCGGCGCTGGGACGTGAAAATCCCGCTCGCGGTCTCCAAGCTGTGGCCCAATCCGGAGCTTACCTGGGGCTTCATGTCGGAGCCCGAGCCGCAACTGGGCGGCCGCCGCCTGCCGGTCGCGCGCGGCAAGATGCTCGGCGGCACGAGCTCGCTCAACGGCATGATGGCGATCCGCGGGCATGCCGCCGACTACGACCATTGGCGCGATCTCGGCCTTGTCGGCTGGGGCTGGGACGACGTGCTGCCGGTGTTCAAGCGGCTCGAAACCCACTGGCGCGGCGAGAGCGAATGGCACGGCGGTTCGGGGCCCCTGCATGTCGAGCCGCATCCGGCCCCGAGCCCGCTGATGGCGAACGCTGTCGCGGCCGCCCGTTCGCTCGGCTTTCCGATCACCGAGGACTTCAACGGCGAGCGCACGGACGGCTTCGGCATGCCGGATTTCACCACCCGCAACGGCCGGCGCGACAGCGCGGCCGATGCCTACTTGCGTCCCGCGTTGGGTCGCCCGAACCTCGAAGTCCGCACCGGGGCACTCGCGGAGCGGGTGAGCGTGAGCGACGGACGCGCAACGGGCGTGGTCTATCGCAAAGGCGGCGAAGCCCGCGAAGTGCTGGCGGCACGCGAGGTAGTGCTGTGCGGCGGCTCGATCAATTCGCCGCAATTGCTGCTGCTGTCGGGCATCGGCCCGGGCGGGGAGCTGGCGGAATGGGGCATTCCCGTCGTGGCGCACAGTCCGAGCGTCGGCGAGAACCTGCATGACCATCCCGGCGCGGGAATGGAATTCGACCTGCTCGACCGGCACCTCGCGTTCGAGCGCGAGTTGCGGTTCGACCGCATGGCGCTCTCCGCGTTGCGCTGGCTGCTCGCCGGCAAGGGCGTGTTCGGCGCGCCGCCGCTCGCGATCAGCGCCAACGTCGCGACCCATCCGGACGACCCGCAGGTCGATCTCCATCTCCTGCTGATCCCGCTCGCGATCGAAAGCCGGGTATGGTTTCCCGGGCTGCGCAAACGGTTCGGCGCGCGGATGGGCGCGATGTGGTCGCTGAATTATCCGAAAAGCCGCGGCTGGCTGAAATTGCGCTCGGCCGATCCGGCCGACGCCCCGCGCATCTTCTTCAACCTGCTCGCCGATCCCGGCGATCGCGCCGAGATGCTGCGCGGCTATCACACCTTGCGCCGCCTGCTCGACCAGCCTGCGCTCGCCGCCGTCACCGGACCGATCCGCCGCCCGCCCGTCGATCTCGCAAACGACGACGAAGTGATGGACTATATCCGCGCGAGCGCCGCGACCGCCTATCACCCGAGCGGCACGTGCCGGATGGGCGCGGACGACGCGTCGGTCGTCGACGGTGAATTGCGGGTGCGCGGCATCGACGGCCTGCGCGTCGCCGACGCCTCGATCTTCCCGCGCCTGCCCGGCGGCAACACCAACCTGCCGGTAATGATGGTGGCGGAGCGGGCCGCCGGGTTCATCGCGAAGGCCCGGTAGGGATATTCCGCCCCAGCCCGTTGCCGTTCGGCCGGTCTGCAACCGCCACTTCCAGCACCACGTGCGGCAAACCGCCGCGCGGCCGCACCGTTTCCTCCGCAAGCCCTTATGGCCTATCAGTTTTGGAGCCCCTCGGGGCTGATTGGTGCGGTCGAGAAGACTCGAACTTCCACGGGCTTTCGCCCACAACGACCTCAACGTTGCGCGTCTACCAGTTCCGCCACGACCGCATCATCGCCAAGGGCCTTGAAGCGCGGCCCCCCGGGGTAGGTGCGCGCCCTTAGCAGAGGGGTCAGACCCCTGCAAGCAGCCCGGCCGTAGAAAATCCGCGCGGAACAATTCCCGCGATGGAACATCGTTTTCAAGTCGCTTGAGAACATGGCTAAAGCCGGGTGAACAGACGCCCATGACCATTGCCGCATCGCTGCTGATGCTTGCCGCGGCCGCCGCGCCGCAAGGCGGCAAACCCGCGCCTCCCGCCGCGGCCGGGCAATCGGGAACGGCGCACTCGCAGGCGGGAGGCGGGGTCCACGCCACCGCCGGCGCGACGGCGGTGATCGTCCGCGCGGCCGTGGTCCGGTTACAGGAACCGGGTGCTGCGCGAGACAGCCAGGCCCCGAGCGGCGAGGAAATCTATCGTCAGACCACCCGCGCGGGGCGGCACGTCTCGGTCGATTTCAACTGACCGGCCGGCCCGGTCAGCCCGGCTTCCAGCCGAACTCGGCGTATTTGGCGGCCTTGGGAATATCGGTCACCGCTTCGTTGACCGTCACCGTCTCGCCCGGCGCGATCGTGCGCTGCGGCGGAGCGATTTCCCAGGTGTAGACGATCCGGTCGCGCGCATCGCGCAGCACGATCAGGATCGGCGGCAGGCTGCGCGTGCGGCTGCCGACATTGGTGACCGAGCCGCTCGCGCCGAAGAATTCGGTGCCGTTGGGCAGTTGGCGCCGGTCCTGCTTGTTCTGGGGAAAATCGAGCACCAGGTCCTGCTGGCCCAGGCCGAAAGTCGGGCGGCTGACCGGCACCCAGTCGGGCAGGCCCCAGTAGCTGACCGCGAACACGATCCCGAGCGCGAACACCGCGAACACGCCCGCGGCGATCGTCCACAGCCGCAGCAGGTTGCGGCGCCGGCGGAACGGCGGCTCGTAATCGAACTGCGAGACCTCGGCTTCGCGGGGCTCTGCCGCCGCCGGCTCGGCCGGAGGCGGCAGCGGCTCGGCGGCGAAGCTCTCGGGCGGCTCGATCCGCTCCTCCGGCTGCTCGTAAGGCGGCTCCGCCGCAGCGGGGGCGGGCGGCGGTTCGGGCGCGGCAAATGCGGGCGCCGGCGGCGGCGTCGCTTCGCGGCGTGGCAGGATGTCCTCGGCAAAGCCCGGGCGCACGTCGCCTGGGGCGGCCGGTTCCTGCGCGGGGGGCGGCGGAGGGGGCGGCTCGGGCGGTGCGGCGGAAGACGGCGCCATCGCGGGCTGCGCCATCGGCGCCGCTTCGGCCGTTTCGCGCGGGCCTTCCTGAAACCAGCTGTGGCGGCACTTGGCGCAGCGGACCGTGCGTCCGCCGCCGCCGATCGCGCTGTCGGGAACGACATACCGCGTCGCGCAGGCTGGGCAGGCGATGATCATCGTGACGGCTTGTTAAGCACTATGACCGGCGCCCAACAAGGGCTTGGCCCCGCCCCATGGTGCCCGAGTGGCTTTTTTCCACATCGATCAGCCGCTATAGCCCGCCGCACATGGGAGAATTTCGCGTATTTCCGCCGCGGGGCATGGGATCGTTTTCAGCATGAACGGGTCCGAGGGGGATATCGTCCAGTTCGACAACGTCGGCCTGCGCTACGGCGCGGGCAAGGAAATCCTGAGCGACGTGTCCTTCACGCTCTATCCCGGCAGCTTCTACTTCCTCACCGGCGCGAGCGGCGCGGGCAAGACTTCGCTGCTCAGGCTGCTGTATCTTGCGCAGCGCCCGTCGCGCGGGATCATCCGCATGTTCGGCACCGATGTGATCACCCTGCCCCGCGCGCGGCTGCCCTCGTTCCGCCGGCGGCTGGGGGTGGTGTTCCAGGATTTCCGGCTGGTGCCGCACCTTTCGGCGTTCGACAACGTCGCGCTGCCGCTGCGCGTCTCCGGCGTGCGCGAGAGCGAACTGGTCAAGCCGGTCGCCGACATGCTCGACTGGGTCGGCCTCGGCGACCGGTCGGACGCCCGGCCGGCGACGCTTTCGGGCGGCGAGCAGCAGCGCGTGGCCATCGCTCGCGCGGTGATCGGACGGCCGGAAATGCTGGTGGCCGACGAGCCGACCGGCAACGTCGACCCGGAAATGGCGCTCAAGCTGCTGCGGCTGTTCGAGGCGCTGAACCGGCTGGGAACGACCGTGGTGGTGGCGACCCACGACCTCCACCTGCTGCGCAAGGTGCCGGATTCGCTGATCATGCGGCTCGACAAGGGCCGCCTCAGCGATCCGACCGGCGCATTGCGCTATCCGCCGCGGCGCCACGCGGCCCGAGCCGCGGAGGATGCGGCGTGAAGCGCCCGCCCGTCCTGGCCGGCGCGGTCACCCGCGGGCTGGCGAGCTTCACCGGCGAGCGCGCCGCGCAACTGGTGCCGCAAACCCGCCTGACCGGGCCGATGCCGTGGGTCATCGCGATCATGATCGCGCTGACCACGATTGCCGCGGCGGGGGGCCTGGCGCTCGCCAACCTCGCCGACGCGGCGCGCGCCGAATTGCGCGGGGGGCTTACCGTGCAGATCATCGAGGCGGGCAGCGCGGAGCGCGACCGCCAGGCCGAGCTGGCGGTGTCGCTGCTGTCGAACGTCCCGGGGGTCGAGGCGGTCCGCCGCGTGCCCGACAGCGAGCTGGCCAACCTGGTCGAGCCGTGGCTCGGCGACGCGGGGCCGGTGGGCGACGCGATCCCGATTCCCGCGCTGATCGACGTCCGCCTGGCCGGCCCGGCGACGCCGGCGCGCCTGGAGGCCTTGCGCGCACGGCTCAGGGTCGCGGTCCCGGCCGCTCGGGTCGACGCGCAATCGAGCTGGCTCGCGCCGGTGTTCTCGGCGATCAAGTCGCTCCAGTGGCTTGCCCTGGGCCTGGTGCTGCTGCTCGCCGCGACCAGCGCGGCGGCGGTGTGGCTTGCCTCGCGCAGCGCGCTCGGCTCCAACCGGGCGACGATCGAGATCGTCCATCTGCTCGGCGGCACCGACGGACAGATCGCGCGCATCTTTCAGCGTTCGATCGGGTTCGACGCGGTGCTGGGCGGCGCGGTCGGGCTGGCCTTCGGCCTGGGCGCGATCCTGCTGCTCGGGCGCCAGTTCGCGGCGCTCGGTTCGGGCATGGTCGCCGGCGGCGGCCTCGGCTGGATCGACTGGCTGCTGATCGCCGCGATCCCCCTCGCCGGGGTGGTGATCGCGATGTTCACCGCCCGCTGGACGGTGCTCGCGGCGTTGAGCCGCATGCTATGATCGTGCGGCTGATCGCGGCGGCGGTGCTTGCCTGGTTGCTCGGCTTCGCCGCGTTCGCGCTGGCGCTCCCGGGCCCCGCCGGAGACGAGAAGACCGATGCGATCGTCGTGCCGACCGGCGCGGTCGGGCGGATCGACCGCGGCTTGCAGCAGCTCGAGCGCGGCAACGCGAAGGCGATGCTGGTCACCGGCGTCGGCCGCGAAGTGAAGCCGCGCGAGTTCGCGGTGGAGTACAAAGTCGCGCCCCGGCTGATGGCCTGCTGCGTCACGCTGGGCTTCTCGGCGCTGAACACCAAAGGCAACGCGGCGGAAACCGCGGGGTGGATGCGCCGGCGCCGGTTCACCTCGCTGCGCCTGGTCACCACCGACTGGCACATGCGGCGTGCCGAGCTGGAGCTCAAATCCGCGCTGCCGCCCGGGATCACGGTGGTCGACGATGCGGTCCGCTCGAAGCCGTCGCCGCGGATCCTGTTCCTCGAATACAACAAGCTGATCGCCAGCTTCGTTTCGCAGCTCGTGCCGCGCTGAGGCCGCGATGCGGGTGCTGCGCAGCCTTGCGTTCTACCTCGTGTTCTACGGCGCGACCGTGCCGTTCGTGCTCGCCGCGCTGCTCGCGCTGCCGCTCGGCGCGGAACGCTTCCGCAAGGTCCCCAACGCGTGGTCGGCATTCCACCGCTCGTGCGTCAGGCATATCCTCGGCATCGAGGTGGTCGAGCAAGGGGCGCGGCCCCAAGGCTCGGCCTTTTACGCGTTCAAGCACGAGAGCTTCTTCGAGGCGCTCGACCTTGCCCGCAGCCTGCGCGAGCCGGTGGTGTTCGCCAAAGCCGAGCTGTTCCGCATTCCGCTGTGGGGCATTGCCGCGCGATCGTACGGCACCGTGCCGGTGGCCCGAGCCGACGGCGCCAAGGCCCTGCGTTTCATGCTTGCCGAAGCGCAGCGGATGAAGCGGACCGGCAGGCCGTTCGCGATCTTCCCCGAGGGCACGCGCGTGCCGCACGGCACGGCCCCTGCGCTGCGCCCGGGCTTTGCCGGGCTCTACAAGTCGCTGGGGCTGCCGGTGGTGCCGGTCGCGGTCGACAGCGGGCGCACTTACGCGGGGCTCTGGAAGCGGCGCGGCACGATCACCTTGCGTTTCGGCGAGGCCATCCCGCCGGGTTTGCCCCGCGCCGAAATCGAGGAACGCGTGCGGGCCGGGATCAACGCGCTGAATTCGCCCTGAGCCTCTCCCTCGAGGGAAGAGCTTGTTTTCAATCGTGATCGCCGCGCCCGAAGTCGGGCCGCGCGTCATCCTGCCCGAGCGCGACGATCGAGCGGCGAATCGCGCGGGTCTGGGTGAAGCGGTCGAACAGGGCGTCGCCGTCGCCGGCGCGGATCGCCTCCTCCAGCGCGCCGAGGTCGTCGAGGAAGCGCTGCAGCATCACCAGCACCGCGTCGCGGTTGTTGAGGAACACGTCGCGCCACATCGTCGGATCGGACGCTGCGATCCGGGTGAAGTCGCGGAAGCCGCCGGCCGAATACTTGATCACTTCGCTGCGGGTGACGTCCTCGAGGTCCGAAGCGGTGCCGACGATCGTGTAGGCGATCAGGTGCGGGATATGGCTGGTCACCGCCAGCACCAGGTCGTGGTGCTTGGGGTCCATCGTGTCGACCATCGCGCCGAGCGCTTCCCAGAACGCGACCAGCTTGGAGACGTGCACCGAATCGGCATCCTGCGGCGGCGTGACGATGCACCAGCGTTGCTGGAACACCGTGGCAAAGCCTGCGTCGGGCCCGCTGTTCTCGGTCCCGGCAACGGGGTGCGCGGGGATCACCGCACGGCCCGGCAGCGCCGCCCGCAGCGCCTCGAGGATGCTCTGCTTGGACGAGCCGACGTCGCTCACCACTGCGCCCTCGCGCAGTGCGGGCGCGATCTTGCGCGCGACTTCGCCCATCGCGCCCACCGGCACGCACAGGATCACGAGATCGGCATCGCGCACCGCCTCTTCGGCATTGTCGGCGATCCGGTCGGCGAGCATGCGCTGCTCGGCGCGGACGCGGACCGCGGGATCGTGGTCGAACCCGGTGGTCCGCGCGTTCGGCAGGTATTCGCGCACCGCGAGGCCGATCGAGCCGCCGATCAGCCCGAGCCCGATGATCGCGATGCGCTCGAAGGTCGCGATTGCGGGGTTCAACGCGGCTCCCCCGCCAGCTCGCGCAGGATCGCGACGACTTCGTCCATCTGCTGTTCCGTCCCGATCGTGATCCGCAAGCCGTGCGGCAGCCCCTGCCCCGGCAGCCAGCGCGTGGCATAGCCGCGCTCGGCCAGCGTGTCATGCGCGGTTTCGGCCTGGAGCTCCCCCTCGAACAGCACGAGCACGAAATTGGCCTTGCTCGGCAGCGGGCGCAGTCCGTGATTGCCCAACGCATCGATCGCATCGGCGAAGCGATCGCGCAGGCGCGCGTTGTGATCGCGCGAGCGGGCGACGAAAGCCTGATCCTCGACCGCCGCGAGCGCCGCCGCCTGCGCCGCGCTGCCGACGTTGAACGGCCCGCGGATGCGATTGAGCGCGGCGATCAGCTCGGGCGCGCCGGTCGCCCAGCCGATCCGGTCGGCGGCAAGCCCGTAAGCCTTCGAAAAGGTGCGGGTTACGAGGACGTTGGCATGCCCCGCCGCGAGTTCGAGCCCGCCGTCATCCTCGGCCGGATCGAGATATTCGGCGTAGGCCTGGTCGAGCACCAGCAGCACATCGGCCGGCAGCCCCGCGTGCAGCCGTGCCAGCTCGGCCTTCGGCAGGAAGCTGCCGGTGGGGTTGTTGGGATTGGCGATGAACACCACCCTGGTCTTGTCGGTCACCGCCGCCAGCAACGCATCGATGTCGGTGCCGTAGTCGGCGTCGGGCGCCTCGACCGGCGTGGCGCCGCAGCGCCGCGCGACGATCTCGTAAAGCGAGAAGCCGTAGCGGACGAAGAGCACTTCGTCGCCCGGCCCGGCGAACGCCCCGGCGGCAACCGCCAGCAATTCGCCCGAGCCAGTGCCGCACACGATCCGCGCCGGGTCGAGTCCGTGGGTCCGGCCGATCGCGTCGCGCAGCGCGGTGCTGTCGGGATCGGGATAGAGCGACGGCGTTGCCGCGGCGGCGCGCGCCTCCAGCGCCGCGGGGCTGGTGCCGAGCGGGTTCTCGTTGGCCGAGAGCTTGACCAGCTCGCGTCCGTCAGCCGCCCGCGCCTTGCCGGGGACATAGGCATGGATCGCCGCGATCCAGGGCTTCATCCGGGGTCCGTTTCCCATCACGCGCGCGCCCATAGCGGCAATGATGCGCGATTGACAGTGCGCATGAGGTCCCCCAATTCGCAACCCTCGTATGGCCACCGCGACCGCCTCGACCAGCGAAAGCCTGACGCTTCCCGAAGCGCTGCCGCTCGACAGCGGGCAATCGCTCGCGCACGTCGAGATCGCGTACAAGACCTATGGCGAGCTGGCGCCGGACAAGTCGAACGCGATCCTCGTGTTCCATGCGCTGACCGGCGATCAGCACATCGCCTCGCCGCACCCGATCACCGGCAAGCCCGGATGGTGGAACCGCATGGTGGGCCCGGGCAAGCCGATCGACACCAGCCGGTTCCATGTGATCTGCGCGAACTTCATCGGCAGCTGCATGGGGTCCACCGGCCCGGCGAGTCCCGGCCCCGACGGCAAGCCATGGGGCATGCGCTTTCCGGTGATCACGATCCGCGACATGGTCCGCGCGCAGATCGCGCTGCTCGACGTGCTCGGCATCGAACGCCTCCACGCGGTCGTCGGCCCGTCGATGGGCGGGATGCTCGCGCTCAGCATGGCGGCGAACTATCCGGACCGCGCAGCGCGGGTGCTCGGCATCGCCACCCCGGCAAGCATGTCGGCGCAGAACATCGCGTTCCACGAAGTCGGCCGCCAGGCGATCATGGCGGACCCGGCATGGAATCACGGCGACTATCACGCGACCGGCAAGCCGCCCGACGCGGGGCTCGGCGTCGCGCGGATGGCGGCGCATATCATGTATCTTTCCGAAGCGGCGCTCGCCGAGAAGTTCGGCCGCCGGCTGCAGGATCGCGAGGAAAAGAGCTTCGGGTTCGACGCCGATTTCCAGGTCGAAAGCTATCTGCGCCACCAGGGGATCAGCTTCACCAACCGGTTCGACGCGAACAGCTATCTCTACATCTCGCGGGCGATGGACTATTTCGACCTGGCCGAAGAGCACGGCGGTCGGCTGGCCGACGCGTTCGCCGGCGCCACCGCGCGGTTCTGCCTGATCAGCTTCGACACCGACTGGCTCTATCCGACGAGCGAGATGCGCCGGATCGTCCACGCGCTGAACGCGGTCGCCGCGCCGGTCAGCTTCGTCGAGCTGCGCAGCCCCCACGGGCATGACAGCTTCCTGCTCGATATCCCGGCGCTCGACCGGGTGGTGAAGGGCTTCCTCGAATGAGCGGCTTGCCCGCGGGTTACGAGCTGAGCGACGATCCCGCCCGGATCGACGCCGCTGCAGCGCACACCTATCTCACGCGCAGCTACTGGTCGCCCGGCATTCCGCTGCCGACGGTCGAGCGGGCGATCGCGAACAGCCTATGCGTGGCGGTGTTCCATGAAGGCAGCCAGGTGGCGATGGCGCGGCTCGTCACCGATTACGCGACAATGGCCTATCTCGCCGATGTGTACGTGCTCGAAGAGCATCGCGGAAAGGGCCTGTCGAAGGCGATGCTGGCGCACCTTCACGCGCGGCCGGATCTCCAGGGGTTGCGGCGCTGGCTGCTGTTCACCCGCGATGCGCACGCGCTTTACGGGCAGTTCGGCTGGACCGGGACGCAGCATCCCGAGCGGCTGATGCTGCGCGAATATCCGGACGTTTACGCATGAGCCCGCAAGTGTCCGCCTTGCGCCCCGACCTCGCGGTGATCGCCAGCCACGTGCCGCAAGGCGCGCGGGTGCTCGACGTCGGCTGCGGCGACGGCTCGCTGATGGCGGCGCTGCGCGACGAGCGCGGGGTCGACGCGCGCGGGCTCGAGATCGATCCCGACGAGGTCGAGCGGGCGGTCGCGCGCGGGCTGTCGGTCATCCAGGGCGATGCCGACCGCGATCTCGCCGACTATCCCGACGATGCGTTCGACGTCGCGATCCTTAGCCAGACCTTGCAGACCGCGCGGCGGCCCGACTGGATGCTCGAGCAACTGCTGCGGGTCGGCCGGCAGGCGTTCGTCAGCTTTCCGAACTTCGCCTACTGGCGGATGCGCATGGCTTTGCTCGCCCACGGTCGGATGCCGGTGACGCGGCACCTGCCGGTGAGCTGGTACGAGACCGAGAACATCCATCATGTGACCGTCGCCGATTTCGAAGCGCTGTTGAAGGACAAAGGAGTGAAGACCGAGCGCCGCTGGTTCTTCACGCACGAGCGCGAGGTCGGCTCGGCGGGGGCGAACTGGCGTGCGGAATATGCGGTGTTCCAGTTGAGTCGCTAACGATGACGGATTGGCGCGCATTCCTATCGATTGCCGGCGAGCATCTGCGCAAATGTAATCGGAACCGCCCGAGCGAATGGTCTTCAGCCGGAAGTGCGCCGGCAAGGCGCACGTGGTGCTCGTGGACGACGTTTGATCGCCTTGTACGTGACGCCGGTTACTGGACAGCCGAACTTCCGGACGAAGGAGAATTGGGCGCTGACGGAACCGCGGACTTTGGCGTCTGGGATCAACCGTTTTCGTATAGCAGCATCGCGCATGTCGTGATCCCGCGCGAGTTTCTTGAAGAGCAATCGTCTTCGACAGGATATTTTGCGTGGATTCCTCAGCAGGACATCGATGGTCTTTCGGAAAAGCTCAAAGCGGCTGGAATCGAACATCGAGCGTCGCGCTATGCGCTGGAAATCAAGCTTTACTGAACGCGGCGACTAATTGACCGGCCGCGTCTCTCGCATCCGCACGAACACCGGCATCACGCACAGCGCCACCAAGGCGATCAGCACGCCGGGCACTTCGCTCCAGCCGGTCGCGCCGATCAGCGCTTGCGCCAGCCAGGGTGTGAACCCGCCGAAGATCGCCGTCGCCATCGTCGCGCCCAGCGCCAGCCCGCTCACGCGGGCCTCGCCGGTGAACTGCTCGGCGGTGGCGACCGCGCCGACCGCGCTGACGCCGCCGGCCATCAGCGCGAGCAGCACCGCGCCGATCAGCGCCGCGCCGGTCGAGCCGGTCATCAGCGAGAACATCGAGACGGGGAGCACGACGCTTAGGCCTGCGAGCGCGAGCAATACCGGTTTACGGCCGTAGCGGTCGGACAGCAGGCCGACCAGCGGCGTGACCGCGATCACCGCGACGGCCGCGATCGTGGATAGCCAGAGCGAGACGGTTTCGCTCGCGGTGCCCGCCGAGGTCAGGAACGCCGGCACGTAGGTGATCCCGACGTAATAAGTGATCGAGCCGAGCGCCGAGATCGCGAAGCTGCGGACGACGCCCCAGCGTTGCCCGGACAGCGCGTGGAGCAGCGGGTTTGCGGGAATGCTCCCTTCCGCCCGTTGCCGTTCGAAGTCGGGCGATTCGGCCATCGTCGAGCGGGCGAGCCAGACGGTTGCGGCAAGCGCCGCGCCGAACAGGAACGGGATGCGCCAACCCCATGCCTGCAACTGGGGCTCGGAGGTCGCGCTGACGGTCAGCGCCGATATCCCCACGGCAAGCAGCGCGCCCACTTCGCTCGCGGCAGCGGCGAACGAGGCGACCAGGCCGCGGCGATTCGCCGGCGCGTTCTCGAGCAGATAGGCGACCACCCCGGTGTATTCGCCGCCGACCGAGAATCCCATCACGCACCGCAGCAGCACCAGCAGCCATGCAGCCGCCGGTCCGATCTGCGCCTGCGTCGGCAGCAGCCCGGTCAGCAGCATCGCCAGCGACATCAACGCCATCGAGATCAGCAGCATCGGGCGGCGCCCGCGCCGGTCGCCGAGATGGCCGAACGCCGCCGCGCCGATCGGCCGCATCAGGTAGGCGACCGCGAAACCGCCGAGCGCGGCCGCCAGCCCCGCCGCGCCGCCGCCGAAGAACACGCGCGCAAGCACGGTCGAGAAATAGAGATAGAGGGTGAAATCGTACCATTCGACCACGGTCGACAGCGCCGCGATCGCGATCGAACGGCGGTGCGGCGGAGCCTCAGCCATTCACCCGCAATACCGAATCGTCGCGCGCGAGGCACCACAGGCTGAGCCCGGCGGCCTGCGCGCGCTCGGCCGCCAGCGAGGTCGGCAGCGAAACCGTCACCAGCCGCGTCGCCCCGGCGCGCACCGCCTTTTCGACGATCTCGTACGAGCAGCGGGCAGTCGAGAGGATGAAGCCGTCGGCGGGATTCTGCCCCGCCTTCGCCAGCGCGCCGATCAATTTGTCCATCGCGTTGTGCCGGCCGACATCCTCGCGCGCATGGAGGATCGCGCCGTCGGGCGCGGCAAACGCGGCCGCGTGAGCGGCGCCGGTCGCCCTGCCGAGCGGCTGGTGCGCGCGCAGTTCGCCGAGCGCACGGAAGATCGCGGTTTCCGCCAATGCTTCGTGCGCGGGCACTTGCGGCAGGGGTTTCGCGACAGCTTCGAGGTTCTCGATCCCGCACAGCCCGCACGAGCTTTCCGCGACCCGCGCGCGCACCCGTTCAGTGAGCTGTTCGACGCCAAGCCCGGTGAGGCTCGCGCGCACGATCCAGCCCCACAGATGTTCGGCGTCGGTCTCGGCGATGCCGATGTCGGTCAGGTCGGCGGGCGCTTTCGCCAGCCCCTCGGTCAGCGCGAAGCCGAGCGCGAAGTCTTCGAGATCGGCCGGCGTCGCCATCATCACCGCATAGGCGAGCCCGTTGAACTCGAGCGCGACCGGCGCTTCAGGCACCCATTGGCGCGCTACGGGGCGGCGCGAGCCGTTCGGATGGATTTCAGTGGTTTGCGTCAAAGCCCCTCCCCTTCAGGGGAGGGGTTGGGGTGGGGGCTGTAAATAGGGGTCGGCGCTTGTGGACAGCCCCCACCCCCTGCCCCTCCCCTGAAGGGGAGGGGTGAAGAAGGTTTACCCCGCGTCGTTATGGCCGATCTCGTCGATCTCGTTGAACTCGGTCGCGCGGGTCTGGGCCGGCGGCTCGGCACCGGCCTGCAGCTTCTCGATGGCTTCGCGCGCGATCGGCACCAGCAGGCTGTGATCGTCGGCGTAGATCAGTTCCTTCATCCGCGGATCCCAGAACTTGTTGATGTGATCCGCGGTGGCCAGCACCGCCTTGTCGTGGCCCATGTATTCGAGGTTGCGCGCGATATCGCGGCTCATCCGGCGCAGCGTTTCGATGGTCGAGCTCATTCGGCGGCTTCCACGTCGGCCACGATCCGCCGCGACTGCCGGGCCTGCGCCGCGTATTCCTCCTGCCATTCGGACGGGCCGTTCGAAGGCATGACCTGCACCGCGGTGACTTTGTATTCGGGGCAATTGGTTGCCCAGTCCGAAAAGTCGGACGTCACCACGTTCGCCTGGGTCGAGGGATGGTGGAATGTCGTATAGACCACGCCCGGGGCGACCCGGTCGGTCGCGAGCACGCGCAAGGTGGTCTCGCCCACCCGGCTCGCGAGGCGCGCCCAGTCGCCGGTCTTGAGCCCGCGGTTCTCCGCATCGGACGGGTGCATCTCGAGCACGTCCTCTTCGTGCCACAGCACGTTCGCGGTGCGCCGGGTCTGCGCGCCGACGTTGTACTGGGAAAGGATCCGCCCGGTGGTCAGCAACAGCGGGAAGCGCGGGCCGGTCTTCTCGTCGGTCGGGATATACTCGGTGACCACGAACTTGCCCTTGCCGCGCACGAAACCCTCGACGTGCATGATCGGGCTCCCTTCGGGGAAGGTGTCGTTCACCGGCCACTGGACCGAACCGGTCAGCAGCAGCTTGTCCCAGTTCATTCCCGCGAACGTCGGGGTCAGCCGCGCGATCTCGTCGATGATCTGGCTCGGATGGGTATAATCCCAGTCAGCGCCCATCGCCTGGGCAAGCAGCTGGGTGACTTCCCAGTCCTCGTAACCGTTGGCCGGCTCCATCACCTTCTGCACCGGCTGGATGCGGCGCTCGGCGTTGATGAACGTGCCGTTCTTTTCGAGGAAGGTCGATCCCGGCAGGAACACGTGGGCGTAGTTCGCGGTCTCGTTCAGGAACAGGTCCTGCACGATCACCAGCTCCATCGCCTCCAGCCCGGCGGCTACGTGCTGGGTGTTCGGATCGGACTGGAGGATGTCCTCGCCCTGGATGTAGATCGCCTTGAACGCGCCGTCGCAGGCGGCGTCGAGCATGTTGTTGATCCGCATCCCCGGCTCGGGGTCCAGCGGGACGCCCCAGTCGTTCTCGAACAGGGAGCGCACCTCGTCGTTGTGGATGTGGCGATAGCCGGGCAGCTCGTGCGGGAAGCTGCCCATGTCGCAGCTGCCTTGCACGTTGTTCTGGCCGCGCAGCGGGTTCACGCCGACGCCCGAGCGGCCGATGTTGCCGGTCGCCATCGCCAGGTTGGCGATCGCGATCACCGCCGAGGAGCCCTGGCTGTGCTCTGTGACGCCGAGGCCATAGTAGATCGCGCCGTTGCCCCCGGTCGCATAGAGCCGCGCGGCGGCGCGCAGGTCGGCGGCCGGTACTTTGGTCACCGCTTCGAGGAATTCGGGGCTGTGCCGCTCGTCCGACACGAACCGCGCCCACTCCTGGTATTCGTCCCAGTCGCAGCGCGCGCGGATGAAGTCTTCGTCGGCGAGGCCTTCGGTGACGATCACGTGCGCGATGCTGGTCAGCACCGCGACATTGGTGCCGGGCTGAACCGGCAGGTGATAATCGGCCTCGATGTGGGGCGAGCGCACCAGGTCCGTGCGCCGCGGATCGACCACGATCAGCTTCGCGCCTTGGCGCAGGCGGCGCTTCATCCGCGATCCGAACACCGGGTGGGCGTCGGTCGGGTTGGCGCCGATCACCATGATCACATCGGAATCCATCACGCTGTCGAAATCCTGCGTGCCCGCGCTGGTGCCGAACGTGGTCGAAAGGCCGTAACCGGTCGGCGAGTGGCACACCCGCGCGCACGTATCGACGTTGTTGGTGCCGAACACGCCGCGCACCAGCTTCTGGACGAGGTAGGTCTCCTCGTTGGTGCAGCGGCTCGAGGTGATGCCGCCCAGCGCCCGCGCGCCGTGGTCGGCGCGGATCCGGGCGAGCTTGTCGGCGGTGTAGCGGATCGCTTCTTCCCAGCTCACCTCGCGCCACGGCTCGTGGATGCTCTCGCGGACCATCGGGTTGAGGATGCGGTCCTGGTGGTTGGCATAGCCCCACGCGAACCGGCCCTTGACGCAGGAATGCCCGCGGTTGGCCTTGCCGTCCTTCCACGGCACCATGCGCACCAGCTGCTCGCCGCGCATCTCGGCGCGGAAGGTGCAGCCGACGCCGCAATAGGCGCAGGTGGTGACCACCGCGCGCTCGGGCAGGCCGATCTCCTTGACCGCCTTTTCCTGCAGCGTCGCGGTCGGGCAGGCTTGCACACAGGCGCCGCAGCTCACGCATTCGCTCGACAGGAAGTCGTCGCCGTCCTGGCCGGCGCTGACCATCGAGGCGAACCCGCGTCCGTCGATCGTCAGCGCGAACGTGCCCTGGACGTCGGCGCAGGCGCGCACGCAGCGCGAGCACACGATGCACTTGGAGGGATCGAAGTCGAAATAGGGGTTCGAGCGGTCGGTCTCGAGCGCGAGGTGGTTCGCGCCGGTGTAGCCGTAGCGCACGTCGCGCAAGCCGACGTTGGCCGCCTGCTCCTGCAATTCGCAGTCGTTGTTGGCCGAGCAGGTCAGGCAGTCGAGCGGGTGGTCGGAGATGTAGAGCTCCATCACGCCGCGGCGCAGCTTTTCGAGCCGAGGGGTCTGGGTGTGGACCACCATGCCCTGGCCGACCGGGGTGGTGCAGCTTGCCGGCGTGCCGCGCGCGCCTTCGATCTCGACCAGGCACATCCGGCACGAACCGAACGCTTCCATGTTGTCGGTGGCGCACAGTTTCGGGATCGCGCCGCCGCTTGTCGCAGCCGCGCGCATCACGCTGGTGCCCGCCGGCACCGAGACCTCACGGCCGTCGATGGTCAGCGTGACCATTTCCGAGCTGCGCACTTCGGGGGTGCCGAAGTCTGCCTGAGGTTCATATCCCATTGGTCTTCTCCGCGGCGGTAAGGTCCGCCCTGGTATTGATATTAACAGATTTCGTGCCGCTTTTCACCGGCCTTGCGCCGATCGCCTCGGCAAAGGCCCGCATCGAATGCTTACCTTCTGCCTCGAGAATGGTTTCCACTTCGCTTGCGGCGCCGATCGGCCAGTGCCCGATCACCGGCTGGTCGGCAAGGTATGCGGGCGCCGGCGAGAGCAGCTCGGCAAGGTCCTCGGGCAGGTTCGGCGCGTCGACCCCGCAGGTCAGCACGCTCTCGAAATCCATGTCCCGCGCATAATGTAGGCCTGCCGCGACCCCTGCCAAGGGGCCCATCCCAGGGCGCGGCCAGTCGGGGATGCAGGGCGCCGGGCCGATCTCGCGCCCGGCGATCACCACCTGCTCGCACCAGCCGGACAGCGCATCGACCGCGCGCAGCAACAATGTGCGCCCGCCCAGCTCGGCCAGCGCCTTGTCGCTGCCGAACCGGCTCGATTGTCCGCCTGCCAGGACCACGCCGAGGATCATCTGCGCCGGAAATCGTCCGGCCAGTGGGTGAGCGCGCTCATCACCGGGAACGGGGTGAACCCGCCGAGCGCGCACAGCGAGCCGTAGCGCATCGTTTCGCACAGATCGACCAGCAGCGCGATCTCGTCTTCCTGGCTGCGCGGCGCTTCCTTGGGTGCGTTGTGCATCTGCGGCAGCGCCTCGACCAGGTCGCGCACCCGGCCGCCTGCCAGGATGCGGTCGATCAGCTCGACGCCGCGCACCGCGCCGAGGCGGCACGGGGTGCACTTGCCGCAGCTTTCCGCGGCGCAGAATTCCATCGCGAAGCGCGCCATCGCGCCCATGTCGGCGGTGTCGTCGAACACTGTGACGCCCGCGTGCCCGATCAATGCATCGGCGACGGTGTAAGCTTCGTAGTCGAACGGGATGTCGAACTGGTCGGGATGGAGATAGGCGCCCAACGGCCCGCCGACCTGCACCGCCTTGACCGGACGGCCGCTCTGCGTGCCGCCGCCGATGTCGTTGACCAGCTCGCCCAGGGTCACGCCGAACGCGGTCTCGTAGAGCCCGCCGTGCTTGATGTTGCCCGCCAGCTGGATCGGCATCGTACCTTTCGAACGCTCGATGCCGAGGCTGGCGTAGAGCGCCGCGCCGCCTTCGGACAGGATGTGCGGCACCGCCGCGAGCGTGAGCACGTTGTTGACCACGGTCGGCTTGCCGAACGCGCCCCTCAGCGCGGGCAACGGCGGCTTCGCGCGCACTTCGCCGCGCTTGCCTTCCAGGCTGTTGAGCAGCGAAGTTTCCTCGCCGCAGACATAGGCGCCCGCGCCGACGCGGATCTCGACCTCGAACGGGGCGACGATCCCGGCGGAAATGCGCGCCGCGGCCTGCATCTTGGCGATCGCGTCGGGGTATTCGCTGCGGATGTAGACGAAGCCCTTGCTCGCCCCGACCGCCTCTCCCGCGATCGCCATGCCCTCGATCAGCTGGAACGGATCGCCTTCCATTAGCATGCGGTCGGCGAACGTGCCCGAATCGCCTTCGTCGGCATTGCAGACGACGTACTTGCGGTCCGCCTGCGCCAGGCGAACGGTGTTCCACTTGATTCCGGCCGGAAAGCCCGCGCCGCCGCGGCCGCGCAGGCCCGAGCGGGTCACTTCGTCAACGATCGCCTCGCCGCCGAGCTGCCGCGCGCGCTTGAGGCCCTGCCAGCCGCCGCTCGCGGCGTAATCCTCGAGGCTGAGCGGCCGGGTCTTGCCGGCCCGGGCGAAGGTCAGGCGCTGCTGGCTGGCGATGAACGGGTGCTTGGCAACCGGGCCGATTGCCTTGCTGCTGGTCCCGTCGAGGATCGCATCGACATCCGCGATCGTTGCGGGCCCGAAGCCGTTTCCGTCGATCTCGACCAGCGGCTCGAGCCAGTGCATGCCCCAGCTCGAGGTGCGTTCGACGGTGGCGCCGGCCTGCTCGAAGGCGGCGGCGAGGACGTCGGCGCCGCAAGCGCGAGCGAGGGCGTCGTCGGAGATGCGTACGCCAAGAGGTTTTTGGGGGGTCATGCGTTTTCGATCAGTTTGTTGAGGCTCGATGCGTCGAGCCGGGCGTGGAGCGAGTCGCCGACGCGGGCGCTGGGCCCGGCGCTGCACAGGCCGAGGCAATAGACGGTGTGGAGCTTCACGCGGTCGCCCGCGGCCTGCTCCGCCCCGGCGATCAGCGCCTCGACCCCGCGCGCCTTGCACGCTTCGGCGCGGCAGATCTGCACCACCGGCCGGGCGTCGCGTTTCGAATGGAAGTCGTGGTAGAAGCTCACCACGCCGTGCACGTCGGCGCGGCTGAGGTTCAGCGCCTTGGCGATGAAGGCTTCGGCTTCCTCGTCGACGCAGCCGAGCTCGGCCTGCACGTCGTGCAGAATCGGCAGCAGCGGGCCTTCGCGGCCGGCGTGATCGGCGACGATCTGGGCGAGTTTTTCCTGGCTGCTCATTTGTTCAATCTCTTTGCATGCCATCCGACGTGCTCGGCCATGAAGGTCGAGATGAAGTAGTAGGAGTGGTCGTAGCCCTCCTGCATCCGGATTTCCGCCGGGATATCGGCCGCGCGGCAGGCCCGGTCAAGCAAATCGGGCTTGAGCTGGTCTTGCAGGAAGTTGTCCGCGCTGCCCTGGTCGACCAGCAGTTCGGGCACGCGGGCGCCATCCTCGATCAGCGCGACGGCGTCGTATTCGCGCCATGTCGCGCGGTCGGGGCCGAGGTAGCCGGAGAGCGCTTTTTCACCCCACGGACAGTTCAGCGGGCTGACGATCGGGGCGAACGCGCTTACCGAGCGGAACCGGCCGGGATTGCGCAACGCGATGGTCAATGCGCCGTGGCCGCCCATCGAGTGGCCGGTGATCCCCTGCCGCGCCATGTCCGCGGGGAAATTCGCGGCAATCGCCTCCGGCAGCTCCTGCTCGACGTAGCTGCGCATGCGGAAGTTCTTTGCCCACGGCGCTTGCGTCGCATCGACGTAGAACCCCGCGCCCTTGCCGAAATCGTAGGCCTCGTCGTCCGGCACGTCCCCCCCATCTTCGGTTGGGCCGCGCGGGCTGGTGTCCGGCGCGATGAAGATGATCCCGTGCGCGGCGCAGGCGGCGCGGAATTCGCCCTTCTCGGTGACGTTCGCGTGGGTGCAGGTGAGCCCCGAGAGATACCACAGCACCGGCAATTTCGTGCCCGCCGGATGGTCGGGCACGAAGGCCGAGAACGTCATCTCGGTGCCGGTCTCGGCCGACGCGTGGCGATAGACGCCCTGCGTGCCGCCGAACGATCGAGTGGTGGAAACGACTTCCATTATGCCGGTCTTGCTCGTTCCGCCGGTGCTCAGTGGCGCATGTGGAACGCGCAGATCTTGTTGCCGTCCGGATCGCGCAGATAAGCGCCGCGCGACTGGTTCGGCGCCGCTTCGCGCGGTCCCGGAGGGCCATCGCAGGTGCCGCCGGCGGCAAGGCCCGCGGCGTGCCAGGCATCGACCGTCGCATCGTCTTTCGCCGCGAAGCCCAGGGTGTGGCCGTTGGCGGGCTTGGCCGGTTCGCCGTTGTAGGGCGGCGCGACGATGAAAGTGCCGTCCGGCCCGGCATAGACCATCCGGCCCGCTTCGGGCGGGACGACGTTCTTGTAGCCGAGCACGCCCATCGTGGCGTCGTAGAACTTGCGGCTCTTCTCGATGTCGTTCGAGCCGAGGAAAACGTGGGTAAACATAGAATCTCTCTCCTCTGGGGCAGCCTGTAGACTCCCCGGCCAGTTTTTCAAATAGGCGAATGTTTCGCCCTTATGAAAATTTTTTACGATCCTCCCCTGCAAGGGGAGGTGGCAGGCGCGCAGCGCCTGACGGAGGGGTATCACGCTATCGAGAGGGCGACACCCCTCCACCATCCTGCGGATGGTCCCCCTCCCCTTGCAGGGGAGGATCGCGGCAATCGCCTTCAATAGACCACCACGCTGCGGATGCTTGTCCCGGCGTGCATCAG
>DASVLP010000081.1:0-55406 GCA_036384795.1 Sphingomonadaceae bacterium | reverse complement strand
CCCTTCGCCGCGGCGTGCGAGGCCGTGTGGCTGCACGGCGAGGCGGCGCGGCTGGCCGGCCCGGCGTTTGCGGTTCCACAGCTTATCGGCAAGATATCCACAGCTTATTCCACATGCCTGTGAACAGCGGTGAAGAGATCGTGCGGGTCGCCGCCAAGGGCGACGGCGTGACCGAAAGCGGCCGCCACGTAGCCTTCGCGGCGCCCGGCGATCGGCTGCTGGAGGACGGATCGCTCGCGCCGGGGCTACATCACGCGGTGCCTCCGTGCCGTCACTTCGGCACCTGCGGCGGGTGTCAGCTCCAGCATCTCGACGAAGCCGCTCTGGCAGATTTCATTACCGATCGCGTGGTGAATGCGGCGCAAGGGCAGGGGCTGGCGCCTGAAGTACTCGCGCCAGCCCACTTGTCGCCGCCACGCACCCGCCGCCGCGCGACGCTGCACGCGGTGAACGGCGGCGGACGACCGCTGGTCGGCTTCCACGAGGCCGGATCGCACCGGGTGGTCGACATGAAGGAATGCCACGTGGTCGCGCCGGAGCTGTTCGCGCTGGTCGAGCCGCTGCGCGGTCTGCTGGCGAAACGCGGCGGCAAGTATGCCGCGGATATCGACCTCGCGCTTACCGACCAAGGCGTCGATTGCGGGCTGAAGGGCATGCGCTTCGAAGGGCTCGCGGCCGCTGAGGAGCTGCTCGATTTCGCGCGCGAACACGGCCTTGCGCGGCTGACGGCGGACGAAGGCTTCGGCCCCGAACCGCGCTGGGAACCGGCACCGGTAACGGTCACGCTCGCGGGAGTATCCGTGCCGTTTCCTGCCGGCGCATTCCTCCAGGCGACGGCCGACGGCGAGGCTGCGCTGATTTCGGCCGCGCGCGAGTGGCTGGTGGGCGCTCGCACGATTGCCGATCTGTTCGCCGGCCTCGGCACATTCGCATTCGCGCTGGCCGGGCCGGCCAAAGTGCTCGCAGCCGAAGCCGCAGGCGATGCGCATCTTGCCTGCAAGGCGGCTGCAAATGGTTCGATGCGCCCGGTGCACGCCCTGCATCGGGATCTGTTCCGCAACCCGCTGCAGCCCGACGAACTGAATCGCTTCGACGCGGTGCTGCTCGATCCGCCGCGCGCCGGCGCGCGCGAGCAGATAGGGGTGCTGGCGCGAAGCACGATGTCGCGCGTGGTCTATGTCAGTTGCAACCCTTCGAGCTGGGCGCGCGACGCGGCGACGCTGGTGGAAGCGGGCTATCGGTTGAAGGAGCTGCGCCCGGTCGGCCAGTTCCGCTGGTCGACCCACGTCGAGCTGGCGAGCTTATTCGTGCGCGAGGGCGCTTAGTACCCGCTCCGCCAGCCACTCGCGCGCGTGCGGCTCGACGAACGCGTGACTTGCGTCCGGCAGGCGGGAAATGCGGTGATCGGCTTTGTCCCAAGCGGCTTCGAACATTTGCGCGGTGCGATCGCGGCCGGCGAGCAGGATTGCGGTCGGGCCGGCGAAGCGGGCCAGACCGGCTTTCAGCTGCTGTGCGAGCGAGCTGGGCGGAGGTGCCGGACGCAATGCATGGACGATGCCGCGAACGAGCTTCGACACTGAAACCTTGCCGGTAAGAAGCCGCATCAACTCTTTGCGATTGCGTAGTTTATCGGCATAGCGGGCACGCACCGCGGCGGGTGGAGGGGTGAGGTCATCAGCATCCTCGATCGTCCACGGATTGGCCAGTACCAAGGCGTCGAAGCCCGCGTCATTCGAGAGCATCAGCGCGCTCGCCGCATCGCAATTGCCGAACCCGGCCACTCGCGCGACGGCCGGGCATTCGGCGCGGAACGCCGTCAGCGCAGCGGCAATATCTGCCGCGCTCTCCCGAAACCCCCGGTTTTCACCCGCGCTGTCGCCCACTCCCCGGCGGTCGAAGCGAAACACCGGGTATCCCGCCGCCGCGATTCGTGCGGCGAGCTGCGCCTGGCCCGAGAACGCTCCCGCGCGGGTCTCATTACCGCCGCTGACGATCAGCAGACCCGCCGTTCCGGCCGCTTCGTCGAGCGTGCCGACAAGCTCCGTGCCCTCGCAACGGAACGCGATGTGCCGCCTAGCCATGCCGCAGCTCCAGCGTGATCAGCGCGGCGAGCGCGTCAGCCTGGGCGGGCTCGAAACCGGGCTCGGCGCGTAGCCACGGCCCACCGCCACCGACTGTGCCTTGGTCGATCTCGCGCAATTTGCCGGAGTCGGGCAGCGCGGCTGTCTCGAGCGCGCGAAACATCTCTGCGCCGATCCGATAACCTGCCAATTCGATGCCTTCGGCACGGCCGATCTCGGCAAGTCCCTCGACCGTTTCGCCAAACCCTGCCTCGCGGGCCGAAATCGTTCGCGATCTCAGCAGCGCCCGCAACGCGTTCGGCCCGCCCAGCGGAGCATAGCGCCAACCGGCAAGCGCGGGAGGAGCAAGGAGCGCGCCGGCGCGCACGGTCAGCACATGCGTCGCGGCAAAATGCGCCGCAGCGGCTTGAGCGGCGTCGCGCCAACTATGCAAGGTTTGTGTCGCGAGCGGCGCCGCGCTTTCGTTGCAGCCCGGGAGATCCGGCAGGAAACCGTCGACCCCCGCGCCGTCCAGGCGCCGCATCGTCTCGATCAGAAGGTGCCGGGTCTTGTTCGCTTCGTCGAACAGCGCGGGCAGCACCAGCAGCCGCTCGGCCCGGCCCCGGTCGAAGGCGATGGCGTATTCGTCGCCGGAAGGGCTGGGCCAGGCGGCTATCACCGCGCCGGCCTAGTCGTCGCCGCGCTTTGCTTCGGCGAATGCCAGCAGCGCGCCGTAGGTTTCAAGCATGTCAGCATCGACTTCCTCGTCGTCGATCACGAAGCCGAGCCGGTCTTCCATTTCGGTCAGCAAGCCCGCGACGGCCATCGAATCGAGTTCGGGAATATGACCGAACAGGCCAGTCCCCGCGTCGAACCTGTCGACCCGTGCATGGTCCAGCCCAAGCACGTCGCACAGGATCGAGCGCAGCTTGGCGTCGGTATCGCTCCGTTCGGTGAGGCCGGGCTGGGTCATCGATCCACCAAGTTCCCTGTTTTGTCGGAAAGCCGCGGCTCTAACCAGCGCGATTGCCCGGCGCAAGCTTGCGCAGGCCGGCCCTGGCCAGCCGCGGCCAGCTTTTCGGATTTCCCGGGCGGAAGCAATCGAGCCGGAAGCGCGGGCGCAGCTCTTCCATCCACATCCCCTTGTAGGGATCGTTGCCGGTGCCGAAATCGACCAGCGCGACCCGGTCGGTGTCGATCACCCGCTCGAATAGCGCCGCGGTCAGCACCGTGCCGCCGGAAAGCTTGGTCGCGTCCTCAAGGTGGGCCAGCTTGTGGATGAACGCGGTGCCAGCCTCGACGGTCCAGAGCTGCGCCGCGATCGGGCGGCCCGCGTGGCTGGCGATGCCGAGCCTCAGCCGCCCGGCCGCGCCTTCCTGCTCGGCGAAGCGGCGGAGCATTTCAGGGCTTCCCTCGGCCGGTTTCCAGCTCGAAGCGTAGATCGTTTCGTAGGCGTCCCACGCGGCCGGCGCGAATGCGGAATGGATCGCCACCTCGAGCTTCTTGGCCTTGCGCGACAACGTAGTGCGCAAGGGTCCGGGCCGCCCCGCAAGGTAGTCGGCATACGAACGGCCGCAGACACGCAGGATCGAGTTGCTGTCGCAGGTTTCGCGCAGCACCGCCCAACCGGCCGCGCGAAAGGCCCGGGCGAGCAAACCGGCGCTGTCGTCCTCGTCGGGAAGCGGCGAAAGTGTTACCCGCCAGGCGCGCCCCGCAAGATCGCGGGCGATCGCGCGAAGCGACGTTTCGAGGTTGGCGCCGCTCGTCGCCAGCGGACGCCAGGTGAAGCTGTACCAGTTGGCGAGTGGAACGATGACGTCGTGGTGCCGTATCAACGGCAACGCGACCGACCGGTCTCCGTCGCTTGCTACCGCGATCCACGGCGCAAGGCCGCCTTCCTTTGCGAGCAGCTCGAACCATTCGCTGCGATCGAACGGTCCCGCGCTCGCGAGGCCCAGTCCTTGCAAGACGTTAACCGTGTCGTGATAGCTGACCGCGATCACTTCTCTCGTTCTCCTGCCGGAGCCTCCATGCCCGTCGCGCCCGATCCCTCACCGCGTCCGCTCGACCATCTCGCCCAATTCGGGGCGGACGACGCGCCGGCGCTGGTGCTGCGCGATCGGGTGCTTAGCTTCAAGGACTTAAGGTCTCGTATCGCGCTGCTCGCGGCGTGGCTCGCCGACGCGGTGCCGCACCAGGGCGCGCGGGTGGCGAGTTGGGCGGCCAAGGGCGAGCTCACCTGCCTGATGCCGCTCGCCACGGCGCGCGCTGGGCTGGTGCATGTGCCGGTCAACCCGCTGCTCAAGCACGGCCAGGTCGCGCACATCCTGGCCGACAGCGGTGCGCGCCTGCTGATCGGCAATGCCGGGCGGCTTGCCGGGCTCCAGGACGACGACATCCCGCAAGCCTGCGCGGCGATCGAGGAAGCCGAAGCTTGGAGCCGGGCCGAGGCACTGGGCGGCGGACACGCTCCGTCCTCGGCCGATCCCGAGGAACTCGCCGCGATCCTCTACACCAGTGGCTCCACGGGCAAGCCCAAAGGCGTAATGCTGAGTCACGCGAACTTGTGGCTCGGCGCGGTCAGCGTCGCGCACTACCTGGGCCTTGAGGCCGACGACGTGGTGCTCGGCGTGCTGCCGCTGTCGTTCGATTACGGGCAGAACCAGCTTCTCAGCGCCTGGCGCGCGGGGGCGAGCGTTGTGCCGCTGGACTATCTCACCGCGCGTGACGTCGTGAAGGCCTGCGCCCGCCACGGCGTCACGACGCTCGCTGCGGTGCCCCCGCTGTGGGTGCAACTGGTAGAGCAGGATTGGCCTGCTGACGCCACGCGGCCGCTGCGTCGGCTGACCAACAGCGGCGGTGCGCTGACGGTCGAGTTGATCGAGAAACTGCGGGCAATCTTCCCGCAGGCGCGGATCTTCCCGATGTACGGCCTCACCGAGGCATTCCGCTCGACGTTCCTCGATCCCGCGCTGGTCGCCACGCATCCGACCTCGATGGGCAAGGCGATCCCGTTTGCCGAAGTGCTGGTGATCGGCGAAGATGGAGCCGTGACGTCGGCCGGCGAGGAGGGCGAACTGGTGCATTGCGGGCCATTGGTCGCGAAAGGCTACTGGAACGACCCGGAACGCACCGCGGCGCGGTTCAGACCGGCACCCGCGGGGTCGCAATATGGCGGGACGGCCGTGTGGTCGGGCGACTTCGTTACCCGCGACGAGGATGGCCTGCTGCACTTCGTCGGCCGGCACGACGCGATGATCAAAAGCGCCGGCAACCGGATTTCGCCGCAGGACGTAGAGGACGCCGCGCTCGCGACCGGGCTGGTCGCCGAAGCAGTGGCGCTCGGGGTGCCGGATGCCCGGCTGGGACAGGCCGTCCATCTCGTCGTGCGCGCGAAGGCCGGGACGCATGACGCCGTGGCGGAGCTGCCGAAATTGCTCGCGCGCGAATTGCCCAACTTCATGTGCCCGCGCGAAATCCACTGGCGCGAGGCGATGCCGCTCAATCCGAACGGGAAAGTGGATCGCACCGCGCTCGCCCAAGCGCTTGCCGAACAGGTGACGTCATGAAGCCACTCGGCCCGATACCTGTTGGTTTCAACGCTTTGGATGGCGAACTTGTCATCGGTGGTAAGAATGCGAGTGCGCTGGTCGAGCATGCCGGCGGGGTGACTCCGCTGTTCGTCTATTCGCGCGAGCTGATCGAACGACGGCTGCGCGAGCTGCGCGCGGTGCTGCCCGCGCAAATCGAGATACATTATGCCGTAAAAGCAAACCCATATGTTCCAATCCTCGAACTGATGTCGGGTTTGGTTGACGGCTTCGACATCGCTTCGGCCGGCGAGCTGCAAAGGGTGCGCGAGGCGGGGATCGATCCGGCGATCGTGAGCTTTGCCGGGCCGGGCAAGCGGGACGATGAGCTTGAGGCGGCGATCGCTGTGGGGACGACGCTTAACCTCGAATCCCGCAATGAGGCATTGCGCGCGCTGGCGATTGCAGAGCGTATCGGCGTCACGCCGCGCCTCGCGATTCGGGTGAACCCGACGTTCGAGCTGCGCGGCTCGGGCATGAAGATGGGCGGTGGCGCGAAGCAGTTCGGGATCGACGAGCACCTGGTTGCGCCGTTGGCACGCGAGTTGATCGCCGCGGGCGCGGAATGGCGCGGGCTGCACATTTTTGCGGGGAGCCAGGCGCTCGACGCCGAGGCGCTGATCGAGACGCAGGCCAACACCCTCGCTCTCGCCGCGCGGCTCGCGGATGAGATCGGCGCGCGGCTGCCCGCGCTCAACATGGGCGGCGGGTTCGGCATTCCTTATTTCGCGGGCGATGCGCCGCTCGACCTCGCGGCTGTCGGCGATGCGCTGAAGCTGCGGCTCGATGCGCTGCCTGAAATCCTCGCGCGGACCGAATTCACGATTGAGCTCGGGCGTTACCTGGTCGGCGAGGCGGGCGTCTATCTCACGCGAATCGTCGATCGCAAGGAAAGCCACGGGCAGACCTTCCTGATCGTCGACGGGGGCCTTCACCACCAGCTCGCGGCCTCGGGAAATTTCGGCACCGTGGTGCGCCGCAATTACCCCTTGGCAATCGCCAATCGCTTCGATTCCGCGCCTGAAGAGGAAGCGAACGTGGTCGGCTGCCTGTGCACGCCGCTCGACCGCCTGGCCGATCAGGCGATGCTGCCGCGCGCGGAAATCGGCGATCTGGTCTCGGTGTTCTGCGCGGGGGCCTACGGCGCGAGCGCCAGCCCGGCGGCGTTCCTCGGTCACGGTCCAGCGCGCGAACTGCTCGTTTAACTCTTCGGCAGCCCCAAGTCCCTTTTCGGGACGCGCTCCAGAAACCGCGTGAAAGCGTCGGTTTTAGGGCGCTTGGCTAACAGGATGTTCACTTTTTCAGCCGATTACGCACACCGGATCACCGGGTCTTGTCCCGGCGGCTGGGACACGCCGCCGGTGCCGGCATTCGGCCATCGCAAGGATATCTCGATGCGATACACTACGCCTTCCCGCCTCCTGTTCGTGGTCGTCGCGCTGAGCCTGGCGCTCGCCGGTTGCGCCGGTTCGAGCGGCCCGAAGCTGCCGCCGGCCCAGTTCGTCGCGATGCAGGAAGGTCCGGGCGAGGAATATGTGATCGGCCCGCTCGACGAGCTGACGATCGACGTATGGCGCAATCCGGAACTTGGCGCGAAAGTGCAGGTCCGGCCCGACGGGCGGATCACCACGCCGTTGGTCGCCGACATGCCGGCGGTGGGCAAGACACCCGCGATGCTGTCGGAGGACATCCGCCTGCAGCTGTCGCAATACATCGACAATCCGCTGGTCTCGGTGATGGTCGACAAATTCTCCGGCACCTTCAGCCAGCAGATCCGCATCATCGGCGCGACCGAGAAGCCGGCCTCGCTGCCCTACCGCGCGAACATGACCGTGCTCGACGCGATGATCGCGGTCGGCGGGATGAGCGAGTTCGCCGCCGGTAACTCGGCCAAGCTCGTCCGCTTCGACAAGAGCACCGGCAAGCAGAAGGAATACGCGCTGCGCCTGTCGGACCTGCTCAAGAAGGGCGACACCAAGGCCAACGTCCTCCTCCAGCCGGGCGATGTGATCATCATCCCCGAGAGCATGTTCTAAAGGACGCGCCCCCCGATGAACGCGATGTTCGAGGAATTCCGCGCGGCCTTGTGGTCGATCTGGAACCGGCGATGGCTGGCCCTGGCCGTCGCTTGGGGCGTGTGCATGCTCGGCTGGCTGGTGGTCGCGCTGATCCCCAACACCTACGAATCGAATGCGCGGATATTCGTGCAGCTCGACGATGCGCTGGCCCAACAGGTCGGCATCGGCACTTCGGAGCGCAAGAAGGAGATCGAGCGGGTCACGCAGACGCTGACCGGCGCGGTCAATCTCGAGAAAGTGATCCGCTCGACCCGTATCGGCGATGACGTGAAGTCCGATGCGGACATGCAGGCCGCGGTCGCGAAGCTCGCCCTCAAGATCAAGATCAAGGCCACCGAGAACGACTTGTTCGAGATTTCCGCCAAGAGCGGGCGCAGCGACTTGTCGGACGGGCAGAACGCGCTGCTGGCGCAGGACATCGTCCAGAAATTGATCGACATCTTCCGCGAGGACAACCTCGGCAGCTCGCGCGGCGACATGCGCGACACGATCAACTTCCTCGACCAGCAGCTTGCCGAGCGTCAGAAGGACCTCGAAGCCGCCGAGCAGAAGCAGCAGGATTTCGAGGCCGCGCATCCAGAGCTGATCGGCGGCGAAGGCGCGATCGCGCAGAAGCTCGAGAACCGGCGCGAGGACTTGCGCAGCGTCGAGGCGGACCTTGCCGCGGCGCAAAGCTCGCTCGCCGCGGTCACCGGCCAGCTCAGCGGCACCCCGCGCACGATGGTGGTGCCGGGCCAGACCGGCGGCGCTCAGGGCGCGCTGCTTCAGGCGCAATCGAACCTTGCCGACATGCGCGCGCGCGGGCTCACCGACAGTCATCCCGACGTGATCGCGATCCAGCGCCAGATCGCCTCGCTCCAGAAGCAGGTCGCGGCGCAGGGCAACAACCCGGGCGGGATGCCGAACCCGGCCTACAGCTCGCTCGAATCGATCAAGGCCGAGCGTCAGGCGAACGTCGAAGCGCTGCAATCGCGCCACGCCGCGCTGCAGTCCGAGATCAACCAGATCGTCGCCAACCAGGAAATGGAGCCGGGCGCCGCGGCCGAGGCCCAGCGGATCAGCCGCGACTACGACGTGCTGCGCAAGCAGTACGACAAGCTGCTGCAGGACCGCGAGGAGCTGCGCCTGCGCGGTCAGGTCGAGAACGAGCGCAGCTCGGTCAAGTTCAATGTGATCGACCCGCCAACCACCCCGCGAGTGCCGACAGCGCCGAACCGGCCGCTGCTGCTGCTCGGCGTGCTGGTGCTGGGCATCGCGGCGGGTTGCGGCGCCGCCTGGGGCATGGGTCAGCTCCGCTCGAGCTTCGCCACCGCGAGCAAGCTCGAAAACATCTTCGAGCTGCCGGTGATCGGCACGATCTCGCAAGTGACCACCGATGCCGCCCGCGCGCTGCAGCGCAAGCGCCGCAAGCAGTTCTACGCCGGGGCGGGCGCGTTGGTCTCGTTGTTCCTGGTGCTGCTGGCGGTCGAGTTCGTCCAGCGCGGCATGGTGGCCTGAGGAGGGCAGGGTGACCGAGCAAAGCAAGATCCCGCTGCCCCCCGAGGGTGACGGCAAACAAGGCAAGTCGCTGTTCGAGCGCGCCAGCGGCACGTTCGGCCTGGGCGGGTTCAAGCCGGCGCCGGTCCCGGCGGATCTGGCCGCGCCCGGCGTGAAGCGCGCGGTCGGAACGCCGGCGTCCGAACCAGCGATCCCGGTGTCCACTCCCTCGCACGCGTCGGTAACCGAAACGCGGGGGCCCGCCACGTTCGAAGCGCCCCCGGCTCCGGTTCAGCCGAAGGCCGAGCCGATCCGTTTCGGCGGGGCAAAATACGCGATCGACCGGGCGCATCTGCGCGAGCAGGGCCTGATCGAGCCCGAGGGCGCGGTGACCGCGCTGCTCGAGGAATTTCGCATCGTGAAGCGCCAGCTGCTGCGCGCCGCGCACGAGGCGCAGGACGAGGGCGAGCCCAATGCCCAGCGGGTGCTGGTGTGCTCGCCGCTGCCGGGCGAGGGAAAGACGTTCTGCGCGACCAACCTCGCGTTGGCGATTGCGGCCGAGAAGGACAGCGAAGTCCTGCTGGTCGATGCCGATTTCGCCAAGCCCTCGGTGCTTTCGGTGCTTGGTCTGCCGGGTGGCCCCGGCCTGATGGATGCGCTCGCCGATCCGACGATCCGGGTCGAGGAATGCGTGCTCGCGACCGACATCCCCGGCCTGTGGGTGCTTCCCGCCGGGAACCAGACCACCCGCGACAGCGAATATCTCGCCAGCCATCGCACCGCCGAAGTGCTCGACCGGCTGACCCAGGGCGCGCCGAACCGGATGGTGATCTTCGATTCCCCGCCCGCACTCGCCGCCTCTCCGGCCGCCGAGCTCGCCAAATACGTCGGCCAGGCGCTGCTGATCGTGCGCGCCGAGCAGACCGGCCAGAGCGCGATCGAGGATGCGCTGTCGCTGCTTTCGACCTGCCCCGACATCAAGCTGCTGCTTAACGCCGCGCTGTTCAGTCCGAGCGGCCGCCGGTTCGGCAGCTATTATGGATATGGAGCCTGACATGCTGCGCAAGATCGGCATTGCCTTGGCGTTCTCCGCCCTGATGCTTCCCGCGAGCGCGTTCGCCAGGGACGGCGACCACAAGCGGGTCGACATCGAGCCCTACATCGAGGCTGACCAAGTGCTCGAGGCGGATCTTTCGCCCGACAACGATGTGGTTACCTACACCCGCCTCGCAGTCGGGGTCGACAGCTCGTTCCAGGGCCGCAACAGCGCGGGCGCATTGTCGCTGCGCTACGAACGGCGAATCGGCGAGGGCGACGGCTCCCCCGACGGCGACCTGTTCAGCGGCATCGCCCGCGTTTCCGCCTCGATCGTGCCGCACACGCTGACCGTCGAGGCCGGCGGCCTTGCCGCGCGCACCAATGTGCAGGGCGACGGCGCGGCGCTGATCAGCCCGCTGGCCGACGAGGTCGGCAAGAGCAACGTCTATGCCGTTTACGCAGGCCCCTCGCTTAACGCCCACACCGGCGATCTCGATATCGATGGGCATTACTTCATCGGCTACACCCGGCTCGACCAGTCCGACGCCACGGTCACGACGCCGAGCGCGGGCCAGGTCGACGTGTTCGACGACAGCCTGACTCAATCGGCGGAACTGCGCGTCGGCAGCCGGCCGCACGAATTGCTGCCGGTCGGCGTCGGCGTGGGCGGCGGATACTATCAGGAAGACGTCTCCAATCTCGACCAGCGCGTGCGCGACCTGCACGCGCGCGGCGACGTCACGGTGCCGGTCAGCCCGAACCTCGCGTTCGCCGGCGGCATCGGCTACGAGAACGTCCAGGTCTCGAGCCGCGACGCGGTGCGCGACAGCAGCGGCGCGCCGTTGATCGGCAGCGACGGGCGCTATGTCACCGACAAGAACTCGCCGCGGGTGCTCGCCTATGACGTCGAGGGCCTGATCTGGGACGTCGGGGTGCTGTGGCGCCCGAGCAGCCGGACTTCGTTCGAGGCCCACGTCGGCCGCCGCTACGGCTCGACCAGCTACTACGGCACGCTGTCCTACGAGCCCAACAAGCGCACCAGCGTCAACGTCGCGGTGTACGATAGCGTTTCCGGGTTCGGCGGCCAGGTGAACCGGATGATCCAGAACCTGCCGACCGATTTCACCGCCAACCGCAACCCGCTGTCGGGCGACATTAGCGGCTGCGTGGTCAGCCTTGCCGCGGGAAGCTGCTTCGGCGGCAATCTGGGCGACGTGCGTTCCTCGACCTTCCGCGCCCGCGGGGTGGTTGCGACGCTGGGCTACGACTTCGGCCGCATGCAGGCCGGGATCGGCGGCGGTTACGACCGGCGCACGTTCATCGCCGCGCCCGGGACCGTGCTGGCCTCGGCCAACGGCGCGGTCGACGAAAGCTACTGGGTAGCCGCTTACCTCAACGCCAAGCTGGACGAGCGCTCGAGCATCAGCACCGATGCCTACGCGACTTGGTTCCAAAGCGGATTCGATCTTGCTGGCGCGAGCGCGAGCTACGGCGCATCCGCCGCGTATTACCGCAGCCTGCTGCCGCACCTCGAAGCGCGCGCGGCGGTGAGCATCGACGGGCTTACCGGCAAGACGCTGCCCGACGACTACTGGTCCGCCGCCGCCTTGCTCGGCTTGCGCTATTCGTTCTGAGCCTGGGAGTGACTTGAGATGTTCGACGATTTCTATGGGCTCGAAGGCCGGCCGTTCCAGCTCACCCCCGATCCGGCGTTTTATTTCCAGAGCATCACGCACCGCAAGGCGCTGTCGTACCTTGGCTACGGCCTGGCGCAGGGCGAGGGCTTCATGGTCATCACCGGCGAGGTCGGGTCGGGCAAGTCGACGCTGGTCGCGCACCTCGTCGCGACGATCGATCCCGAGCAGCTCACCGTCGGCCAGGTCGTTACCAGCAAGCTCGACGGCGGCGAGATCGTGCACGTCGTCGCGCAGAGCTTCGGGCTCGACATTGCCGGCCACGACAAGGCGAGCGCCCTGGGCGCGATCGAGGCCTTCCTGCACGCCGAGGCGCGAGCCGGTCGACGCTGCCTGCTGGTGGTGGATGAATCGCAGAACCTCGAGGTTTCGGCGCTCGAGGAACTGCGCATGCTGTCGAACTTTCAGCTCGGCTCGCACCCGCTGCTGCAGACCCTGCTGCTCGGCCAGCCCGAGTTCCGCGACACGCTGAACGGCCATCCCAATCTCGAGCAATTGCGCCAACGGGTGATCGCCGCCCACCATCTCGACGCGATGGAAGCGCAGGAAGTCGAACCCTACATGCTCCACCGCCTGAAGCAGGTGGGCTGGAGCGGAAATCCGGAGTTCGCTTCGGACGTGTTCGCGGGGATCTATCGCGCGAGCGGCGGCATTCCGCGCCGGATCAATCAGATCGCGAACCGGCTGATGCTGCTGGGCGCGCTCGAACAGCAGCGGCGGATCGATCCGGCGATGCTCGAGGAAGTCCTGTCCGAAATGACTGCCGACGCAGGTGCGCGCGAAGACGCGCTCGAGGCGGTCGCGACCGCGCCGGTCGAACCGCCGGCGGAGCCGCAATCGGTTCACGCGGCCGAACCGCTTGCAGGGATCGTCCCGATGTCGCAACCGGTGCTCGATGCCGAGCTGCTCGACAACCTGCTCGCCGAGCGCGATTTCCGCATCGCCGAGCTCGAGCAGGCGGTGGTCGAACTGTCGCATGTCCAGCGCGACGGCTTTGCCGCCGCGGTCGCTCCGGAAGTCGCGGCGCTGCAGGATCGCGTGGCCCAGCTGGAAGCCCGGCTGATCGAGCAGGAGCGCACGATGCGCCACACGCTGACGATGCTGATCGAGTGGATCGAAGGCGAGAACGGATCGCAGATCGCGGCCTGAGGACGCCTGTGACCGTGCCCGAGCCCAATCGCGAAACGCTGGTCAACGGCCTCTCGGTGGATGTCGAGGACTGGTTCCAGGTCGGCGCGTTCGAAGAGGTGATCGACCGCGACGATTGGGACGGGCTCACCGACCGCGTCGAGCGCAATGTCGACGCGATCCTCGAAATGTTCGACGACAGCGGCGTGAAGGCGACGTTCTTCACCCTCGGCTGGGTCGCCAGGCGCCACGGCGCGCTGATGCGGCGGATCGCCGATAACGGTCACGAGCTCGCCAGCCACGGCTGGGATCACGCGCGGGTCTATACGCTCGACCGGGAGCGGTTCGCCGCCGACATTCGCCGCGCGCGGGAGGAGATCGAGGACGCCTCCGGGGTTGCGGTCAAAGGCTATCGCGCGCCAAGCTTCTCGATCGATCATCGCACACCGTGGGCTTACGCGGAGCTCGCTGAGCAGGGCTACGCCTATTCCTCCAGCGTGGCGCCGATCGCCCACGACCACTACGGCTGGCGCGAAGCCCCGCGCTTCGCGTTCAAGCCGTTGCCGTGGGCCGAGCTGGTCGAAATCCCGGTGACCACCGCCGAGTTCGCCGGCAAGCGGCTCGCGGCCGGCGGCGGCGGGTTCTTCCGGGTGCTGCCCTATGCGTTCTCGCGCTGGGCGATCCGTCAGGTGAACCGGCGCGACGGCCGGCCTGCGGTGTTCTACTTCCACCCGTGGGAGATCGATCCCGGTCAGCCGCGGGTCGCAGGCGCGCCGCTCAAGTCGCGCCTCAGGCACTACACCAAGCTCGACGCGATGGAGCCCAAGCTGCGTCAGTTGGTGAGCGAGTTCGCGTGGGGGCGGATGGACGTCGTAGCGCACCGCGAGGCTGCGCGGCTCGAAGATACAGGCCTGGCCGCGTGAATGCGCCGTTCGCCCCGGTTCTCGACCGCATCCGGCTAGCCGATCTCTCCGAACCGGACGAGATGGCGCGGCTCGAGCGTTTCGTCGAACGGCAGGGCGGCAGCGTGTTCCACCGGCCGGCCTGGCTCGCGGCCATCGAGCGGGGCACCGGGCAGTACGCTTGCGGATTGGTCGCCGAAAAGGGCGGAGTGCTCGCGGGATGGCTGCCGTTGAGCGAAGTTCACTCGCCGATCTTCGGCCGGGCGCTGGTCTCGAGCGGGTTCGCGGTTGGCGGCGGAGTGCTGGCGAACGATAACGCCACCGCCGATCGCATGTGTCGTGCCGCCGAGGAACTGGCGCTGCGCCTCTCGTGCGCGACCGTCGAGCTGCGCGGCGGACACGCGCCGGGCGACTGGCGCGTGCGCAGAGACAGCCACTGCGGCTTCGTCGCCGATCTGGCCGGCGATGATGACGCCCAATTGCTGGCGATCCCGCGCAAGCAGCGCGCCGAAGTGCGCAAAGGACTGGACGCCGAACTGACGGTGGAAGTCGGCGCCGGCGGCAGCGATCGCGCGGCGCATTATGCCGTCTATACCGAGAGCGTGCGCAACCTGGGCACACCGGTTTTCCCCAAAGGCATGTTCGACGCCGTGATCGACGCACTCGACGCCGACATCCTGACGGTCCGCCATCGCGGCCGGCCGGTCGCCAGCGTGCTCTCGCTCTATCATGACAACACGGTGCTGCCTTACTGGGGTGGCGGCACCCAGGCCGCGCGGCCGCTGCGCGCCAACGACCGGATGTATTTCGAACTGATGCTGCATGCGCGCCGGCGCGGCTGCACCCGGTTCGATTTCGGCCGCTCGAAGACCGGCAGCGGCGCTTACCACTTCAAGCGCAACTGGGGCTTCGAGCCGGAGCCGCTCGCTTACGCGAGCTGGACCGCGCCGGGCGCGAAGCCGCGCGATGCCGATCCCACCAGCGCTCGCCATTCGGCGCGGATCGCGCTGTGGAAGCGGTTGCCGCTGGCGCTCGCCAACCGGCTCGGGCCGCCGATCGCGCGGGGGCTGGGATGACCGGCGAGATCCTGTTTCTCGCGCACCGCATGCCGTTTCCGCCCGACCGCGGCGACAAGATCCGCTCGCACCATATCCTCAAGGCGCTGGCGGAGCTTGCGCCGGTACACGTCGCGACGTTCGTCGATGCGGACAGCGATTGGCGCCACGCGTCCGGCCTTGGCCGCCTCGCGGCGAGCGTGTGCCTGGTCGATCGCACCAAGCCGGTGTGGCGCGCGGCAGTCGAAGCGCTGGTGCGACGCGAACCGGTGAGCCTCGCCGCCTTTCGTCACCGGCAGATCGCGCAGTACGTCGAGCAGCTGCTCGCCGCGCGGCCGATCGAGGCGATCTACGTGTTCTCGGGCCAGATGGGGCAATACGTGCCGGCCGACTTCGCGGGGCGGGTCATCGTCGACTTGGTCGACGTCGATTCGGCCAAGTTTGGGGCCTATGCGGCGGCCAAGGTCTGGCCGCTCGGGACGATCGACGCGCGCGAGAGCAGATTGCTCCGCGGCGAGGAAGAGCGGCTCGCGCACCGCGCCGACCATACCTTGCTGGTCAGCGACGCTGAGGCCGAGCTGTTGCGCAGCCGCCTCGCCGACCCCGCCAACGCGCAGGTGACGGCGCTGCAGAACGGGATCGACGTCGATATCTTCGATCCGGCTCAGGTCGCTCCCGAGGCTTCGCTCGCGGCCGCGCCAGGCCCGCACCTCGTGTTCACCGGGCAGATGGACTATGCGCCCAACGTCGCCGCCGCGCGCCGGGTGATCCATTTCATCCTGCCGGCGATCCGCCAGCATCACCCTTACGCCCAGTTTCATGTGGTCGGGCGCGCGCCGACGCGGGAGCTGCGCGCGCATGATTGGCACCACGGCGTGCGGGTGTGGGGCGAAGTCGCCGATGTCCGCCCGTTCCTGGCTGCCGCGGACGTGGTCGTTGCGCCGCTCGACATCGCGCGCGGGGTGCAGAACAAAGTGCTCGAGGCGATGGCCATGGCGCGTCCGGTGGTGCTGACCCCCGGCGCGGCCACCGGGATCGGCGCCGACGAAAGCCGGCACTTCGCGATCGAGGAAAGCGATGGCGCGTTCGCCGCGCGGGTGCTGTCGCTGCTCGCCAACCGCGGCGCGGCGCAAGCGATGGGTGAGGCCGCGCGCCAGTTCGTGGTCGATCGCCGCACGTGGCGGGCGACGCTGGCGGAATTGCCCGCGCTGATCGGCCGAGGCGGGCCCGTGGGGCGTCGCGATGCAGCCTGAGGCGACGCTGCAACGCAGCCCGGGCGATGCGCTCGTCGCACGCCTGCCGCGAGCTTGGCGCCTGCCGCTGCTCCAATTCGCGCTGTGCGCCGGCGTGCTGTTCGCCTGGTTCGCACGCGATTGGGCGGAAATGGCCGCGCAGTGGTGGGGAAGCTCGACGTACAACCACGTGCTGCTGGTCCCCGCGATCATCGCCTGGCTGGTCTATCTGCGCGCAGGCGAACTTGCGAAGCTGACGCCGCAAGCCTGGTGGCCGGGACTCACGCTTGTCGCTGCGGCGCTGTTCCTGTGGCTGCTCGGCGATATTTCAGGTCTCAACCTGGCGCGCGAGCTGGGCGCCGTGACAGCGCTGCAAGGCGCGGTCGTGACCCTGCTTGGCCCTCGCGTGAGCGCCGCGCTGCTGTTTCCGCTGCTCTACGCGTTGTTCCTCGTGCCGTTCGGCGACGAGCTGATCCCCCTGCTGCAACTGATCACCGCAAAGCTCACCGTGGTCTTCACGCACTGGAGCGGCGTGCCCGCGGCGATCGACGGAGTGTTCATCAACACCCCGGCAGGGTTGTTCGAGGTCGCCGAAGCCTGTTCGGGGGTGAAGTTCCTCATCGCGATGGTCGCGCTCGGGGTGCTCGTCGGGCAGGTCTGTTTCAGGAGTTGGCGGCGGCGGCTGGCGTTCCTCGCGTTCGCGGTGGCGCTGCCGATCGTTGCCAACGGCGTGCGCGCGTGGGGCACGATCTACGTCGCGCAATTCCGCGGCGTGCAGTTCGCCGCGGGTTTCGACCACATCTTCTACGGCTGGATATTCTTCGCGATCGTGATGGCCGTGCTGCTTGGGCTTGCCTGGCGGTTCTTCGACCGCGCGCCCGACGACCCGCTGGTCGATGCTGACCGGATCGCCGCGTCGCCGCTGCTCGACCGATTGAGCCGGCGGCGGATCGCGGGCTGGACCGCGCTGACCGCGATCGCGGCGGCGACGCTGCTCACCGGCGCCTGGTCCGCTCGCGCAATGAGCCTTTCAGCTGCGGTTCCGGCGCGGATCGAGTTTCCGCAGGTCGCCGGTTGGCAGCAAGTGCCTTATCGGCCGCAACTGTGGTGGGAGCCCCGCGCCGAAGGTGCCGCGCACAAGCTGCTCGGCCGCTATCGGGATGCGGCCGGCGACGAAGTGGACGTGTTCTTCGCGCTCTACGCCGACCAGGAGGAAGGCCATGAGGCCGGTGCGTTCGGCGAAGGCGCGCTGATGCCCGACACCGAGTGGCGCTGGCTCAAGCCCGGCCCCGCCATCGCCGATGCCAATTCCGAACGCCTGTTCGCGCTGGGCCATATCCATCGGCTGGCGGCGACCTTCTATCGCACCGGCGATCTGCTCACTGGCAGCAATTCCCATCTCAAGCTTGCCAACATGCGCGACCGGCTGCTGATGCGGGCGCGGCCGACGATGCTGCTGATCCTCTCGGCCGAAGAGCGCCCGGACCATCCGGCGGACCGCAGCATCATCGCGTTCCGCCGGGCGATCGGCTCGACGCCTGCGTGGATGGACGGCATCGCGAAGCTGAACTAGGCCCGCGCCCATGTGCGGCATCGCCGGGATCTTCCACTGCTCGACCCCCAAGCCGGTCGATCCCGCTCGGGTGGAGCGGATGGCCGATGCGCTCGCCCATCGCGGGCCGGACGGCTCGGGCGTGTGGACCGCACCCGGCGTCGGGCTCGGCCACCGGCGGTTGTCGATCATCGATCTTGCCGGCTCGCCGCAGCCGATGCACTCGGCAGATGGGCGCGCGGTGATCGCGTTCAACGGCGAGATCTACAACTACCGCGAATTGCGCCGCGAGCTGGAGCAGGGCGGGGCACGGTTCCGCACCCAGGGCGACACCGAAGTGATTCTCGCCGCGTGGCAGCGCTGGGGCGCGGAATGCCTGCCGCGGCTGCACGGGATGTTCGCCTTCGCGCTGTACGATTTGGGCGCGCGCACGTTGTTCCTCGCGCGCGACCGGCTCGGGGTGAAGCCGCTCCATTACGCGCAACTGTCGGACGGCAGCCTCGCGTTCGCGTCGGAGCTCAAGGGCCTGCTCGCGCATCCGCTGCTGCGCCGCGAGGCGGATCCGCTGGCGCTCGAGGATTACCTCGCGTGGGGTTACGTGCCCGATCACCGGGCGATCCTGAAGGGCGTGGAGAAGCTGCCCGCCGGGCATTACCTGCTGCTGCGCCACGATGCGCCGCCGCCGGCGCCGATCGCCTGGTGGGACATCTCGTTCGCCGAGCGCCGAACCGGCTCCGAAGCCGACCTCGAGGCTGAGCTGCTGCACCTGCTGCGCGAGGCGGTGAGCAGCCGGATGGTGGCGGACGTGCCGCTCGGTGCGTTTCTGTCTGGCGGGGTCGACAGCTCGAGCGTGGTCGCGCTGATGGCCGAAGCGAGCCGCGAGCCGGTGCGCACCTGCTCGATCGGGTTCGACGTCGCGACCGCGGATGAGACGTTTTATGCCGACGAAGTCGCGGAGCGTTTCGCCACCGAGCATCGCAAGCGGATCGTCTCGGCCGACGATTTCGGCGAGCTCGACCGGCTCGCGGACATGTTCGACGAGCCGTTCGCCGACGCCTCCGCGCTCGCGACCTGGCGGGTGTGCGAGCTCGCGCGCGAGAGCGTCACCGTCGCGCTGTCCGGCGACGGCGCCGACGAGGCGTTCGCCGGCTACCGCCGCCAGCGCTTTCATGTGCACGAAGAGCGCATTCGCGCGCTGGTGCCCGATAGCGTGCGCGGGCCGCTGCTCGGCAGGCTGGGCGCACTCTATCCAAAGGCCGATTGGGCGCCGCGGGCGTTGCGCGCCAAGACGACGCTGCTGTCGCTCGCGGGGAGCGGCGAGGACGGCTACGCGAACGCGCTCGCGGTCGTTCCGCCGCACTTGCGCGAACGGCTTTATACGGCCGACTTTGCGCGCCGGCTGGACGGCTATCGGGCCGAGCGCAAGCTGGTCGAGACGATGCGCCGGGCGCCGGCCCGTTCGGGCCTCGACCGCGCGCAATATGCCGACCTCAAGTTCTGGCTGCCGGGCGACATCCTGACCAAAGTGGATCGCACCAGCATGGCGGTAAGCCTCGAGGCGCGCGAGCCGCTGCTCGACCACCGGCTGATCGAATTCGCCGCGGGCCTCCCAGAACGGATGCGGGTCCGGGGCGGGGAGGGCAAGTGGCTGATGAAGCGGACGATGCGCCGCTATCTTCCCGACAACATCCTCTACCGCGCGAAGCAGGGCTTCGTGACGCCGATCGCCGCGTGGCTGCGCGGCTCGTTGGCGGGCGAGGCACGCGCGATCGGGACCAGCGCCGCGCTCGCGCGGACCGGGTGGTTCGATGGCGGCCAACTCGCCCGGCTTGCCGACGCGCACATTTCTGGCCGTTCGGACCACTCCCGGCTGCTGTGGCAACTGCTGATGCTCGACCGCTCCCTCGCTCGGTTGGGACTTGCTTAACCCTCTTCCGCTGCAATCTCGCCCAAGTCGGTGACCGGCTTCCCGCGTCTCGATTCCGAACAGTCAACCGGGCTGTTGGTAAATAATTCGTTTGCCAACGGACTCGGCCGTGACCTAGCTTCTTCGAACAAGCGCACCGATAATAAAAACAGCGCCGGTGAAGGGAAGGTTCACGAGCGAGGAACGAATGGATCGGGTTTCTAGTAACCTCGATATGAACGAGCAGGGTTCCGGTGACCCGGAACCGCCGGTGATGTTATTGGGCACAGGCGAAGAGCATCTCGTCGAAGAAAGCGCGCGACATCTCGCGATTCCCGAAAAGCTATTTAATCTGAATGAGTTGGAAGTTCTCTACGAAAGCGATCGCGAGACGCTGTGGACTTTCATGCACGCCGCGGGGCGCCCCAGCTTCAACCCGCTGATGCTCACCGATTTCATCGACTGGCAGCGCCTGATTGGCGAAAGCTTCGGGCCCGGAAAAGTGCCGCTGAAGTTCCTTGTGCTCGGCAGCCGGGCGCCCGGGGTGTTCTGCTTCGGCGGGGATCTGGAGCTGTTTCAGCAGCTGATCCGCGAAGGTGACCGCACCGGACTGATGCAATATGGCTACAGGTGCGTTGAAATATTGCACCGCAACATGCACGCGCTCGACATCCCGATGTTGACCATCGGCCTGGTCGAAGGGGCGGCCCTCGGCGGCGGGTTCGAGGCGCTGCTGTCGTTCGACTATATCGTCGCCGAGCGCGGAGCGACCTTCGGCCTGCCCGAGGTGATGTTCGGCCTGTTCCCCGGCATGGGGGCGCATGCGATCCTCTCACGCAAGCTCGGCAGCGCGATGGCCGACCGGCTGATCGTCTCGAACGAGACCTACACTGCCGAGCAGATGTACGAACTCGGCATCGTCCATCAGCTTGCGGAGCCCGGTGAGGGGCTCGACGCCTGTCGCCGGTTCATCGACAAGTCGGCCCGCCGCCACGCGGGCCTGGTCAACTCGCGCAAGGCGATGAAGCTGACTCGCCCGATCACGCTCGAAGAGCTGAAGCGGGTGGTCGACTTGTGGGCCGACGCCGCGCTCCAGCTCAGCGAACAGGATCTCAAGGTGATGTGCCGCCTGGCGTCCGCGCAAGCACGGCTGGCGAAAGTGGCCTGACGCGCGTTAGCGCGAATCAACCAGCACCAGCTCGGCGTCTTCCAGCGCCTCGACCGCGATCGCGTCGAGGTTGGTGATCGCCACCCCGTCGCGGGAGCTTGCCTCGGTGCCGTTGACTCGAATGCGTCCCTTGGCCGCGACCAGGTACTGGTGACGCCACGGGTCGGCGGAGTAGTCGAGCGTGTCGCCAGCCTTCAAGGTCGCCGCGAGCACTTTTGCGTCGCTGCGGATCGGCAACGCATCGTCGCCTTCGGGATCGCCGCTCGCGAGCACGACCCATTTTCCGGCGCGGTCGCCGCGAGGGAACTCGCGCGCGCCCCAGCCGGGAGCCTCGCCCACGCGGTCGGGCTTGATCCATAGTTGGAACAAGGTCGTGTCCTCGTCTTCGAGATTGTATTCGGCGTGGACCACGCCGGTGCCCGCGCTCATCACCTGCACGTCGCCGGCGCCGGTGCGGCCGGTGTTGCCGAGCGAATCCTTATGGGTGATCGCCCCGGTGCGGACGAACGTGATGATTTCCATGTCGTTGTGCGGATGCGGCGGAAAGCCGCTTTTGGGAGCGATCTTGTCGTCGTTCCACACGCGCAAGTTGCCCCAGCCCATCCGCTCCGGGTCGTAGTAATCGGAAAAGCTGAAGTGATAGCGGGTATCGAGCCAGCCATGGTCGCGATGCGCCAGGCCGGCGAAAGGTCTTACCTCAATCATCGGATATCCAACCTCGGCGGGGTGTTGCCGCCGGAATTCCCCCGCGATGTAGGGCATGTCGCCCCCGTTTCAACGGGTTCCCTTGCGGTGCGTGCGCGGGTCGGCGATGCGCGGATGATCGCCGAGCGGCTCGTATCGCCGCTCCCCCGTCAGCGGATCGACCCATACTTCGACCGGCTGCCCGGTCTCATCGTCGTAGAACTTCTCGTCGGTAAGCTGCCAATCCGAGTGCGGAATCGAACGTTGCTTGCCGGGGCGGCCATAGCGCGGCTCGATGACCAGGCTGGCGATCATCAGCAGGCCCAGCACGATGAGTGGAATGCCGGTTCCGTTGGCGACCGTCAGGCCAAGCCCGCCCGCAGTGGCGATCAGTCCGAGCAGGAGGATCAGCACGCGCGCGTTGCGGCTCATGCCCGCTCGAGCCTCACCGCGGTGCCGTAAGCGACGACTTCACTCATCGTCTGCCCGATCTCACCGGAATCGAATCGCATCATCACCACCGCGTCGGCACCCATCAAGGTGGCGTTCTGCACCAGCCGATCGATCGCATGGCGGCGGGTATCCTCGACCAGCGCGGTGTATTCGTTGATCTCGCCACCTGCGATCGAGCGCAGGCCTGCCATCAGGTTGCCGCCGATTCCGCGGCTGCGCACGACGACGCCGAATACCTGGCCCAGGCTTTCGACGATGCGGTGCCCGCCGATGTTCTCGCTTGTCACGACGATCATGGGTTCTCCCCTTCGTGCGTCCCGCCGGGTATCTAACCCCTCTCGCGGACGAAGGTAAAGCCGTTCAGCCCTTGCCGTGGCCGTGCGCGATGTAGTCGGCGCTGCGCATTTCCTGCAGGCGGCTGACGGTACGCTGGAACTCGAAGCTGCCGCTGCCGGCGGGATAGAGTGCGTCGGGTTCGGCGGCGGCGGTGGCGAGCAGCACCACGTTGTTCTCGTAGAGGCTGTCGACCAAGGTTACGAAGCGCGCGGCTTCGTTGCGCATCTCGGGCCCCATTACGGGCACGCCGACCAGGATCACGGTATGGTAGGTCCGCGCAATCGCGAGGTAATCCGCCGCCCCGCGAGGCTCGCCGCACAGCCGCTTGAAGCTGAACACCGCGACGCCCTTGAGGCTCTTGGGTGCGTAGAGCGTGCGCCCACCCCCCACATCGAGCTCCGCCGAAGGGACGTTGGCGGCGTCTTCGGGGTTGTAATCGGTCAGGCGGAAGAACGCCTCCCGCACTTGTGCGGTCGCTTCCGGCCCGATCGGGGTGTGCCAGGTCGCCATTCCGCCGAGCCGGTGGAGGCGGTAATCGAGCGGACCGTTCAGCTCGAGCACGTCGAGCCGCGCTTCGATCAGCTCGATGAACGGCACGAACAGCTCGCGGTTGAGCCCATCTTTGTAGAGATCGCGCGGCGGGCGGTTGGAGGTCGTGACGACCGTCACGCCCTCGTCGCAGATCAGGGCCTTGAACAGCCGGCTCATGATCATCGCGTCGGCCGGGTTGTCGACCACCATTTCGTCGAACGCGAGCACCCGCAAACTTTCCGCGATCCGCGCGGCGACCGGTGGGATCGGGTCGCCGGGCTCATTCTCGCGCGTCTCGCGCAGCAATTCCTGCACTTCGAGCATGAACGCGTGAAAGTGGGTGCGGCGCTTTTCGGCAAGGGCGAGGGTCTCGTGGAACAAGTCCATCAGCATCGACTTGCCGCGTCCGACCCCGCCCCACAGATAAGCGCCGCGGGGCCGCCGGGGTTTGTTGCCGAGCAGGCGGGCGAGCAGGCCGGGGCTCTCGGATCCCGCAAGCTCGCGCTGGAGCGCATCGAGCTTTCCGGCCGCCGCGCGCTGGTCGGGGTCGGGCTGCAGCTCGCCGGCGGCCAGCAGCGCCTCGTAGCGGGCAAGCATTCCGGCCATTGGCGGGCTGCTGCGCTGCCTCAGGCGCGGCGTTCGGCCTGCAGCTTCCTGGTCTCCGCGATCGCCTTGGCCGGGCTCAGGCCTTTGGGGCAGACGTTCGCGCAGTTCATGATCGTGTGGCAGCGATAGAGCTTGAACGGATCTTCGAGCTGGTCGAGCCGTTCGGGCAGGGCCTCGTCGCGGCTGTCGGCGATCCAGCGATAGGCCTGCAGCAGGATCGCGGGCCCGAGGAACCGGTCGGAATTCCACCAATAGCTCGGGCACCCGGTCGAGCAGCATGCGCACAGGATGCACTCGTAGAGCCCGTTCAGCCGCTCGCGCTGCTCGGGTGTCTGCAGCCTTTCGCGCCCGGCGGGCGTCGGCGTAACCGTCTGCAGCCACGGGCGGATCGATGCGTACTGGGCGTAGAAATGAGTGAAATCGGGCACCAGGTCCTTGATTACCGCCATGTGGGGCAGCGGCGTGATGCGGATCTCGCCCTTGAGGTCGGCGATCGCGGTGGTGCAGGCGAGGCCGTTGCGCCCGTTCATGTTCATCGAGCAAGACCCGCAGATGCCTTCGCGGCACGAACGGCGGAAGGTCAGTGTCGGGTCGATCTCGTTCTTCACCTTGATCAGCGCGTCGAGCACCATCGGCCCGCACGTGTCGAGATCGATCTCGAAATGATCGTAGCGCGGGTTCTCGCCGCTGTCGGGATCGTAGCGGTAGATCTTGAAGCGTTTGACCCGGGTGGCGCCGGCCGCCTTGTGGTCGCGGCTCTTGCCGGTGATCCGGCTGTTCTTCGGAAGGGTCAGTGCCACCATCGGTTCAAATCCTGCTGTGCTGCGATCCATCTAGCGATTGTGCGGCGGGGGGCAAGGGCGGCGCGCCGGACACGCCAAGGGTGATTTCCGTCTCGATCGGACGAACTGCGGCCCCTCTCCCGCGTGGGAGAGGGGCCATCGGCTCAATCGTCGCCGAAGGTCCGTTGCCACCAGCCGCGGCGGGCGGGGGCAGCGGGTTCCGGCGCAGCTTCCGCCGCGACGGGTTCCGGCTCGGGAGCGGAGCCGGCCGGCACGGACGCCTCCTCGGCAGCAGGCTCAGGCTCCGCTTTCTTGCGGCGGGTCCGCTTGGGCTTGGCCGGCGCTTCCGGCTGAGCTTCGGCTTCCGGCGCAGCGGAGGGTTCGGCGGGCGCCTGCTCAGGTTCGGCCGTTTCGGCTTCGGGCTCCGCGACTTTCTTGCGCCGCCCCCGCGCTCGCTTGGGCGGCTCCGGTTCGGCAACTTCGACTGGCGGCGCTTCGGCTGCTACCGGCTCGTTCGCTTCCTCGACCTCGGTTTCGCCGGAAGCGGCGTCTTCGGTCTCGGACGCGGTTTCCTCGGCCTCGACGGCTTCGCCGTCCTCACGGTGCTTTCTCCGCCGACGACCGCCGCGGCGGCGGCGCTTCTTCGGGCGGTCCTCGCCGTCCTCGCCCGCTTCGCGATGAGGCCGTTCGCTCCGTTCGTGCGCGTCTTCGTCGACCTCGTCGTCGTCACGCGGTTCGCCCTGCTCGCGATCCTCGTGCTCGCCTTCCTCGCGATGCTTGTTGCGCCCGCGCCCGCCCCGGCGACGGCGCTTCTTGCGCGGCTCGTCGGAACGTCCCTGGCGCTCTTCCTGTTCGTCCTCGTCCTCCTCGAGCTCTTCGTCCTCGAAGTCCGCCTCGCCGTCATCTTCTTCGACGATCGGCTCGAACCTGGGCACCGAAGTCGGGCGCGGTCCCGAACTCGCGACGCGCATCTTCGCGCCTTCGTCCTCACCTTCGGGCACGACCTGGACCGTCACCCCATAGCGCTCCTCGATCTCGGACAGATCGGCGCGCTTGGCGTTGAGCAGGTACACCGCGGCTTCGGTCGAGGCATAGAGCGTGATCAGCGTGCCGCGGCCCTTGGCCGCTTCATCCTCGATCAGCCGCAGTGCCGAAAGCCCGGCGCTCGACGCGGTGCGCACGAGCCCGGTGCCGTCGCAGTGCGGGCACGAGCGGGTGGTCGCCTCGAGCACGCCGGTGCGCAGGCGCTGGCGGCTCATCTCCATCAGCCCGAAGCCCGAGATGCGCCCGACCTGGATGCGCGCGCGGTCGTGCTTCAGCGCGTCCTTCATCGCGCGTTCGACCTTCCGGACGTTGGAGTTGTACTCCATGTCGATGAAGTCGATCACCACCAGGCCCGCCATGTCGCGCAGCCTGAGCTGCCGCGCGATCTCGCGCGCCGCCTCGAGGTTGGTGTTGAGCGCGGTCTGCTCGATCCCGTGCTCCTTGGTCGAGCGTCCCGAGTTGATGTCGATCGAGACCAGCGCTTCGGTTGGGTTGATCACCAGGTAGCCGCCCGATTTGAGCTGCACCACCGGATCGTACATCGCCGAAAGCTGGTCTTCCGCGCCGTAGCGCTGGAACAGCGGCACCGGATCCGAATACTGCTTCACCCGCTTGGCGTGGCTGGGCATTAGCAATTTCATGAACTGCTTGGCGGCCTTGTAGCCGTCCTCGCCCTCGACCACGACTTCCTCGATGTCCTTGCCGTAGATGTCGCGGATCGCCCGCTTCACCAGGTCGCTGTCCGAATGGATCAGCGCGGGCGCGGTCGATTTCAGCGTATTCTCGCGAATCTCGTCCCACAACCGCGCGAGATAGTCGAAGTCACGCTTGATCTCGGGCTTGGTGCGCTGGAGCCCGGCGGTGCGAATGATGCAGCCCATCGCTTTGGGCAGCTTCAATTCGCTGACGATCGACTTCAGCCGCTTGCGGTCGCCCGCGTTGGAGATCTTGCGGCTGATCCCGCCCCCGTGGCTCGAATTGGGCATCAGCACGCAATAGCGGCCGGCGAGGCTGAGATAGGTGGTCAGCGCCGCGCCCTTGTTGCCGCGCTCTTCCTTCACGACCTGGACCAGCAGCACCTGGCGGCGCTGGATCACGTCCTGGATCTTGTAACGGCGGCGCAACGCAAGCCGCTTCTCGCGGATTTCGTCGACCTGGCGGGTGCGCGCCTTGCCGCGCGCACCGCCTTTACCCTGGCGCCGGCCCCGGCGGCCGCGGCGCGAGCCTTCCTCGCCTTCTTCAGCGTGCTCGCCATCGGCGGCTTCGGCGTCTTCGGCCGCTGCGTCCGCGTCATGCTCCTCGTCGGCGCCTTCGTCGTCGCCGTGCTCGACGTGGCCGCCCTCGATGGTCGCGACTTCGTCTTTTTCGGAGGTGTCGATCTCCTCGACCCCGTCGCCGGACATCTCGCCCGCGTAGGCTTCATGGTCGTCCTCGTCGAAGCCCGCTTCCTCGGCCTCCTCCTGCTCCGCGAGCAGGGCGGCTTCCTCTTCGGCAGCCGCTGCTTCCTCGGCCAGCAGCGCCTCGCGGTCCTGCTTGGGTATCTGGTAGTAGTCGGGATGGATTTCGCTGAAGGCGAGGAACCCGTGGCGATTGCCGCCGAAATCGACGAACGCCGCCTGCAGCGACGGCTCGACCCGGGTTACCTTGGCGAGATAGATATTGCCTTTGATCTGCTTGTGTTCGGCAGATTCGAAATCGAATTCCTCAATACGGTTGCCCTTGAGCACCGCCACCCGCGTTTCTTCCGGGTGGCGCGCATCGATCAGCATGCGCGTTGTCATTATAAATTCTCCGTGCGCGCCGATCTGCTGCGACCCGATCTTTGTCGGTGCGGAGGGCGCGCGTGTTTGGTGATTGTTCGGCCCTGGCGGGTTGCAAGCTCGCCTTGTTGGAAATCGGGCCCGAAATGCGGAATGTGTCTGCCGAAGAATGAATGCGCGGCCCCGTCGATGCGGGCGTTTTGCGCGCTGCCGGCCCCCGTGATGCCGACACGCAGCTTGCGGGCTGCGGCTGTCGGAAGGGACGATGGCTTGTCATTTTTCTGCGTCAACCTGTATGCGCCCGGCCGACTGATTGGCCGGGAAATTACCGGGCAGGCACCTGCCGGGCCGGTTCGTGCGCGGTGCCGGCGCTTGCGGCGGCAGCTGCGGCTGGAGAGGCCCGACGGCAGGTTTGCCGTGGTGGCGCCTAGCTAGCATCGGCTGCCGGATCGGGCAACCTTATTGCACCCAAAGGTAAATTTCGCTTGTCGCCCCGCGTTTTGTCGCCGTAACCCGCTGCTGCGATGTGGCGGCGAATACAGGTCCTGCTGCTGTTTCTGGCTCCGCTTGCGCTGATGGCCGGGCTCTATGCGTTCGGGCTGACGCTGCCGGTCCCGCAGCTCGGCCGCTCCTACGTGATCCGGGTGGAGCTGCCCAAGGCGGGCCAGCCGGTCGATTTGCCGACGGTGCTGGGGCCACCGGACCGCAGCCGCCCGCTGGTGGTGATCGACGCCGGTCACGGCGGGCACGATCCGGGCGCAAGCTACGACGGGATCCAGGAGAAGAACCTCGCGCTGGGCCTCGCGCTGGCGCTGCGCGACCGGCTGCTCGCCCAGGGCGGCATCCGGGTGGCGCTGACCCGCAGCGACGATACCTTCCTGGCGCTCGAGGAGCGCGAGGACATCGCGCGCCGCCTGGGCGCCGACTTGTTCCTTTCGATCCATGCGGATTCCGCCGGCGAGGAGAGCGGGATCACCGGGGCGAGCGTTTACACTTTGTCGGAAAAAGCCTCCGACACCGGTTCGGCGCAATTGGCCGAGCGCGAGAACAGCGCCGACGAGGTCAACGGCGTTTCGCTCGCCGGGCGCAGCGACGCGGTCAACGCGATCCTGCTCAGCCTGTCGCAACGTCACACGCAGGAGCAATCGAGCGAGTTCGCGCGGCTGATCGTGCGCGAAGGCGCGGGCGCTCTGCAGTTCCACCCCGATCCGCTGCGCTCGGCCAACTTCGTGGTCCTGCGCGCGCCCGATGTGCCTTCGGCGCTGTTCGAGGCGGGCTTCGTCACCAACCCGCAAGACGCGCAGCGGCTTGCGTCGCCCGCCGGCCGGGAAAGCTTCGCCGACGTGATGGAGCGCGCGATCCGGATTTATTTCGCGCGCGCCTCCGGCATGGCCGGGCAAATCACCGGCTAATCGCGCCGTTGGTTCTGGCGCAGGACGGAATCCCCATGCTAAGGCGCGCGCGACATGGCCGAGACTGACCAGAGAACGGGCGAATACCTGCGCTATCGCATCCGCCGCGACACGACCGGCGCGCTGGAGTGGTTTCGGACGAACTGGCGCGACAACCGGATGTTCCGCTGGGTGGCGGCGGCGCTGGGCGCGCTGCTGGTGCTCTATTTCGTGTTCTGGCTGGTGCTGGTGCGCAACCTGCCGGACGCGCGGATGCTGCTCGAATACGAACCGCCGCTGCCCACGATGGTGCGCGGGATCGACGGCGAGATCGTCGATTCCTACGCCCGCGACCGGCGGGTGCAACTGCAGTTCAACGATTTTCCGCGGCCGGTGATCAATGCCTACCTGGCGGCCGAGGACAAGACCTTCTGGACCCACGGTGGGATCGATTTCGGCGGCTTCGCCGGCGCGGTGCTCGATTATGTGACCAAGCTCGGCACCGGCAAGCGCGCGGTCGGGGGCTCGACCATCACCCAGCAGGTGGCGAAGAACATCCTCGTCGGCAACGAGTATTCGGTCACTCGCAAGATCAAGGAAATGATCCTCGCCCGGCGGATCGAGGGGGTGCTGACCAAGCAGCAGATCCTCGAGCTGTACTTGAACCAGATCCCGCTCGGGCGGCACAGCTTCGGCGTGCAGGCGGCTGCGCGCGCCTATTTCGACAAGGACGTTGCCGATCTCGACCTTCACCAGGCCGCGTTCCTCGCGATCCTGCCCAAGGCGCCCGAAGAATACGGGCGCGAGAAATATGCGGTTCAAGCGCTCGCCCGCCGCAACTGGGTGCTCGACGAGATGGTCAAGGACGGCTTCGTCGACCGCGCGAGCGCGGATGCTGCAAAGGCCAAGCCGCTCGACCTGGTGCCGCAGCACGGCATCCGCAGTGCGGTCGACGCGGGCTACTTCATGGAGGAAGTGCGGCGCGAGCTGATCGCCAGGTTTGGCGAGCAGGCGACCGACGGGCCGAACAGCGTCTACGCCGGCGGCCTGTGGGTGCGCACTTCGCTCGATCCCGAGCTGCAGAAGGCCGCGGCCGACGCGGTGCGCGTCGGGCTCCTGCGCTATTGGGGCAACCGCGGCTGGACCGGTCCGCTTGCCCGCGTGGACTTGTCGAAAGGCGGCTGGCGCAACCAGTTGGTCGCGGCGAACCTGTCCATCAATTACAAGAACTGGCGCATCGGCGTCGTCACCGACCGCACCGGCGACAGCGCCCGGATCGGCTTCACCAGCGGGGAGCAGGCGCCGTTGGTCAATCCGCCCGATGCCCTGAAGGCCGGCGACGTGGTCGCCGCGCAGCCTGACGGTGCGGCCTACAGGATCGCGGTGATCCCGGGAGTGTCGGGCGGGTTCCTGGCCGAAGATCCGCATTATGGCCGGGTCCTGGCGATGCAGGGCGGGTTCGATCCGCGGCTCGGCGCGTTCAACCGCGCGACTCAGGCGCTGCGCCAGCCCGGCTCGACGATCAAGCCGTTCGTCTACGCGACCGCGCTCGACCATGGCTTCACGCCGGCGACGATGGTCCCGGACGAGCCGTACTGCGTCTACCAGGGCGCCGGGCTGGGCCAGCACTGCTTCCGCAACTTCGCCAACGAAGGCGGCACCGGCGAGCACACGATGCGCTGGGGCCTCGAGCAGTCGCGCAACCTGATGACGATCCACATCGCCGCCGACGTCGGGATGAACTACGTGACCGGCACGCTCAAGCGGATGGGGATCGGCGACTATCCGCAGTATCTCTCGTTCGCGATCGGCGCGGGCGACACCACCGTTTCGCGGATGGTGAACGCGTACACCTCGTTCGTGAACCAGGGGCGGCTGAACACCCCCACGCTGATCGATTACGTGCAGGATCGCCACGGCAAAGTCATTTGGCGCGCCGACCCGCGAAAATGCCTCAACTGCAACATGCCGCAATGGGACGGCAAGCCGATGCCGCGCTTTCGCCCGATCGGCAAGCAAGTGCTCGACCCGCGCACAGCCTATCAGGTGGTCCATATGATGGAAGGCGTGGTCCAGCGCGGCACCGCGGTGCGGCTGAAGAACATCGGCTTCCCGCTCGCCGGCAAGACCGGCACCACCAACGGCCCGACCAACGTGTGGTTCATCGGCGTGACGCCCGACATCGTCGCCGGCGGTTACGTCGGGTTCGACCAGCCGCGCAACCTCGGCGGCTGGGTCCAGGGCGGCAACACTGCCGCGCCGATCTTCCAGCAGTTCGTGACCGAAAGCCGCGACCGCTGGGCCGGACGGGATTTCATCGTCCCATCCGGCATCCAAATGGTCCGTATCGACCGTCGCAGCGGCATGCGCGTCTTCAATGGTTGGCCCAGCGACGACCCGCTGGCCGAAACGATCTGGGAGGCGTTCAAGCCCGACACCGAGCCGCGCCGCGGCAAGTTGCAGGACCAGATAGCCCAGATGCGCGATATGGTCCTAGCGCAGCTGCGGCGGCGCGAACAAGCGGCGGAGCCGGCCCAGGCCGGCGAGCATGCGGCGCAACCGGGCAATTTCGCCGAGCAGGAAGGCGGTATATATTGAGGACGCTTGGGGCGGGCTCCGGGCTTTCGAAGGGAGAATGGATGATGAAGAAGATTATCGCTTCCGCCGCCGCGCTGGCATTGCTCGGCCTTCCGGCATCGGCGTTCGCCGCGCTCTCCGTCGGGGCCAAGGCGCCCGAGTTCACCGCCACCGGCGCGCTGGCCGGCAAGCCGTTCTCGTTCGATCTCAAGCAGGCGCTGAAAAAAGGCCCGGTGGTCGTCTATTTCTTCCCCAAGGCCGAAACGCCCGGCTGCAATGCCGAAGCGGCCGCGTTCGCCCAGTCGATGGCCGACTTCAAGAAGGCCGGTGCCCAGGTGATCGGGCTTTCGGCCGACAATCTCGACGCGCTGAAGGCGTTCTCGGTCAAGCACTGCTCGGGCGCATTTCCGGTCGCGACCGCCACCCCGGCGGTCATCAAGGCGTATGACGTCTCGCTGGTGAACCAGGGCAAGGACACCGGCATCACCAACCGCACGAGCTACGTCATCGCCAGGGACGGGACGATCAAGCTGGTCCATTCGGACCTGAACTACGTCGACCACGTGAAGCTGACGCTCGCCGAAGTGCAGGGGCTCAAGAAGGGCTGAGGCGAACTCAGATCCTCCCGTTCCGCAGGAATGGGGAGGGGGACCGCCAACCCGCAGGGTTGGCGGTGGAGGGGAACGGCGCGCCAGTGCCCCTCCGTCAGCCGCCTGACGGCGTCTGCTACCTCCCCATTCGGCAGGCCGAACGGGGAGGAGCGTTCGATTCCCTTTCCCTCTCGCTCACCCTCCGCTAAGCGGGCCGCCCGTTTGCTGGAGACCCTCAAATGCGTGCCGAAGGGCAGGCCCAAATCGATCGCATCGAAGCCGCGCTCGCGCTGGTGCGGCGCTCGCTCGACTGGGATCGCGCGCTGCGTCGGCTCGACGAGCTCAACGCGCGGGTCGAGGATCCGAAACTCTGGGACGATCCGAAGGACGCCGAAAAAGTGATGCGCGAGCGCCGCCGCCTCGATGCGGCGATCGGCACGGTGAAGGCGATCTCCGAGGAGATGGCCAACGCGGTCGAATATGTCGAGCTGGGTGAGGCCGAAGGGGACGACGCGACGATCCGCGAAGGGCTCGACACGCTCGAGAAGCTCGCCGAGCGGGCGGACGCCGACAAAGTCCAGGCCCTGCTTTCGGGCGAGGCGGACGCGAACGACACTTATATCGAGATCCACGCGGGCGCAGGCGGCACGGAGAGCCAGGACTGGGCCGAGATGCTTCAACGGATGTACACCCGCTGGGCCGAGCGCCGCGGCTTCAAGGTCGAGCTGGTCGACTACCACGCCGGCGAACAGGCCGGGATCAAGTCGGCGACGCTGCTGGTGAAAGGCGAGAACGCCTACGGCTACGCCAAGACCGAAAGCGGCGTGCACCGCCTGGTGCGGATCAGCCCCTACGACAGCTCGGCACGCCGCCACACCAGCTTCTCGAGCGTGTGGGTCTACCCGGTGATCGACGATTCGATCGACATCGAGGTGAACCCGGCCGATCTCAAGATCGACACCTACCGCGCTTCTGGCGCCGGCGGGCAGCACGTCAACACCACCGACAGCGCGGTGCGCATCACCCACGTGCCGAGCGGCATCATCGTCGCCAGCCAGGTCGATCGTTCGCAGCACAAGAACCGCGAGATCGCGATGGGCATGCTGCGCGCGCGGCTCTACGAGGAAGAGATGCGCAAGCGCGAGGAAGCCGCCAGCGCCGAGCATGCCGCCAAGACCGACATCGGCTGGGGGCACCAAATCCGCAGCTACGTGCTCCAGCCGTACCAGATGGTGAAGGACTTGCGCACCGGCACCACCTCGCCTTCCCCTGGCGACGTGCTCGACGGCGAGATCGACGAATTCATCTCCGCCGCGCTCGCCCAGCGGGTGACCGGCGAAACCGTCGACGTGGAGGACGTGGACTGAGGGCGGCAATATCCGCTTTGTCGCGCCCGGGCGAACCGCTAAGTCCGCCAGTTCAATGAAACGCGCCGTCATCCTCGCGCTCGCCGCACTGCCGTTGACCGCCTGCAACTACCTCGGGCGGCATGAGGACGACGATCGCCCGGCGACCGCGCGCGAGTTCCCGCGGCCCTATCGTCCGGTCTCCCCCGCCAGCACCGCCGGCGCGAGCGAGAACGCCCGCGACGACCGGCGCGAGGCGCAGACGGTGATGGACCTTGCCAATATCTCCCCCGGGATGACCGTCGCCGACATCGGTGCGGGCGAGGGCTACTACACCGTGCGGCTGGCCGACCGTGTCGGCAAGCACGGCCGGGTGCTCGCCGAGGACATCTCGCGCCTGGTGCTGCAGGATCTCGGCACCCGCATCGAGCACGACCGGCTCGACAACGTCTCGATCAAGCTCGGGACCGAGGACGATCCCAAGCTGCCCGAAAACAGCTTCGACCGCATCTTCATGGTCCACGTCTATCACCAGGTGAGCGAGCCTTACGCGCTGCTGTGGCGGATGCGCCCGGCGCTGCGCAAGGGCGGACAAGTGATCGTGGTCGAAACAGACCGGCCGACAAGCCAGCAGGGGATCGATCCGCGGCTGCTGTTTTGCGAATTCTCACATGTAGGCTATCGCCTGGTGGAATTTGTCCGTAAGCCCGAATTGGCCGGCTATTATGCCCAGTTCGAAGCGTCCGGAAAGCGGCCCGAACCGCGCGAAATAGAACCCTGCCTGAAACCGGGCGACGAACAGCAAGTTCCGCCCGGTTAAAGCGAGACACGAGTTGGGAGTTAAATGAGCTTCAAAGGGTTGAACCCGATCACTTACGGCGGCCGCGAAGTCTGGCCCCTGATCGAGGGCGGCAAAGGCGTCGCGGCCACCAATCATGCGAGCTCCGGCGCGTGGGCGGCGGCAGGCGGCATCGGCACGGTGAGCGCAGTGAACGCGGATTCGTACGATGCCGAGGGCAAGATCATCCCCCAGGTGTACGACCAGCTCACCCGGCTGGAGCGCCACGAGCAACTGATCCGCTATGCGATCGACGGCGCGGTGGAGCAGGTGAAGCGCGCCTACGACATCGCCAGCGGCAAAGGCGCGATCAACATCAACGTGTTGTGGGAAATGGGCGGCGCGCAGGCGGTGCTTGAAGGCGTGCTGGAGAAGACCCGCGGGCTTGTTGCGGGGGTAACTTGCGGCGCGGGCATGCCGTACAAGCTTGCCGAGATCGCGGCGCACTTCAACGTGAATTACCTGCCGATCGTGAGCTCCGCGCGCGCGTTCCGGGCGCTGTGGAAACGTTCGTACAACAAAGTCGCCGAGCTGATGGCGGCGGTCGTTTACGAAGACCCGTGGCTGGCTGGCGGGCACAACGGCCTCTCCAACGCGGAAGACCCGACCAAGCCCGAGGATCCCTATCCGCGGGTGAAGGCGGTGCGCGACACGATGCGGGCCGAGGGCATTGCCGATTCCGTGCCGATCATCATGGCCGGCGGCGTGTGGTATTTGCGCGAGTGGGACCACTGGATCGACAATCCCGAGCTCGGTCAGATCGCGTTTCAATTCGGCACCCGCCCGCTGCTGACGCACGAGAGCCCGATCCCGCAGGCGTGGAAGGATCACTTGCGCGAGCTCGAGCCGGGCGACATCCTGCTGCACCGCTTCTCGCCGACCGGGTTCTACAGCTCGGCGGTGCGCAACCCGTTCCTGCGCAATCTCGAGGCACGCAGCGACCGGCAGATCCCCTACTCGCGGGTCGAGGCGGGCGAGCACACCGTGCAACTCGACGTCGGGGTGAAGGGCAGGAACTTCTGGGTCGCCCCCAAGGACCGCGAGCGCGCCCGCGCGTGGGTCGCCGCCGGCTTCGTCGAGGCGTTGAAGACCCCGGATGACACCGTGGTGTTCGTAACCCCCGAAGAGCGCAACCAGATCCGCGAGGACCAGGCCGCGTGCATGGGCTGCCTGTCGCACTGCGGGTTCTCGTCGTGGAAGGACCATGACGACTACACAACCGGCCGCCTCGCCGATCCGCGCAGCTTCTGCATCCAGAAGACCCTGCAGGACATCGCCCACGGCGGCGACGTGAACGAGAACCTGATGTTCGCCGGCCACGGGGCGTATCGCTTCAAGCAGGACCCGTTCTATTCGAACAACTTCACCCCGACGGTAAAAGAATTGGTCGACCGGATATTGACCGGGGATTGAGCTTACAGCCCCAGCTCGCTGAGCCCGGGATGATCCGCCGGGCGCGGCCCTTGCTGCCACCGAAACTTACGCTCGGCTGCGGCGATCGGCAGGTCGTTGATCGAGGCGTGGCGGGCGCGCATCAGGCCGTGAGCGTTGAATTCCCAGTTCTCGTTGCCGTACGAGCGGTACCACTGGCCGGAATCGTCGTGCCATTCGTAGGCGAAGCGCACCGCGATGCGGTTGCCGGCGAAAGCCCACACTTCCTTGATCAGCCGGTAATCGAGCTCGCGCGCCCATTTGCGCTGGAGGAATGCGACGATCTCGGCGCGGCCGGTGACGAACTCGGCGCGGTTCCGCCAGCGGCTGTCCTCGCTATAGGCGAGCGACACCCGCTCCGGATCGCGCGAGTTCCAGGCGTCTTCCGCGCCGCGCGCTTTCTGCGCGGCGGTGGTGGCATCGAACGGCGGCAGCGGCGGGCGGTCCATTTATCGGCTCAATCGAATTCCCACGCGCGCTCGCCGTGGCTCGAGATGTCGAGCCCTTCGCGCTCGGCATCGGCGCTGACCCGCATCGGCAGGAACAGCGACACGCCGAGCGCCAGGATCGCGCTCGCGACCGCCGACCATACGATCACCACCGCGACGCCGAGGAATTGCGCGGCGAGCATGGTGCCCATGCCAAATCCGTGGGCATAGCCGGTGCCGCCGAAGCGGGGTGCGAGGAACACCGCGAGCAGCAGCGAGCCGAGCATTCCGCCGACCCCATGCACCGCGAACACATCCAGCGAATCGTCGATAACCAGCTTCTGCTTGATCATCTGGATCGCGCCGTAGCAGACGACCGCCGCCGCCGCGCCGAACAGGATCGCGGCCCCCGGCGAAACCCAGCCGGCAGCGGGCGTGATCGTCGCAAGCCCTGCGATCGCACCGGTCGCAAAGCCGATGCTGGTCGGCTTGCCGAGCGTCAGCCGTTCGACCAGCGCCCAGACCAGCGCCGCCGCGCAAGCCGCCGCATGGGTATTGATGATCGCCGATGCGGCGTCGTCGGTCGCGGCGAGGGCCGAGCCGCCGTTGAACCCAAACCAGCCGACCCACAGCAGCATCGCGCCGATCATCGTCAGCCCGGTCGCATGCGGCAGCATCAGGGTGCGCGGAAAGCCGTCGCGCTTGCCGAGCAGCAGCGCGATTACCAGCGCGGAAATCCCGGCAGTGGTATGCACGACGATCCCGCCGGCGAAATCGAGCACGCCGAAGCGCGCCGCAAGCCAGCCGCCGCCCCACACCCAGTGCGCGACCGGCGCATAGACCACCAGGCTCCACAGAGCGCAGAAAGCGAGGATGAACGGAAACCGCGCTCGATCGACCCAGGCGCCGACCATCAGCGCCGGAGTGATTGCCGCGAACGTCATCTGGAACAGCGCGTAGGTGCTTTCCGGAATGTTGGTGCCAAGCCGCAGGTTGTGGAGGTTCGCCAGCATCCAGGCGTTGCCTGCCCCCAGGAAACCGCCGCTCACCTGTCCGAACGCCAAGGTGTAACCCACCACGATCCACAGCAGCGAAGCCACCGCGGCGACGGCGCCGCACTGGATCGCGACCGACAGCAGGTTCTTGGCCCGCACGAGACCGCCATAGAACAGGCTGAGGCCCGGCAGCGCCATCAGCAGCACGAGCGCGGAAGCCGCGGTCACCCACGCGGTGTCGCCGCTGTCGCCCGCAGCCGCATAAGGGTTCTGCGCGAAAGCGGCGGCGGGAAGCGCGGCAAGCGCTGCGGCCGCGACGAGCCTGCGGATCATCTGGTTTCCCTCCGTTGCGCCAGCATCTCGCGAGGCGCGTCCTCGGCCGCGCTTTACGGCAGGTTTCGGGCGACCGACAAGCGGATCGCGCGACAAATATGCGCAAATGTGTCGTTGCGGCTCAGCTTTGGACCAGATCGGGCGGCGTTTCTCCCGACGCCCAGGCAATAATGTTGCGGATGATCTTCTCGCCCGCCGCGGTACGCCCTTCGAGCGTGGCGCTACCGAGATGGGGCAGGGCGAACACGTTGGGCAAGGTGGGCAGGCGCGGCTCGAGCGCCGGCTCGCGCGCATAGACGTCGAGCCCCGCGCCGCCGAGGTGGCCGGATTCCAGTGCCGCGAGCAAGGCTGCTTCATCAAGCAGATCGCCGCGGCCGCTGTTGATCACGAACGCTCCGGGCTTCATCGCGGCGATGCGGGCGGCATTGAGCAAGTTCTTCGTCGCCGGCGTCGCCGGACACAGCAGCGACAGATAATCGGCGCGGGCGATCAGCGCGTCGAGATCGGGCTCGAAGATGACGCCCAGTCCCGCTTCGTCCTCTTCGGCCAACCGGGTGCGCTTATTGTACTCGACGCGCATGCCGAACGCGCGTGCGCGGCGGGCGAGCGCCTGGCCGATGCGGCCCATGCCGACGATCCCCAGCAGTTTGCCGTTCAGCGTCCGGCCGAGCAGATGCGACGGGTACCAACCGGTCCATGCGCCGTCCGCGACCAAGCGCACCCCTTCCGACAGCCGCCGCGATGCGCCCAGGATCAGCGCCATGGTGATGTCGGCGGTATCCTCGGTGAACACCCCGGGCGTGTTGGTGACCGCGACCCCGCGCGCCTTGAGAGCCGGCAGGTCGAGATGGTCGACGCCCGCACCGAAATTGGCGATCAGCTTCAGCCGGTCGCCGGCCGCAGCGATCATCTCGCCGTCGATCTTGTCGGTGACGCACGGCACCAAGACGTCGCAATCCCGCATCGTTGCAACCAGCTCATCGCGCGAAAGCTGACGATCGTCGGTGCTGAGACGGGCATCGAACAGTTCCGCCATCTTCGGTTCGACGCCCGGCAGGCGGCGGGTGACGGCAACACGGAGTTTGGAAGCGGGGTCGGTCATGCGCGGGGCGCTATGCGGCGGTCGATTACCGGTCAAGCGCGGCTTGATACGGGCGCGATCGCGAAGGTATTGACCGGGCATGCGATTCCTCGCCCGCCTGGCCCTGACCGTGGTGCTTGCCGCGTCGGCCGTTCCCACCGCCGCACAGGACCGCGACGTGCCTTATTGGGCCTCGCTGCGCTCCGACGAGGTCAACATGCGCGTCGGGCCCAGCGAGGATTACCAGATCTCGTGGGTCTATCGCCGGCAGGGGCTGCCGGTAAAAGTGGTGCGGCTGAAGGAAGGCTGGCGGCTGGTGCGCGATCCCGACGGTGCGCAGGGCTGGGTGGTCGCACGGCTGCTGAGCCCGGAACGCAGCGCGCTGGTAGTCGGGCAGGGGCTGGCGGCGATGCGTGACGATCCGTCCGACGACGGCGAACTGCGCTGGAAGCTGGAGCCCGGCGTGGTCGGCAAGCTCGGCAAGTGCGAGGACGACTGGTGCGAACTCGACGTTCAAGGCCGCAAGGGCTGGGTGAAGGCCGGGCGGCTGTGGGGCCCGGGGGAGCCGTAAAAGCCCTCTCCCGTTGTGCTGCGCACAGCTGCGCTTCCAGGGGATAGGGTTGGGAGAGGGGCTATGCGCGGGCTTCGGCCCCTCTCAACTTCGGCTAGGCCGCTTCGCGGCCAAGCCTTCGTATCTCTCCCCTGGAAGCGAAGCTGGCCCAAAGGGCCAACGGGAGAGAGCAGTTCGTTCAGACCAACTCCACCGCGAGCGCGGTGCCTTCGCCGCCGCCGATGCACAAGCTGGCGATGCCGCGCTTCTTGCCGTGCTTTTTCAGCGCATTGAGCAACGTCACCAGGATGCGCGTGCCGCTCGCGCCGATCGGATGGCCGAGCGCGGTCGCACCTCCGTTGACGTTGATCTTGTCGTGCGGGATGCCGATGTCGTGCATCGCGAACATCGCGACGCAGGCGAACGCTTCGTTGACTTCGAACAGGTCGACGTCGTCCACGCTCCAGCCGGTCTGGTCGAGCACCTTGCGGATCGCGCCGACCGGAGCAGTCGTGAAGTCCTTCGGCTCCTGCGCGTGCGCGGCCATCGCGACGATCCGCGCCACGGGCTTCAGCCCTTTCTCGTTCGCAACGCTTTCGCGGGTGACCACGACCGCGGCCGCACCGTCGGAAATGGAGCTCGACGACGCCGCCGTGATCGTGCCTTCCTTCGCGAAGGCGGCTTTGAGCTCCGGGATCTTCGCCGGATTGCCCTTGCCGGGCTGCTCGTCGGTATCGACAACCGTCTCGCCCTTGCGGCCGGAAATCGTCACCGGGACCACTTCACCCTCGAACGCGCCGCCCTTGATCGCCTCGTTGGCGCGGCGCAGTGATTCGATGGCGTAATCGTCCATCGCCTGGCGGGTGAGCTGGTATTCGTCGGCGGTGCACTGCGCGAAGCTGCCCATTGCGCGGCCGCTCTCGTACGCGTCCTCGAGCCCGTCGAGGAACATGTGGTCGTAGGCCGTGTCATGGCCGAGCCGCGCGCCGGAGCGGTGCTTCTTGAGCAGGTAGGGCGCGTTGGTCATGCTCTCCATCCCGCCCGCGACGACGAGATCGACGCTGCCGGCCGCGAGCGCCTCGGAGCCCATGATCACCGTCTGCATGCCGCTGCCGCAGACTTTGTTCACCGTGGTCGCCTGCACCGATTTGGGAAGCCCGGCCTTGATCGCGGCCTGCCGCGCCGGCGCCTGGCCGAGGCCCGCGGGAAGCACGCAGCCCATGTAGATGCGCTCGATATCTTGGCCTGAAACGCCCGCCCGCTCGACCGCAGCCTTGACCGCGGTAGCGCCCAGATCGGTCGCCGACGCGTCAGCCAGCGCGCCCTGCATTCCGCCCATCGGGGTGCGAGCGTAGGAGAGGATCACGATCGGGTCATGAGCGGAAAACTGGGTCATGGCGGGGACGAGCCTTTCCGGCTGGAGTTATAGGATGCCGTTGCGCATCTAATGCTGCACTGCGGCAAAATCAATCGGCCGAGCTTGGCCCGCCCGGCTCTCAAAAGGGGCCGCTGCGGCCTTGCCAGCTATCGGACCAGCGCTTAGAGGGCGGGCCGACTCTTCAAGTCTCCCATGGGAATCATTCGTGGTCGATCTTGCCCAATACCTGCCGATCCTGATCTACCTCGTCATCGCCCTAGGCCTGTCTTCCGCCTTCGTGTTCCTGCCGATGGCCACTTCGCGCCTGACCGGCACCTACAACCCCAGCGCCGAGAAGCTGTCCGAATACGAATGCGGCTTTCCCGCGTTCGAGGATCCGCGCAGCCAGTTCGACGTGCGCTTCTACCTGATCGCGATCCTATTCATCGTGTTCGACCTCGAGGCGGCGTTCCTGTTCCCCTGGGCGGTGAGCCTCAAGGTCACCGGCTGGCCGGGCTGGATCACGATGATGGTGTTCCTGTTCGAGCTGGTGATCGGCTTTGCTTACGCATGGAAGAAGGGGGCGCTCGAATGGGAGTAGGCGATCCCGAAGGGCAACTGGTGGCCGAATTCCGCAAGGGCGGCCATGTTCCCGAGAGCGAGGTCACCTCGCCCGACCGCTATTTCTTCGACCAGGTCAACGCCGAGGTGTCCGACAAGGGCTTCCTCGTCACCAGCACCGAAGAGCTGTTCCAGTGGGCGCGTACCGGCAGCCTGTGGTGGATGACCTTCGGCCTTGCCTGCTGCGCGGTCGAGATGATCCACGTCAATATGCCGCGCTACGACATGGAGCGCTTCGGGGTCGCCCCGCGCGCGAGCCCGCGGCAGAGCGACGTGATGATCGTTGCCGGCACGCTGTGCAACAAGATGGCCCCGGCATTGCGCAAGGTCTACGACCAGATGTCGGACCCGAAATACGTGATCAGCATGGGCAGCTGCGCGAACGGCGGCGGCTATTACCACTATAGCTACAGCGTGGTGCGCGGCTGCGACCGGATCGTGCCGGTCGACATCTACGTCCCCGGCTGCCCGCCGACCGCCGAGGCATTGCTTTACGGCGTGATGCAGCTCCAGCGGAAGATCCGCCGCGAAGGCACGATCGAGCGGTAAGACATGGCCACCGTCCTTCATCCTGCACCGAAGATCAGCGAGATCGACGGCATCGCCGACGCGATCGGCGAAGCGCTGGGCGACATCCTGTTCCACACCGCGCACAAGCATGGCGAGTTCGTGTTCGGGGTCGAGCGCGAGCGGATCGAGGACGTGCTGCGGCTGCTGCGCGACAAGTTCGAATACCAGCAGCTGATGGAAATCGCCGGCGCTGACTACCCCGCGCGCGAGGAGCGGTTCGACGTCGTCTACATGCTGCTGTCGCTGACGAAGAACCACCGGATCATGGTCAAAGTCCGGGCGGCCGAGAACATTCCCGTGCCCACGGTCACGCGGCTGTGGCCCAATGCCGGCTGGCTCGAGCGCGAGGTGTTCGACATGTATGGCGTCGTGTTCGACGGCAACACGGACTTGCGCCGCATCCTCACCGACTATGGCTTCGAGGGGCATCCGTTCCGCAAGGACTTCCCGCTGACCGGCTATCAGGAACTGCGCTATTCCGAAGAGGAAAAGCGTGTGGTCTACGAGCCGGTCAAGCTGGCGCAGGATTTGCGCACGTTCGACTTCATGAGCCCGTGGGAAGGCGCGGACTACGTGCTGCCGGGCGACGAGAAGGCCGAACCGGCGAAGACCGCCGACGCGGGTTCCCCCGGCGTGCCTCCGGTCAAGGAAGCCAAGACCACCGACACCCCGGCCGAGACCGGGGCGGGCGCGCCGGCCGACAAGAACGCCGCGAAAAAAGTCGCCCCGGCGAAAAAGTCTAAAGGCTCGCCGGCAGGGCAGGGCCAGGGCGATCCGGCGCCGGTGACCACCGGAAAGAAGCAACCCGGCGCACCTAAGCCGACCGAGGACCGTCCGGCGCGCAAGCCGCGGGCGAAGAAGGCGGGCAAGCAGGGCGGGCAGGGCCCCGTCCCGGAAGGTAGCTGACCATGGCGGGATTGACCCTTGAGCGCTCGCCGACCACCGGCGACGAGCAGATCACCAACTACACGATCAACTTCGGCCCCCAGCACCCGGCCGCGCACGGCGTGCTGCGGATGGTGATGGAGCTCGACGGCGAGATCATCGAACGGATCGATCCGCACGTCGGCCTGCTCCATCGCGGCACCGAGAAGCTGATGGAGCACAAGACCTATCTCCAGGGCCTGCCGTACCTCGACCGGCTCGATTACTGCAGCCCGCTGTGCATGGAGCACAGCTACGTCCTCGCGATCGAGAAGCTGCTCAATCTCGAGGTGCCGCTGCGCGCGCAATACCTGCGGGTGCTGTTCGCCGAGCTGACCCGCATCTGCAACCACATGCTCAACATCGGCAGCCACGTGATGGACGTCGGCGCGATGACGCCGAACCTGTGGCTGTTCGAGATCCGCGAAGATTGCCTGAACTTCTTCGAGCGCGCGTCGGGCGCGCGGATGCACATGGCCTGGTTCCGCCCGGGCGGGGTGCACGAGGACGTGCCGCTCAAGCTGCTGACCGACATCGGCGACTGGCTCGACACCCGCCTGCCGCGCCTGTTCGAGAACGCGATGAGCCTGGTGGTCGACAACCGCATCTTCAAGCAGCGCAACGTCGACATCGCGGTGGTCAGCCGCGAGGATGCGATCGCCTGGGGCTTCTCCGGCCCGATGATCCGCGCCGCCGGCATTCCGTGGGACTTGCGCAAGAGCCAGCCGTACGACGTCTATGACCGGATGGATTTCGAGGTGCCCGTGGGCACGAATTCGGACTGCTACGACCGGATGATGGTGCGGGTCGAGGAAGTCCGCCAGTCGGCCAGGATCATGAAGCAGTGCCTGCGGGAAATGCCCGAAGGCCCCGTCGCGAGCACCGACCGCAAGGTCGTGCCGCCCAAGCGCGGCGAGATGAAGAGCTCGATGGAATCGCTGATCCACCACTTCAAGCTCTACACCGAAGGCTTCCACGTGCCGGCCGGCGAAGTCTACGTCGCGACCGAAAGCCCGAAGGGCGAGTTCGGCGTCTACCTGGTCAGCGACGGCAGCAACAAGCCCTACCGCTGCAAGTTCCGCCCAACCGCGTTCAGCCACCTCCAGGCGATGGACTTCATGAGCCGCGGCCACATGTTGCCCGACGCGACCGCCATTCTGGGCGCGATCGACGTGGTGTTCGGGGAGTGCGACCGGTGAGTGGGGGAGGAATATATGCCTGAGAATATAGAAAATCTTATTCTTGAGCGCCTTCGTCGCGTGGACGACGGAATCCAGGACTTGCGCGGCGACATGCAGGATCTGAAGCTGCGGATGACGGCGGTAGAAGAGCATCTACTGAGCATTCAAACGAGTGTGGTCGGGCTCAACAACCGCATGGACCGCTTCGACGAGCGCCTTTCGCGCGTCGAACGCCGTCTCGATCTGAAGGACGCCTCATGAGGGTCCGTGGAGTTCGCCTTGGCTGAACGTCATTTCGCCCCCGATACGCCCGAACTGCGCGCGCGCTGGAACGCGTTCGCCTGGACCGCGGACAACGCCGCCCGCGCGAAGGAGCTGATCGCGCGCTACCCCGAAGGTCGCCAGCAAAGCGCGGTGATCCCGCTGCTCGACCTTGCCCAGCGGCAGGTCGGGGCGGAGACGAACACGCAAGGCTGGCTGCCGCTTCCGGTGATCGAATTCGTCGCGCGCGAGCTCGGCATGCCGATCATCCGCGTGGTCGAGGTCGCGAGCTTCTATGCGATGTTCAACCTGGTGCCGGTGGGGCGCTTCCACGTGCAGGTCTGCGGCACCACGCCGTGCATGCTGCGCGGCTCGGACGACCTGCTCGACGCCTGCTACCGCCGCGGGATGAAGAAGGGCCACGTCACTGCGGATGGCCTGTTCACCCTCACCGAAGTCGAATGCATGGGCAATTGCGCGACCGCGCCGATGGTCCAGATCAACGACGACAACTACGAGGACCTGACCCCCGAACGGCTCGACGCGATCCTCGACGCGCTGGCGGCGGGCAAGCAGCCGAAGACCGGCACTCAGGAGCCCGGCCGCCACACCTCCGAACCGCTCGGCGGACCGACCACGCTCAGGGAAATGGTCAAGGAAAACCACGATTACAGGAGCGAGTGGTGACGAGGCGCGCCCAAATCCTCCCCGGCACGGGGAGGGGGACCATGCGAAGCATGGTGGAGGGGGCCCAGCGCTTCCCTCAAAGGTCGCGCCGGGCCCCCTCCGTCAGCCGCCTGACGGCGTCTGCCACCTCCCCGTGCCGGGGAGGATTTTGATGCACGCGCTGATCCCCTTCGCCATCGCCGCCGTCCTCGCAATCATCGCGTGGAAGGTCGTCAAGGGCATTCTCAAGCTCGTCTCGTTCCTCGTTATCGTGGCGATACTCGGCGTGCTCCACTGGCAGGGGGTCTACTGATGCTCCTCGACAAGGACCGCATTTTCACCAATCTCTACGGCTACCAGCCGTGGAACCTCGACGCGGCGCAGAAGCGTGGGGACTGGGACGGCACCAAGGCGATCCTCGCCAAGGGGCAGGACGCGATCATCGAGGAGATCAAGGCTTCGGGCCTGCGCGGGCGCGGCGGGGCGGGGTTCCCGACCGGCATGAAGTGGAGCTTCATGCCCAAGGAAAGCCGCGACGGGCGGCCGAGCTTCCTGGTCATTAACGCCGACGAATCCGAGCCCGGTTCGTGCAAGGATCGCGAGATCATCCGCCACGATCCGCACAAATTGATCGAAGGCGCATTGGTCGCCGGCTTCGCGATGCGCGCGCGCGCCGCATATATCTACATCCGCGGCGAATACATCCGCGAAGCCGAAGTGCTCGAGGCTGCGATCAAGGAGGCTTACGCAGCCGGCCTGATCGGCAACGACGCGTGCAAATCGGGCTACGACTTCGACGTGTTCCTGCATCGCGGCGCGGGCGCCTACATCTGCGGTGAAGAGACCGCGATGCTCGAAAGCCTCGAAGGCAAGAAGGGTCAGCCGCGCCTGAAGCCGCCGTTCCCGGCCGGCGCGGGCCTCTACGGCTGCCCGACCACGGTCAACAACGTCGAGAGCATAGCTGTCGCGCCCACGATCATGCGCCGCGGCGCGGCGTGGTTCGCGAGCTTCGGGCGCGAGAACAACAAGGGCACCAAGCTGTTCCAGATCAGCGGCCACGTCGAAAAGCCCTGCGTGGTCGAGGAAGCGATGAGCATCCCGTTCGACGAGCTGATCGAGAAGCATTGCGGCGGCATCCGCGGCGGGTGGGACAACCTGCTCGCGGTGATCCCCGGCGGCTCCTCGGTTCCGCTGGTCCCGGCGGCGATGATGCGCGGCGTGCCGATGGATTTCGACGGCTGCAAGGAAGTCGGCTCGGGCCTCGGCACCGCGGCGGTGATCGTGATGGACAAGTCGACCGACATCGTCCGCGCGATCAGCCGCTTGAGCTATTTCTACAAGCACGAGAGCTGCGGCCAGTGCACCCCGTGCCGCGAGGGCACCGGCTGGATGTGGCGGGTGATGGAGCGCCTGCGCACCGGCGACGCGGCGGTCGAAGAGATCGACGCGCTGCAGGAACTCACCAAGCAGGTCGAAGGCCACACGATCTGCGCGCTGGGCGACGCCGCCGCCTGGCCGATCCAGGGCCTGATCCGCCATTTCCGCCCCGAGCTTGAGCGCCGCATTGCCGAGCGCGGCGGCGTGATGGAGGCGGCGGAATGAGCAAGATTCAGCAGCTCGTGAGTTCCTGCGAAGGCAGGAACCTCCCGCAATCGGAGCGCCCCACCTCACGAGGCTCCCGCCTGCGCGGGGGCTCACGCAAGGAAGGGCCGAGCAATGCCTAAGCTCAAGGTCGACGGCATCGAGGTCGAAGTCCCCGCGGGGGCGACCGTGCTCCAGGCTTGCGAGGCCGCGGGGAAGGAAATTCCGCGCTTCTGCTATCACGAACGGCTGAGCATTGCCGGCAATTGCCGGATGTGCCTGGTCGAAGTGAAGCCCGGGCCGCCCAAGCCGCAGGCGAGCTGCGCGCTGCCGGCCGCCGACAATCAGGAGATTTTCACCGCCAGTGAAATGGTCAAGAAGGCGCGCGAGGGGGTGATGGAGTTCCTGCTCATCAACCACCCGCTCGATTGCCCCATCTGCGACCAGGGCGGCGAATGCGACTTGCAGGACCAGGCCATCGCCTACGGCCGCGGCGGCTCGCGCTATCACGAGAACAAGCGCGCGGTGACCGAGAAGTACATGGGGCCGCTGATCAAGACGGTGATGACCCGCTGCATCCACTGCACGCGCTGCATCCGCTTCTCCGAGGAGATCGCAGGCGTGGACGAGATCGGCGCGGTGTTCCGCGGCGAGGACATGCAGATCACCACCTACCTCGAGCGCGCGGCCAAGCACGAGATGAGCGCGAACGTGATCGACTTATGCCCGGTCGGCGCGCTGACCAGCGGGCCCTATGCGTTCGAGGCGCGGCCGTGGGAGCTGAAGAAGACGCTCGGGATCGACGTCAGCGATGCGTGCGGCGCGAACATCCGCATCGATTCCCGTGGGCGCGAAGTGCTGCGCGCGCTGCCGCGCAACAACGACGACGTGAACGAGGAATGGATCTCCGACAAGGCGCGCTATCAGGTCGATGGGCTGACCAGCCGCCGGCTCGACCGGCCGTGGATCCGCCGGAAGGGCAAGCTCCAGCCGGCCGAGTGGAACGAGGCTTTCGCGGCGATCGCGGCGGTGAAGCCGGGCAAGAATGTTGCGGCGGTGGCCGGCGACCTGCTCGACTGCGAGACGATGTACGCGGCGAAGACACTGCTCGGCGCGCTCGGCTCGCGCCTGATCGAGAGCCGGCAAACGGGCATGGATTACGACGTCTCCAATCTCGCAGGCGTCAACTTCAATTCGACTTTTGCCGGGATCGAGACCGCCGATGCGATCCTGATCGTCGGCAGCCATGTCCGCTGGGAAGCGCCGCTGGTCAACGTCCGGCTCCGCAAGGCGGTGAAGCGCGGCGCCAAGGTGTTCGTGGTTGGACCCGAGTGGGAAACGACCTTCCCGGCGACCTTCCTCGGCGAGGACGTGTCGGTGCTGGGCAACCTGCCGGCGGAAGTCGGCGAGGCCATGGCCAAGGCCGAACGTCCGGCGATCATTTTGGGCGGCGGCGGGATCGTCGCCGGGGCGCATGGTGCTGCACTGGCGCTCGCCGCGCAGTGGAACCTGGTGCGGGACGGATGGAACGGGTTCAACGTGCTGCACTTCTCCGCCGCGCGGATGGGCGCGCTGATGCTCGGCTTCGCGCAGAAGGGCGGGATCGCCGACCTGGTCGCCGCGAAGCCCAAGCTGCTGCTCGCGCTCGGCGCGGACGAGGTTGATTTCACCAAGTTTGAAGGCGCGCTTAAGGTCTATATCGGCCACCACGGCGACAAGGGCGCGCACGCGGCCGACATCGTGCTGCCGGGCGCCGCCTACACCGAAAAACCAGGCACTTACGTCAACACCGAGGGCCGGGTGCAGTTCGCCGACAAGGCCGTGTTCGCCCCCGGCGACGCGCGCGAGGACTGGACGATCCTGCGCGCGCTGGCCGATGCGCTCGGCGTCAAGGTCGGGTTCGACAGCTATGCGGAATTGCAGGTCGCGATGATCGCCGAAGTGCCGGCGCTGGGCGAGGAAGGGCTGGCGGACTACGGCTCGGCATTGCCGGCTGGCGGCGGCTCGCCGACGGGCGCGATCCGCTATCCGATCAAGGACTTCTACCTCACCAACCCGATCGCCCGCGCGAGCGCGACGATGCAGCAATGCTCGGCCGAACTGCTCCAAGGCCAGACACTCGCGGAGGCGGCGGAATGAGCGCCACACATCCGATCCTCCCCCCCCCGGGGGAGGTGGCAGCGCGAAGCGCTGACGGAGGGGGCGCGGCGACGTGCTGCCCTCCAGGCCCCCTCCACCACGCTGCGCGCGGCGGTCCCCCTCCCCCGATGGGGGAGGATCATTCCATGACCGCCTTCTTCCAATCCCTCGGCATGGATTACGGCTGGGCGTGGTTCGTCGCCACCATCATCGGCATCCTGCTGATCGCGCTGCCGCTGATGCTCGCGGTCGCGATGGTGATCTACGTCGACCGCAAGATCTGGGCGGCGATGGCGCTGCGGCGCGGGCCCAACGTTGTCGGGCCGTTCGGCCTGCTGCAGAGCTTCGCCGACGGGCTCAAGGTGTTCCTCCAGGAAACGATCGTCCCCTCGGCCTCGAACAAGGGCCTGTTCCTGATCGCGCCGATCATCACCTTCACCGTCGCGTTGATGGCTTGGGCGGTGATCCCGTTCAATTCGGGCGCGGTGCTGGCGAACATCAACGTCGGGCTGCTGTACATCCTCGCGATCAGCTCGCTCGGCGTATACGGGGTGGTGATCTCGGGCTGGGCGTCGAACTCGAAATACCCGTTCTTCAGCGCGATGCGCGCGGCTGCTCAGATGATTTCCTATGAAGTCTCGATCGGCTTCATCCTGATTTGCGTGGTGCTGTGGGCGGGCAGCTTCAACCTGAACGACATCGTCGAGGCGCAGCGTGACCACTTCTGGATAATCAACGCGTTCGGCTTCAACCTGCTGCTGTTCCCGATGTGGGTGGTGTTCCTGATCTCGAGCATGGCCGAGACCGCGCGCACTCCGTTCGACCTGACCGAGGCCGAAAGCGAGCTCGTCGCCGGCTACCAGACCGAATACAGCTCGATGAGCTTCGCGCTGTTCTGGCTCGGCGAGTACGCGAACGTGCTGCTGATGTGCGCGCTCAACGCCACGCTGTTCTGGGGCGGCTGGCTGCCGCCGCTCGATTGGGCCCCGCTCTACCTGATCCCCGGCTGGATCTGGCTGTTCGCCAAGATCGGGTTCTTCTTCTTCGTGTTCAGCTGGGTCAAGGCGACCGTGCCGCGCTATCGCTACGACCAGTTGATGCGGCTCGGCTGGAAGATCTTCCTGCCGCTCTCGCTGCTGTTCGTGGTGCTGGTCTCGGGCTGGTTGATGCTGACGAGGTTTGCGGCATGAATATCGCCCAACTGATCAAGAGCTATACCTTGTGGGAGTTCGTGAAGGCGCATGCCCTCACGTTGAAGTACTTCTTCAAGGCGAAGGCGACGATCAACTATCCGTTCGAGAAGAACCCGATATCCCCTCGCTTCCGCGGCGAGCATGCATTGCGGCGCTATCCGAACGGGGAGGAGCGCTGCATCGCGTGCAAATTGTGCGAGGCGATCTGCCCGGCGCAGGCGATCACGATCGAGGCCGAGCCGCGCGCGGACGGATCGCGCCGCACCACGCGCTACGACATAGACATGACCAAGTGCATCTACTGCGGCTTCTGCCAGGAAGCCTGCCCGGTGGATGCGATCGTCGAGGGGCCGAACTTCGAGTTTTCGACCGAAACGCGCGAAGAGCTGCTCTACGACAAGGCCAAGCTGCTGGCGAATGGGGACAAGTGGGAGCGGGCGCTGGCCGCGAACCTTGAAGCCGATGCGCCGTATCGATAGGGGCCGCGCGGTGCTGGATTCGCTCAATCTGTTCCTCCCCTGCAAGGGGAGGGGGACCGCCCGCGAAGCGGGTGGTGGAGGGGTGTTCCCCTCCCGATGGCGTGACACCCCTCCGTCAGCCCCTTCGACAAGCTCAGGGGTTGCCACCTCCCCTTGCAGGTTAGGATCGGTCTCGTGATCCAAATCCTCGCCTTCTACCTGTTCGCCGCGCTGACCATCCTTTCGGCGGTACTGGTGATCATGGCGCGCAACCCGGTGCATTCGGTGCTCTGGCTGATCCTGGCGTTCTTCAACGCGGCGGGGCTGATGGTGCTCGCGGGCGCCGAGTTCATCGCGATGCTGCTGGTGATCGTCTACGTCGGCGCGGTCGCGGTTCTGTTCCTGTTCGTGGTGATGATGCTCGACATCGATTTCGCCGAATTGCGCGCCGGCTTCGTCAGGAATTTTCCGCTTGGCCTGGCGGTTGCGCTGGTGCTGGCGGCGGAACTGGTGCTGGGGGTCGGCGCGGAGCGGGCAGGCGCGCTGAAGCTCGGCACCCCGGACGGCACCGCGTCTATGGCGCCGGGCCAGAGCAACATCGCCAGCATCGGCGCGCTGCTTTACGGCAAGTACCTGTTCCTGTTCGAAACCGCGGGGCTGATCCTGCTGGTCGCGATGATCGGCGCGATCGTGCTGACCCATCGCCAACGCAAGGACACCCGGCCGCAGATCGTGTCGAAACAGAACGCGCGCAAGCCGTCCGAGGCGACCGTCAACGTGAAGCCCGAAGTTGGCCAGGGGGTGAAGCTGTGATCGTCCGTTTCACTCGTCATCCCGGCGAAAGCCGGGATCGCTGGCCGCTTGGTCGGACCTGGTGGCCAGCGGCCCCGGGTCAAGCCCGGGACGACGGGTTGGGGGAGCGGTCATGATCGGCATCGAACATTACGTGGTGGTCAGCTCGATCCTGTTCGTGCTTGGGGTGTTGGGGATTTTCCTCAACCGCAAGAACGTGATCGTGATCCTGATGGCGATCGAGCTGATCCTGCTCGCGGTGAACCTGAACCTGGTCGCATTCAGCGCGTTCCTGCACGACCTGACCGGCCAGATCTTCGCGATGTTCGTGCTGACCGTCGCGGCGGGCGAGGCGGCGATCGGGCTGGCGATCCTGGTGATCTACTTCCGCGGCCGTGGGACGATCGCGGTCGACGACGTCAACCGGATGAAGGGGTGATGGCAATGCAGCTCTTCGTCATCCCGGCGAAAGCCGGGATCGCGGGCCTCTTGGTCCGACTTGGCGGACAGCGGTCCCGGATCAAGTTCGGGACGACGGAGATCGGTGCGTGAACTCCATCCTCGTCATCGTCTTCGCGCCCTTGCTCGCGGCCATCGTCGTCGGGTTCGGCAATCGCTCGATCGGCAACGTCCCCGCGAAGCTGGTCACCACCGGCGCATTGTTTCTGTCGTGCATCCTGAGCTGGCCGATCTTCATCCACTATCTGGGCGGCAACGGCCAGGCGACGGTCACCCCGGTGCTGCACTGGATCAGCTCGGGCGACATCGCGGTCGACTGGGCGCTGCGGGTCGACACGCTGACCGCGGTGATGCTCGTGGTGGTGACCACCGTATCCTCGTTCGTCCACCTCTACAGCTGGGGCTACATGGACGAAGACCCGGACCAGCCGCGGTTCTTCGCCTATCTCAGCCTGTTCACGTTCGCGATGCTGATGCTGGTGACGGCCGACAACCTGGTGCAGATGTTCTTCGGCTGGGAAGGGGTCGGCCTTGCGAGCTACCTGCTGATCGGCTTCTGGTTCCGCAAGCCGAGCGCCAATGCCGCGGCGATCAAGGCGTTCGTGGTCAACCGCGTCGGCGATTTCGGGTTCATGCTCGGCATCTTCGGCACGATCCTGGTGTTCCGCACCGTGTCGATCCCCGAAGTGCTCGCCGCCGCGCCGGGAATGGCCGGCTCGACGATCGGCTTCCTGTGGTTCCGCGCCGACACGATGACGGTGCTGTGCGTGCTGCTGTTCATTGGCGCGATGGGCAAATCCGCGCAGATCGGGCTCCACACTTGGCTGCCCGACGCGATGGAAGGCCCGACGCCGGTCTCCGCGCTGATCCACGCCGCGACGATGGTGACCGCCGGCGTCTTCATGGTCTGCCGCCTGTCGCCGATGTTCGAGACCAGCCATGCGGCGCTGACGTTCGTCACCTTCATCGGCGCGGTCACCTGCTTCTTCGCGGCGACGATCGGCACCTGCCAGTGGGACATCAAGCGGGTGATCGCCTATTCGACCTGCTCGCAGCTCGGCTACATGTTCTTCGCCGCCGGCGTCGGTGCCTACGGCGCGGCGATGTTTCATCTGTTCACCCACGCGTTCTTCAAGGCATTGCTGTTCCTCGGCGCCGGCTCGGTCATCCATGCGATGCACCACGAGCAGGACATGCGCTATTACGGCGGCCTCAGGAAGCAGATCCCGTTCACCTTCTGGGCGATGATGGCCGGCACGCTGGCGATCACCGGCGTCGGCGTGATGAACGTGTTCGGGTTCGCCGGGTTTTATTCGAAGGATTCGATCCTCGAGGCGGCGTTCGCCAGCGGCACCGACATGGGCGGCACGGCATTCTGGCTAGGCACGATCGCCGCGCTGATGACGAGCTTCTATTCGTGGCGGCTGATGTTCCTGACCTTCTGGGGCAAGCCCCGCTGGGCTGCTTCCGAGCACATTCAGCACGCGGTGCACCACGGCCACGACGAGCCTGAGGAAGACAACGCCGCCGCGCAGGAAGACGCCGGCCACGAGGTCACGCATCATGTTCCCGATCCGCGCCATGGCGAAGGCACCGGCGGCTACCATCCGCACGAGAGCCCGTGGACGATGCTGGTGCCGCTGACGGTGCTGTCCGTCGGGGCCGTGCTCGCGGGCCGGCTGTTCATTGCAGACTTCATCCACAGTGCGAGTTTCTGGAACGGCGCGATTGCCTACAACACGCACCTGATCGAGGCGATGGAGCACATCCCGCTGTGGGCCTCGCTCAGCGCCACCATCGCGATGCTGATCGGATTCGCGGTCGCGCTGTGGGCGTACATTTTCGACACCTCGATCCCTGGGAAGTTCGTCGCGCAGTTCCGGCTCGTGTACCTGTTCGTCTACAACAAGTGGTACTTCGACCAGCTCTACAACGTCGTGTTCGTAAAGCCCGCGTTCTGGCTCGGACGGCAGTTCTGGCAGAAGGGTGACGTCGGCATCATCGACCGGTTCGGCCCGGACGGGGTGGCCTGGGTGACGGTGCAGGGCGCCGCGCTCGCGAAGCGGGTGCAGTCGGGTTATCTCTATTCGTATGCGCTGGTGATGCTGTTGGGCCTGGTCGCGGCGATCAGCTGGGTGATGGTGCGGTGATGGGGGGCGTTCCAATTCTTTCCATCATGCTGCTCGTGCCGATGCTCGGCGCGGTCGCGTGCCTGTTCAGCGGCGCGCAGAACGCCCGCTGGATCGCGCTTGCGGCGACGCTGATCGATCTCGCGCTCGGCATCGCGCTGTGGGCCAATTTCGACATCGGCGGCGCGCAGTGGCAGTTCACCGAGCGCGCGCCGATCTTCGCCGGCTTTTCCTGGGCGCTGGGGATCGACGGCATTGCTTTGGTGCTGATCGTGCTAACCGTGTTCCTGATGCCGATCTGCATCGGCGCGAGCTGGAAATCGATCACCGTCCGCGTCGGCGAGTACATGGCCGCCTTCCTGTTCATGGAAGTGCTGATGATCGGCGTGTTCGCCGCGCAGGACCTGTTCCTGTTTTACATCTTCTTCGAGGCCGGCCTGATCCCGATGTACCTGATCATCGGCATCTGGGGCGGGCAGAACCGGATTTACGCCGCATACAAGTTCTTCCTCTACACCCTGCTCGGCTCGGTGCTGATGCTGATCGCGATGCTGTGGATGGCCAATGCGGCCGGCACCACCGACATCCCGACGCTGATGAACTACGACTTCCCGCCGCAGGCGCAGACCTGGCTGTGGCTCGCGTTCTTCGCCAGCTTCGCGGTGAAGGTGCCGATGTGGCCGCTGCACACCTGGTTGCCCGACGCGCACGTCCAGGCGCCGACCGCGGGTTCGGTGATCCTGGCAGGCGTCTTGCTGAAGATGGGCGGCTACGGCTTCATCCGCTTCAGCCTGCCGATGTTCCCCGAGGCGAGCGCCCAGTTCGCCTGGCTGATCTTCGCGCTGTCGATGGCCGCCGTGGTCATCACCAGCCTGATCGCGCTCGTGCAGCACGACATGAAGAAGCTGATCGCCTATTCCTCGGTCGCGCACATGGCGATCGTCACCGTCGGGCTGTTCTCGTTCAACCGCACCGGGATCGAGGGCGGGATGATCGTGATGCTGAGCCACGGCCTGGTCTCGGGCGCGCTGTTCTACAGCGTCGGCGTGATCTACGATCGGCTGCACACCCGCGAGATCGATCGCTACGGCGGCCTTGCGATCAACATGCCACATTACGCGGTGTTCTTCCTGCTGTTCACGATGGCGAGCATCGGCCTGCCCGGCACCAGCGGGTTCGTCGGCGAGTTCCTGAGCCTGGCGGGCATCTACCAGGTCTCGACCTGGGTGACGGCGGTGTGCACCACCGGCATCATCCTCGGCGCGGCCTACATGCTCTATCTCTACTGGCGCGTGGCCTTCGGGGTGCAGAAGCACGCCGATGCGGCGGCGCTTCCGGACCTCGATCTGCGCGAATGGGCGATGTACGTGCCGCTCGCGCTCGCGGTGCTGTGGATGGGCGTGTACCCCGAAAGCTTCCTCGCCCCGATGCGCAACGACATCGCGGCACTCGAAGCGCGGGTCGCGCGCGCCGCGCCGAGGGGCGATTCCAACGTGACCTTCAAGAAAGCTGTCTCGGCAGCCCCGCAAGCCGCATCAGCGGGAGGAGCTCAATGAACGCCCTCCTGACCTCGCTCGGGCTGATCGGCCCCGAGGAAATCCTCTCGGCGACCGGCCTCGTTACGCTGCTGATCGCGGCTTGGGCCGGCGACAAGTCGGCCCGCGCGATCAGCGCCATCGGCTGCGTCGCGCTCGCCGTGTGTTTCGCGCTCACCGCCCGTGCGGTCTGCGCCGGCGCCGGCGGGCCCGATACCCTCGCTTTCGGCGGCCAGTTCGCGGCCGACGCCTTCGCGGGCTTCGCGAAGTTGCTGATCTACGCCGCGAGCGGGGCGGTGCTGGTGATCGCGCCGAGCTTCTTCGGCCGCACCGGCGCGATGCGCGCGGAATTCCCGGTGCTGATCCTCTTCGCGGTGGTCGGCATGGACCTGATGGTTTCGGCCAACAACCTGTTGACGCTCTATATCGGGCTCGAGCTCAACAGCCTCGCGGCTTACGTGCTCGCCTCGTTCCTGCGCAGCGACGACCGTTCGGCCGAGGCAGGGCTCAAGTACTTCGTGCTCGGCGCGCTCGCCAGCGGCATCCTGCTGTTCGGCATGAGCCTGGTGTACGGCTTCACCGGCACGGTCGCGTTCGAGGGCATCCGCGATGCGCTGACCGGGCCGATGCAGGTGGGCGCGCTGTTCGGCGTGATCTTCGTGCTCGCGGGCCTGGCGTTCAAGATCAGCGCGGTGCCGTTCCACATGTGGACTCCCGACGTTTACGAAGGCGCGCCGACGCCGGTGACCGCGTTCTTCGCTTCCGCGCCAAAGGTTGCGGCGCTGGCGTTGACGACGCGGGTCGCGCTCGATGCATTCGGGCATCAGGCCGGCGCCTGGCAGCAGATCGTGATCTTCGCCGCGCTCGCCTCGATCATCGTCGGCGCACTCGGCGCGATCGGGCAG
>DASVLP010000080.1:0-3180 GCA_036384795.1 Sphingomonadaceae bacterium | reverse complement strand
GCGACGTGCCGCAAACGGCCAGCGCCGCCGTGGCGGCGGCGAAAATCCAGGGCTTCATGTGAGATCCTCTCCCGATCGATGTTCTTGTTATCGTGCCACTATGGCGGGCGATGTTCGGTTCGCCAAGGTGCAGGTTCCCATCTGTCCCGCCGTTCCGTGCAAGCGGGATCGAGATCATTTCGCGCAAGGATACGAAGACGCAAAGAGGTTGCGCCGCGTTAACACCAAGGATGCAGCGCAGCGGATGAAGCGCGCGCTTACCCTTGGCGCCTTTGCGTCTTCGCGCGCAAAATAACGCTTCTCAATTCGGCGAATGTGAGAGGAAAGCGCCGCTTTCGCTTTCCTACACGCGCAAAATTTGTCTTAAGCTGTCCGATGACAAACCAGCCGTGCCGCGCGCCCTCACGCCTGCCCGCCTTCCATCCCGTTCCGCTGCGCAAGCGCCAGGACGGCTGGACCCCGCTCAAGCAGGCCGAATTCGTCGGCATGCTTGCCGAGACCGGGTCGGTATGCGCCGCGGCGCGCTTCGTCGGCCTGTCTCGCGAGAGCGCCTACCGCTTGCGCGCGAAGCCCGGCGCGGAGGAGTTTGCAGCGGCGTGGGACGCGGCCCTGGGCCTTCCGCAAGGGGGCGCGCGCCCGCCGCGGAAGTTCACAAACGGCGAGCTGTGGCATCGCGCGATGGAAGGCGTCTACCAAGCCGCCCTGCGCGGCGGGCGTTATGCGGGGACGCGCCACAAGCCCGACGATTGCGCGCTTTTGTCGCTCGCAGGACGGCTCGGCCGGACCAAGCGGCCGCTTGCGCCGGCGGTCCCGGCGGGCGGAAGTTCACAGCGATGAAAACACCGGTTTGCGCCGACTTTGCGCCCCGGCGCGTTCATCCGGTTTCGCTTGCCCGCGCCGCACCCGGTCCTAAACTGGGCCGCGGAGCAAGGAGGGAGTTGTTGCGATGGGTCCGTTTCTGATCGGCCTGGTGGTGCTGGCGGTCATCTTCCTGATGATGGGCGTGCGCGTGGTGAAGCAGGGCTACGTCTACACGATCGAGCGCTTCGGCAAGTTCACCATCTCGGCGGATCCCGGCCTGCACCTGCTGATCCCGTTCTTCGACCGCGTCGGGCGCAAGATCAACATGATGGAGCAAGTGCTCGACATCCCCGGGCAGGAGATCATCACCAAGGACAACGCGATGGTCGGGGTCGACGCGGTGGTGTTCTTCCAGGTGCTCGATGCCGGCAAGGCGGCCTACGAAGTGGCCAACCTCTATGCCGCGATCATGGCCCTCACCACCACCAACTTGCGCACGGTGATGGGCTCGATGGACTTGGACGAGACCCTTTCGAAGCGCGACGAGATCAACGCCCGGCTGCTCAACGTGGTCGACCATGCGACCTCTCCCTGGGGGGTGAAGATCACCCGGGTCGAGATCAAGGACATCCGCCCGCCGGTCGACATCTCCGAGGCGATGGCGCGGCAGATGAAGGCCGAGCGGCTGAAGCGCGCCGAGATCCTCGAGGCCGAGGGCGACCGCGCGAGCCGCATCCTGCGCGCCGAGGGGGAGAAGCAGTCGGCAATCCTCTCGGCCGAAGGCAAGCGCGAAGCCGCCTTCCGCGAGGCCGAAGCGCGCGAGCGCGCGGCGGAGGCCGAAGCCAAGGCGACCCAGCTCGTGTCCGACGCGATCGGCCATTCGGGCAACGCGGCGATCAACTACTTCGTGGCGCAGGAATACACCAAGGCGCTCGGCAAGTTCGCCGATTCGCCCAACGCCAAGACGATCCTGTTTCCGGTCGAGGCGACCCAGCTGATCGGGACCCTGGGCGGGATCGGCGAGATCGCGCGGGAATTCCTGGCCGAGCAGGGCAAATCGGCCCCGCAGCAAGGACGGGTGACCGCGGCCGCGCCCGCGCCGCAGATCCCCGCGCCCGGAACGCGCGCCACCGTGCCGTCGACCGAGCGCGCGACCGACCGCAAATGATGGACTGGCTGCGCGACATCGATGCCTATTGGGTGTGGCTGACGCTCGGGCTGGTGCTCGCCGGGCTCGAGATGCTGGCGCCCGGCGTCTATCTGATCTGGCTCGGAATTGCCGCGCTGGTCACCGGCGCGCTGACATTCGTGCTCGAGCCGAGCCTGCCGGTGCAGGTGATCGACTTCGTGTTCCTCGCGCTGATCGCGGCGTTCTCGGCCCGGCGGTTCCTCGGCGAGCGCGGCATCCCGAGCGCCGACCCGCTGATGAACCGGCGCGGCGCGCGGCTGGTGGGCGAGATCGCCACCGTCACCCAGGCGATCGAGGACGGCAGCGGCCGCATCCACCTCGGCGACAGCGAGTGGATCGCGCGCGGGCCCGACGTGCCGGCCGGAACGAAAGTGCGCGTCGCCGGCAGCGACGGGGCCGTGCTGCTGGTCGAGCCGCTCAAGGCGCTGGAGGAGAGATAGCAGGGTTGAGCGGAAGGCGCCCGCTCACATCATTCCCGGGCCGCGCGCGAAGCCTTCGTTGGCCCCCGACTGCACTTTCGCGCCGAACCGGCCGCGCTTGCGGAAGCGGATCATCCAGCGGTCGAGGAACAGCTCGAGCGGCCGTGGGACGATGCCGAAGGCCTTGAGCCCCGGGAGCTGGCCCGAAGGCTTGCTGCCGGCTTTGAGCAGCGCCCACTGGTCGCGGCTGATCGGCGCCCCGGGGAGCGAGGCGATGAAGCCGCACAGCGCGTCGGGCAGCTCGACGAACAGCCGCTTGCGGCCTTGCGCTTCGGCGATCATCCGGTTGAGCCGGCCCATCGTCAGCACTTCGGGCCCGGCAAGCTCGCAGGTTTTGCCGGCATAAGTGCCCGGATCGGCGAGCGCCAGCGCCACCGCCTGCGCCGCGTCGTCGACGAACAGCGGCTGGAGCTCCGCCTGGGCGCCGAACACCGGCAGCACGGGGAAAGTCTCGATCAGCCGGCCGAACAGGTTCACGAACCGGTCGTCCGGCCCGAACAGCACCGACGGCCGCACGATCGTCGCGCCCGCGAAGGCGGCCCGCACCGCCTCCTCGCCGCGCCCTTTGGTCGCAGCGTACGCGGAAGGGGAACGGGGATCCGCGCCGAGCGCGGAGACCTGGACGAACGCCGCGGCGCCGGCCCGGCTCGCCGCCTCTGCGGCGGCACGCGCGCCGGCGACGTGCAGCGCGTCGAGGTCGGCGGCGAATGC
>DASVLP010000079.1:0-20102 GCA_036384795.1 Sphingomonadaceae bacterium | reverse complement strand
CATGATCGTGTTCCACGCGCTGACCTGGAAGAACGTCAAGCAGTGGGACGTCGGCGGCGCGATCCCGTTCACCACCCAGCTCGCCGGCGCCTTGTCGCTGATCCTGTGGGTGCTGGTGGTGTTCTTCGGCCGCACCGTGGGCTTCACGCTAGGCGTGTTCTTCTAGCGTTTCGACAAGGCTCCCGGCTCCTTCACAGCGAAGGGCCAGAGGGGCGCGGCAGCAACACCTCACCCCAAGCCGCGCCCCTCACTTTTTTCCGAAATCAAAATGGGGCGGTGTCGCCGTTCTGATCGACCTGGTTGCGGTCGTTCTCGCTGCATTCGAACTCGAGCAGATGTCCGTTGCGGTCGCGGCCGTAGCGTATCGTCATATGGTACGGCTCTTCCAGCGCATCGGGATCGTCGAGCACCATCTCGTCGAGCAGGATGTCCGGATTGGCGGGATCGAGGTGGATCCGCTCGGTGATGTGCAGCTTGTCGGAATGGCCCATGCCGTGCTGGAGTTCGAGCATGTCGTTGATCGCGATCGTGTCGGCGACCAGCGTGTCGCCTTCCCAGTGGCCGATCGAATCGCCCATATAGGTCGGGTCCGGGTCTTCCTGGTGCTGACGCCCGTCGGTCCAGATTGTGCGGGTCTGCATCCAGGCTTCCTGGTTGATCGTCACCCGTCCGGGCGTAAACAGGAACTCGAACGGATACTGCGCCAGTCCCATGATGCCCGGCATGCCCGGCGGCGAGCAGTGCGACCTGTCGTCCTTGACCACGCCGTTGTTGGCCTTGACCTCCGCGACGTAGGCCTCGTGCGCGGCCTTGTACTTGCCCTTGAGCTGGGGCGGCGCGGGGCGCGGCCCGCTTCCGGGCATCGCGAACTGCACGAACCAGATCCCTCCCCAGTCGGGCAGCTTCTCCAGCTCGGCATAGCGGCCCTTGGGATAGCCCGCGCTCTGCCCTTCCGAAAGCCCCGGCGGCGGCGGCGACTTGGTCACCGCGCCGAGCTGCGCGGCGGCGGGAACCGCCAGGGCGAGAGCGAGCGCGCCGGCCAGCGCGAAACGCGCCGCACTCACTGCCATTTGCCCAGCGTGGTGCCGTCGGCGAGCTTGACCGCGGCGAAGCTGCCGCCCTTGGCCCCGTCGCGCAGCGGATGGACCTGGATGGTCACTTTGTCCCCCGGCTTGAGCGTCGAGCGCTTCCAGCCCTCCACCGCGAGGTTGTTCGGGCTGGTCATCTCGATCGCCCAGTGCTCGACCGCGCCATTCACCGGCACGTCGAGGCGGACGAACGAATGCGGGTTCTGCCACTTGAACTGGACCACGCTGCCGTTGAGCGTGACCGTCTTGGTCATGTCGAACATCGCATAGGAATGATGGGCCAGCGCGGGCGCGGCCGAGGCCACCACCAGCGCACCGGCGGCAAGCGAAGCGAGAGCTTTGTTCATGGCGAACCTCTTATACCTGCGGCACGTTCACCGGGTGGCCGTTCTTCGGCAGCCCGGAATCGAGCACTTTCCCGTCGGGGAACTTCAAATCGAGGAACAGCCCGCCGGGCTTGCCGCTGCGCAGCGGGTTCGCCCGGATGGTGACCTTGTCGCCCGGCTTGACCGACGTGCGATGCCAGCCCTGCCGGGTGAGGTTATTGGGGCTGTTCAGCTCCAGCGCCCAGCGGGTCACTTTTCCGCCATTCGGCACGTCGAGCTCGATGAACGCATGCGGATTGGTCCACTGGAACTCGCCCACGGTGCCTTCGAGCGTGACGATCTTGGTCTGGTCGAACATCGCGAAGCTGTGGTGCGCGAGCGCCGGGGCGGGCGCGATGACCAGCACCGGCGCGACGGCGGCAAGCGCCAGCGCGAAAGGTTTCGCGAGCCTATTCACCGCCGTTCTCCTTGTCGTCTACCGGCTTCAGGCCGGTTTCACCGCGCTGGTCCGCGGCCGCTTTGCCGAGCTCGGTGCCGGGCAGGTTCTCGTTGTACTGCAGGATGCAGTGCGATTCGTTGATGTCGGTATAGTCCTCGCGCAGGAACCGCTTGGTCGAGCGCCACTCGCCCTCCCAGTTCTGCGGATCGGTCATGATGTATTCGATCTGCATCACCTTGCCGCCGTCGAGCAGGTTGATCCGCTCGGTCATCGCGAAATCTTCGGAGATCGGCAGGCCGTTGTCGATCCAGTGGTTGTCCGGCTCGAAATAGCGGGTGTCGACGACCAGGGTGTCGCCTTCCCAGTGGCCGATCGATTCGCCGTTGTAGCTCGGCACCACCAGGTCCGGATCGGTATGCTGGCGCGCGTCGAGGAAGATCGTGCGCACCGAATTGTTGAAGCCCGAGATCATGTAGATCGCGGTCGGCAGCTGGATGAACGCGTGCGGCCACACCCGCGTCATGATCATCGGCATGCCCGGCGGATAGCACTGGCCGATCGAGTCGTGGTAGGTTTTGCCCGCCTTCGCCGCCGCCTGAGATTCCTCGTAAGCCTTCTGCGCGTCGGGCTTGAACTTTGGATACGGCGGCCCGAACATGAACTTCGCGAACCCTTCGCGCAGGTCGACGAACCAGGTGCCGGTCAGGTCGAACGGCGGCTTGGGCCGCGGCTTCTGCAGGTTCTCGGGCGCCAGCGCGCCGAGATAGCCGGGGTGCTTGGGCACCATCTTCTGGAACTGGTCGTCGGGGATCGGCCCGCCGCGCGGCGCGGTCTGCGCGGCGGCGGGAGCGATCATGGCTAGCGTGGCCGCGGCAAGCGCGGCCGCCGCGACCTTTCGGCGCAAGAACTTCGGCATCCTCAATCCCGTTTCTGTTTCGCGCAGCTTGCCAGAATGGAGCGAAGATAAGCAACCGGATTATTTTGATATATGCAAAAAGGTGTGCCGCCGCTGCGGTCGCGGTTTCCCGGCTATGCCGCGCATTGGCCGCGGTCCATCGCGCTCGTGCGGACGCCGGGCAGGAAACAAAAAAGGGCGACCGCTCGCGCGGCCGCCCTTTCGGTCAAGTTATTGCGCCGGTTCAGGCATTCGCGCCCACGCCGGTCTGGCGCCAGCTGTCGGCGTAGGCGTTGCGCGCCACCGACGAGTACGGGACCGGCGAGACGATCGCCTTGATCTCGGTCTGGACGTGCGGCTCGACCGTCGGCTTGCTGGTGCCGCCGTTGGGCTCGCCCCACACCAGCGTCACTTCCTTGCCGAACTCGACGTAGTCGGGGTCGATCATCGCGAGCGACAGCATCGCGCCTTCGTTCGACGAATAGCCGATCCAAGTCGAGACGCCGATCACCTTGCCGTCCGCCTTCACCTGGTCGAACGGGTGCATCGAGTACACCGCGCTCGGGAACTCCATGTACTTCGCGCGGTCGCCCTTGGTGTAGAGCGAGCTGGTGACCCGCAGCACGTCTTCCGGATCGAGCGCGAGGGTGACTTTCTGCTTGTGCTTCTCGTCCTTCATTCGCTCGAGCGCTTCGCGGCCGACGAACTCATGGTCGAACTTCACGATGTGGCCGTAGCCGATGTCCCACGGCGTCAGGTAATAGCCCTCGATGCTGTCCGGCACGTGGCTGCCGCCGATCGAGGCCTTGCCGGCATAGGAATCGGCGCCGGCCCACTGGCGGAAGTCCTTCATCATCTGGCTGTCACCGGTGTAGAACGCGGGCAGCGGCGAAGGCAGCCAGCCCGATTCCAAGGTGTTCGACGAATAGGCGCGACCGCCGACGAGCTTGAGCCCGAAGTCCTTGCCCGCCTCGACCAGCGCGCCATGGACGGCGGCGTAGTCTTCCCACGGGCCGAACAGCTCATAGCCCGGCTGGCCGGCCATGCCGTGGCGCAGCGCGATCACGTCTTTGCCGGCGATGTCGATGTGCGCCATGTTGAAGAACTTGAGGTCCGGCGGGGTCTGGCCCATCGCCTTCTCGAGCGTCTTCATCGCGTTCGGGCCCTGGAGCTGGAAGCGATAGTTCTTGCGCTTGCCGTCGGTGCGCAGCGCGGTGCGCTCGTCACGCTCGACCTTCACGTCCCACTTCTTGCCGTCCTTGCCGTACTGGGCGTGGAATTCGACCCATTCGATCGCCGGCGCGCGGCCGACCAGGCTGAAGGTGTTCTCGTCGAGGTAGAACAGGATCACGTCGCCGATCACGTAGCCGTCGGGGGTGACGGGCACGAACTGCTTGGCCTTGTTGACGGTGAAGTTCTTGAAGCTGTTGATCGCCAGGTACTCGAGCAGCGCGAACGCGTCGGGCCCGGTGACGTAGAGCTCGACCATGTGGTAGCTCTGGTTGAACAGCACCGCGCTCTCGGCCCAGCCGCGCTGCTCGTCGCGCCAGTTGGTGTATTCGGCCGGGACGCCCGGATAGACGTTCGGGCCGGCCTGCTGGTTGCGCAGGAAGTCGACGACGTTGCCGGACGCGTCCAGCTTCTGTTGCAGGTTCTGGTCACTCATTGGTCTGCCTCTCCATGAAAAGGATGGGTTGAAAGGGTTGCGGGAATCAGTCGTTCGCCGGCATTTGCAGCCAGCGGGCGATCGCTTCGTTGACCGCCGCGGGCGCTTCGAACTGGATCATGTGCCCGGCGCCTTCGACGATCACGAGTTCGGAATCGGGGATCGCCTCGGCGATCGCCTGGTGCTGCGCCGGGCCGCTCCAAGCGTCTTCGCTGCCGGTCATCACCAGCACCGGGCAATCGATCTGCGGCAGCAGGCTCTCCTGCTCGGGCCGGTTGAGCAGCGCGTCGATCTGCGCGTCGAACACCTCTTGCCCGGCGGCGAGGCACATGTCCCTGAGCGGGCCCGCGATCTGCGGATCGTCGCGATTCGCCTCGGCGATCATCGGCGGCAGCCAGGCATCGACCAGCGCTTCGTAGCTGTCTTCGTGCCCGATTGCCTTGAGCGCCGCGCGCGCCTCGCGCTCGCCTTCGCGCAGCGGATGCACGCCGGTGCTGACCAGGGCCAGCCGCCGCACCCGTTCCGGCGCCTTGCGGAACACCTCGAGCGCGACTCGGCCGCCCATCGAATGGCCGAACAGGTCGAATCTCTCGGGCGCCTCGTCGAGCACCATCTCGGCCATGCCGGGCAGGCTGTCGCGCAGGCCATAGCCCGCCACCGCCCGCGAGTCGGCGAAGGTGGCGGTTTGCGGCGCATAGATCGTGGCGTCGCAGATTAGGCCCGGCAGCATCACTAACATCCCGCTAAAGTCGGCTTTCTTCGTGCACGTGAAGATTTCACCTATACGAAGAAGCGGGATTTTGCTAGAGGGTTTCTCGCATTTGCCGCTCGCCGGGCTTGATCCCGCGCCCAAGCGGCTTCAGGGCACCGACATGCGAATTGGGAGAGAAAGACCGATGTCTTCATACGCCGCCATCCACCCGAACTGGGAGCAGCCGCGCGCCAACATGGTCGACGGCTATTCGCTGGAGATGACCGCGAAGGAGACCGAAGGCCTGCGCGAGGCCGCACCGCTGATCCGGCCGGGCACGCAGATCGCGGTCACCTTCCTTCCGGGCGAGGAAATGTCGCAGCGGGTCGATGCCGCGGTGCTGGTGCGCGAGCTGGGGTTCGAGCCGATCGTCCATCTTTCCGCCCGCCGCCTCACCTCCGAGGCCGAGCTCGACCAGTATCTGTCCGACATCACCACCAAGGCCGGCGTGAAGCGGGTGTTCATCATCGCGGGCGATCCGCCCGAGCCTGAAGGCCCCTATTCGACCTCGCTCGACGTGATCGAGACCGGCCTGCTCGAGAAGCACGGGATCGAGATCGTCGGCATCGGCGGCCATCCTGAGGGCCACCCGAACAATACCCCGGCCGAGCTGTGGGACTGGATGGAGCGCAAGCTCGCCGCGATCCGCGCGCGCGGCATGACCCCGCTGGTGGTCACTCAGTTCGCGTTCGACGACGACGCGATCGTCGCCTGGGTCAAGGAAATGCGGCAGCGCGGGATCGACGTGCCGGTGCGCCTCGGCGTCCCCGGCCCGGCGGGGATCAAGCGCCTGCTGGGCTTCGCCAAGCGCTGCGGCGTAGGCGCGTCGGCCAGCGTGATGAAGAAGTACGGCATCAGCCTTACCAACCTGATCGGCAGCGCCGGCCCGGACAAGCTGGTCTCGTCGCTCGACAAGGGCCTCGGCGAAGACGCCGGGCGCGTGCGCCTGCACCTCTACCCGTTCGGCGCGCTCAAGGCGTCGGCCGAATGGATCAACGACTACGCGGCCAAGCACTGAGCCGATGGCTGCCCAACCACAGGATCGGGAACGACCGATGGCCGAAATCATCGACGGGCGCGCAGTCGCCAAGAAAGTCGACGCGGAAACCGCCGCGGCGGTCCAGCAACTGATCGCCGAAACCGGGCAGACGCCGGGCCTCGCAGTGGTCTTGGTCGGCCACGATCCGGCGAGCGAGGTCTACGTCGGGCGCAAGACCAAGGGCTGCGCCAAAGTGGGCATCCGCTCGTTCGAGCATCGCCTGCCGGCCGAGACCAGCGAGCAGGAACTGCTGGCGCTGATCGCCCGGCTCAACGCCGATCCGGAAGTCCACGGCATCCTCTGCCAGGTCCCGCTGCCCGCGCATATCGACACCAACGCGGTGCTGCGCGCGATCTCGCCGGCAAAGGACGTCGACGGGTTCCATCCGATCAACGTCGGGCGCCTCGCGACCGGCACCGGCGGGATCGTGCCGTGCACCCCGTTGGGCGTGATGAAGCTGCTCGACACCGTGATCGACGACATGACCGGGCTCGACGTGGTGGTGATCGGCAAGTCGAACATCGTCGGCAAGCCGATCGCGCTCTTGATGCTCGATCGCGAGGCGACCGTCACGATCACCCACATCTTCACCGAGAACCTGGCCGACATCTGCCGCGACGCCGACGTGATCATCGCTGCGGCCGGCGCGCCCGAGCTGGTGAAGGGCTATTGGGTCAAGCCTGGCGCGGTGATCATCGACGTCGGCATTACCCGGATCAAGAACCAGGACGGCACCACCAGCCTGGTAGGCGACGTGGCGTTTGACGAAGTCCAGCACGCCCGCGCGGTCACCCCGGTGCCTGGGGGCGTCGGGCCGATGACCATCGCCTGCCTGCTGGCCAACACCGTGCAGGCGGCGCGCGAGCAGATTCAGGGCACTGGCGCCGAGGAGTTCGCGATCGACTGGGACCAGCGCCCCGACCGTTCGATGTTCACCGCGGAGGCTCAGTAGCGGCAGCGGCCTCTCTCCCCTTCTGGGGGAGAAGGCTTTACCGGCGCATCGCGCTGTCCAGCGGGCGGATGTAGATCCGCGTCACCTGTGGATGGTTCGCCGCGATCTCGCGCTCGATCCGGGCGATCGTCTGCTCGACGTCGCGGGCGGTGATCGTGTCTTCGAAGTCCGCGCTGATCACCGCGACCACCATCCGCGGCGCCTGGTGGATCGTCAGCACTTCGTGCACCGCAACGATGCCGTCGTGGCTTTCGATGCAGCTGCGCAGCGCCTTGACCAGCGCCGGGTCGGCCGCTTCGCCGATCAGCAGGCCTTTGGCCTCGACCAGCAGGATCACCGCCATCGCCGCCAGCACCAGCGCGATCAGCAACGAGGCCACGCCGTCGAACAGCGGATTTCCGGTCAGCGCCGTCAGGCCCACGCCCGCGGCGGCGATCAGCAGCCCGATGACCGCGCCGCCGTTCTCCAGCAACACCACCAGGTTGGGCGCGTCCTTGGTTTCGCGCACCGCGCGATAGACCCCCTTGGCGCCGCGCTCGCGGTTGAACCGGCGCAGTGCGGCGAGGCTCGACCACGATTCGAGCACGATGCTGATGGCGAGCACGGCAAACGCGACCAGCACGTCGCTCGGCGGCTCCGGGTGCAGCAGGTGGCGGACGCCTTCGTAGAACGAAACCCCGGCGCCGAGCGCGAACACCAGGATCGCGACCACGAACGACCAGAAGTACAGCTCGCGCCCATAGCCGAACGGATGCGTGCGGTCGGGCGGCCGCTCGCTCTGCCGGGTGCCGTAGAGCAGCAGCACCTCGTTGGCCGAATCGACCGTGCTGTGGATCCCTTCGGTCAGCATCGCCGAGGATCCGGTGATCGCCGCCGCCGCGAACTTTGCCGCCGCGATGCCGAGATTCGCCGCCAGTGCGATCAGGATCACCCGGGTCGATTCGTGCCCTGCCACGCCGGCTCCTTAGTTACGCCCGCGCCGGGCCGCCGAGGGGAAAACCGCCGGGCGGGAGTTCGGTTTCGCCGTTACAGCCAGCCGATCCGCTTGAACCGCCAGAACAGGCCGAGGCAGATCGCCAGGATTGCGCCGAGCACCACGAAATAGCCGTACCGCCAGGTAAGCTCGGGCATGTGGCGGAAGTTCATCCCATAGATGCCGGCGATCGCGGTCGGCACCCCCAGGATCGCAGCCCACGCCGCCAGCTGGCGGGTGATCGCGCCCTGGCGGTTCTGCTCGAGCAGGCTGGCGAGCTCGACGATGCTGCCCAAGGTTTCGTTGAGCGCGTCCGCCCGCCCCAGCGCATGGCGGACATGATCGTAGATGTCGTTGAAATAGGGCCGCGCCTTGGAATCGATCGCCGGCAGCTTGGCCGAGGCGAGCTTGCCCGCCACTTCCTCCATGTGCCCGACGTTGCTGGTGAAGTGCCGCAGCCGCCGGCGCAGGCGGAAGATCCGCCGGATGCGTTCGGGCGTCGGAAAGCCGATCACCGCGCCTTCCTCCATCTGCTCGACCGCGCGCTCGAGCGCGTCGAGCAGCGGCACGTAGGCGTCCACCAGGTAGTCGAGCAGCCCGTGCAGCACCACGTCCGGCCCTTCGGCGAGCCGCTGCGGATTGGCCTCGAGCTGGCCGCGCAATTTCGCGAGGCCGTGGGTGCTGCCGAGGCGCACCGTGACGATGAAGCTGGTGCCCAGGAAGATCGCGGTCTGGCCGTAGATGATCTTCTCGACGCCCTCGAGCTCGGCGGTGCAGGCCAGCACGAACAACTGGTCGCCGTAAGCCTCGGCTTTCGCGCCCTGGTCCGAGCTCACCGCATCCTCGACCGCGAGCGGATGGAGGCCGTAGCGGCGCTGGAGCAACGCGAGCTCCTCGCCGGTCGGAGCGGCAAGGCCGACCCAGTCGAACTCGCCGGGGCGCGCAGGAAGGTCCGCACGGGCGAGGTCGAGCGCGGGCTCGATCACTTTGCCGCCCGAATAGCGCTTTGCCGCAACGATCGTCATGCGGAGGTGTTGGCAGAGCGCGCCGACGCTGGCAACGCGGGGCGAACGCACGATTGGCCGGAACTGCAAGAACGCCTACAGTGCCGCCGATGAGGCCGGAGCCGCAATCATGAGCACGCTGCCGAGCGACGTGGACGTGCTGATCGTCGGCGCGGGGATTTCCGGCATCTCGATGGCCGCGCACATGACGATGCTGTGCCCGGGCCGCAGCTTCGCGCTGGTCGAGCGGCGCGAGCGGCTGGGCGGCACATGGGACTTGTTCAGGTACCCCGGGATCCGCTCCGACAGCGACATGCACAGCTTCGGCTTCCGCTTCGAGCCGTGGATCCACGAGCAGTCGATCGCCGATGGGAAGAACATCCTCGAGTACCTGGACCGGGTGGTCGACAAGTACCGGGTGCGCCAGCATATCCGTTTCGGCGAAAAGGTGCTGAGCGCCGACTGGCGCGCGGCCGAGGCGCGCTGGCACGTCGAGCTGGAGGACGAGGCTGGCGCGCGCCGCACCTTGACCGCCGGCTTCCTCTATCTCGGCTCGGGCTACTACGACTACGACGCGCCGCATGACCCGGAGTTTCCCGGCCGGGAGGACTTCGAGGGCAGGATCGTCCACCCCCAGTTCTGGCCCGACGATCTTGATTACGCGGGCAAGCGCGTGGTGGTGATCGGCTCGGGCGCGACGGCGGTGACGATCCTGCCCGCGATGGCCGGCACCGCCGCGCACGTGACGATGCTCCAGCGCACCCCCACCTGGATGGGCGCGCGGCCCGCCAAGGACGCGATCGCGAATTTCCTGCGCAAGGTGCTGCCGGAGAAGCTCGCCTACCGGATCACCCGGTTCAAGAACATCCGGCTGCATTCGTTCGTGTTCAAGCGCGCCCGCAGCAAGCCCGAGAAAGTCGCAAGCTTCCTCACCAGGGCGGCGAAGAAGGCGCTCGGCCCGGCGTGGCGCGAGGCGGACTTCACCCCGCCCTACAATCCGTGGGAGCAGCGGCTGTGCCTGGTGCCCGATGGCGATTTGTTCGCCGTGGTGCGCGAAGGGCGCGCCTCGGTTGTCACCGGCGAGATCGAGCGGTTCGACGCAGGCGGCATTCGGTTGAAGTCCGGCAAGCACCTCGATGCGGACATCATCGTCACCGCCACCGGGCTGCGGCTCGCGCTTGGCGGCAAGGTCGCGGTGAGCCTCGACGGCAAGCCTGTCGAGTGGACGCAGCACTGGTTCTACCGCGGCTGCATGTTCTCCAACGTGCCGAACTTCGCGGTGGTGTTCGGCTACCTCAACGCCTCGTGGACCCTGCGCGCGGACAATACCGCCAATTACGTGTGCGACGTGCTCAACCGGATGGCGGCGCTCGGCGCCGAAGTGGCGTTCCCGAAGCTCGCGGACGATCGCGCGCTGGTCGAGGACGACGTGATCGCGTTCTCCTCCGGCTACCTCCAGCGCGCGCGGCACTTGTTCCCCAAGAGCGCCGACCGCCTGCCGTGGCGGCTCAACCAGGACTACCTCGCCGACTGCCGCGACTTTCGCGAAAGGCCGGTGGACGACGGCGTGCTGGCGTTCGAACGTCGCGAGGAGTCGATAGCCGAGGCGGCGGAGTGATGGCGGCAGGCGAACGCATCTACACCGCCGCCCTGGTGGTGATCGGCGACGAGATCCTCTCCGGCCGCACCCAGGACAAGAACATCGCCCAGGTCGCGGCCTGGCTCGGGGTGCAGGGCATCCGCCTGAAGGAAGTGCGGGTGGTGGCGGACGATATGGCCGCGATCGGCGAGGCGGTGAACGCGCTGCGCGTGGCGCACGACTACCTGTTCACCACGGGCGGGATCGGCCCAACCCACGACGACATCAGCGTCGATGCGGTCGCCGCGGCACTGGGCGTGCCGGTGGTGGTGCATCCCGAGGCGCGGCGCATTCTCGAAGACTATTACGCCACCCGCGGCGGGTTGACCGAAGCGCGCCTGAGGATGGCACGGGTGCCCGAAGGCGCGGACCTGATCCCCAACCGCATGTCCGGCGCGCCGGGCATCAAGATCGGCAACGTCCACATGATGGCCGGGGTGCCGCACATCGCCGCGCAGATGCTCGACGCGCTGACCGGCACCCTCGAAGGCGGCGCGCCGCTGCTGAGCGAGACGCTCGGCATGTGGGGCGCCGAAAGCGAAATCGCCGACCTCCTGCGCGAAGTCGAGCGCGCCCACCCCGGCTGCCAAATCGGCAGCTATCCGTTCTTCCGCGAAGGCCGCACCGGCGCCAACTTCGTGGTCCGCTCGACCGACGCGGCGTTGCTGCAAAGCTGCGTCGACGCGCTGAGCGCGGCGCTCGCCGAGGCCGGGCACGACTTCACGCCAGGGGGAATTTGATGCTGCGCAAGAGCCGCCTCGCCAACCTGACGCGCGAAGGGCTGCGTGCGCACATGGCCCGCTTGCTCGACGCGCTGGTGCTGCGCGATCCGGGCCGCGCCGCGATCGCGGCGGAGACCCGCTACACCGAGAACGGCCAGGCCCTCGCGATCGGCGACGGCCTATGGGGCACCGCCGATGCGATCGGCCCCTATCGCCACGATTTCATCGATACCTCCACCGGCACCATCGTGACCTTCACGACGGTCATCGAAGGGGCCGCGCGTGCGATCGTCGCCGCGCGGGTGAAGGTGGCGGGCGACGCGTTCGCCGAGATCGAGACGGTTGTCGTTCGGCCGGGGCTGATGGGCAGCATCGCCGCCTATCCCGACGGGCCCGCGCGGCTCGACGCCGCGGGCGGGCCCGATCCCGCGTGGCTCGCGCCGATCCCGCCTGCCGAGCGGATGGACCGTGCCGAACTGCAGCGCGTCGCCGACTGCTATTTCAGCGCGATCGAGCGCAACGACGGCACCGGTGAGTATCCGTTCTCGGAAGATTGCGTGCGGATGGAGCATGGCTATCACACCGCGCGCGAGCCCGATGCGCTGAAGGCCGGGCTGACGCGCGACCCCGCCACGCCCTACCAGCCCGAGTTCAAGGCACTGGGGGTGAAGCAGCAGCTCGAAACGGGTTTCTTCCGCTTCGTCACCGGCATCCGCGATCGGCGCTTCGTCGCGATCGATCCCGAGTTCGGCGTCGTCGCCGCGTTCGCATTCTTCGATCACGCCGGCACTGTGCGTGATTACCGCCTGGCCGACGGCACGCCGGCGAAAGCCGGGCTCAGCCAGCCGTTCACCTGGCAGATCGCCGAGGCGTTCAGGATCGAGCACGGACTGATCCGGCGGATCGAGGCGGTGCTGAACCCGTGTCCTTACGGGATGAGGCCGGGCTGGTAGGGCTCAGCGCTTTTTTTGTGCGAGGTTGAACGCCACCGCTTCGAGGAACAGCGCCTTGAACGCGGCCTCGTCCACCGCGTCGCCCTCGAAGAAGTCGATCGCCCGACGGGTGCCGCCGTCGAGGCCCGAGTTGAACAGGCCCTCGGGATCCTCCAGCGCCGCGCCGTGGGCGAACGTGAGCTTGACCTTGTCCTTGTACGTCTCGCCAGTGCAGACGATGCCGGCGTGTTCCCATGTCGGCACGCCCAACGGGTTCGACGGCTTGCGCCACTTCACTTGCTCCTCGACCTCGGGATCGGCGGTGCGAATGAGCTCGCGCAGCTTGGCCAGCATCGTCCCTCGCCAGTCGCGCATTCCGGCGAGGCGGCGGTCGATCAGTGCAGAGGGCGTCTCATCGTTCATCGGACGTGTCTCGCTTCCGGGCATAGGGCAGTGCGAACAGATAAAGGCCGGTGAACAGCATCAGGAACAGCGGGGGCAGCGGAGAATACGTGACCCAGTCGGGCGGCGGGCCGAACGCCCTCACGACGAAGTTGGCGATCACCGTCAACGTGAAGGCGATCCCCAGCCAGCGGTGCGTCTGGCGCGTTGCCTTGTTCCAGCTCATGCCCGTTCCCTCCCTTCAATCCCGCGCCAGCAGCTCGTCCAGCCTGCCGAGGAAGGTCCGCCAGCCGTACCGTGCCCCCTGGAAGTTCTGCACCTGCTCGGAGCGGAACCCCGATTGCTCCATCCGCAGACGGGTGCCGCCTTCGCTGGGTGCGAGCGTGAACCTCACCACGCTGGTCACCCGCAGCGCGCCGTCGCCCGAATCCCAGGTGTAGGACAGCGTCTTCCCGGGCTCGATCTCGAGCACTTTGCTGTCGATGATCCCGTTCCACCCGCCCTGGGGTTGGGCGCGCAATGTAAACGCCCGGCCCACTACCGGTTCGAAATCGTTCGGCATCAGCCATTCGGCGATCAGGTGCAGCTGGGTCAGCGCGCGCCAGACTTTCGCGGGCGGGTGCGCGAGCTCCCGCTCGACGACGACGGTGCGGGTTTCAGCAGGGATGTCGTTCATCGCGGCCGCTCAGTCGCCCAGCCCGCCGGCGATCTCTCCCAGCCGATCGACGATCCGCGGCCAACCGCCGCCCATGCCGCGATAGCCGGTCTCATCCTCCGGCCGGAAGCCCGAGTGCTCCATGCGCACGAGCGTGCCCCCGCCGCGCGGCGCCAGGGTCCAGGTGACGACGGTGACGAGCCCGCTGTCGGACTCGGTGCCGTCGCCCCAGCGATAGGACAAGCGCCGCGGCTCATCCACTTCGAGGACCTCGCAATTCGTGATGCCCGACCAGCCCGGCACAGGCGTCGCGCGGAAGGTGAAACGATGGCCCGGTTCCGGGGCGAAGTCGTTCTTCATCAGCCATTGCGCGATCAGTTCGGAAGTCGTGAGCGCTCGCCAGACACGCTCGGCCGAATGCGGGAACACCCGCTCGACCACGATCGACTTGGTTTCCTGGGTCATTGGTCCATCCTGTTCAACAGGTCTTCGAGCCGGTCGAAGCGCTCGCGCCAGAAAGTGGCGTAATGTTCCAGCCAATCGACCAGCGGGGCGAGCGCCTCGCCCCGCGCGCGGTAATGCACGTCGCGGCCCTGACGTCGGCCCTCGACCAGCGCGGCCTGCTTCAGCAGCGCGAGGTGCTTGGAGACGGCGGGCTGCGACACGCCCGATCCTTCGGTCAGCGTGCGCACGGTCTGCTCCCCGGTTTGCGCCAGGCGCTGGAAGATCGCCCGGCGCGTAGGGTCGGCAAGCGCGCGGAACAGCAGATCGGTCGAAGCGTCGTGCGCATTCATAACCATTTGGTTATGCGATATCTGCCGACGAGTCAATTGCGCAAAGCAAAAGGCCGGAGGATCGCTCCCCCGGCCCCTTGGTGATTGCGGTTACGCCCGGCTTACGCCCCGGCGAGGTTCTCGGTGTCGATCTTGAGCCCCGGGCCCATCGTCGAGGTCAGCGCGACCTTGCGGACGTACTTGCCCTTGGCACCCGCCGGCTTGGCCTTGACGATCGCGTCGTAGAACGCATCGAAGTTGGCCTTGAGCTGCTCGTCGCTGAAGCTGAGCTTGCCGATGCCCGAATGGATGATCCCGGCCTTCTCGACGCGGAACTCCACCTGGCCGCCCTTGGCGTCCTTCACCGCCTGGGCGACGTCCATCGTGACCGTGCCCAGCTTGGGGTTCGGCATCAGGCCCTTGGGGCCGAGCACTTTGCCCAGCCGCCCGACCACGCCCATCATGTCCGGCGTGGCGATCACGCGGTCATAGTTGAGGTTGCCGGCCTGCATGTCTTCCATCAAGTCTTCGGCGCCGACTTTGTCCGCCCCGGCCTTCTCGGCTTCGGCCGCCTTGTCGCCCTTGGCGAACACCGCGACCTTCATTTCCTTGCCGGTGCCCGAAGGCAGCGAGACCATGCCGCGGACCATCTGGTCGGCATGGCGCGGATCGACGCCGAGGTTCATCGCGATCTCGACCGTCTCGTCGAACTTCTTGCTGGCATGCTCGCGCAGCGTCTTGAACGCCTCGTCGACGGCATAGAGCTTCTCGGCATCGAGCTTCTCGGCGAGCGCCTTGTTCTTCTTGGTGAGCTTGGCCATGTCTTAGCCCTCCACCACCTGAAGGCCCATCGCGCGCGCGGAGCCTTCGATGATCTTGATCGCCGCGTCGAGATCGTTCGCGTTGAGGTCGGCCATCTTCGCTTCGGCGACCTCGGCAAGCTTCGAGCGCTTGATCGTTCCGGCCGAGACCTTGCCCGGCTCCTTCGAGCCCGACTTGAGGTTCGCCGCCTTCTTGATCAGGTAACTGGTCGCCGGCTTCTTGGTGGCGAACGTGAACGAACGGTCGGCGTAGACCGTGATCACGGTCGGGATCGGCGCGCCGTTCTCGAGTTCCTGCGTCGCGGCGTTGAACGCCTTGCAGAATTCCATGATGTTCACGCCGCGCTGGCCAAGCGCCGGGCCGATCGGCGGCGACGGATTGGCCTTGCCCGCAGGCACGTGCAGCTTGATGTAACCTTCGATCTTCTTGGCCATCGCTGGCCTCCTTTCACACTGTCGCCGCCGCGGTCAGGCGAACGGCTCATGTTAAGCGGTCCAGACGGCGGCCCGAAGGACGCCTCCCGCACTCGTTTCCCGATGGTGATGCCGGGAAGCGGCGCCGTTACAAGAATGCCGCGCGGGGTGCAAGCCTGTCAGGCGTCACGGTTCTGAAAGCGGAATATTCCGACAATTTCGATCGCGTTGCGCGTGACGTGGTACGAGACAATGTAACGATACCGCGGACTGAGGGCGCGGCGAGCGTTTCTCCTGCCGATTGCTCTGCCGGAACGAGGAAAGTTCTCCAGCTGATTCAAGACCTGGCGGATGTCGCCCAGCACTTTCGGCAGCGCTTCGGGTGCTTCGCGTAGATAGTATGTTTCGATATCCTCGAGGTCGCAAAGCGCTCGCTCGCGGAAGATCAATTCCATCAACCGACCCCGTGACGCCGGAAAATGGCCTCCACATCTTCGGGGTTCGCGTAACGCGGATTCGGATCGGCCAGCCTGCGATCAAGTTCGGCCAGCTGCTCAGGGGTGAAGTCGCCTTCGACGCCCTCCTCCATCAATCCTTCCAGAACCTCTTCGACAAGCCGAAGCTGTTCCGGCGGAAGGCCTTCGGCAAAAGCGACGAACTTCTCAAGAATGGTCATACCTCCCGAATACCACCGTTTAGTGGCCGGGAACAGGCTGCCGGGACGAGATAGCTCGAAATTCGATCGACTGCGTCATGCGATCCCGGGTCAAGTCGGGATGAACGCTACGCCGTCACTTCACCAGCTCGACTTCCTCGAAGCCCAGTTCCACCGGGGTCGCGCGGCCGAAGATCGAAACCGAGACCTTGACCCGCTGCTTGTCGAAATCGAGCTCCTCGACCACGCCGTTGAAGCTGGCGAACGGCCCGGCGTTGACCTTGACCTGATCGCCGATCTCGTAATCGACGTGGACCTCGCGCTTGGGCTGGCTGGCGGCTTCCTCGCGGGCGCCGAAATAGCGTGCCGCCTCGCGTTCGGAGATCGGCTGCGGCTTGCCGCTCGAGCCGAGGAAGCCGGTCACCTTCGGGGTGTTCTTGATCAGGTGATAGACGTCGTCGTTCATCTTGAGCTTGGCGAGCACGTAGCCCGGCATCGTCTTGCGCTCGACCTGGGTCTTCTTGCCGCGCTTGACCTCGGTCAGCGTCTCGGACGGCACCTCGACCTGCTCGACCGCTTCGGCCAGGCCCATGCGCTCTGCCTCCGAGATGATCGAATCGCGCACCTTGTTCTCGAAGCCCGAGTAGGCGTGAATGATGTACCAGCGGGACATGGAAGGTTTTTTCCGTCTCTTTCGACTAGGCGGCCAGCGACAGCAGCCAGTGGACGATCGCGCCGAACAGCGAATCGAGCCCGAGGAAGAACACCGACAGGATCACCAGCATGATCGCGACGAAGATCGCGGTCCGGACGGTTTCTTCACGCGTCGGCCAGACGACCTTGGACGCTTCGGTGCGCACCTGGCGCAGGAATTCGCCGGGACTGGTCTTGGCCATGCTTGCTCTCGCTCGATTGCGCGGGGTCGGTATGAACACTGCGGCTTTCGCCATGGGATCATCGCCGCCCCGGTTCAGGAACCGGGAGGGGCTGCGATTTTCCGATGTCGGAAGCCACGCGGCATGTAGCGAGGCACGCCGCCCAGCGCAAGGGTATGCGCGAAGCCGCCACGCCGGCGCTTCGCGTTACCGGCCGGTGGCCCTTACCAGCGCCGGCCCAAGCCGAAGATCCGCTCGAACAGCCCCGGGCTCTCCATCGGCCGGATCGGCCCATAGACCTTGCGCCGAGTGCAGGGATCCATCACCTGGCGCGGCAAGCTCCAGTTGTCCGGACGGCTGCAGCTGTATCTCTGGCTGGGCATGCGAATGCTCGTGAAGTGCGTGTTCGGCATGCCGAACGAAATTGAGAACCGGGGCGAAGGTTCCCGAAAATGCGGTGAACCGCAGATGAATCAAACCGCCTGAAACGGCCACCTGGAGCGGCGGGGCGCTCCGCCGCTGCGGCGAAAGGAAATCTGGCAGGAGTGGAGGGACTCGAACCCACGGCCCTCGGTTTTGGAGACCGATGCTCTACCAACTGAGCTACACTCCTGCAGCGGGTCGCGCCTCTATAGGCTCGCCACCCTCGGCGCAAGGTCTCGGCGGAAGATGCGCCGGGGCGCCGGAACCAGTTCTCTCCACAGGGCGTTTCCGCTTTCCGCCCGAAACTGGTATTCGTTCGGATCAGATGCACGCCCCCGCCCCGCAGATCATTCCTCCCGAGACGCTGCTGCTCGCATACCGCAGCGGCATCTTCCCGATGGCCGACAGCCGCGACGACACCGAGGTGTTCTGGGTGGAGCCCCGCCTGCGGGCGATCCTGCCGCTCGACGGATTCCATTGCTCGCATTCGCTGGCGAAAGAGCTGCGGCGCGAGCGGTTCGAGGTCACCTGCAACCGCGCGTTCGCCGAGGTGATCAGCGCCTGCGCCGCGCCGCGCCCGCGCCATCCGGAAAGCTGGATCAGCGAGCGAATCGCGGCGAGCTACCGCGCGCTCCACCTGGCGGGCCACGCGCACTCGATCGAATGCTGGGTCGGCGGCCATCTGGTCGGCGGGCTCTACGGCGTTTCGTTCGACCGGGTGTTCTGCGGCGAGAGCATGTTCAGCCTTGCGCCCAATGCCTCGAAGATCGCGCTTGCCTGGCTGGTCGCGCTGCTGAGGCGGGCCGGCGTGCGGTTGCTCGACTGCCAGTTCATGACCGAGCACCTCGCTTCGATGGGCGCGGTCGAGATCACGCAGCAGCGCTATGTCGAGCTGCTGGCGGACGCCTGCGGGCTGGGCGTGGGGGTCGGCGTCGGCGTGCCCGAAGCTTTCGCCGGGCTGCTCGAGGAAGCGGCCACCGGCGATTCCTCGCCCGGGAAGCTCATCGCACAGTCCTTCACCCACACGTCGTAGACCGGGTGCTCGACCACGTTGAGCGACGGCGAGTTCTTGAACAGCCAGCCCGAGAACACTTGCTCCCAGCTCGGCTGATCCTCGGGATGCGCGCGCCGCGCGACCAGCACCTGGACGAACGCCCCGGTTTCGGGCGGCCGCTCCCACGGCGCGGTGCGCTCGCACGCCGCCAGCCGCACGATCACGTCGCCCCAGCGGCGCGATTCGCCCGGCTTGAGCTGGACGTCCTCGGTGAGGTTGTTGCGCTTGTTGAGGATGCCGAGGGTGGCGACCCGATCCTTCAGCGGGGTGCCGGGGCCCGCCCCCGCGACGTTTGGCGGCGCGGGCAGCGGCGCGAGATCGGCCGGAACGTCGGTCTCGCGCGCATGGGGGGCGGGCGGCTGGCCTTTGCAGGCGGCGAGCACGAGCGCGACCGAACAGACGAAGGCGCGCGAGGCGCTCATCGTCAGGCGTCCGGATACGCTATTTGGTTGTCGCCATCCGGCGACCAGGCTTCGTAATCCCCCGTCGCCCGCGCGCGCTGGCCGCCGCGCTCGAGCGCGCCCTGCGGGCGGTACGCGAATTGCGTGCCGGTGGCGTTGGGGGTGTAGTCCGCTTCCCAGATCCGCGGCGGCGGCAGGTGGCTTTCCGGGACTTCGTCGTACTGGTGGTGCAGCCATCCGAACCATTCGGCGGGAACCCGGCTGGCATCGTTGGGGCCGTTGTAGATCACCCAGCGCCGTTCGAGCCCGTTCGTGTCCTTGCCGCTTTCGCGGTAGTAGCGGTTGCCCTGCGCGTCGGTGCCGACGTGCTGGCCGTGGAGCGCGTTCGACAGCAGCGTGCCCAAGGTCGCGCCGTTCCACCAGGTGAAGAATTTCGCGAAGATACCCATTGCCGCGCCGTTAGCCGGAACGACCGGCGAAGAGCAAGCCGATTACCACTGGACGAGCGCCCCGGGGGTGAAACCGAGCTGCGCGATCCGTCCGCCGTTGAGCTCCAGCACCGCGCTGGTAAGCCCGTCGGAAGTGCGCGGATCGAGCGAATACGGGGTCGCGTTGGCCGAGACGTTGATGATCCGGTGATCGGTGCCGATGAACACGATATCGAGCGGGATAACGGTGTTCTTCATCCAGAAGCTCGCCACGCGCGGCGGATCGTGCGGGAAGATCATCCCTTCGTCCGGTCCCATCTGCTCGCGGAACATCAGCCCGCGCTCCTGCTCGGGCTCGGTGCTGGCGACCTCTACCCGGAAGTGGTGGACGTTGCCATTCTGCGAGATCGTCAGCGGAATGACCTGCAGCCCCGAGACCGGATGCACCGACGCGGCTTGCGCCGGGGCGGGCGAGGCGGCGGCGGCCCGCTCCTGCGCTTGCGGCGAACACGCGGCGAGCCCCAGCGCCACGGCAAACGCGATCCGCTTCATCTCACTCCCGCTCCTCGTCGAACGCCGCGGCGGCCCAATCCTCCGCGGCTTCCACGCTCGTCGCATCGACCAATTCGCGCGCGCTGTCGAGAGGGTGGCCGGCGCGCAGCATCGCCGCAATCTGCTTTTCGCGGCGCGCGCGGTCGAGCGGTTCGAGGCCGAACGGCCCGAAGCCGCGCTTGCGTGCCAGCAGCAGCGCCGCCCTGCGCTGGTCGGCGCCGCT
>DASVLP010000078.1:0-78120 GCA_036384795.1 Sphingomonadaceae bacterium | reverse complement strand
CATGATCGTGTTCCACGCGCTGACCTGGAAGAACGTCAAGCAGTGGGACGTCGGCGGCGCGATCCCGTTCACCACCCAGCTCGCCGGCGCCTTGTCGCTGATCCTGTGGGTGCTGGTGGTGTTCTTCGGCCGCACCGTGGGGTTCACGCTGGGCGTGTTCTTCTGAGCCGAACGCTCGATCGAAGCGACGATAAAAAAGGGGGCCGGAGCAGCACGCTCCGGCCCCCTTTTTGATTCGCCGCCGAACGGTCAGCTCGCGGCCGGGATGCCCAGCGGGTCGGCGACGTCGCGCTTGAACAGCGCGTCGTAGAGCTTGACCTGATCCACCGTCATCGTGTCGCCCGGGGCGGATTTGTCGTCGGCCTTGAGCAGAAACGCCTGATTGCGCTGCAGCTTGCTCTCCTGCGGCCAGGGCGGCAGCCCCGGCCCGTTCGGATTGCCGGTCTTTGCGAAGTTGGTCCAATAGCTCGACATCTGGTCGGCGAGCGTGATGTCCGCCGCGCTCTTGCTTGCGACCTCGGGCGAGCTCGGGTCCGGCACTTCGCGCGGCGCGTCGAGGTTGTCGAACACGTAGGCGAGCTCGGAGGCATGGGTCGGCCCGCCGCTCGGCTTGCCCGGCGCGGCGGGCGGATTGTGCGCGAACTGGTAGAGGTAGGCGGCCTTGCCGGCCTTCGCCTGCTCGTCGGCATAGCGGTGCATGAACCACGCGATGCCGTCGGTGAACGGCCGGGTCGCGGCGACTTTGGCCTCTTCGTCGGTGGCCGCCGGATAAGCCGCGAGGCCCATGTCGGCGAGATCCTTCCAGCGCTGCGCCGCGCCGGCCTTCCAACTCGCCAGCGTCGCCGGCGGCCCGAACGAGAAGCTGCCGCCCTCGTTGGCGTTCGAGCCGATCAGGATGTCCACCTTGTTCTGGCGCCCCTGGGCAAACGTGATCGATTCATCCTCCGGCACGATCCAGCCGTCGACGATGATGCCCTGCGCACGGCCGAGCTTGGCCACCTGGTCCGCCGGCAGCGCCTGAAGGTCGGCCAGGCTTTTCACCCCCGCCTTGTCCATCGCGGCAAGCGTCTGCTTTTCCGCATCCTCGCGGGTGACCATCTTGGCGGCGGTGAGCCCGGCCCACGCGCCGCTTTCCGAGATCGCCTTGGTGAACAGCCCCTTGGCCACCGGCGAACCGACCAGCGCGGCGGTGATGCAGGCACCGGCCGACTGGCCGAAGATGGTGACATTGTCCGGATCGCCGCCGAACGCGGCGATGTTCTGCTTCACCCACTGGAGCGCCGCGATCGAATCCGACAGCGCCTGGTTGCCCGAGGCGCGGTGCGGCGAAGCGGCCGTCAGGTCGGGATGCGAGAGGAAGCCGAACGGCCCGACGCGATAGTTCAGCGAGACGACGATCACGCCCTTCTTCGCAAGGTGCGCGCCGTTCGCGAACGGCATCGAGCCGCCGCCTTCGGCATAGGCGCCGCCGTAGAACCACACCATCACGGGCAGCTTCGCGCCCGCGCTCTTGGCCGGGGTCCACACGTTGAGGTTCAGGCAATCCTCCGACATCGGCGGCGAATCCGGCATGTCGACCGCCTGGTTCACGCCGATCGGGCGGGTCTTGCCCGACGGCTGGATGCAGGTGTTGCCCCACTTCGTGCCGTCGCGCACGCCCTGCCACGGCTGCGGCGGCTGCGCATCCTTGAACCGCAATGCGCCGACCGGCGCCGCGGCGAACGGAATGCCCTTGTAGACCATCACCCCGTCCGCGCGGGTCGACGGCGCGCCGCTGACCAGGCCCTGCCGGGTCTTGACCGGCCCCTTGAGCTCGGCGTGGGCAAGGCTCGCCGAGCCGAGCAGCGCGGCGGTGAAGGCTATGCGAAGCGCGGCTGCGCGGGGTTTCATCGGTCTCTCCCTTCGCCGGTCTCGGCCCAGTGGCCGATGCCGATCTGGTCGTTCTTGTCCTCGTTGGCGTAGCGCTGGTTGAGCGCGAGCATGGCCCCCGCGACGCCAAGCGCCGCGGAGGCCAGTGCGATCCCGAACCTGCGTTTCAAGGCCTAGTTGCTTTCTTTGACGGCTACCTTGGCGGCGCCGCCCGCGGCCGCAGCCGCGGCCCGCTCACGCGCCGAACGCGAGGCCTTGATGTAGTTGCGCACCTGCACGTCGCCTTCGTGACAGGCGTATTCGAAGAACTGGTAGTCGTTGTTGCGCGGGATATCCATGCGGATGGTGTACGGCGCGGTGTACACCTTCGGGTCCGAATAGGTCATCGTGTAGACCAGCGTGTTCGGCCCGGCCATCGTCAGCTTCTCGACCACATGGGCCTGGTCGCTCATCGGGATGGTGTTGCCGAAGGGCGCGCCGATCGTCGCCATGTTGAGCGGCGAGGCGCCCGGCTTGATGTTGGTGGTGTCGATCACCAGCGTGTTGCCTTCCCAATGCGCACGGCTGTCGCCCATGTACTTGAGCACGCGGGGGTCGATATGCTTGCCGTTGTCGATCGGGATCACGCGCGCGTCGTGGATCATCTCGAGATCGATCACGATGTAGCCCGGCGACTGATAGATCGCCATGCCGTTGTTGTAGCGGAACGGGAACATCGAGGCAGGGAAGCCGCGGGTGATGCAGCGGTCCCAGCTGTCGAAATCGGTCGTCCAGTCGTAGGTCTGGTTCGGGATCCAGCTCGAACGCCCGATCGCGGCCATGTGCTTGCCGTAGGGGGTGAGCTCGGGCAGTCGGCCGTTGGGCGGATCGACCAGCAGCGAGGTGCGGCGGCCGGCGCCGGTCATTTCGACCCAATTGCCCATGCCGAGCTTGCCGGCGTTGGTCTCCTTGCTCGCCGCTTCGCGCGATGCCGCCATCCGGGCCTCGCTCTTCGCGTATTCCTCGTCGGTCATGTAGACCCGGTTGCCCTGCTCGGGCGTGCGCTGGAGATTGAGGCCGCCGAGCGAGTCGACCGGCCAGTTGCCGCGGAAATCGGGATCGCCCCACGCGGTCTTGGCCGGCGTGTAGTCCGGCAGCGGCGCAAGGTGATAGAGATCGGTCACCCCCTGCTCGGTCTTGGCGTGGAGCTCCTCGGGCGCGGGCCCGGCTTTCTCCTCGTTCGCCGGCTGGGCGTTCTCCTGCGCTCCGGCGGCGCTGCCGACGAGCGCGATCGCCGCCAGCGAGGCCGAGGCCAACGCCAGGCGTACTTTCGAGCTAAACTTGATCATTGTGCATCCTCCTGATTTCCGTGCCCGTTCCGCGCGGTGGCGACCTGCCCCCTTGCCCGCGCGCCGGCTCAACCCGAACATAACCGATCGTCCACCGGCTGTCATTGACCGCCCTTGCCGGGCAGCGCGAACGCCACGTAGCGGTTCTCGCCCGGCGCGGTCTGGCCGAGCTTGGGCGCGAACAGCCCATCGCCGCCGACCGCGATCACGACGTATTCCTTGCCGCCCACCTCATAAACCGCCGGCGTCCCTTCGGTCGCCGCGTCGAGCTGGTGTTCCCACAGCACTTTGCCGGTGTCCTGATCGTAGGCGCGGAACATGCGGTCGCTCGAGGTGCCGACGAACAGCAGATCGCCGCCGGTCGCGACCGGCCCTCCGCGCGGCGCGACGCTGCCCTTCCACCCGGGGCCGCCCTGCCCTTTCAGCGCGGTCACGTCGCCGTCCGGGATCTGCCACATGATCTTGCCGGTATCCATGTCGTAGGCGGTGAGCAGCGACCACGGCGGATTGACGCCGGGCAGCCCGTTGCTCTTCTGCAGCATGAAGTCGACGTTGGACTTGTAGGGCTTAACGTCGCCCCCGCCGTTGGGCATCGCCGCCTGCGCTTCGGGCCGGGTGTCGAGCACCAGCTTGTCGAACGTCGGCAGGGTCTTCGCGACGATGAAGAAGCGGTGGCGCGCCGGATCGACCGACGAGGTGTTCCAGTTGGCGCCGCCGTTGTGCCCCGGCCACGAGATCGTGCCCACCAGGCTCGGCGGGGTGAACAGGCCTTCGTTGCGAGCGGTCTTCAAAAGCTCCTTCAGCGCGTCCTGATCCGCCTGCGAGATGTAGGGATCGATGTCGGATTCGTGGAACACGCCCTGGCGCGCGAACGGCTTGGGCCAGCTCGGGATCGGCTGGGTCGGCGAGGCCTGCTCGCCCGGCACGTCGGACGCCGGCACCTTGGTTTCGACGATCGGCCAGATCGGCTTGCCGGTGCGCCGGTCGAACACGTAGAGGTAGCCGAACTTGGTCGCCTGGATGACAACGGGCACGTCCTTGCCGTCCTTGTGGATCGTCAGCAGCTTCGGCGCCTGCGGCAGGTCGAAGTCCCACAAGTCGTGGTGGACGATCTGGTAGTGCCAGATGCGCTTGCCGGTCTTCGCGTCGAGCGCGACCAGGCTGTTGGCGAACAGGTCGTTGCCCTTGCGGTTGCCGCCGTAGAAATCGTACCGCGCGGTGCCGAGCGGGATGTACATGATCCCGGTTTCGGTATCGATCGTCGACTCGTTCCAGTTGTGGACCCCGCCGACCAGTTCGTGATCCTTGGCGGGCCAGGTATCGTAGCCGAACTCGCCTTTCTCCGGCACGGTGTGGAACACCCACAGCAGCTTGCCGGTGAGGATGTCGTAAGCGTGGATGTCCGCCGGTGGCGCGGCGAAATCGTACGCGCCGGCCGGCAGCGACATGATGATGATATTCTTGTAGATGCGCCCGGGATTGTCGGTCTGCAGCGGATTGATCTTGCTGACGTCGCGGTGGAGCCCGACGCGCAGATCGACCTGCCCGCCATTGCCGAACGAGGAGATCAATTCGCCGTTGTCGGCGCTGACTTCGGTGAGGTTGCCGTTCATCATGAACAGCAGGCGCTTGTCCTTGCCGTCGGCGCTTTCCCAGTAGTTCATGCCCCGCCCGCCGACGCGGCCCTGGAACTGCTTGTCCCACAGCTTCTCGCCGGTCGCTGCGTTCAAGGCGACGAGGTCCGCCTTGGGGGTCAGGAAATACATCACGTCGTGCATCACGACCGGATTGAAGTGCGGCGCAGGGCCGGCCCCGGTCGGGAAGGTCCAGGCGACCTGCAGCTGGTCCACGTTCGCCTTGTTGATCTGGTCCAGCGAGGAATACTGCGAGGAATCGCCGCCCCCGAGGTTCGAATCCCAGGTCTTGAAATCGAAGCTGTCGCCCGGCTTGGCCGAGACCCCCGAGGCGGCGCCGAGCATGGCGAGCGATGCCGCCAGCGATGCAGTTGCGATGCGGAACGCGCGCCCGCGCGCGATTCTGCGCAGGCCCGAAGCCGCGACCAGCCGGTGGTTCACTTTCACTCTCCCGTCTCACCCGTTATGGCGGGCGCCGCACGCGGCCCCCGGCATCGCGCTTCCTAGCCGACAAACTCGCCGAACAACAAGGGGCGAAACGCGCACATGTTGACAAAATCCGATATCGGCTGCGCGGTCGCGAGGTCTCGTGGGCAGCCTTGGGAATATCCGCATTCACGCGGAAAATCCGCTCAATCGGTCGGTTGAATGGCGTTGTCGCGGCGCCTCTTCCCTGCCGCTGGCATTACCACGACATTGTCCATGTCCGGTTCGTCAAGGTGACATTCATCCCTTGCAATCCATCCCGCAATCGAACACACGGCGGCCCGCTGGGGCTGAGTGAATCATTCGATGGGGTTAGACACGTGACCAACAACGCATATTTCAAATCCGGCCTGGCCACCGCAGCGCTGGCGCTCACCGCGACGATGGGCGGGTTCCTGATCGCCGCGCAAGCGAACGCGGCCGACAGTGCCGCTCCGGCCGCCGCCGCGGCCCCGGCCGATCCGGGCAAGCAGGTCTTCCTCGATTGGGGCTGCAGCACCTGCCACACGCTCGCCGACGCGGGCGCGGACGGCCACGTCGGGCCGGTGCTCGACGGCGATCCGAACCTCACCAAGGCGTTCGTGATCAACCGCGTGACCAACGGCCAGGGCGCGATGCCCAGCTTCGGCGGCCAGCTTTCCGACAAGGAAATCGCCGAAGTGGCGGACTATGTGGTCAAGGCCGCGGCCAAGCCCAGCGGCGCCTGATTGCCGGCTACTGCCCGGCAGGGGGCCGGGCGGCCATCTGATAGAAGTAGTCGGTCGCCCCGTCGGGGTCGCTGAGCCACACGGTCAGCAGCCCGGGAAAGCCCTTGATCCCGCCGAGCGGCGTCTGCACCGCGACCTTGCGCTGCTTGGCCGCCGCGTTCACCTGCTGGATGTTGCCGATCACGTACTGGATGCCCGCGCTGCCGGTGTCGGCGGGCAGGTTCTTGCCGGCCGACCACAGGCTGACCGTCGTCTCGCCGTGGCGGAACGGGTACTTGGTCAGTCCCAGCACCGGGTCCTTCACCGGCGGCAGCGCCTCGAGCCCGACGAAGTTCTGGTAGAAATCGCGGCTTCTCGCGAGGTCGGACACGTTGATGCCCACCTCGACCCCGCGGCGTGCGGCCTCGCTGGCGTTCGGATCGATCAGCAGCTCGACGTTGAACCCGCCGGGGTCCTTCACCAGCGCCGCGCGCTTGCCGCCGGGCAGGTCCTTGAACTGCGGCTTGGGGAACCCCGCCGCGTCGAACGCCGCGAGCACCGGGTCGGCATCGGGATAAGTGAAGGTCAGCAGGCGAATGCCGGTGGTCGCGTTGACGTCGCCGCCGGGGCGGTAGTCGCGCCCCGGGGTGAGCCCGGCGGCGAGCTTGATCTGCCCGGTCGCGCCGACGCGGAACAGCAGCATCTGCTGGGTCGAGGTGAGCTGGATCGGGCTCAGCGCCTTGAGCCCCACCGCCTGGTTGTAGAACTTGACCATCTGCGGCGTGATGTCGGCCGGAAAGCGGCGGAACACGTTCATCGAATCCTGCTTGAACTCGGGCTTGGCCGGGACCGCGTTGGGGTCCTCGACCGAAGGCGTCGCCAGTTCAGGGGATTGTGCATGCGCGGCGCCGAACATCGTGGCTGCGGCCAGTGCGGCCCAAATTGCTCTTTTCATCGTCCTCATCCCGCTTTCGGCAGCGCGAACACCACCAGTTGCTCGTCGTTGAGCGGCTTGCCATCCGGCCCGCGCGCGGCGCCGCCGAATGCCGCGGCCGTCACCGCGACATACTGCCGCCCGTCCTTGCCCTGGTAGGTGATCGGCACCGCCTGCGCGCTCTGGGCGAGCTTCACGCTCCACAATTCCTTGCCGGTCTTCGCGTCGAACGCGCGGAAGCGGCGATCATCGGTCGCGCCGACGAACACCAGCCCGCCGGCGGTGACGATGGGCCCGCCCGAGCCGTTGTTGCGCCCGGTGTCCTGCTTGCCCGGCGGCAGCTCGTCGCTGATCCCCAGCGGCACCGCCCAGGCGATGTCGCCGGTGTTGCCGTCGACCGCGATCAGCCGGCCCCACGGCGGGCGGATGCACGGCAGGGTGACTTTCTTGCCGTTCGCATCGGTGTAGCTCGCGCTGAACGAGGCATAGGCGCCCGGCCCCGAAAGGTTGCCGCGGTCATACGTCTGCACCGTGCCTTCGGTGCCGCGGCCGTAGTTCTCACCCGGCTTGCGCTTCTCGATCCAGCCGATCGAGCCGCCTTCGGAAGTGTTGATGTAGATCATGCCCGTCCGGGGATCGGCCGCGCTGCCGCCCCACACCGAGCCGCCGTTCATCGGCAGGTTGATCGAGGCCTTGATCGGCCCGCCCTCGGTGTGGAGGAAATAGGGCGTGAACGGTCCGGAATTGAAGAAGTTGCCGCCGTAGGACTTGAGCAGGTCCATGCACGCATCGACATGCGCCTGGTTGGTGTCCGCCGCGGTGACGATGTCGCTTTTGTCCCAGGTCTTGCGCGACAGCGCGACGGGCTTGCGCGGGATCGGCTGGGTCGGCGAATGCCATTCGCCCGGCACGTCGCCCTTGGCGACCGGCTTTTCGTCCACCCCGAACAGCGGCTTTCCGGTGTCGCGGTTGAGGATGTACATGTAGCTGGTCTTGCCGGTCTCGGCGAGCGCCGGCACGGTCTTGCCGTTGACGTGCGCGTCGAACAGCACCGGCGGCGCGGGCAGGTCGCTGTCCCACAGGTCGTGGTGGATGGTCTGGAAGTACCACTTGAGCTTGCCGGTCTGGATATCGACCGCGACGAGCGAATTTCCGAACAGGTTCGCGCCCGGCCGGGTGGTGCCGTCGTAGTTCGGCGACGGCCCGCCGACCGGCATGAACAAGGTGTCGGTCTTCGGATCGACCGACATGTACCAGATCCACACGTTGGTGCCCGAACGGCCCTTCCAGCCGTCGTTCAGCCAGGTGTCGTGGCCCACTTCCCCCGGCCGCGGCACCGTGTGAAAGGTCCACAAGTGCTTGCCGGTCACCGCGTCGAACGCGCGGGTGTCGCCGGGGTCGCCGACGGTGAATTCGCCGACGGTCGCGCCGACCACCAGCACGTCCTTGAAGATCGTCGGCGGGTAGTTGTACGGCACGTCGAGGGTGATCGCCCCGCCCGCGCCGAAGCTGGGATCGACCTCCCCGGTCTTCGCCGAAAGCGCCCAGATCTTCTTGCCGGTCGAATAATAGATCCGCGCCGGATGGCTACCGTCGCCCGCCCAATAACTCACCGCGCGCCGCGCCGCGCCGTCGGTGACGGCATGGCGCCAGATTTCCTTGCCGGTCTCCGGCTCGAGCGCGACCACCGCGGTGCCGACCGGATAGTACATCACGTCATCGACCACGATCGGCGTCGCGCTGGAGACGATCGCCCCGCCCCCGTTCGGCGCCACCCGCAGCGACCACGCTTCGGCCAGCTTGCCGACGTTCTCCGGGTTGATCTGGTCGAGCGGCGAGAACCGCGTCGCCGACAGGTCGCGCGCATAGCGCGGCCAGTCCGCCGCGGCCGGCCTGGTCTCATCCGACCGTGCCGCTCCGCCGAGCCCCAACAACGTTGCTCCGAGCAGCAACCCCAACCGGTATCGCATCGGACATCCTCTTTTCGTTAGCATGCTACATGCCGGGCCGGCGGCGAAAAAGTCAACCGGCCGATAGGGCGGAACCGCAATTCAGCCGACACGATAAGTGCCGCAGCCTTCGACCACCCGCCCGCCGCGGAAGCGCAGCACCTCGACGCGGTCCGCCCCGCCGTTCATGCGAAAGCCGATCAGCAGGACGTCGATCCCGGCATGGAGCGTGGTCAGCTCGAAATCGAGGTCGGGGTTCTGCGCCAAGGCGGCGCTCCAGTAATCGCGCAGCGCCGCCTTGCCGCGCACCGTGCCGCCGCTTTCGGGCACCACTTTTGCGGCAAGCGGAGAGCTGAACACCGCATCCTCGGCGAAGAACGCCAGCACTTTGTCGAGATCGCGCGCGTTCCACGCCGCGATCCATTCTTCTGCGAATGCCTGTGGGTCTGCCAAGCCGCTCATGCATCCTCCCCCATTGCGAACTTCCAATCTTGATGAAAACCCGCCCGTAGTCCATCCGCTGCGCACCCACTCACGCAATGGAGACCTCTCGATGGCCCGCATCCTCGTGCTGTACTATTCGTCCTACGGGCATATCGCGAAGATGGCCGACGCGGTCGCCGAAGGCGCGCGCGGCGAAGGCGCCGAAGTCGACATCCTGCGGGTGCCCGAGACCGCGCCGGCCGAAGTGGCGCAAGCCGCAGGCTTCGCGGTTCATCCCGATCACGCCGAAATGCCCGAGCCCGACGATCTTGCGAAATACGACGGCATCGTGGTCGGGGCGCCGACCCGCTTCGGCCGCATGCCGAGCCAGATGGCGGCGTTCTGGGACCGGGCCGGCGGCCACTGGTTCACCGGGGCGCTGGTCGGCAAGGTCGGCGCGGCCTTCACCTCCACCGCCGCGCAGCACGGCGGGCAGGAGACCACGCTGTTCTCGATCATCACCAACCTGCTGCACTTCGGGATGACCGTGGTCGGGCTCGACTACAACTTCACCGCGCAGAACGGGGTCGACGAAGTCAAGGGCGGCTCGCCTTACGGGGCGACCACCATCGCCAACAACGACGGCTCACGCCAGCCGAGCGCGACCGAGCTCGACGGGGCGCGCTATCTCGGCGCCCGGGTGGCGCGCACGGCGGCGAAGCTGCACGGGTAGGCGTTCAGATCCTCCCCCGTCGCGCAGCGATGGGGAAGGCGCGCCGTCCCCCTCCACCACAAGCCTTTCCGGCTGGCGGCCTCCCGCCCCATTCCGGCTATGCCGAAACGGGGAGGGTCGGCGCCGCCATGGCGGCCTAATCGCCCGTCAGCAACGAATCCAAATCGCGCCCGCCGTAAAACACGCCGAGAACCACCACGTCGCGCTGCTCCACGACGAACGCGATCGTCACGCGCCGCCGCCACGCCAGCGTGCGCAGGCCGGGAAGGAGTTCGTCGCGCGGCGTGCCGCGCTTCGGGAACTCGCGCAACGTGGCGATATGGTCGAGGATGCCGTCCACGAAGTCCGCGGCGATTTGGCCGTTCGCTGCCGCTGCGATGTAGCCGTAGAGGCTATCGAGCTGGTCGCGAGCTTCCGGCGTGATGACGATACGATAAGGCATCCGCCGTCCGGGACCGGTCAGCCGCGGCGCTTGCCGATGCTGGCCCGCACGTCGTCCAGCGACAGCCCGCGCGACGGATCGGCGCGGTACGCGTCATAGGCCGGCAAGGCCTGGGAGCGGAGCCAATCGTCGAGCGCGCGGTCGCGGGCGGTGAGCGCGCGCAAGCCCTCGCGGATCACTTCGCTTTCGCTGGCGTACTCGCCGGAAGCCACTTTCGCGCGAACTTGCGCGGCCATTTCGTTGGGCAGCGTGACGCTCAGTTGTCGGGTCGAACGCATGATGATCTCCTAAGCGAGTAGGATTTAATCCTATTCAAGAGAATGTTCAATCTTCCATCCTCCCTGTTCTCGCGAACGGAGGGTGGGGAGGTGGCGCCGGCCAGAAGCCCGTGACGGAGGGCAAAGGCGCGCCATCTCCCTCCACCACCAGCCTTTCAGGCTGGCGGTCCCGCCTCCCCCATTCCGGCTACGCCGAAACGGGAGGATCGGTTGCCGTGCGCGGCCTTTGCCTCGGCAGGTGCTTCGGGTAGACCCCGGCCATGTCGGTGATCGGCCTGTCCCCCTTCGATCTCGCGGCGCTGCTGGTGGTCGCCGCGGCGGTGCTCGGCTGGTTCAACCATCACTTCCTGAAGCTGCCCCACGTGATCGGGCTGACCGTGATGGGCGGGCTCGCGTCGATCCTGCTGCTGATCGCCGATGCGCTGGTTCCCGGCACCCGGCTTGACGATTGGGTTGCGGGAATTCTCGGCCGGATCGATTTCACCCAGACCCTGCTCCAGGGGATGCTCAGCTTCCTGCTGTTCGCCGGCGCGCTCCACGTGGATCTCGAACGGCTGACCAGGGACTGGCTGCCGGTCCTGCTGCTCTCGACGCTCGGGGTGATCGTTTCGACCGGCCTGGTCGGCGCGGGCATGTGGGGCATCGGCGCGGCGATCGGCGTGCCGGTTGCGCCGATCTGGTACTTCGTGTTCGGCGCCCTGATCAGCCCGACCGACCCGGTTTCGGTGCTCGGCGTGCTCAAGGAAACCAGGGTCGAGGAAGGGCTCCAGGCGACCGTCGCGGGCGAAAGCCTGTTCAACGACGGCGTCGGCATCGTGCTGTTCACCATCCTGTTCGGCGCCGCGGCGATCGGGCAGGACTTTTCGGTCGGCGAGGGCGCCCGGCTGTTCGCGCTCCAGGCCGGCGGCGGAGTGGCCGTGGGCCTCGTCGCGGGATGGCTGGGCTACCGCGCGATGCATTCGATGGACGAATACGCGCTGGAGGTGATGATCAGCCTCGCGGTGGTGATGGGCGGCTATGCGCTGTGCGAGCAGTTGCACGTCTCCGGCCCGCTGGCGATGGCGGTCGCGGGGCTGATCATCGGCAACCAGGGCGTGGCCCACGCGATGAGCGACACGACCCGCGATTACCTGATCAAGTTCTGGGAATTGATCGACGATCTGCTCAATTCGGTCCTGTTCCTGCTGATCGGGCTGGAGGTGATCGCGCTGGTGCCGGGCGGCCCGCACCTGCTGCTGGGCGCGGCCGGAATCGCTATCACGCTGGCAGCGCGCGGCCTGTCGCTCGGGCTGCTGAGCGGCCTGCTGCCGCGGGCGCGGAAGCACGGCCGGATGGGCTTCACCGTGCTGTGGTGGGGCGGGCTGCGCGGCGGAATCTCGATCGCGCTGGCGCTATCGCTGCCGGCGGGACACACGCGCGACCTGCTGCTGGCTGCGACGTTCGCCGCGGTGCTGTTCAGCGTGCTGGTGCAGCGCGCGACGCTCGCGCGGCTGATCGCGCGGCACCGCGGGCGAGAGCCGGCAGCGGCGCTTCCGCCGACGATCCACTAGCCGGCCTTGTCTCCGTTCCCGCGCCGGGCCTATGATCCGCCTCGAAGAGACGGGCCACCGTCCGCCGAGGAGTCGCCAGATGAGCACAGCGCCAAAACCCACGCCCGAATTCCCCCAAGGGACCGCCTACGGCCGCCCGCCGCAGCACCCCGAGGCGGCGTTGACCGAGGTCGGCCCCGGCACGCCGATGGGCGAGCTGATGCGGCGCTACTGGCAGCCGGTGCTCGCAAGCCGCAACGTCACCAGCCGTCCGCGCGAGGTGCGCATCCTGGGCGAGGACCTGATCGTGTTCCGCGATGGCGAGGGCCGCGCCGGCCTGCTCTATCCGCGCTGCATGCATCGCGGCACCAGCCTGTTCTGGGGCCATGTCGAGCGCGACGGGATCCGCTGCTGCTATCACGGCTGGAAGTTCGACGTCGAAGGCAACTGCATCGAGCAGCCGTGCGAGCCCAACCCGCACCTCTGCCGGCCCGAGCACCGCCAGCCGTGGTATCCGGTGCGCGAGCGCTATGGCCTGGTCTGGGCCTACATGGGCCCGCCCGAGCGGATGCCGGCGATGCCGCGCTACGACGCGCTCGAGCCGCTTGAGGAGGGCGAGGACTGGCTGGCGTTCGACAACTCGCTGGGCTCGCACGGCGATCCGAACGGGCCCGAAGTGGTGCCCTATTCGTGGCTGCACATGAACGACAACGTGATGGACCCGTTCCACGTCCAGGTGCTGCACACCACGTTCAGCGGCACCCAGTTCGTGCGCGAGTTCGAGGTGATGCCCAAGGTCGAGTTCGAGGAGATCGACGGCGGGGTGATCTACAAGGCGCACCGCGATTTGGACGGCGGGCGCGAAGTGAACCGGGTGTCGACCTGGCTGATGCCCAACGTGATGAGCGTGCCCGATGTGGCGATGCGCCCCGGGCGGCCGAACAGCATCGGCTTCTCGGTGCCGGTCGACGACAGCCATTGCCGCATCCTGTTCGCGATGCGCACCCCGATGACGCCCGACGGGCGGCGCCCGGCGCGCGGGCTCGAGATCGAGAACTTCAAGCCGTGGCACCTGAAGACGGTGGAGGAGCGGCAGGACCAGCCCGGAGACTATGAGGCCCAGGCGGGACAAGGTCCGGTCTCGCTCCACAGCGAAGAGCACCTGGTGACGAGCGACAAGGGCATCGCGATGCAGCGCCGGATGCTGCGCCGCGCGCTGGAGACGGTGGCCGCGGGCGGCGATCCGCCGGGAGTTGCGTTCGATGAGGCCGATGCGACGATCCGGGTGCCGAGCGGCAACTTCTATCTTGCATGACGTCATCGCGGCGGAGTCGAAGACGGCGCGAAGCGCCTACGCCGGGATCGCTGGACGCTGGGTAGAGCAATGATTGGTGCGCCAGGAGGCCAGCGGTCCCGGGTCAAGCCCGGGACGACGCGGAAATATCCGCAACCCATTCCGCCGCATCCTCGATCGCGGCGAAGATCGCGGCGAGGTCCTCGTCGGAAATGCAATAAGGCGGCATCACGTAGACGGTGTTGCCGAGCGGGCGCAGCAGCACGTTCGCCGCGCGGAACCGGGCGAGCAGCTTGGGTCCGAGATCGGACAGGTAGCTGCCCTCGCCTCCGCCCAATTCGAGCGCGCCGATCGTGCCGCAGCGGCGACGATCGGTTGCCTCGCTTGTGAGCGCGTTGTGGTGCCGTTGTACCCGCGTTGCGAGGTCGTTGACCCGCTGAAGCACCGGTTCTTCGCGCCAGATCGCGAGATTGGCTGCGGCGGCCGCGCAAGCTATTGGATTTGCGGTATAACTTGAAGAATGAAAGAACGTCTTGGCGCGGTCTTGCGAATAGTGCGCGTCCCAGATCTGTTCGGTCGCCATCGTGACGGCGAGCGGCAGCGCGCCGCCGGTCAACCCTTTGGACAGGCACAGCAAATCCGGCACCACCCCGGCCTGTTCGCAGGCCAGCAGGGTCCCGGTGCGGCCCCAGCCGGTCATCACTTCGTCGGCGATGAACAAGGTGCCGTGCGCGGCGCAAATCGCGCGCATTTGGGCAAGGATTTCAGCGGGATACATCAGCATTCCGCCGGCGCCGAGCACCAGCGGCTCGACGATGAACGCGGCGGCGCCTGCGCGACATTCTTTTTCAAGCACATCAAGTGCTTGCTGCGGATTGCTCGGAAACGGCACGAGCCCGACGTCGAACAGCAACGGGGCGTAAGCGGCGTTGAACACCCCGCGCGCGCCGACCGACATCGCCCCGATCGTATCGCCGTGATAAGAGTGTTCCATCACAATGATTCTATGGCGTTTTTCTCCGCGGTTGGCGAAGAACCCGAGCGCCATCTTCAGCGCCACCTCGACTGCGGTGGATCCGGAATCGGAGAAGAACACCCGCGTCAGCTCGGCCGGCATGATCGCCCGCAGCCCCGCCGCCACCTCCTCCGCCGGCTCATGCGTCCATCCGGCGAAGATCAACTGGTCGAGCTTCTCCGCCTGCTCCCGGATCGCCGCCATGATCCGCGGGTGGCAGTGGCCGTGCGTCGTCACCCACCACGAGGAGATCGCGTCGATTATCCGCCGCCCGTCGGCGGTGTAGAGCGCCGCGCCCTCCGCCCGGGTCACCAGCGGAATCGGCTCTTCCAGACCGTGCTGGGTGAACGGGTGCCAAATCGAACTCACAGCGCGATTTCCCTGCCGAATGCGCTGCGCAGCCCGTCACGGTCGAGCGGTTCCAGCCACGGCAGCCGCCCGAGTCGCCGCACTCCGCCGATGCGGCAAATCGTCGCTTCGCTGTCCTCGACCGGATCGCCGATGAACGCCACGCCGTGGATCGGCACACTGCGCGCGCGCAGCGCCTCGATCGTCAGCAGCGAATGGTTGATCGTGCCCAGCGTTGTGCGGGCGACGACGATGGCCGGCAGGCCCCAGCGGGCGAACATGTCCGCGTAGAGCAGGTCGCCGCCCAGCGGCACCAGCGCCCCGCCCGCGCCCTCGACCACCAGCGGGCGCTGCTCGGGGAGCGCCAGCCGCGCCGGGTCGATCGTCACGCCATCGATCTCGGCAGCCTTATGGGGCGAGCATGGCGTGGCCAGCCGATAGGCCTCCGGCAGCACCCGCTCGCGCGGCAGGCCGGACAACGCAGTGACCCGCTCGGCATCGGTGCCATCCGCCAGCCCGGCTTGCACCGGCTTCCAGTACCACCCGCCGAGCTGCCCGGCGAGCGCAGCGGCAAACACCGTCTTACCGACGTCGGTATCGGTGCCGGTGACGACGAAGCCGGTCATCGCGACACCTCGCCGAGACATTGCGCGAGCGCCGCGACATCGCCCGCGATGGCATTCAGCGTCAGCGAAATCCGCAGCCGCGAAGTGCCCGCCGGCACCGTCGGCGGGCGGATGCCGCGCACGTCGAAGCCGGCTTCCTGCACCTTTGAGGCGATCACCATCGTCCGCTCCTCCTCGCCGAGCACCAGCGGGAGGATCTGCGAGCCGGTCGCCGCAACTCCGAGCGGCGCCAAAGCGCCTTCCGCCTGCCGCACCAGCGCCTGTAGCGCGTCGCGCCGCTCCGGCTCGTCGGCGACGATCCGCAGCGCCTCGCGCACCGCGGCGGCCATCAGCGGGCTGGGGGCGGTCGAGAAGATGAACCCGCGCCCGCGGTTGACCAGGTGATCGCGCACCACTTTCGGCCCGCAGACCAGCGCCCCTTCGCAGCCGAGCGCCTTGCCGCAGGTGCGCAGCACGATCAGGTTCTCGCGCCCGTCGAGCCCGTCGGCAAGGCCCCTGCCCCGCGCGCCGAACACGCCGGTCGCATGGGCTTCGTCGAGCAGCAGGATCGCTTCGTACTCGTCGGCGAGCGCCAGCAAATCGGCCAATGGCGCGCGGTCGCCGTCCATCGAATAAAGGCTCTCGGCGACAATCCACGCCCGCCCTTTTCCACCCGTCTTGCGCCACCGGGCGATGGCGTCCTCAAAAGTGCCGACGTCGCCATGCGCCGCCTCGGCTGTCTCGGCACGGGTGAGCCGCAGCCCCTCGTGCGCGCTGGCATGGATCAGCGCATCATAGACGATCAGGTCCCCCCGCTGCGGCAACGTCGCCAGCAGCGCCGAGTTCGCACCATAACCGTTGGCGAAGAACAACGCGCTCTCGCTGCCGAAGAACGCCGCCGCCTCGGCCTCGAGCGCTTCGTGCTCGGGATCGTTGCCGCGCAACAGCCGCGACCCGCCCGACCCGATCGGCACGCCGCGTCCGATCGCCTCCTCGACCGCCCGCTTGAGCCGCGAGGAATTGGCGAGACCGAGATAATCGTTCGACGCGAAGTCGACGCCCTTGACCGGCGTCAGCGAGCGCAGCCGTGCATTATCCGCCAATGCGGCAAGGTCCCTTCGCTGGCCGGCAAACAGATCGGGCATCGCGCGCCCTATGGCGCAAGAGCGCAGCGCCGACAAACCCTGCCGATGGACTCGGCTACGCGGGCTCCTCGCTTGCCCACTTGAGCAGATCGAAATCCGGCTTCATCCGGATGAACAGGTTGGCGACCGGGGTCAGCAGGTGGGTGACATGCCCTTTGCCGGTGAAATCCTCGAGATAGACCAGGTCGCCCTTGCCGATCTTCACCCGCGTGCCGTCGCTCACTTCACCCTCGATATCGCCGACGACGTTGATCGTGAAAGTCTTGTATGGCGCGTGGTGCCAATCCTCGGTCCCTTGCGCGATCGAGCTGGCAACCACCGACTCGACCGGCAGCGGCTTGGGCGAGCCCATCACCTTCACCCGCTCGTAGTGCGATACGCCGTTCTCGTCGCTGTAGATGCGGATGATCTCCATGATTCCCTTCGGCCCCCGCGCGGGCCCCGCGGCAGGAGCGTTCGACGTTTCGGCAGCGCCGGCTCTGGCGGACATCATGGCGGTCAGCGCGGTTGCGGCGCCCAGCACGGTTCTGCGGTCGGTGTTCATATGCCTCTCCTGTGGATTTGCATCCGGAGTAAGCAATCGCGGGCTACCCCACAATTGCTTTTCGGGCCGCTGGGCCTATATGCTGCCGGTCCGCCCCGGCCGTGCAGTCGCAGACCCGACTCGCAAGCGCCGGGGCTTGGTTTTTTCGAGGAAATCCCATGACCCGCCGCCGCCAGATCTACGAAGGCAAGGCCAAGATCCTCTACGAGGGGCCGGAGCCCGGCACGCTGATCCAGTATTTCAAGGACGATGCGACCGCGTTCAACGCCCAGAAAAAGGGCACGATCAACGGCAAGGGCGTGATCAACAACCGCATCAGCGAGCATGTGTTCACGCGCCTCTCGCACATCGGCATCCCGACGCATTTCATCCGGCGCCTCAACATGCGCGAGCAATTGATCCGCCAGGTCGAGATCATCCCGCTCGAAGTGGTGGTGCGCAACGTCGCCGCCGGCTCGATCTCGCAGCGCCTCGGGATCGAGGAAGGCGAGCCGCTGCCGCACACGCTGATCGAATACTACTACAAGGACGATGCGCTGAACGACCCGATGGTCGCCGAAGAGCACATCGCGTGCTTCGGCTGGGCGTCGAACGACGAGATGCAGGACATCTCGGCAATGGCGATCCGGGTGAACGACTTCATGTCTGGCATGTTCGCCGCGATCAACATCCGCCTGATCGACTTCAAGCTCGAGTTCGGCCGCATCTGGGACGGCGACTACAGCCGGGTGATCCTGGCTGACGAAATCAGCCCCGACGGCTGCCGCCTGTGGGACATGGCGACCGGCGAGAAGCTCGACAAGGACCGCTTCCGGCGCGATCTCGGCGGCGAGGAAGAAGCCTACCAGGAAGTCGCCCGGCGGCTAGGGCTGCTGCAGGACGATCCGTCCACCGGCGAGATCTTCGACTTGTCGGCGCACCGCAAGTTGCGTGGCCGGGTGGAAAAGCCGAAGAAGTAACTCCCGTTCCGGTCTCCGCGGGCGGGCGGGGCTGCGCGGGCTGTTGTTCACCCCGCTTTCGCGGAGCTAGAAAATGCCGGTGATGAGTTTTCTTCGTCCTCTATCCGCCATTCTCGTTGTCACTGCTGCTCCCGCCCTCGCCCAGCCGCGGCCCGCGCAGGCCGTCGCCGAGATCGGCCACCGGCTCGACACGAGCTATCCCCGCCTCGACGCGCTCTACAAAGACATCCACGCGCATCCGGAGCTGGGATTCGCCGAGACGCGCACCGCCGCCCTGCTGGCGCAGCAGATGCGGTCGCTTGGCTTCGAAGTCACCGAGCACGTAGGCAAGACAGGGGTCGTCGCCATTTATCGCAACGGTCCCGGGCCGACCGTAATGGTCCGCACCGAGCTCGACGCATTGCCGCTGCAAGAGCTGACCGGGCTGCCCTACGCCTCGCATGTCCAGACCGAATGGAACGGACGCGAAACCTATGTCGATCACGCGTGCGGACATGACATTCACATGGCGGCCTGGGTCGGGGCGGCCGATGCGCTGATCGCGAACAAATCCGCCTGGAGCGGCACCCTGATGTTCATTGCCCAACCTGCGGAAGAAGGCGGCGGCGGTGCACAGGCGATGATCGATGACGGGCTGTTCAAACGCTTCGGCAAGCCCGATTACGCTTTTGCGCTTCACACCACGCCGGTCGCATACGGAACCGTGCAATATCGGCCTGGCCTGCTGACCAGCAATTCCGACGATATCGCGATCACCTTCAACGGCCGCGGAGGGCACGGCGCCGATCCGAGCGCAACCATCGACCCGGTACTGATCGCGTCGCGTTTCGTGGTCGACGTGCAAAGCGTGATCAGCCGCGAGAAGGACCCGCAGGAGCCGGGCGTCGTGACCATCGGCGCGATCGAGGGCGGCAGCGCGGGCAACATCATCCCCGAACGGGTGGTGTTGCGCGGGACGATCCGCAGTTTCGATCCTGCCACGCGCGCGAAGCTCAAGTCGGGGGTCGAACGCGTCGCCCGGGCGGAGGCCGCGATGGCCGGAGCGCCGGAGCCCGACATCGCGATCGGCGGCCATTCGTATGACGCGGTGGTCAACGATCCGGCTTTGACGGCCGAAGTGGGCAAGGTGTTCAAAGCGGCGTTTGGCGCAAACGCAACCGAGCAGCCGCGGCCGGGCACCGCGAGCGAGGACTACTCGGCATACGTCAATGCCGGCGTGACGAAATCGCTGTTCTTCACGATCGGAGTCTACGATCCCGCCAAAGTCGCCGCCGGCCAGGCCGCCGGCAAGCCGCTCCCTCCCAATCATTCGCCGTATTTCGCGCCGGTGCCCGAGCCGACGATCCGCACCGGCGTGACCGCGATGACGCTGGCGGTATTGGACGTGCTCGGGAAGAAGTGAGACCCACTTTCACCCCGCATTCAGTCTCTTGGCTTCACAGGGGCAGCGCCTTCGCTTAGGCGAGGCTTGTCAGCGGCCGCGCCGCACCTGAGACGGACCCTGCCGCCGCAGGGGCACGGGAGACCGATGAGACTTCGCTTCAAGGCTCTGACCGCGGGCGCCGCACTGCTCGCCCTCACGCTCGCCGCGCCGCAGGCGCCGCTGCTCGCCAAGGCTCCCGCCGCCCACGCGGTCGCGAAGCCCGACTGGGCCTGGCAGAAGAGCGACCTGCCGGTCGATCCGACGTTCAAGTTCGGCAAGCTCCCGAACGGGATGCGCTACATCATTCGCCCAAACGCCACCCCTAAGGCGCAAGCACAAGTGCGGCTCTACGTGAATGCCGGGTCGATTTCGGAAACCGATGCCGAGCAGGGCTACGCCCATTTCATCGAGCACATGGCGTTTAACGGCTCGACCCACGTGCCCGAAGGCGAGATGGTCAAGCTGCTCGAGCGCAAGGGGCTGGCGTTCGGGGCCGATACCAACGCGTCGACCAGCTTCGACCTCACGCTGTATCAGCTCGACCTGCCGCGCAACGACCCCGACTTGCTCGATACGGCGCTGATGCTGATGCGCGAGACTTCGAGCGAACTGAGCTTCAACCAGGGCGCGATCGACCGGGAGCGCGGGGTGGTGCTGTCAGAAAAGCGCGTGCGCGACACGTTCTCGTACCGCGACTTCCACGATGCCTGGCAGTTCCTTTACCCGCAAGCGAAGTTCGCCGCACGCTTTCCGATCGGCACCACCGAAACGCTCGACGCCGCGAACTCGCAAAACCTCAAGGCGTTCTGGAGCCGCGCTTACACGCCCGGCAACGTGACCCTGATCGTGGTCGGGGACTTCGATCCGGCGCTGGTCGAAGCCAAGATCCGGCAGCATTTCAGCGACTGGAAACCGGCCCCGACGCAGCCCGAACCCAAGGCTGGGCCGGTCGACTTCGCCCGCAAAGGCTTGACCGAGGTCTATGTCGATCCCGCGCTGTCCGAAGGCGTGACCGTCGCGGTCAACGGCCCGTGGCTCGATGAGCCCGACACGATCGCCAACCGCAAGCTCAAGCTGCTGCGACAGATCGGCTACGGCATCGTCAACCGGCGGCTGGAACGCCTGGCCCACGGCGACAACCCCCCGTTCCGCGACGCGAACTTCTCGACCGAGAACCTGTTCAAGACGGTGCGCACCACCAGCCTGTCGATCGACACCGGCAACGGCGAGTGGCGTAGGGGTCTCGATGCGGCCGCCGCGGAATACCGCCGGGCAATGAAGTTCGGCTTCACCAAGCCCGAAGTCGCAGAGCAGGTCGCCAATATCCGCACCAGCCTCGAAAACACTGCAGCGGCAGCCGACACGCTCAACAATTCGACTTACACCAACGAAGCGATCAACCTGCTGCACGATGACCAGGTGCCGACCACGCCGCAAAGCCAACTCGACCGGTTCAACGCCATGCAGCCCGAGATCACCCCCGAGGCGGTGCTGGCCGCGCTCGAAACCGAGGCCATCCCGCTCGACAACCCGCTGCTGCGCTTCGAGGGCCGCACCGCGCCCGAAGGCGGCGAAAAGGCGCTGCGCGATGCGTGGAACGCGGACATGGCCGCGCCGATCGTGCAGGCCAGCGCGGCCGACCTGGGCGAGTTCGGCTACACCGATTTCGGCAACCCCGGTCAGGTCGTCTCGGACAAGATCGATCCGCGCCTGGGCATCCGCACGATCGACTTCGCCAACGGCGTGCGCCTCAACCTCAAGCGCACCGACATCAAGCGCGACCGGGTGAACTTCGAGCTCAACCTCGACGGCGGCCAGATGCTCGACACCAAGTCCGATCCGATCGCGACCAACATGGTGCCGCTGCTGCCGCTCGGGGGCCTCGGCAAGCATTCGTACGACGATCTCCAGTCGATCCTCGCCGGCCACAGCGTCGATTTCTCGATCAATCCGGACGTCGAGACGTTCGTGATGGCGGGAACGACGACGCCGCGCGATCTGGAGCTGCAGCTCGACTTGCTGACCGCCTCGATCACCGATCCGGGCTATCGTCCGCAAGGCGAAGAGCAGTATCGCCGCGGCGTCGCAAACTATTTCGCGAGCAAGGACGCCACGCCCGAGCGGGTGCTTCAGATCCAGCAGGACGCGATCGTCAGCGACAACGATCCGCGCTTCACCCTGCAGCCCGAGGGAGCCTACCTCGGGCAGACCTTCGCGCAGCTCAAGTCGACGATCGGCGACCGGCTGCAGCACGGCTCGCTGGAGCTCGCGCTGGTGGGTGATATCGACGAGAGCAACGCAATCGCGCTGGTGGCCAAGACGCTGGGCGCGCTGCCGGCGCGCGAGCCCCAGGATCGGCCCTACACCGACAACCGCGACCGCAGCTTCACCGCGCAGCGCGGGGTCCACACGCTCTATCACACGGGTGCGGCGAACCAGGCGCTGGTCGATTTCGACTGGCCGACCCGCGACAACAAGGACTTCGTCGAGGACCGCAAGCTCGAGATGCTCCAGCGGGTGGTGGACATCGAGCTGACCGACAATTTGCGCGAGGAACTGGGCCAGACGTACTCGCCGCAGGTCGAGGCCGAGCAGTCGCGCTATTATCCCGGCTGGGGGACGTTCGAGATCGAGGCATCGGTCGATACCTCGCAAGTCGACGCGACCCGCAAGGCGATGATCGAGACGATCGCCAAGCTGCGCGCCGCCCCGGTGGACGACGACGTGCTGCTGCGCGCGCGTCAGCCGCTGCTCGAAGCCTACGACAACGCGCTCAAGACCAACGAGGGCTGGATGAACCTCGTCGAGCGCGCCCAGAGCAAGCCCGAGCGGATCGACCGCTTCCTGAAAGGCAAGGAGATCGTCCAGGGCCTGACCGCCGCCGACGTGCAGGCGATGGCCCAGCGCTACCTCGACCCCGATCAGCGGTTGGAGATCGACGTGCTGCCGAAGAAAGCGGCGCAAGGCGGGGCGAAGTAGTCCGCGCCCGCCTTGCGGAAAGTGCGGCACGGGGCCATAGGGCGCGCGAGTCCTCCCCCGCCCCCTCGCGCGAAAGGCCGCCGATGAAAGTCCACGTCCACGTCAGCCTCAAGCCCGGGGTGCTCGATCCGCAAGGCCGCGCGATCCATCACGCGCTCGAAGGGCTCGGCTTTACGGGCGTGAACGGCGTGCGCGCCGGGCGCTTGATCGAGCTCGAGGTGGATGACAGCGTTACAGATGCGCAGCTCGACGAGATGTGCCGCCAGCTGCTCGCGAACATGGTAATCGAGAATTATCGCATCGAAAGGAAGTAGGATGGCTTTTCGTTCCGCCGTCATCACCTTCCCCGGCTCGAACTGCGACCGCGACCTGGCGGTAGCGATCGAGGCCGTATCCGGCACCCCGACGACCCGGGTGTGGCACGGCGATGCCGACCTGCCGGAGGGGCTCGACTTCATCGCGCTGCCCGGCGGATTCTCCTATGGCGACTATCTGCGGTCCGGCGCGATGGCGGCGCGCAGCCCGGTCATGCGCGCGGTGGTCTGTGCGGCCGAGCGAGGCGTGCCCGTGCTGGGCGTGTGCAACGGCTTCCAGGTTCTGACCGAAGCCGGCCTGCTGCCCGGGGCGCTGATGCGCAACGCAAGCCAGCATTTCATCTGCCGCACCGTGCCGCTGAAGGTCGAAAACACGCAGTCGCTGTTCACCGCAGGGTACGACGCGGGCGAAACGATCCACATCCCGATCGCGCACGCTGACGGCAACTACTTTGCCGACGCCGGGACGCTCGCCCGGCTCGAAGGCGAAGGCCGGGTGGCGTTCCGTTATGCCGAGCCGGTGAACGGATCGGTCCACGACATCGCCGGAGTGCTCAACCAGGGGGGCAACGTGCTCGGCATGATGCCCCATCCGGAGCGTGCGATCGAGGACGCAGTCGGCAGCAGCGACGGCCGCGCCTTGTTCGAAAGCGTCGTGCGCGGGCTGGTAGAGGCCTAGATAGCTCCCGATCCTCCCCATCGCTCGCGGCAGGGAGGAATTGAATCTAAGCCGCCGCCCCCCGCGCCTGCGCCGGGTGGCGAAACAGCCCGCGGGCCTCGGTCGCTTCCATCGGGCGCCCAAAGTAATAGCCCTGGATCTTCTTGCAGCCGAGCGACGTGATCAGCTGGTGCTCGTCGGCGGTCTCGACGCCTTCGGCAGTGGTCGACATGTCGAGCGCGTCGGCCATCGCGACCACTGCGCGGATGATCGCCAGGCTTTCGGCGCTGTCCTTCACCGCGCCCTGCACGAAGCTGCGGTCGATCTTGATCGTCGAGAAGCGCATCGTGCGCAGGTAGCCGAGCGAGGAATAACCGGTCCCGAAATCGTCGAGCGCGACCGAGCAGCCGAGCGCCATGATCTGTTCCAGCGTGTTGCGCGCGGTGGTCGCGTCGCGCACGAAGATGCTCTCGGTAACCTCGATCTCGAGCCGGTGCGCAGGCAGCCTGCTGGTCGAGAGCGCGTTCACCACCGTGCCGGCGAAACGCGGATCGAGCAATTGCTCGCCCGAAACGTTGACCGCCACTTTCACGTGGTCGGGCCAACGGGTTGCCTCGCGGCAGGCCTCGCGCAGCACCCAGTCGCCGATCGGGACGATCAGCCGCGTATCCTCGGCGAGCGGAATGAACTTGTCGGGCGGAATGAAGCCCAGCTCCGCGTTCTTCCACCGCAACAGTGCCTCGAAGCCCAGGATCGCCTCGCTGCGCGCGTCGACCACCGGCTGATAGTTGAGGTAGAGTTCGTTCGATTCGAGCGCCCGGCGCAGCGCGAATTCGAGTTGGCGGCGCTCCTCCGCGTTGGCGTGGAGCGAAGGCTCGTAAACGCAGTGAACCGAGCCGCCTTCATCCTTGGCGCGGTACAGCGCGAGGTCGGCATTGCGCATCAGCGTCTCGACCGTCTGGCCGTCGCGCGGCCCCACGGCCGAGCCGACGCTGGCGCCGACGTAGAGCGTATGGTGCTCGACCTCGTAGGGCCGCGAGAGCTGCTCGATGATGCTGTGGGCGACCTTGTCGACCCGCCCGCGATCCGAGGCGTCCCGCACCACGATCGCGAACTCGTCCCCGCCCAGGCGGCCGCACAATTCGTTCTCGGTCATCAGGCTGCGCAACCGCGATGAGACTTGCGCGAGCAGCACGTCTCCGACCTGATGGCCGAGCGAATCGTTGACCGCCTTGAAACGGTCGAGGTCGATCATCATGAACGCGCATTTGGTGCGCCATTGATCGGCATAGCGCATCGCATCGCCCAATGCTTCGGTCAGCATCAGGCGATTGGGCAGGCCGGTGAGCGTGTCATAGCGCGCGAGGTAGGCGATCTTCTCATCGCTCTCGCGCTTGTCGGTGACGTCGGACCCGACCCCGCGATAGCCGAGGAACTGGCCGTTCTCGTCGAGGATGGGCGTGCCCGACAATTCCCACCACCGGCGCTCGCCGGCGATCGAGACTTGGACCAGCAGCGTCGAGAAGCTCTCACGGCGCTTCAGGCGCTCGGCGAGATCGTGAAGGCTCGGCGGAAACTGGCCGGTCTCCCACGCGTCGCCTGCGATCAGTTCGATGAACGACTTGCCTTCGATCTCCTTGCCCTCGCGGCCGAGCGCGTAAGCGAACCGCGGGCTCGCCGAGCGGACGCGGCGGGCGGTGTCGACCTGCCACAGCCAGTCCGCCTCATTCTCCTCGAACTCGCGCAGCAGCAGCGAGACGACCTCGCTCTTTTCGGCAACTCCGGCTTCGGCGATCCGGGCCGAGACGTAAGTCCGCGCGCTGCGGATCGCGCCGCCCATCGCCAGGCCGCAGAACGAGGCGGCAAGCGCGGCGAGCCCGAACTCGAACTTCAGCGCAAAGCTGACGATCGCCGCCAGACCGGTGACCGCGGCGAACACCAGGGTGACCGCCGGCGTCGCCGCGAACACCAGCGCAGTGCCGGTGATCAGCATCGCAGTAAGCGCCCAGAACGCGACATGATCGGATGCGGTGCCATGCGGCACGAACAGGAAGAACGGCGCGGCCCAGACAGCCCCGACAATCGCGATGCTGAAGGCGTGACGATGGTATTCCTGCTTGGTCATCGCCCGGCGGTCGACGTCCCTCAGCCCATCGTCGACCCGCGAGGCGTGGTAGAGCGCGCCGACCAGCGCGACCACCCACAGCGCCAGGACCACCGGATGCACCTTGTTCCAGAAGATGCTGAAGGTCAGGAACAGCGCGATCGCGTGCGCGAGGAAGCGCGACAGCGAAATGCTTTCGAGGCGCGCGTATTGCAGCGAGCGCAGGCGCGCCCAGCTCCCTTCCTGGGGCGGGGTCAGCCCGATCACGGCGAGATTGCTCAGCCGCAAGGGCAATTGGGGCAGATCCGAATGCGTGTCGCTCACGCTCGGATGGCTAAGTGAAATTGGTTAGGACGAGGTAAAGCCGGAGCCCGCGTTTGTTGCGCGGGGGCGTTATTCGACGGTCACCGATTTCGCCAGGTTGCGCGGCTGGTCGACGTCGGTGCCCTTGGCGACGGCGACATGGTAGGCGAGCAGTTGCACCGGCACTGCGTACACCAGCGGCGCGATCAGCGGGTGGACGCGCGGCATCTCGATCGTCGCGAGGCACCCCTCGCCCGCTTCCGCCAGGCCCTCGGCATCCGAGATCAGCACGATCTTCCCGCCGCGGGCACGCACTTCCTGCATGTTGGAAACGGTCTTCTCGAACAATGGGCCGGACGGCGCGAGCACGATCACCGGCACCGCCTCGTCGATCAACGCGATCGGCCCGTGCTTCATCTCGCCTGCAGCATAACCTTCAGCGTGGATGTAACTGATTTCCTTGAGCTTTAATGCTCCCTCGAGCGCCAGCGGATAGTCCGGCCCGCGCCCCAGGTAGAGCACGTCGCGCGCCGGCGCGATCAGGTGCGCCATCGCGGCGATCTCTTCGTCATGGGCGAGCGCGGCATTGAGGCTGGCCGGCGCTTCGAGCAGATGGCCGACGATCCGCTCCTCCTCCTCGCGGTCGATGTGTCCGTTCACCACCGCCATCCGCGCAGCGAGCGCGGCAAGAACCCCGAGCTGGCAGGTGAACGCCTTGGTCGAGGCGACGCCGATTTCAGGGCCCGCGTGGGTCGGCAGCAGCAAGTCCGCCTCGCGCGCCATCGAGCTGGTGGGGACGTTGACCACCACCGCGATGGTCTGACCCTCCGCGCGGCAATGGCGCAGCGCGGCGAGCGTGTCGGCGGTCTCGCCGCTTTGCGAGAGGAACAGCGCCAGCCCGCCCTTCTCCAGCACCGGGTCGCGATAACGAAACTCGCTCGCGACATCGATGTCGACCGGCACCCGCGCGAAATGCTCGAACCAGTACTTCGCGACCATTCCGGCGTAATAGCTGGTGCCGCACGCGACGATCGTGACGCGTCTGATCCCGGCGAGGTCGAAGTCGAGCTGCGGCAAGGCCACCTGGCGCTCGAGCTGGCGAACGTAGGAGCGCAAGGTCTGCGCCACCACCACCGGCTGCTCGAAGATCTCCTTCTGCATGAAGTGATGGAAGTTGCCCTTCTCGATCGTCGCCGCGGAGGCCCCCGACGTTACGATCTCGCGCTGGGCCGGATTGCCGTCCTGGTCGAACACCTGTGCGCCGTCGCGCGCGATCACCACCCAGTCGCCCTCTTCGAGGTAGCTCACGCGCTGGGTCAGCGGCGCGAGCGCCAGGGCATCGGAACCGAGGTAGGTTTCCCCTTCGTTTTCTTCGACGCCATAACCGACGACCAGCGGCGAGCCGAGCCGCGCGCCGATCAGCAGCTCGGGATGGCTGCGGAACGCGATCGCCAGCGCGAACGCGCCGCGCAGGCGCGGAAGCACTTCGGCGACGGCTTGCTGCGGGACCTTGCCGCCTTCGATCTGCTCGGAGACCAGGTGCGCGACGACTTCGGTGTCGGTTTCGCTTTCGAACGTGCGGCCCCGCGCCTGCAGTTCCTCGCGCAAGGGGCGAAAGTTCTCGATGATGCCGTTGTGGACCACGGCGACCTCATGGGTCGCGTGCGGGTGCGCGTTGCTGGTGGTCGGCGCCCCGTGAGTGGCCCAGCGGGTGTGCGCGATACCGGTGGTGCCGGGCGCCGGATGGCGTTCCAGTTCCCCGACCAGGTTGAGCAATTTGCCCGGCGCGCGGCGGCGAATCAGCCCGCCGTCGTCGACCGTGCAGATGCCGGCGCTGTCGTAGCCGCGGTATTCCATGCGGCGCAGGCCATCCACCAATCGCGAGGCGACGTCCTGCTTGCCGACGATGCCGATGATTCCGCACATGGGTCGCTCTTTCTAAAGTTCGTAGGGGACGCGGATGCCGGGCATCTGCGCCGGGAAATCCTTGGTGTTGCGAGTGATGAGAATTGCGCCGTTAACCTGCGCCGTCGCGAGGATGTAGGCATCCATCAGTTTCATTTTCATCCGGTGCCTGATGTCGGCAGCGGCGGAAGCTATGCGAGCGTCGATCTCCACCACCTCGAACGGAGCGATAAGCTGCTGAATGGTATCGCGCCGTTCCAGCGGCTCCCCGGCCAAGATCTCCGTCCACACCACCCGGCTGACCCGGTGGCGATTGTAACGCGATAGCTCGGCGATGGCTTGGCGGCGATCCTTCAGCCAATCGATCAGGATATTGGTGTCGAAGAAAGGGTCGGACACCGGTCAGAGTTCGTCGTAAGGGGTGCGGTCTTCCCGTATCGCGCGCTGGTATTCAACCGCATCGCCGATGTCATCACGATCCTTCCAGTAGCCGGCCCCGCGTTCGATCCACGACTTATTGCCGGCGGATGGCGACTGGGCCTTGTAGACGGTCACCGCCTCGCGCAGCACCGCAGCGCGCGACTTGCCCTGCTCGGCGGCGCGCGCATCGAGCCATTTGATATCGTCATCGGGCAGGTCGGCAAGAATGCGAGACATGGTGATATACTGATATCATATCATGATATCGTGTCAAGCGAAAGCAACCGGTGGGTCATTTAATCAGCGAACATCATCCGCTCGCCTTCTTCGGGGACCATCTCGGCGAACTCGACGGCCCTCTCCTTGCCGTCCCGGCTGCTGCCGGCACGGTAAGGGGCGACGATCGAGCGGCAGAAATTGGGCGTTTCGATCTGCACAACCGCCGCGGTGTGGAAATGCTCACCGTGGCAGTGATGGTGGCCGGGAAGGCTGACATTGGCGATGAGCGCCGCCGCGACGATTTCGTTGCGACGCGCCTCCCCGGCAAGGAGCGAACCGGTCCGGTCGTAAAGGTCTCCCAGCGTTTCCGACTCGTTGGTTGCAAGCTGCACGAACTCGATCTCGCCGTCCGCCTTGACCCGTGCGCCAAACGGCAGGAAGCCGCCTTCCCGCCCGACCAGTTGCCCGGCGAAATCGACACAGGCCTGGAGAATGACGGCCAGCTGCCGCTCGGTGAAATCCATTTTTCTACGCTTTCTTTTCCGCTTTTTTCTTCTTCATCGCGTCGTGGAAGCGGTCGGCCCAGCCGGGCTTGACCAGTTGCTCGGCGCGCACGATCCGCAGTTCCCCATCCGCGACGTCGCGGGTGACCGCGCTGCCTGCGCCGACGATCGCGTCCGCACCCACTTTGACCGGCGCGATCAATGCGCTGTTGGAGCCGATGAACGCCCGCTCGCCAATCACCGTCCGGTGCTTGAAATAGCCGTCGTAATTGCAGGTAATGGTGCCCGCGCCGATGTTGGCGCCCGCGCCCACCATAGCATCGCCCAGGTAAGTCAGGTGATTGGCTTTCGCGCCGGCGCCGAGCGTCGCCGCCTTCATCTCGACGAAGTTGCCGACCTTCGCGCCTTGCTCGAGCACCGCGCCGGGGCGCAGCCGGGCGTAAGGACCGACTTCGCAGCCCTCGCCGATCGTCGCCCCTTCGATGTGGCTGAAGCCGCGGATGCGCACGTTGTCGGCCACGCTTACGCCGGGGCCGAAGACCACGCTGGGCTCGATCGTCACGTCCCGGCCGAGCCGCGTGTCCCAGGCGAACCATACCGTCTCCGGCGCCACCAGGCTGGCGCCCTCGGCCATCGCCTGGGCGCGCCGCCGCATCTGCCAGCGCGCCTCCGCCGCGGCGAGCTCGGCACGGCTGTTGATCCCGGCGACTTCGTCCGCGTCCTCAGCGACAACCACCGCGCAGGCGCGCCCGTCGGCGAGCGCGAGATTGACGATGTCGGGCAGGTAGTACTCCCCCTGGGCGTTGTCGTTGCCGACCCGCTGGAGCAGAGCGAACAGATCCTCCCCGCGCACCGCCATCAGGCCGGAATTGCACAAGTGGCAACCGCGCTCCGCGTCGCTCGCGTCCTTGTACTCGACCATCTTTTGGATGGTGCCGTCCCGCGCGATCACGCGGCCGTACTGCAACGGATCGGCCGGCGTGAAGCCGAGCACCACCACAGCCGGCTCGTCCGCGCCGCGCAGCCGCTCGACCATCGCCCGCATGGTCTGCGGGCGGACCAGCGGCACGTCGCCGTACATGATCAGCACGTCGCCGCGGAACCCGCCGAGCGCGGCTTCGGCCTGCTGCACCGCGTGGCCCGTGCCGAGCTGCGGCTCCTGCACGGCAAGCTCGACCCGCCCCCCCAGCGCGGCCTGCATCTGCTCGCGCCCTTCGCCGATCACCACGACGGTGCGCTCGGGCTCCAGCTCGCCGAGCGAGGCGAGCAGGTGCTCGATCATCGGCCTTCCGGCAATCGGGTGCAGCACCTTCATTGTCGCGCTTTTCATGCGCGTGCCCTTGCCCGCGGCGAGCACGATGGCGGCGATCGGTCGGTGGGCTTCGGTCATCGGCGCCGGCCATGCCACCATTTTGTTGCGGACTCCATATCGTTGCGGCACAGGCCGGCGCGATGAACGGGTTTCCCTTCGACATTGTCGGCTTCGACCTCGATGGCACATTGGTCGACACCAATCCGGATCTTGCGCCGGCGATCAATGTCGCACTCGAAGCGGCGGGGCGGCCGACCATTTCCGCCGACAGCACGCGCAAGCTGATCGGCGGCGGTTCTCGCAAGATGCTGCAGCGCGGGCTCGACCTGACCGGCGGCCCGGTGCCCGATCGGCAATTCGAGGAGCTCTACGCGCGCCTGCTGACCTTCTACGAAGCCAACATCGCGGTCCATTCGCGGCCCTACCCGGGGGCGCTGGATGCGCTGGACGAACTTTCCGGCAAAGGCGTCAGGCTCGCGGTGGTGACCAACAAGCCCGAATACCTTGCGGCGAAGCTGCTCGATGCGCTCGACATGCGCGCCCGCTTCGCCAGCCTGCTGGGCGGCGACACGCTCGGCCCCGGCCGCGGCAAGCCGGCGCCCGACATGATTATCGAGACGATCGCGCGCTGCGGCGGCGGGAGCTTCGCGATGGTCGGCGATTCGAGCTTCGACGTGCGCGCGGCAAAGGCCGCCGGAAAACCGTGCGTCGCATTGAGCTTCGGCTATAACGACCTGCCGGTCGCCGAACTCGGCGCCGACGTGGTGATCGACCGTTACGACGAACTCGTCCCCGCGCTTGCCGCGCTGGGCTGACAGGAGACATCCGATGAGCATTTCATTCGCAGGCCGGGTTGCGATCGTCACCGGGGCCGGCGGCGGGCTCGGCAAGACTTATGCGCTCGAGCTCGCCAAGCGCGGCGCGAAAGTGGTGGTGAACGACCTCGGCGGCGCGCGCGACGGCACCGGCCATTCGGACGCGGCGCTCGAGACCGTCGAAGAGATCAAGCAGGCTGGCGGCGAGGCGATGTCGAACGGCGCCTCCGTCACCGAATACGAGCAGATGCAGGCGATGGTCGCGCAGGCGAAAGAGAAGTGGGGCGGCGTCCACATCCTGATCAACAACGCCGGCGTGCTGCGCGACAAGAGCTTCGCCAAGATGGAACCGGCCGACTTCGAGTTCGTGGTCAAGGTCCACCTGCTCGGCTCGGCTTACGCAACCAAGGCCTGCTGGGAGCTGATGCGGCAGCAGAATTACGGCCGGGTGCTGATGACCACCAGCAGCACCGGTCTGTTCGGCAATTTCGGCCAGGCAAACTACGGCGCGGCCAAGGCCGGCCTCGTCGGCCTCGCCAAGACACTCCACCTCGAAGGGGCCAAATACGACATTCGCGTGAACACGATCGTCCCGATCGCCGGCACGCGGATGACCGAGGACATCATCCCCGAGCAGATCTTCGCGCAGTTCGCACCCGAGAACGTCGCCCCCGCGGCGCTCTACCTGGTGAGCGAGGACGCGCCGAACAACGTGATCATCGGCGCCGGCGCGGGCGGCTATCACTCCGCCTGGGTGACGATGAACGATCCGGTGATCCTCCCCGAAGGCGAACGCACGCCGGAAGCGGTGGCCGCGCACTGGGACGCGATCTCCGACCGCAAGAGCGAATTCGTGCCGCAATCGGGCATGGAGCAAACCGGGCACGTACTCGCCGCGGCTCAGAAGGCCGCCTCAGGAACCTGAGACCAATCTTGGCGCCGTTCATGCGAATCGTTTCGGTGAGGCTCACCGAAGGTACTTGCCGGCCATCTGACAGGTAACAGTTTTGCTACCGACATTCGCAGGTTCGAATCCTGCCGCCCCAGCCATTCCGCCCGAGGTCATGATGGCCGATTTCCCCGACGACATCTTCACCGAACCCGATCCGATCGATCCGGATACGCTGGCCAATCTCGGACCGCTGCGGCGTCTGGCGGGGACTTGGGAAGGCGATCGCGGGGTCGATCTCAACCCGAAGGAGGACGGGCCCGAGCGGCGGGTGTATCGCGAGCGGATCGTGATGGAGCCGATCGATCCGCAGCCCAACGGGCCGCAACTGTTCTATGGCTTGCGCTATCACGTGCATATCAACACGCCGGACGAGGCGATCACCTTCCACGACCAGGTCGGCTATTGGCTGTGGGAGCCGGCCACCGGCCTCGTGCTGCAGACGATCGCGATCCCGCGCGGGCAGGTGGCGCTCGCCCACGGCCATGCGACGGCGGACGCGCAGAAGCTGGTGCTCAGCGCCACGCGCGGCGAGACCGAGTACGGCATCTGCTCGACCGCATTCCTCGAGCACGCGTTCCTCACCGAAAGCTACAGGATCGAAGTCGGCTTCCACGACAACGGCAGCTGGAGCTATGTCCAGGACACGATGCTGCGGGTGAAAGGCTATGCGGAGCCGTTCGCTCACCGCGATCGCAACGTGCTGCACAAGGTGGCCGAGCCGCAGCCCAACCCGCTGGCGCTGGCGGGCGGGTAATTCCGCGTCGTCCCGGGCTCGACCCGGGACCGCTGGCCTCCCCGCACGGACCTCCAGCGATCCCGGCTTGCGCCAGGATGACGAGAGTGGCCGGCACTGGTCATCCCCGACGCCGCCGGTTACACCTTCCATAGCAAGGCCGCAGAAGCCTGCACGAGGGAGGATGGCATGACGGGAATCATCGGACGCATCGCGCTCGCTGCGGCATTGACACTCGGCGCGATCGCGCCGGCGGTCAGCCAGTCGACGCCGGGTTTCGTGCCGGTGACCGACGCGATGATCCAGCATCCCGATCCGAACGACTGGCTCAGCTGGCGGCGCACGCTCGACAGCTGGGGCTACAGCCCGCTCAGCGAGATCAACACCGGCAATGTCGCCCAGCTGCGCATGGTCTGGGCGCGCCCGCTGAGCGACGGCAGCCAGGAAGGCACCCCGCTGGTCCACGACGGAGTAATGTACTTCCCCGCCCCCGGCGACGTGGTCGACGCGATCGATGCGAAGAGCGGCGACGTGCTGTGGGAGCACCGCCGCAAGCTTCCCGCCGACATCGGCAAGTACCTGCCGGTCTACGATACCAACCGCAACCTCGCGATCTATGGCAACCTGATCATCGGCAACAGCGCGGACGATTATCTCTACGCGCTCGATGCGAAGACCGGCGAGCAGGTGTGGGAGACGAAGATCCTCCCCTACGACCACGGCGCGAAGCAGAGCTCGGGCCCGATCATCGCCGACGGCCTGGCGATCACCGGCCGCAGTTGCGAGCCCGAGGGCGGCCCGGACGCCTGCGTGATCACCGCGCACGATGCAAAGACCGGCAAGGAAATCTGGCGCACCAGCACGATCGCGCGCGGAAGCGATCCGAACAGCGCGACCTGGGGCGACGTTCCGCTCGAGCACCGCATCCAGGTCGGCGCGTGGATGAACGCGAGCTACGATCCGGAGCTGAAGCTGGTCTACATGGGCACCTCGGTCAGCGCGCCGGCGCCCAAGTTCCTGCTCGCGGGAAACGATAAGACCTACCTCTATCACAACTCGACGCTCGCGCTCGACGTGAAGACCGGCAAGATCGTCTGGTACTACCAGCACATCGTCGATCACTGGGACTTGGACCACCCGTTTCCGCGGATGCTGATGGACGAACAGGTCGCGCCCGATCCGAAGCAGGTGACGTGGATCAACCCGAAGATCGTCAAGGGCAAAGTTTACCAGGTGCTGACCGGCGTGCCGGGCAAGACCGGGATCGTCTACACGCTCGACCGGCGCACCGGCGAGTTCCTGTGGGCGCGGCCGACGGTGTACCAGAACGTCGTCCAGAACATCGACGGCGCAACCGGCAGGGTGACGGTCAACCCCGCGACCACTTTCGACAAGATCGGCGAGACGAAGACCGTCTGCCCCGCGGCATCGGGCGGCGCGAACTACCAGGCGCCGGCCTACAGCCCGCTGACGAAGACGATGTACTTTCCCGAGCAGAATACCTGCGCCGAGGTGACGCCGACGCAGCCGCAATGGGGCGACAACCTGGGCTATTCGTTCGCCTCGCGCCAGTTCCTCGCGCCCGGCGCGAACAACAACGTCGGCGCGATCACCGCGGTGAACGCGGTCACCGGCGACACCTTGTGGCAGCGCGAGCAGCGCGCCGGGATGCAGTCGCTGCTGACCACCGGCGGCGGGCTGCTGTTCGCCGGCGACGCGCAGGGCCGCTTCCGCGCGCTCGACCAGCGGACCGGCAAAGTGCTGTGGGAAGTGAACCTCGGCTCCTCGGTCACCGGCTATCCGGCGACCTTCGCGGTCGGCGGGCACCAATACGTCGCGGTCTCGACCGGACGCTGGCTCAATGACAGCTTCACCCCCGAGCTGATCCACGGCGCGCAGAACACGCTCTACGTGTTCGCGCTGCCTGCCGCCGGGATCGGCGCGGAGGGGCCGAAGAAGGCGCCGATCAACCCGCGCACCTTCACCAACAACGACCCTGCGCAGAACGGCAAGCCGGCGGCGCGCAATGTGGCCGATGGCGTGTTCTCCCCCGCGCAGGCCGCGATGGGCAAAACGGTCTTCGCGAAGAACTGCGCCGCCTGCCACGGCGCCGAGCTCGGCGGCTCGGGCGGCGTGCCGCCGCTCAAGGGCCCGGCGTTCCTCGCCAACTGGAAGGGGCACACCGTGGGCGATCTCTACGCCAAGGCCCGCACGATGCCGCCCGGCGCGCCGGGCTCGCTGAGCGACGCCGACTATCTCGCGGTGGTCGCCTACCTCCTGCAGCAGAATGGCTACAAGCCGGGGCAGGACCTGCCGCAGGACGAGGCGCTGCTGAACGCGATCTGGTTTGGGGGGTAGGTGAATGTCTACGTTGGGTGGGAAGCGGACAGTCTGCTTCCAGCAAGTTGATGGACTGATCGAATGTTACAGCTCCGACTTGGCCGGGAGCAGACGATCATTCTATCGAGTTTTCGACGATGGCTTGATAGTCTGCGTCGAATGACCGATTTATTCATTTCATACGCTTGGACATCAACCGCTCATCGTGAATGGGTGCGCCTGTTTGCGAGCCAGCTTCATCTTCTCGGCTATGACGTGAGGATCGACGAACAGGTCGACTATGGATCCAGCCTTAGCGGCTTCATGCAAGAGGTAACGAATGCAACTCACGTCTTGCTGATCGTCGATGAAAACTACGTTCTGCGTGCAGACACGATGCCGGAGTCCGGCGTTGGGATTGAAAACAGGTGGATTCGCGGCGCATTCAACAGCAAACCGGCAAGCTGGTTGTCGCTCGTGTTTGTGCGAAATCCTTTGCTCAAGATTCCAGCTTGGCTCTCAGATCATTCTCCCAAGGGCTTCAATTTCAATTCAACGCCCGAGGAGAACGTATTTCCAGGGTCGGTGCAGATCGACGAGATATGGCGTTGGGTCGAGGGACTGCCCGCATCGAGAGGTAACGCCACCTCTCTGGCCGAAGTTCGCAAACGCGCGGCGCGGATTGAGCGCATCGACGCCCAACGCGATCCGGCAAACTATGCCAGCCCATCACTCAAGGGTCGTGTCACCTTCCGACACAAAGATCATCGCCATTTCAAAGTTGGCAACGGCGATTACGAGTTCAGAATCAATTTCAGCGGCCGCTCGCACAACAGCGTTTACGTTTACACTGACAGCGGACTTAAGGCTGTGGGTCTAATAACAGCTCCCAATTACGACCTTCTAACTGTCTCAAACTTTCTTACGCCCGCGCGAACAGCAGAGCCGATAGTCGGGCAGAGCGTTGTGTGCATGAACGGTCTTGGGGCACTGTGCGTCCTCACCATTGAAGAGGTGCAACAAGAGGTAAACAGTCAAACTTATGTACCTCCGCACGTCACATTTTCATATGAAGTGCTGACCGCCGATTGAAAGACGGAGCGCGAACGACCGCTTTCAGAGCGCCCTCAAGTGTCAAGTTACGGCAGCAAAGGGGTCGTCAGCAGACATTCCATTTTCCTACATCGCCGCGATCTGCCACCCCGGTCCGACATCCACACGAGTCACCGGCACGGTGTCGGAACGGGAGCCATGGCCAGTGCGAACATTGGGACCATTCGCAGCAAATCCGAATGCGTTTCGCCAAGATGCGTTGTGGGTCGAAAGCGGACGTTCCCCGTATTCACTCCCTCCCGTAACTCGCGACCACTTCCGCCTTGGCCAACACATGCGTGTCGAGCGCTTTCTCCACCTCCTCCACCTTCGGCTTCGCGCCGACATCCAGCTCCGCCACATCCAGCGCGAAGAGCTTGAAGTGATAGTGGTGCGGCCGGTCGCCTTTGGGGGGGCATGGTCCGAGATAACCTTGGGAGCCGAAGCCGTTCTCGGCCTGCATGAAGCCGTCCTCGTTGGCGGCGCCTTCGTGGAGGCCGGTAACGGTCGGCGGGATGTCGTAGATGCCCCAGTGGCGGAAAGTGCCGCCGGGCGCGTCGGGGTCGTCGAGGATCAGCACTAAGCTCTTGGTGTCTTCGGGCGCGCCGGACCATTCGAGGGCGGGGGAGGTGTCCTCGCCGTCGCAGGTGAATTTCACCGGCACCGAGGCGCCGGCGGCGATGGCGGGGATAGAGAGTTGCATGTTTGCCTCCTGAGGCTTGGCATCCCCCTTCCCCGCGCCGCCCGAGCACGCGGCGAGCGCCAGCATCGCTGCCAGCGCTACTTTCGCCGTCACGCTCCGCATCGGCGCTTCCTTCCGCGCCTTCAACGCCTCAGCCGCCCGAGCGATCCGGCAGCGCGAACACATAGATCGCCGCGCTGTTCACCGGCGGGCGCTGGATTTCCGGGTTCAGCTCCGCAATCCCGTAGCTCGACGGGTTGCCGTAGCCGGTGACGAACGCGACGTACTGCTTGCCGTCCACCGCGAAGCTGATCGGCGCGGCGTTGGGGACGCCGGCGAGGCCGGCGCTCCACAGCACTTTGCCGCTCGCTTGGTCGAACGCCTGGACCTGCCGGTCCATGCTGCCTGCGAACAGCACCCCGCCGGCGGTGGTCAGTACCCCCGTATCGAACAGCGCCCGCTGGCGGTGCTCCCACGCGATCTTGCCGGTCTGCATGTCGAGCGCGCGCAAGGTACCGTACTTGCCGTCGCTGTGCGGCGGCGCGGCATAGACCGCGTCGACCCCGGTCGAGAGCAGCCCCTGCCCCTTGGTCGGGCGCAATTCCTCGCAAGTGTCGCGCGCGACGACGAACAGGCGCTTGCTCTGCTCGACGAAGCTGGTGCCGAACCAGTTGCGCCCGCCGCCGCCGTGCGGGCAGACGAAGATCGACCTGGTACCATCGGGGATCAGGTCGGGCTTGATCGTCTTGATCCCGGTCTTGGGGTCGATCGACTGCACGAAGTTCTGGATCCCGAGATCGACCGTCTTCAGGTACTTGCCGGTGTCGGCGTCGAGCACGTCGAACAGGCCTTCCTTGCCCGAAGTCATGATCGTGCGGTGGTGCTGGCCGTTCACGTCGAGGTCGCCGATCACCCGGTCGAACACCCAGTCGAAGTCCCACTGGTCATTCTGCATGTGCTGGTAGTACCAGCGCAATTTGCCGGTGTGCGGATCGAGTGCGATCGTCGCGTCGGTATAGAGCGCGTCGTTGTTCTGCCCGGGCTTGAGAAAGCGCAGCGGCTTGGTGTCGTAAGTGGGGCTGACCCCGTAGAGCGCGACCCCGGTCTTCGCGTCGTACGTGCCGGAGGTCCACGAACTGCCGCCACTGCGCTGGTCTTGCGGCAGGCCGTTCCAGGTATCGCCGCCCGGCTCCCCCGGAGACGGGATCGTGTGGAAGGTCCATAGCTGCTTGCCCGTCGCGGCGTCGAACCCGGCGATCAATGAACCGCCTTTGGCCTGGCCGGTGAGGCCCTGGATGATCACCCCGTCGGCCGCCAGCGGCCCGCCCGGGTTGTTGAGCCCGTCCTGGTGCGGGATCGGGCTGTCCCACACCGCCTTGCCGCTGCGCGCATCGAGCGCGACCAGGTGCAGGTCGGAGGTCGCGGCGATGACTTTGTCGCCATAGAGGGCAAGCGTCTTCTTGCCCTGCGGGCGCGCGTCTTTCGGCAAGTCGCGCTGGTAGCGCCACAGGATGTGCCCGTCGGCCGCGTCGACCGCATAGACCTCGTCGCCGAATCCGAAGGCATAGAGCACGCCGTCGCGGACCAGCGGCTCGGCCATGTTGTCGCCGTTGGGCAGCGGCAGCGCCCAGGCGAGCCGGAGCTGGCCGACGTTCGCAGCGGTGATCTGCGTGAGCGGCGAGTAGCCGCGGCCGGTGTGGCTGCGCCGCCAGGTGAGCCAGTTCTGAGGCTTCGGGTCGTCGAGCATCGCCTCGGTGACCGGGGTGTAGCCGGCGAAGCGGTTGGGGCGAGGCGGCGGCGGCGGAGGCTTGGTCATGGTCGAGAGCCCCCCGACCGCCTCGCCGCTGAACCCCGCGGAGCCGACCGCCGGGGCCTTCAACGGCAGCACGACGGCGGAAAGCTGGGCTGGCGCGGCGGCCGCGAGATCGAGCGCCGTGTCGGCCCCGTTGCGCGCCAAAATGAACCGCGTGATCGCCACGTAAGTTTTCGCGTCGAGCCCGCCCGGGTTGGACGGCGGCATCGCGCTCTTGATGAAGCTCAGCAGCTCGCCCGCGTTGTGGCCGCCCCACGAGGCGAGGAACTGCTCGCCCGCCAGCGCCGGCCCTTCGCCGCCCTGCAGGCCAGCGCCGTGACAGGTGGCGCAGTTGTCGGCATAGGCCTTGGCGCCGGCGGCATTCGCATCGTTGCCGGCTTGCGCTCCGGCGAGCGACGCTGCCCCCAACGCCACCACGCTCAGCGCCCCGCCGAGCAACCACGCACGTTTATCCATTGCCTCGATCCCTTCGCCACCTAAGGCGCGGCTTTGCGCCCGTGCGGACGCTAGCGAAGCCGGGCGAGAGGGGAAAGGCCGCTCAGCCCAGCAGCCACAGCCGCAGCACTTCGGTCACCGCGCCAAGCGCGGCGACGCTCGCAGCCCAAATCGCCGCCATCCACGCGAGCCGCCTCCACAGCGGTGTATCTGGCTGCCCTATCGCGCGGAGCGCTGCTTGGGGGCGGGCCTCCGCACGGCGCCGGCTTGCCATCAGTGGTAGCCCTCGTTGCCGACTTTGCCGCGGAACACCCAGTACGACCAGCCGGTGTAGCCCAGGATCAAGGGCACGGTGACGATCACCCCGACCAGCATGAACCACTGGCTGCGCGCCGAGGTGGCGGCCTCCCAGATGGTCAGCGCGCCGGGCACGACATAAGGCCAGATCGTCACCCCGATCCCGGCCATGCCGAGCCCGAACAATGCGAGCGAGAGGACGAACGGCGCAAGCTCCCAGCGCTTCTTGAGGCCGTAGAACAGGAACCCGGCGATCATCACCGTCAGCAGCGGCACCTGGCTGGCAAACAGGATGTTCGGCATTTCCAGCCAGCGTTCGCGATACTGCGGCAGCAGGGTAAGGTTGTAGGCGCTGACCGCGCCCATCAGCACCAGCGTGGCGATCGCCGCGCGCATCGCGAGGCGATAGGCTTTGTCCTGCACCTCGCCTTCCAGCTTCCACACCAGCCAGCATGCGCCGATCAGCGCGTAGCCCGCGACGACGCCGAGCCCGGTCAGCAGCGTGTACGGCGTCAGCCAGTCCCACCAGCTGCCCGAATACGCCCGCCCGGTCACATGAACGCCCTGCACCAGCGCGCCGAGGATCATCCCCTGGCTCAGCGCCGCGGCCAGCGAGCCGCCGAAGAACGCGAGATCCCAGAACGCGCGGTGGCGCTCGTCGCGGTGGCGGAACTCGAACGCGACCCCGCGGAACACCAGGCCCAGCAGCATCGCGACGATCAGCGGATAGGTCGCCGGCAGGATCACCGCGTAAGCCAGGGGGAACGCGGCGAGCATTCCGCCCCCGCCCATCACCAGCCAGGTCTCGTTGCCGTCCCACACCGGCGCGATCGAGTTCATCGCGCGGTTGCGGCCCTGGCCGACGGTGATCGACGGGAACAGGATGCCGATCCCGAGGTCGAACCCGTCCATCACCACGTAGGCGAACACGGCAAAGGCTATGATGAACGCCCACACGGCGGTGAGATCGAGGTCGATCACGGCTCGCCCTCCCCGCCTTGCGCCGGGCCGGGGACGATGCCGGCGGTGCGGATCGGCTCGTCCAAGGCCTCGGCGCCGTGCTCCAACGGTTCGGGCGGCTTGTGCATCAGCCGCAGGATGTACCAGATGCCGACGCCGAACACCGCGCAGTAGATCACGATGAACGCGATCAGCGAGGTGCCCACCGCGGGCGCGCCGACCGGGCTCATGGAGTCAGCAGTGCGCAAGTGTCCGTAGACGGTCCACGGCTGTCGCCCGACCTCGGTGGTCACCCAGCCGGCGATGATCGCGACGAACCCGGCCGGCGACATCGCCAGCGCGAAAACGTGGAGCGGGCGCCACCGGTAGAGCGTGCCGCGCCAGCGCGCCCACAGGCTGCCAAGGCCGAGCGCGAACATCAGCAAGCCGAGCCCGACCATCAGGCGGAACGACCAGAACACGATGATCACCGGCGGCTGCTGGTCGTCGGGAATCGTATCGAGCCCGGCGACCGGCGCATCGGGCCGGTGCTCGAGGATCAGGCTGCCGAGCTTGGGAATGCCGACCGCGTAGTCGAGGTGCTGGGTGCGGTCGTTGGGGATGCCAAAGAGATAGAACGGCGCGCCGTCGGGGTAGCTCTGGTAATGGCCCTCGACCGCCATGATCTTGGCCGGCTGGTGGTGCAGCGTGTTGAGCCCGTGCTGGTCGCCGATCACCATCTGGATCGGCGCGACGATCGCAGCCATCCACATCGCCATCGAGAACATCTTCTTGACCTGCGGCGTCGCAGCCCCACGCAGAAGATGCCAGCCGCCGACGCCGCCCACCACCAGCGCGGTGGCGAGGAACGCGGCGGTGACGGTGTGGGTCAGCCGATAGGGAAAGCTCGGGTTGAAGATGATCGGCCACCAGCTCGGCCCGGGCAGGAACTGGCCGTTGGGGCCCATCTCGAAGCCCTGCGGCGTCTGCATCCAGCTGTTGGCGGCGAGAATCCAGAACGAGGACAGCAGCGTGCCCAGCGCCACGCACACGGTGGCGGTGAAATGCAGGCCCCGGCCGACTTTCTCCATCCCGAACAGCATCACGCCCAGGAACCCGGCCTCGAGGAAGAACGCGGTCAGCACTTCGTAGGCCATCAGCGGGCCGATCACCGGCCCCGCCTTGTCCGAGAACGCGGCCCAGTTGGTGCCGAATTCGTAGCTCAGCACGATCCCCGAAACGACACCCATCGCGAAGTTGATCGCGAAGATCTTCACCCAATAGCGGAACAGGTCGAGATAGACTGCCTTGCCCGTCTTCAGCCACAGCCCCTCGAGCACCGCGAGATAAGCCGCGAGCCCGATCGTGAACGGCGGGAACAGGAAGTGGAAGCTGACCGTGAAGGCGAACTGCCAGCGCGCGAGCAGCAGAGCGGTGGGGTCCGTCAACATCGCGCGGCCCTGCTACACCCGCGCACGGCGCGCGGCAAAGCCCTTGATTGCATTTGCCGTTGCGCGCGCCGCAACTGCCGGGCTTGCGCTCTCGTTTTGCTCGTCTCACAAGCGCCATGAGGAGTGCATGCATGCAATCGTTGAGCACGAGCTGGCAGTTCTGGGCGGTGCTGTCGGCGATCTTCGCCGCGCTCACCGCGATCCTCGCGAAAGTGGGGGTCGGCGGAATCGATTCCGACCTCGCCACGTTCATCCGCACTTTGGTTGTGGCAGGCGCTCTGGCGATGTTGCTGGCCGCGACCGGAAAGTTCACGGCGCCGGGCGCGCTTCCCGCAAGGGCCCTGCTGTTTCTCGCGCTCTCCGGGCTGGTGACCGGCGCGTCGTGGCTGTGCTATTTCCGCGCGCTGAGCCTAGGCGAGGCGGCGCAGGTCGCCCCGGTCGACAAGCTCAGCGTGGTGCTGGTGGCGATCTTCGGTGCAGTGTTTCTCGGCGAGCAACTGCCCGCGCGCGGCTGGCTCGGGGTCGGTTTGATCGCAGCCGGCGCAACCCTGCTTGCCCTTCGCGCATAGCCAACGAAAGGAACCGGATGCCCTCCCCTTCGGTCAAATTGAACTTCTTCAAGCTCAACACGCCCGACATGGCGAGGGCGCTCGCGTTCTATCGCGAAAGCTTGGGTTTTGCGGTGACTCAGACTTTCGACGAGGCCGATTTCGTCGAGCACATCATACAGCTGCCCGGGCAGCACGGCGGGCCGAGCCTGCTGCTGGTCTGGTACAAGGACGGCCGCGACGTCACACCGGGGCCGGGCCACGGCCCGGTCGGCTTGATGACCGATGATATCGAGGAATCGTTTGCCCGGCTCATCGCGGCGGGCGCAACGCAGGTCGTTCCCGTTTCCGAAATGGGTCCGGTGAAGTTCGCGATGCTGCGCGATCCCGACGGCCACGAGCTCGAGCTGGTGCAGCTTCCGCCGAGCTGAACGGGGCTATCCGGGCAACTTCGCGATTTCGAGCACGATCTTCTTCAGTTCGGGGAAATAGTCGTCGTTCTCGATCAGCAGCGGCCCCGGTCCGTTGATGATCGAATTGTTGATCACGCTATTGAAGACTTGGCTGGCAAGCGCCAGGCGGCGGCGTTCCTCCTTTCCGAGAGGCCTGCCAAGTGCCTTCTCGATCGCATTGCGCGTGAAAACCACCGCTTCCTCGCGATAACGGCCGTACTTGCCCCAGAAATCGGGCTCGAGCGCCGACCGCTCGAGCGCGGCGTGCCACAGATTGCGGTTGCTCCGCAGCTCCTCAAAACCGCGTTCTAAGAAGGCGGAAAATACCCGGACCGAGTTGCCGTCAACAGTAATTTCCGAGCGCCAGGAAAAGGAACTTTCGAAGAAAGCCGTAAGCAGCACGTCGAGGAAATCGTCCTTGCTGCCGAACCGCTGGTAGAAGACCCCTACCGAACGGCCTGCGGCGCTCGCGAGCTCGGCCACCGACAGCTCGCCGAACGTCTTCTGGCGCAGCAGGTCCATCGCCGCGGCAATGAACTTGCCCGCGGTTTCCCGGCTCCGCTCCTGCCGCGGTTCGGGTAAATCCCGTTCGCCCAGCGGCAATGCGCGCTTGACGGGTAAATGAGAATCCGTATTCATATTCACCGAGGGATGGCCTGTTTGCGCTCCCCACGCAAGAGGCGGCGTTAGACAGCATTGCCGCCCGGCTGACAAGGTCGCGGTCGGAAACGACGGAAAGGGCCCCTGGGGAGGGGTCCGGGGGTGGACACAAGAGGGGGTTGCAGACCGACGGGCATCCAGCGTCTGCGACTTGTCCGCCCCCTTATCTACTCTCCGCGCTCAAGCCGGCTTGCGCGGGGATACGAAGCCCAGCAGCACGATCAGCAACGCCACCGCGACCGCCGGCAGTGCGACCACCAGCATGATCGTCGACAACGGCAGCATCGCGGCGAGCGCCTTGCTGCCGAACCACGGGAACACAATTCCGCCGATGCGCCCCAGCCCGCTTGCCCAGCCGAATCCGCTCGAGCGCATCTCCGGCGGGTAGCCGAGCGTCGCCAGGGTGTTGATCCCCGTCTGTCCGCCGATCTGCGCGACGTTCCAGGCAATCAGCGCGACGAGGAACCCCGCGGTGCCGAACGGCGCGACGCCGAGCGCCGCGATCGCGATCGCGTCGAGCACGAAATAGGCCGCGATCAGCCAGTATGGATGGATCCGGTCCATGAGCCAGCCGATCGTCAGGGTGCCGACGATCCCGCCCGAGAACGCGATCAGGTCGAATCGCGCGAAATCCTGCACCGGAATGCCCGCGAGCTGGTTGAAGTAAGACGTCATCCAGCTCGACAGCAGGGCGATGTTGCCGAGCGCGAGGAAACACGCGAGCCACAGCAACAGGGTCTGCGCGAGGTAGCGGCGCGAGAGCAGCGCCAGCGGGCCGCCCTTGGCCGGCGGTGCGGCGTTGCCGAGGTGGAACACCTCGCCGCCGTGGATCGGGGCCGATGGTTCGATCGCCAGGATCGTCGCCGGGATGCGGTGGTCGGCGGGATTGCGCGTGACGCGAAAGGCGAGCGATTCGGGGATGATCAGCAGCAGCGGCAGCGTGGCGAGCGGCAGGATGCCTGCGAGCCAGAAGCCCACCTGCCAGCCGAACGGCACCAGCAGCCAGCCGGCGACGAAGCTCGACGCCGCATTGCCTGCCGAAAAGCCGATCAGCGCGATCGCCAGGAACGTCGCCCGGCGGCGCTTGGGCGTCGCTTCCGAGATCAGCGCCAAGCCGACCGGCAGCATCGCGGCAAGGAATATGCCCGACACGCCGCGCACCGCCGCGAGCCAGCCCAACGACGGCACCCACAGCGCGCCGATCGTAAGCGTGCCGAACACCGCGGCGCACAGCATCAACACCGTCTTGCGTCCGATCCGGTCGGCGAGCGGGGGCAGGATGAACGCGCCGAGCGCCATTCCCGCCTGCTGCCAGACGAACACGTTCTTCATCGCGACCGGCGCCTGGCCGAAACCGTGCGCGATCGCCGGGGCGAGCTTGCCGACGAAGAACACGTCGAAGCTGTCGAGGAACAACGCGACCGTGCAGATCACCAGCGTGGCGATCTCGCGCCAACCGATCGGGCGCGCATCGATGAACGCGGCGACGTCGAACCGGCTGCCCGCCGGGGCTGGCTTGCTCGCCATGGTGTGAAGCTCTCCCGATCTTGTCGCGGGAGAGTGGCCAGCGCGCCCGGCTACGTCAATGCGCGTCAGCCTCGACCGCGGGCTGCGGATGGTGCGGCATCAAGTACATCGTGTTGTTCTCGACCCGCCACGAGGCGAGCCGGCTGAGCAGGTTCATTCCGATCACGTTGGTCGGCCCGAGGCCGGGCGCGATCGCCGCGTCGAGCCCGCGCGCCTCGACGTTGCCGAACCGTAAGGTGTCGATCGTGGCGATCCGCGCGGGCGCCGCGCCGTTGGCCGTCTGCATCATGATCGGGATCCCGCCCGCGCGCGGCTCGAGACCGGCCGCTTGCGCGGTATCGGGGTTGAGCGTGGTGATCGACGCGCCGGTGTCGATCAGGAACGCGGCTGGCACCCCATTGACCCGCGCGCGGACCCAGAAGTGGCCGTCGGGCGCCAGCGGTACCCGCGTTTCGGCTCCGGCGACCTGCTGCTCGGGCAGGCCAAGCTCGGGGATCGCCATCTCGAAGCGCGGATCGAGGCGCGAGATCTGCAGCACGACGAGCATCAGGATGCCGGCGAGCGCGAGTGTCGACACGCCGCGGAGCAGCCGCCCGACCACCGGCACCGGGCGCACCAGCGCCGAACCCAGCGCGCCCACCAGCACCGCAACCACGGTGGCGATCAGCAGGCCCGAACGAGGCAAGGCGGCGATCAAGCCGGTGAAGTGGATCCAGAGGCTATGGAGGTCCATGGTGCGAATATAGGGCGTGCCGGGTGCCCCTGCCACACCCGGACCGGGATTTGCGCATGAACTGCGTCAGGCCGCCTTCTGTACCTGGTTGCGGCCGGCGCCCTTGGCTTCGTAGAGCGCGACGTCGGCGCGGGCGAGCAGCCCGCCGGCATCGTCGCCCGGCTGCCACAGCGCATAGCCGATGCTGGCGGTGACGGTCGGCAGGCCGCCCTTGCCGCTGTCGTTCTCGATCGCGCGACGCAGCCGCTCGGCCGCGTTCGCGGTTTCGTCGAGCGAGGCATCGGGCAGCATCCACACGAATTCCTCGCCGCCCATCCGGCCGATCAGATCGCTCGCGCGCACTTCGCCGCGGGCGATGTCGGCCACCCGCACCAGCACGTCGTCGCCGGTCTGGTGGCCGTGGGTGTCGTTGACCTGCTTGAAATGATCGATGTCGAACGCGATCAGCGCGAGCTTCCTGTCCTCGACCTCGCAACGGGCGATGAACTTGTCTAGCTGGGTGATCGTGCGGCGGCGGTTGGCGAGCCCGGTCAGCGGATCGGTATGCGCGAGGTATTGCGCCTCGGCCGCGAGCCGCATCGCCCGGGTGCGCTCCTTGTCGAGCGCGTCCTGCCGCTGATGGTGCTCGGTAACGTCGATCACCACCCCGAAACGCGATTTGAGTTCGCCACCCTCGTCGAACTCGTTGGTCGCGTGCATCTTGAGGATGCGCTCGTCGCCCTGCGGGGTGCGGACGCGAAATTCGAAGCTGTAGCGCGCGCGGTCCTGCGCATGGTGCTTGAGCAGGCCCCACAGCTCCTTGCCGCCGTCGGGCAGCATGTGCTTGACGTCGCCGGGATCGCCGCCGCGCGGGCTGTGGATCCCGTTGATCAGGAACAACTGGCGCGACCAGTCCTGCTTGTCGGTTGCCGGATCGTAGCGCCAGCGCCCGATGCGCGCCACTTCCTCCGCCATCCCGAGCCAGGTGAGATTCTCGTGCATCTTGGCATTGCGGGCCTTGAGCCGCAGCGCCAGCCGGTCGTGCGCCATCAGCAGCGCGGCGAGCGGCACCGACGTCGCCAACAGCGCGATCATGTAAATCTGCAGCAGCAGCAGCCCGGCGAGCCGCTGGTCGGCCCGCAGGAACAATGCCGGATCGTGGCCGCCGTAGCTGATCACCGATGCCGCCATGCTGAACGCAAGCACGCACACGGTGGCGCCGAAGTGCCCGTGACGGCTGACGGCGAGGATCGTCAGCGACATCGTCAGGAACAAGAGCGGCACGTGGGTTTCGTGCAACACGCACAGCGAAACAAGGAACATCAGGCAGCCGATCAGCGCGAGTTCAGTTGCCCGGCTGCGCTTGACCCCCAGCAGCCTGCCGAGCTTGCCGCCCTTGAGCAGCTTGTCGATCGCGGCGAGCGCCAGCGGCGTCGACACGAGCGTGCCGAGCATCACGGTTACGAACCACCAGGCGGCAGCGTACCAAGTCATCACCTCGGCTTGCGACAGTGCCATAATCGCGGTGCTCGCCCCCGCGCCGGCCGCCGCCGCGCCGACCAGGCCGAACATTTGCTGCACCGACAGCAGCCGGCGCTGCTTCCGGCGAATGACCCGCTTGGCCAGGTCGGCCGCGATCGCAGCTTCCACCCAGTTGGCGAGCGCCATCGCGAACGCGTCGAACACGCCGGCGCCGAACAGCCAGTTGTTGAACGCCCCGCCCAATCCGGCGAGCGCGATGAACAGCGGCCATTTCCTGCGCGGCAGCAGCATCAACACGCCGACCGCGATGCCGTTGGGCCACCAGATCAGCACCACGACCTTGCCGTAGACCGACGCGGTCAGCGACAGGGCGGCCAAGGCCACCCACGCAAGCGCCGCCAGGCACTGTTGTCGGACGGTCAGATCGTACTGCAAAGACGCGGGTCTCCCATTGGAGCCCGACCTACCTGCGCGCGAGTTAAATTCCTGCCACTCGGCGGGGTAAATTTAACCTTTCCCGCGCACCATTGGCGTGAAGTATCTGGCGGTTTTCTGCGGTTTTCTGTTGGCCCGGCAGGAACTCGGCGGAATAAATTCCTTCTCTACATCCAGGTAAAATTCCGTGGCCCGCTCAAGCCGCCCGTTGGACTTTGTTGCGGCCGGCTTCCTTGGCGGCGTAGAGCGCTTTGTCCGCCCGGGCGAGGAGGCCGCTGGGCTTGTCGCCGTCCTGCCACAGCGCGTAGCCGATGCTCGCGGTCACGGCAGGGCCGCCGCCTTCGCCGCTCTTGGCCTCGATCGCGGCGCGCAGGCGCATGGCGGCGGCGCGCGCGACCGGCTCGCCGGCCTCCGGCAGCAGCCAGAGAAATTCCTCGCCGCCCATGCGGCCGATCAAGTCGCTTGCCCGCGCCTCGCCGCGCAGGATCTCGGCAACCCGCACCAGCACCTGGTCGCCGGCCTGATGGCCGTAGCGGTCGTTGACGTGCTTGAAATGGTCGATGTCGAACACGATCACGGCCAGCGAATGGCTCTTGCCGTCGCACATCGCGATGCACTTTTCGAGCTGCTCGATGCTGCGGCGACGGTTGGCGAGCCCGGTCAGCGCGTCGGTCTGCGCGAGATGCTGCGCCTCGGCCGCGAGGCGCATCGCGCGGGTACGCTCCCGGTCCAGCTGGTCCTGCCGCTGGCGATGATCGGTGACATCGATCACCACCCCGAACATGCAGACGAGCTCGCCCTTCTCGTCGAATTCGTTTCGGCCCTGAAGCTTCAGGATGCGCTCGTCGCGTTGCGGGGTGCGGATGCGGTATTCGAAGCGGTATTGTGCCCGGTCGCGCGCGTGGTGCAACAGGTTGCCGAACAGCTCCGCGCCCCCGTCGGGCAGCAAGTGGCGGATATCGCCCGGGTCGCGTCCCATCGCGGGGTCGAGCCCGTTGATATGGAACATCTCGCGCGACCAGTCCTGGGTGCGCGTCTTCGGATAATAGCGCCAGCGGCCGATCCGCGCGATGTCCTCGGTCATCCGCAGCAGCCGGATGTTCTCGCGCAAGGCGCCATTGCGGCGGCGGAGAATGTTCGAGATGCGCCCGTTGGTCATCAGCAGCGTGGCGATCGGCACCGCGGTCGCGAGCATCAGCAGCATGTCGGCCTGCAGCATCAGCCCGTCCTCGAGCCGCGGCAACGCGATGAACGCGGCGGGCGGACCGCCGCCAATCGAGTGAACCATCGCGGCGAGGCCGAATGCCAGCACTGCGGCGGTCGCGCCCAGTTGTTCGTAGCGCACCACCGCCAGCGCGAGCCCGGCCAGCATTAGTGGGCCGAGCAGGAACCCGCGCTCCGCCATCACCAGATAAGCCAGCACGAACAGCGCGGCGACCGTCGTCAGGAACCACGCCGGGCGGCGGGTGGGGAACAGCGCGCCCGGCGCCCAGCTGCGCACGTAGCACATCACCGGGAAGCCAACGGTCACCGCCAGCACTTCAGCCAGCATCCCGCCGAGCGAGCGCTCGAACAGCGGCGGGGGAACCCATGGGAGCATCGCAACGCCACTGACCGCCGCGCCGGCCATCGCCGCGAGCAGCAGCCCGATCATCTGCTTGAGGCTCAGCCGTTCCAGCCGCCGACCGCCCAGCACCTGACGACCGAGCCGCGCCGTCACCACCGCACCGGCCAAGTGCGCCCCCGCAAACGCCAGCGCCCACAACAGGTTGTTGCCCTGAGACAGGCCGACCACCACGCCGCCCACGCCGAGCGCGCCGAGGGTGGCCAGGCGCCGGCGGCGCCAGCCAAAGTAAAGCGCCCCCACCGCCACCGCGCTCGGCAGCCACAGCAGGATCTGCATGCCGGTGCGGTTGTGCAGCACGATCGTCAGGCTGGCGATCGCCCACCACGACAACCCGACAAGGGCAGGAAACCCGTATTTCCGTAATGGCGGCAACCGCGCACTCCTCCGATTGGCGGAGATATGCGCACGCACGTGAAAGCCGCGGAAGGTTCGTCCTAGGGGAATCCCCTTAGTCGACCGGTTTCGCTCAGGCGGCGTGAGCCTGACGGTGCTGGGCCTCGAGATTGAGCATCTCGGCCAGCAGGAACGCGAGCTCCAGCGATTGCGCGGCGTTGAGCCGCGGATCGCAGTGGGTGCGATAGCGGCTGGTCAATGCCTCGTCGGTGATCGCCACCGCGCCGCCGGTGCATTCGGTGACGTCCTGGCCGGTCATCTCGATGTGCACGCCGCCCGCATGGGTCCCTTCGGCCCGGTGCACTGCGAAGAAGCCTTTCACTTCGCCCAGGATGCGGTCGAATGGCCGCGTCTTGAGCCCGCTTTCGGCTTTGATCACGTTGCCGTGCATCGGATCGCAGCTCCATACCACCGGGTGGCCTTCGCGCTTCACCGCGCGCACCAGGCGGGGCAGTCCGGCCTCGACTTTGTCGTGGCCGAAGCGGGTGATCAGCGTCATCCGCCCGTGCTCGCGCGCGGGGTTGAGCGTGTCGAGCATCCGCAGCAATGCGTCGGGCTCGAGGCTGGGCCCGCACTTCATGCCGATCGGGTTGCCGACCCCGCGCAGGAACTCGACGTGCGCCGAGCCCTCGAAGCGGGTGCGGTCGCCGATCCACAGGAAGTGCGCGCTGGTATCGTACCAGTCGCCGGTCAAGGAATCCTGCCGGGTCAGCGCCTGCTCGTAGGGCAGCAGCAGCGCCTCGTGGCTGGTGTAGAAGCTCGCGCTCTTCAGCTGCGGCGCGTGCTCGGGATCGATCCCGCAGGCTTCCATGAAGTCGAGCGCCTCGCCGATCCGGTCGGCGATGTCCTTGAACTTGTCCGCCCACGGGCTGCGGCCCATGAAATCGAGCGTCCATTTGTGGACCTGGCGCAAGTTGGCATAACCGCCCCCGGCGAACGCGCGCAAAAGGTTCAGCGTCGCCGCGGACTGGCTGTAGGCGCGGATCATCCGCTGCGGATCGTTGACCCGCTTTTCGGCATCGAACTCGATCCCGTTGATGATGTCGCCGAGGTAGCTCGGCAGGGTAACGCCGTCGACGGTCTCGGTCGGCGCGCTGCGCGGCTTGGCGAACTGCCCGGCCATGCGGCCCAGCTTCACCACCGGCTGCTTGCTGGCGAAGATCATCACCGCGGCCATCTGCAGCAGTACGCGGAACGTATCGCGGATGTTGTTCGGGTGGAACTCGGCGAAGCTTTCGGCGCAGTCCCCGCCCTGCAGCAGGAAGCCGCGACCGTGGCCGACTTCGGCCAGCTCCTGCTTCAGCGCACGCGCCTCGCCTGCGAACACCAGCGGCGGGAACCGCGACAGCGTCTCTTCCGCTGCGTCCAGCGCGGCGGGATCGTCGTAGACGGGCAGATGCCGCGCCTCGAGCTGCTTCCAACCGTCAGGGGTCCAGTTCTGTGCCACTTCTCGTCTCGCGATTTCCGGAAAGGCGGGGCCTTTAGGCCTTTGGCCCTGAAATTGCAAAGGTTGCTTTGGCTACCAAATCCGCCTGGAAATGCCGCTATTGGGCCGCCCGAGCTGCCGCCGGCGGGGCCGCGGCGGCGAGCTGCTGGCCTTCCGGAATCACCGCCGCCCGCCAGCCCTTGCGTGAGGCGAGATAAGTCTGCGCAAGGCGCCTGATGTCCTCAGGCGTCGCCGCGGTGTAATCGGTCATCAGGCTGCGCAGCGCATCGATCCGTCGCGGATCCGAGGTCGCGCCTTCCAGCAGGCTCATCCAGAACCGGTGCCCGGAAAGCGCACGGCTGATCAGGTTGCGCATCGGCTCGGTGACCCGATTGAGTTCGTCCGCACTCGGCCCCTTCGTCGCCAGATCGCTCGCGATGCGATCGGCCGCGGCGAAGAATTCGGGCACTTCGCCCGGCGGCATCTGCGCGATCGCGACGATCCGCCCGCCGCTGTCGAGGTCTTCGGGCCAGGTCGAGCCGACTTGCGGCGAATAGCTCGCGCCCGCTTTCTCGCGCATCGCGTCGAGCAGCCGGTTGGAGAAGATCTGGCCGAGCAGTTCCAGGCGCCGGGATTCGGGCAGCCCGGCAACCCCGCCGCCCGTCGGCCACGCCACCACCGCCGCGGCCTGGTCCTTGTCGCCGCGATGGTGCAGCACCAGCGGCGCGTCCTGCGGCCCGGGGAAGGCGATCCCCCGGGCGAGCACCTGCGGGGGGATCGGAGTGCGCGCGGGCAGCGCGCCGAAAGTCTTGGAAAGGGTCGCGATTGTCCCCTGCTCGTCGATGTCGCCGAACACCATCACTTCGATCGGACCCTGCTTGAGCAGCGGCTCCCACACCTTGCGGAACCCTTCCGGCGTCGCCGCGTCGAGCTGCGCCGGAGTGGGCGTCGCATAGCGCGGATCGCGGTTGCTCAGCAGCCACTGAAGGTCGCGGTTGAGCACCCCCATCGGGTTGGCCGAAAGGCTCTCGTAGCCGAGCTGCGCCGCGGCTTTGGCGCGCAGCACCGGGTTCGGGTCCCACCCGGGATTGGCGAGCTTAGCCGCGAACAGGTAGATCTGTCCGTCGACGTCGGCGGGGCGGGTCTCGCCCTCCATCGTGAACACGCCGTCCTCGATCCCGAAATCGAAGCCCAGCTTGCGCCCGGTGGCGAGCCGGTCGAGATCGTCGGGGCCGAGCTGGCCGATGCCCGAAGGCAGCAGCGCCATCTGGCCCAGCGAGATGTACGGCGCGTCCTCCGGCTTGAACGCGCGGTAGCCGGCACCGAAACGCACCCGCACGGTGATCCGCCCGGGCTCGAAGGTGGTCTTCCAGATCATCGCCTTCACGCCGTTCGGGAAATCGAGCTGCTCGATGTCGCGAATGCCGACCGGGTGCGAGGCGACCGGCTGCTGCGGCGCGCCGATTGCGGGGAGATCGGCGAAATCGATCGATTTGGCGGCAAGGCGCGCGCTGCCGTCTGGCTTGACCGGCGCGAGCAGCGCCTGCTTGAGGTCCGCCGCGCTCGCCTCGCCTGCCTTGGGGGTCACGTACATCGCCCGCTCGACGGTGCCTTTGAACAGCGACTTCGTGTGCGCGAACACCGCGTCGGGGGTGAACCGGTCGCGCATGCCGCGAAACACCGCGAGCACCGTTTCGGGCGAGGCCACCGTTTCGCGGATGTCGACCGCCTGGACCATGTCGTCTGCCAGCTTCGAACCCGCCTGGTTGACCTGTTGCTCGACCTGGTTCGCATAGGCGACGTCGATCTCGGCGAGCTCGCGCGCGATCTCCGCTTCGCTGGGCGGCGTGGCGAGCGCGTCGGCGATCACCGCGCGCACGTCGGCGACCGACTTCTTCCAGTCGGCGCCCAGCGGGGTGATCGTCACGAACGTCCCGTCGGCCGAGCGGCTGACTTTGTCGGTGTCGATCCCCGCGGCGAGGAAGCTGCCACCCGCGCGCGCCTTGCTTTCGAGCCGGCGGTTGATGATCGCCAGCGCCACCTGGTCGAGCATCAGCCCGCGGTTGTATTCGATATTGTCGGTCACCTGGTGCCAGGGGCGCAGCACCGCCCAGGTCACCGCGCGCGGCAGGTCGGGTTCGACCAGCACTTGCGTTTCGCCCACGGGGTGGTTCGGATCGGCGCCCGCCGGCGCTTTCGGCGCGCCGAAATCGGGCTGCGGGGTGTGCGGCCCGGGGACTTGCCAATCGCCGAAATAGCGCTCGATCAGCGAAGCGAAGCTCTCCGGCGGCCCGTCGCCGGCGATCACGATCAGCGTGTTCTCGGGGCGATACCAGCGCTGGTGAAACGCGCGGATGCTGGCGCTGGTCGCGGCCTTGAGCGTCTCGGGCGTGCCGATCGGCGGATGCTCGGCGATCAATTGGCCCTTGAAGTAGAGCTCGCGCGTCGCGTCGAGCACGCGCCGCCCGGGGCCCTCGCTTTCGCGGCCTTCGGCGAGCACGATCGGCACTTCGGTGGCGATGTTGGCGTCGCTCAGCGCCGGCTCGCGGATCATGCCCGAAAGCAGCTTGATGCCTTCCTCGAGCTTGGCCGGATCGGCGTCGGGCAAGTCGATCTTGAACGAGGTCTCGGTCGGGGTGGTCTGCGCGTTGGTGTCGCTGCCGAAGGTCGCGCCGAGCCGCTGCCACACCGGGATCGCCTCGGCGTTCTTGAGGTACTTGGATTCGCGGAAAGTCAGGTGCTCGATCAGGTGAGCATAGCCCGCTTCCTGCGGCTTTTCGTACAGCGAACCGACATCGACGCGGATGCGGATCGAAACCTGGCCCGGCGGAACCCCGTTGCGCCGCACCGCATAGCGCAGCCCGTTCTTCAGCTCGCCGAACAGCCATTCCTTGTCCTGCGGGATGTCGGAACCGCGGTAGAGCCACGGGTCGGTGGGCTCGAGCGTGGTCGGCGCGGGCAGCGGCAGCGGCGCATTCTGCGCCTGCGCCGCCGGCCCGGCGAGCAGCAGAAACGAAAGGAAAAGGGCGAGGATCCGCGCGGGGCGGGAAGTGGAGTTCATGGTCGCCCTATACGGATGCAGGGGATGAAGGGATAGTGAATGTCTCCCAACAATGTGTTGCTTGACCCGCCCGTTCCCCAACCTACATCTCCGCCCATGTTCATCGAAACCGAACCGACCCCGAACCCGGCCGCGCTCAAGTTCCTTCCAGGGCAGCAAGTGATGGCCGCCGGTACCCGCGAATTCGCCTCCCCCGAAGAGGCCGAGGCGTCGCCGCTGGCCGATGCGCTGTTCGGCACCGGCGAGGTTACCAACGTGTTCTTCGGGCGCGATTTCGTTTCGGTCACTGCCGCGCCCGGCGTCGACTGGGCGGTGCTGAAGCCGCAGGTCGTGTCGCTGCTGCTCGATCATTTCATCAGCCAGGCGCCGCTGTTCGCGCCCGGCAGCGCGGGCGCGATCCAGGTTCCGCCGGAGGAAGAGGCAGTGGCCGACGATCCCGCCGATGCCGAGATCGTCGAACAGATCCTCGATCTGATCGAAACCCGCGTGCGCCCGGCGGTGGCCGGCGACGGTGGCGACATCCGCTATCGCGGCTATCGCGACGGCGTGGTCTATCTCGCGATGCAAGGCGCGTGCTCGGGCTGCCCGTCCTCGACCGCTACCTTGAAGCACGGGATCGAGAGCCTGCTCAAGCACTACGTCCCCGAAGTGACCGAAGTGCGCGCCGCCTGACATGGCCGGGCCGCTTTCGGACGCCGCGCTCGACCAGTTGTTCCGCACCGCGCGGACCTACAACGGCTATCTCGACAAGCCGGTTTCGACCGCGCAGCTCCACGCGATCTGGGAGCTGATGAAGATGGGGCCGACGTCGGCCAACCAGCTTCCCGCGCGGCTGGTGTGGTGCGTGACCGACGAAGCCAAGCAGAAGCTCGCGGCTTGCGCCTCGGAAAAGAACGGCCCGAAAATCCTCCAGGCCCCGGTCAGCGTGATCGTTGCGATGGACCGGGAATTTCACGAGCAGCTGCCGTGGCTGTTCCCGCACGTCGACGCGCGCAGCTGGTTCGCCGGCGACGACAAGGCCGAGCTGCGCAAGACCTCGGCATTCCGCAATTCGAGCCTGCAGGGCGCCTATTTCATCCTCGCGGCGCGCGCGCTCGGGCTCGACACCGGGCCGATGTCGGGCTTCAACCACGCCGAGGTCGACCGGGCATTCCTTGCCGAGCAGCCCGGTTGGACATCCAATTTCATCTCGACGCTCGGCTACGGCGACCCGGCAAGCATCTTCGAGCGCAGCCCACGGCCCGATTTCGACACCTTCAATCGCATCGTCTGACGCGCTAATCCTCCGCGCAATGCGTACGCTCGCCATCGATTGCGCCACCGAGGCCTGTTCGGTCGCCCTGTTCGAAGGCGGCAACCTCATGGCCGGCGAATGCCGCGTGCTCGGGCGGGGCCATGCCGAGCAGCTGGTGCCGATGATCGCCCAGCTTCCCGAGCGCGGCCGCGCCGGCAGGATCGCGGTGTCGCTCGGGCCGGGCAGCTTCACCGGGGTGCGGATCGGGCTTGCCGCGGCGCGGGCGCTAGGGCTGGCGTGGAAGGCCGAAGTGCTCGGCTACCCTACGCTCGCACTGGTTGCCGCGATGGCGCGCGAAAGCCATTCGGGGCCGATGGGCGTGTGCATGAACGGCGGGCACGGCGAATGGTTCGTGCAGGATTTCGGCCCTGACGGCATGCCCGAACGCCACCTGCTGTCGCTCGCGCCGGGCGAGGCCGCGCGCACCGCACCCCATCGGGTGATCGCCGGAAGCCGGGCCAACGAGCTCGTGGCCTTGCTCGGGCCGGGCGCGACGGCGGTCGAGGCTCTTCCCGACGCGCGCAAGTTTCCGCTGATCCCGCGCGCGCTGCTGACCGCCGATCTGGCGCCGCTCTACGGCCGACCGCCCGATGCGCGCCTGCCCGAGGCCGCGGCATGAGCGGCATAGCGGGGGACGCCATCGACCGGATCATGGAGGTGATGCAGCGCTCCTTCGACCCCGCCTATGGCGAAGCGTGGAACCGGCGGCAGGTCGGCGACGCGCTGGTCGCGGGCAACACCCATTACCTGCTGCTCGGTGCCGACGGCGCTCCGCCGGCCGAGGGCGAACCCGCCGCGGGCTTCCTGCTCTCGCGCCGCGCGATCGACGAGGAGGAACTGCTGCTGATCGCGGTGCGGCCCGAATCCCGTCGGCGCGGAATCGCAGGCGCGCTGATCGAGCGTTTCATCGCCGATGCGAAGCTGCGCGGAGTGCGGCGCGTATTTCTCGAAATGCGCGAAGGCAATCCGGCCGAGGCGCTCTATTTGGAGCACGGCTTCGCGCCGGTCGGGCGGAGGCGAAGCTACTACAATCGCGGCGCAATCCGCGGCATCGACGCGATCACCTTCGCCCGCGAAATCTAGCTCGCCCAATTAAACCGAAGCGGAACGGCGGCAATTCTTATCAAGGCTAATTGTTGCACTTGAAACGGGGGAACTATTGGTGCTAGTCGCGGGTTCTCCCCCAGAAAAGCCATGTGTGCTGCTTAGAGTATGCCGGTCGCGCCGGCCAATCGAGGATTAAATGGAAACCACCGATCAAGACATGACCGAGACGCTTATCACGCTGACTTCCGACGTAGTCGCAGCCCACGTGAGCAACAACAGCGTTTCGGTCGACGACGTGCCCGCACTGATCGAAAAAGTATTCGGTGCGCTCTCCAAGCTCGGCCAGAACACCGCCGAAGCGGCACCCCCGCCAGAGCCTGCGGTGTCGGTGCGCTCGTCGGTCAAGCCGGACCATGTGGTCTGTCTCGATTGCGGCAAGAAGATGAAGATGCTCAAGCGCCATCTCTCGACCGATCACGGCTTCAGCACCGACGAATACCGCCAGCGCTGGAATCTGCCCGCGGACTATCCGATGGTCGCGCCGAACTACGCGGAAAAGCGCCGCGACCTTGCGAAGAAGATCGGCCTGGGCCGCAAGCCCGGCCAGAAGCGCGGGCGCCGGAAAAAGACTGCCGAATAAGCCGCGCGCTTCGCGCAAGGTTGAAAAAGCGCCCCGTCCCACTACAAGTGGCGGGGCGTTTTTCATTCGGGGTTTGCCTTGACGCAACCGATCGACATCGAGGCGTTGTGCGCCGAGCGGGGCTTGCGGATCACCGAGCAGCGGCGGGTGATCGCCAAAGTCCTGTCCGAGAGCGAGGACCACCCCGACGTCGAACTGCTGCACAAGCGCGCCGCCGCGATCGATCCGGGCATCTCGATCGCCACCGTCTATCGCACGGTCCGGCTGTTCGAAGAGGCGGGGATCCTCGACCGCCACGATTTCGGAGACGGCCGCGCGCGCTATGAAGCGGCGCCCGAGGCGCACCACGATCACCTGATCGACGTGGAAAGCGGCAAAGTGGTCGAATTCGTCGATCCCGAGCTCGAGGCGCTGCAGCGGGTGATCGCCGAAAAGCTCGGCTATCGCCTGGTCGACCACCGGATGGAGCTCTACGGCGTCCGGCTCGGCCGCGAAGAGTAGCGCCCGCTTGCCGGCCGCAACCGGCGCTTCCGGGCCGCCGCAGCGCATTTCCGTCATCGCCTGGCCGCTGATCGCGGCGCGCATCGCGCTGATGGCGGTGCTGCTCGTGCTCTGCCTGCCGTTCTACTATCTCTGGCGCCTGCTGGGCCTGTCGCGCCGGTGGCCGCGCGTATTCCTCGCCGGGGTCGGCCTGATCGCGGGGCTGCGCCTGACGATCCGCGGCGAGCCGCGCCCCGGCGCGCTGCTGATCGCCAATCATGTGAGCTGGCTCGACATTCCGGCGCTGGCGCGCGCGACCGGTACCGCGTTCGTCGGCCACAGCGGCCTCGCCGAAATCGCCCTGGTTCGCCACTTGTGCGCAATGAACGACACGGTGTTCGTCGCCCGGCATGATCGGGCGAGCGTGGCCGGGCAGGTCGAGCAGGTACGCGCCGCGATCGCCGGCACCGGCGCGCTGACGATCTTTCCCGAAGGCACCACCAGCGACGGGGCCGCGCTGCTGCCGTTCAAGAGCTCGCTGCTGGCCGCGGCCGAGGCGCTGCCGCGCGGCGTCGCGGTGCAACCGGTGCTGCTCGCTTATGCCGACGCGCCCGAAATCGCCTGGGTCGGCGCTGAGCACGGCGTGGCCAATTTCCTGCGGATCCTGGCACGCGTGCGGCCGGTGCGGCTGACGCTGCATTTCTTTCCGCCGCTGGAAGGCGCCGCGCTGGCCGACCGCAAGACCATCGCCGCCGCGGCGGAACGGGCGATCGCCGAGGCGCTGCGCCGCTAGCCCTTCCCGCGGCTGCGCATTTCCCGTAGATGCCGCCGCCATGCGACAGAGCGCTCCTCCCCGGACCTATCGGGTCAAAAGCTTCGGCTGCCAGATGAACGTCTACGACGGCGAGCGCATGGCGGAGCTGCTGGCCGAGCGCGGCATCGCGCCCGCGCCGGATGGCGAGGAAGCCGATCTGGTGGTGCTCAACACCTGCCACATCCGCGAGAAGGCGGCGGAGAAAGTCTATTCCGACATCGGCCGGCTGGTGAAGGCGGGCGGCGACAAGCCCCCGGTGATCGCAGTCGCGGGATGCGTCGCCCAAGCCGAGGGCGAAGAGATCATGGCGCGCGCTCCGGCGGTGTCGCTGGTGGTCGGCCCGCAAGCCTACCATCGGCTGCCAGAGCTGCTCGATCGCGCAGGCAAAGGCGAGCGCGCGGCGGATACCGACATGCCGGCGGACGCCAAGTTCGCCGCCTTGCCGCGCCGCCGGCGCGCAGGGCCGAGCGCTTTCCTGACCGTGCAGGAAGGGTGCGACAAGTTCTGCACCTACTGCGTGGTGCCGTACACCCGCGGGGCAGAAATCTCGCGTCCGTTCAGCGCGTTGATCGACGAAGCGCGCCTGTTGGTCGAGGCGGGCGCGAGAGAGATCACGCTGCTCGGCCAGAACGTCAACGCGTGGACAGGCGAAGACGCCAAAGGCCGCGCGGCCGGGTTCGACGGGCTGATCCGCGAACTCGCCGAGCTGCCGGGGCTCGCCCGCATCCGCTACACCACCAGCCATCCCAACGACGTCACCGACGGGCTGATCGCCGCGCACGACGAGGTCCCCAAGCTGATGCCGTTCCTTCACCTGCCGGTGCAGAGCGGCAGCAACCGCGTGCTGAAGGCGATGAACCGCAGCCACACCGCCGACAGCTATCTGCGGCTGATCGAACGCTTCCGCGCGGCGCGGCCCGACATCGCGATCTCGGGCGATTTCATCGTCGGCTTTCCGGGCGAGAGCGACGCGGAGTTCGAGGACACGCTGCGCCTGGTCGATACGGTCCGTTACGCCCAGGCATTCAGCTTCAAGTATTCCCCGCGTCCCGGAACGCCGGCCGCGACGATGGACCGCCAAATCCCGGCACACGTCATGGACGAGCGGTTGCAGCGGCTCCAGGCGGCGCTCAACCGCGATCAGCTCGCGTTCAACCACGCCTGCGTCGGCAAGCGCTGCGAAGTGCTGGTCGAACGCAACGGCAAGCTTGCGGGCCAGTGGCTCGGCAAGTCGCCATGGCTGCAGTCGGTCCATTTCGAAGGGGATGCGCGGATCGGCGATATCGTCGAGCTGGAACTGGCGACGGCGGGCCCGAACTCGCTGGGCGGCGCGCTCGCGCTGCGCAACGCGGCCTGACGCGCGGAAGCCCCGGCGCCGAAGCGCCGAGGCCGCTTATGTTTCCGTGACTTACCAGAAGAAGCTGCTGAACACCTGGATCACGCGGCCGGTGCGAATGTTCACCAGCAACACGTCGTTGCCGTAGCGGACGTAGGCCAGGTTCCGGCCGGGCCGCGGCAGGTGGTAAGTCGACCAGTTGTTGATCCGGTAGGACGAGCCCCAGAACGCCCGGTCCAGGCTGGCGCCGACCCGGAGCGGGCGATAGGTCCATCCGCGCGGCCCGCGGAAGGCGGCGCGGTGGAACGTGTCGCGATGGCTCCTGCGATAATCCTTCCAGTCGCTGCGCAGCTCGCGCTGGTCTTCACGGGTTTCCCGCTGGTCCTTGATCGCCTTGTTGAAGTTCCCGCGGGCCACATCGTGATTGACCTTGCGCTTGTCCTGGTTGACCTCGCGCTGATCGTGGCGAACTTCGCTGGCGCTCTGCGCCGAGACCATGCTCGGGACAAGCACCGTGGCCGCAGCCGCGGCCAGCAACAGTTTACGCATCTGTGGTTCCTTTCCTCAGTCTTATTGGGCTTTTCTGAGGCCCGTAGTCTGCGACCCGCAGTCTGAACCGTCCGGCAACCGCCCAGACAGCTTGCGTCCATAAACGCGCCGCGCGGCGACAAGTTGCGCCGCGCCTGTGGAAAGCGCCGATCCGTGCGCTCGGCTCGCCGTGGGGACGCTTGCGCGCGGGCGCGGAACGCCTATCTTTTCGAGGAGCCGGCCCCGCGGCCGCGCCGACGAAAGGAGCGCATGGCACGCAAAGCTTCGCGCGCCGCCGATCACGCGGTGGCGACCCATCCCGAGGATCGTCGCGGGGCAGCCCGCCGCGCCCGGGCCGAGATCGGGTTCGAGGAGCAGACGATGCTCGGCGCGCTGTTCGGGGAATTCGACGCCAACCTGGTGCAGATCGAGAACCGGCTCGGGGTCTATATCGCCGCGCGCGGCAACAAAGTGCAGATCGAAGGCCCCGAAGACGCGGTCGCGCGGGCGCGCGACGTGCTGAAGGCGATGCACCAGCGGCTGCTCCAGGGGCAGGAGATCGATCCCGGGATGGTCGAATCGTTGATCGCGATGTCGAACGAACCGACGCTCGAGGGCATCATCGCGGGGAGCGACGAGCGCCCGCCGATCATGATCCGCACCCGCAAGAAGACGATCGTGCCGCGCTCCGCCGCGCAGATCGAATACATGCGGGCACTCGCCAGGGACGACATCATCTTCGCGCTGGGGCCAGCCGGCACCGGCAAGACTTATCTCGCGGTGGCCCAGGCGGTCAGCCAGCTGATCACCGGCAGCGTCCAGCGCCTGATCCTTTCACGCCCGGCGGTCGAGGCCGGCGAGCGGCTCGGCTTCCTGCCGGGCGACATGAAGGAGAAAGTCGATCCCTACCTGCGTCCGCTGTACGACGCGCTCTACGACTGCATGCCGCCCGAGCAGGTCGAGCGGCGGTTGGCTTCGGGCGAGATCGAGATCGCCCCGATCGCATTCATGCGCGGGCGCACTCTTTCGGACGCATTCGTAATCCTCGACGAGGCGCAGAACACCACTCGCGAGCAGATGAAGATGTTCCTCACCCGCTTCGGCCAGAACAGCCGGATGGTGGTCTGCGGCGATCCCCGGCAGGTCGACATCCCCGGCGGCGACCGGATGAGCGGGCTGCACGATGCGGTGGGGCGGCTCGAGGGCATCCAGGGCATCGCGGTTTCGCGCTTCACCGCCGCCGACGTGGTGCGCCACCCGATCGTCGGGCGGATCGTCGAGGCGTACGAGGGAAAGGACGCCTGAAAACGCCCCATTCGCGTCGTAGGTAGTCGAGCTACGCCAGCATAACGATTCTCGACTTCGCTCGAACCGAACGGCTAGGAAAACCCATGCATCTCGACGTTGCCATAGAAGGCTGGCCCGGCGGCGCGTGGGAAGACCTTGCCGAGCGCGCCGCAACGGTTGCCCAGCAGGTCGCGCCGGAGCTCGCCAACCCGCGCCTTTCGGCGAGCCTGCTGTTCACTTCCGACATCGAAATCCACGCGCTTAACCGCGAATGGCGCGGCAAGGACAAGCCGACCAACGTGCTCTCGTTCCCGATGCTGGAGCGCGCCGCACTGCTCGCCCTGTCCGCCGACGGCCCGCCCGAACTGCTCGGCGACATCGCCCTTGCCTATGAGACCTGCGCACGCGAAGCGGTGGAAAGGGGCGTTTCGCTGGAGCACCACGCCGCGCACCTGATCGTCCACGGCCTGCTGCACCTTGCCGGTCACGATCACGAAACATCGTCGGCCGAAGCCGAGGCGATGGAGGCGCTCGAAACAAAGGCGCTTGCGCTGATCGGGATTGCCGACCCATATGGGGACCGCAACGCTTAGGGGATTACAGGAAAGGGCCATGCCCGAAATCGGAAAGCCCGCCGACTCCGCCAGCGGAGACGGGGACAGTCGGCGCGGCGTCTGGAACTCGATCCGCCGGCTGTTCGAAGGCGACCAGGGCGAACCGTCGCTGCGCGCCCAGCTCGAGGAAGCGATCGAGGAACACCAGGAGGAGCATCCCGCGGGCGAGCCCCAGGGCGCGAACGGCGACTTATCGCCGGTCGAGCTGACGATGCTGCGCAACCTGCTGCACTTCAGCGAGCACGATGCCGACGACGTCGCGATCCCGCGCGGGGAGATCGTCGCGATCGCCGCGGACGCGAGCTGGACCGAACTCGTCGCGACGTTCGCCGAACACGGACATTCGCGCATTCCGGTCTACCGCGGCACGCTCGACGAGGTGATCGGGATGATGCACATCAAGGACGTCTTCCCGTTCCTGGCGACCGGTGAAAAGCCGCCGGAGGAGTGGACCGCGCTGATGCGCCAGCCGCTTTATGTACCGCAAGCCCGCAACGCGCTCGACGTGCTTGCCGATATGCGGGCGCAGCGCACCCATCTGGCGGTGGTGGTCAACGAGTACTCGGGCGTCGACGGGATCATCACCATCGAGGACCTGGTCGAGGAGATCGTCGGCGAGATCGAGGACGAGCACGACGAGGAGCCCGAAGAGCTGATCGTCGCGATCGGCGAAGGCATGTGGGATGCCGATGCGCGCGCCGAGCTCGACGATGTCGCCCAGCTGGTCGACCCGCGTCTCGGCGAAGTCGAGGAAGACGTCGGCACGTTGGGCGGCCTGGCGTTCGTGCTCGCCGGGCAGATCCCCGAAGTCGGCGCGGTGCTGGTCCATTCGAGCGGCTGGACGATCGAGGTCACCGGCGGCGACGAAACCCACGTCACCCGCCTGCGGCTGCACCCGCCCAAGCCGACGCCGGAAGGCGACGAATAGGACGTGCCGGTCGCTCGCCGCCTGCCGCCGCTGCGCGCCCTCGAGGCGTTCGTGCGCATCGTCCGCCTCGGTTCGGCGCGCGCCGCCGCGCAGGAGCTCGGCCTCAGCCCGTCCGCGCTCTCCCGCCGGGTCACGAGCCTGGAGGACTTCGTCGGCAAGAAGCTGTTCACCCGCGCGCACCAGGCGATGAAGCTGACCGATGACGGCAAGGCGTTCTACGAGGCGGTGAACCCGCACCTCGAAGCGCTCGCAGCCGCGGTCGGCGGGCAATCGGAGAACCTGCAGCTGCTCCGGCTGCACCTCGGCGTCGCGCCGCTGTTCGGCACCCGCCGGCTGTTCCCGCGCCTGCCCGAGCTGCGCCGGCTGTACCCGCGCCTCCACATCGACATCGACACCGGGCCGAACCTGCTCCCCCGCGTGGGCGACACGCTCGACGCGGCGATCATCCTGACGACGAAGCCCGACGACAGCTTCCACGCGGTGCAGATCGATCACAACACGGTCCACGCGATCGCCAGCACCGCGCTGGTGCAGGAAATCGGCGAACAGCCCGAGCTCGAAACCCTCAACAAGCAGACCTTCCTGCTCCACACCGAGCTGCCCGAAAGCTTCGAGGCATGGAAGCGCGCGCTCGGGCTCGAAGACCTCGAGCCGGCCGCCATCGACCACTACGATTCCGGTCAGCTCGTGCTGGAAGCGGCAGCTCAAGGCCTCGGGATCGCGATCATGCACGACGAGCACTTCAACCGCGCCGGCGAAGGGCGCCTCGCCGAGCTGTTCCACCAGCGGGTCGAAAGCCCTTATTCCTACTGGTTCGTCTGCCGGCCGAAGGAACTGGAGCAGCGGCCGCTGCGGATTTTCTACGATTGGATGATGGACGCGGGGCTTTAGCAAACGCCCCTCTGATTGCAGCCATCCTCTCCGCCCGAGCTCAGGAAGTCGCCGCGCGGCTGGCCCGGGCGGGCGGCCGACTGAAGGCGGACGTGAATTTCTCCGAAGGCCGCCGAGAGCCGCGCGTACCTCCAAGCCTGCGTCGCCGCGATGGCGGGGCACCCGGCAAGCCGACGGCACGGCTGCTGGCGCCGCCGCTGGATGCCGGGGCTGCGATGGAAGGGGCGTGGCCGCGCGGTGCGGGGCGCGGCGCATACGAAATCGCTTTCCTACAATACGCCATCCGGTTCATAGGCGGCGCCGCGCACGCCGCCGAGCGGCCGAGCGATCCAAAGATGAAAGCCCCCGCTCCCACCCATGCTCGCCGCCTTCATCACGTCCTTCGCGATCGTCGCGCTCGCCGAAATCGGCGACAAGACGATGCTGCTGGCGATCGTGCTCGCCGCGCGGCTGCGCAGGCCGTTGCCGATCATCGCCGGCATCCTGTGCGCGACGATCGCCAACCATCTGGTCGCGGCCTTCATCGGCTCGGAAGCGGCAGCCTGGCTCGATGGGCCGGTGTTCCGCTACGCGGTGGCGGCGGGCTTCATCGTCATGGGCCTGTGGACCCTGGTGCCGGACAAGCTCGACGACGACGACGAGGAGCCGCGCACCCGCAAGGGCGGCCCGTTCCTGATCACGCTGGTTTCTTTCTTCGTGGTCGAGATCGGCGACAAGACCCAGGTCGCGACGATCGCGCTCGGCGCGCGCTATCACGACGCGCTGCTGGTGACGGCGGGCACGACCCTTGGCATGCTGGCGGCCAACGTGCCCGCGGTGCTGCTGGGCGAGCGCCTGGTGCGCCGCATCTCGCTCAAATGGATCCGCTACGCCGCCGCCGCGCTGTTCATAGCGCTGGGCGTGGCGATGGCGTGGGCGCTGTGGGTTAGCTCACCGTCGCCTTGACGATCTTGCCCGGCTGGCGCGGCGGCTCGCCCTTGGGCAGCTCGTCGACATGCTCCATCCCGCTCTCGACCTGGCCCCACACGGTGTACTGCCCGTCCAGGAACCGCGCATCGTCGAGGCAGATGAAAAACTGGCTGTTGGCGCTGTGCGGATAGTTGGTGCGCGCCATCGAGCAGGTGCCGCGCACGTGCGGCGCGTCGTTGAACTCGGCCTGGAGATCGGGCTTGGAGGAACCGCCCATGCCGGTGCCGTTGGGATCGCCGCCCTGGGCCATGAAGCCGTCGATCACGCGGTGGAAGATCACCCCGTCGTAGAAGCCTTCCTTGGCGAGCTCGGTGATCCGCTCGACATGGCCCGGCGCGAGGTCGGGCCGCAGCTTGATCACCACGTCGCCGCCTTTGCCATTTCCGCTGTCGAGCGTGAGGGTGAGCTTGTCGTCGGCCATGGCAAATCTCCTGTTGCGTAGGGGCGCTATAGGGCACACAGGCGCGTTGTCACCCATGGAATTGCCGCAAGGCCAATCCCCGCGACAGGAGCGCCCATGGCCGCCGACGAGCTCGAGGAGATGTCCCGCGAGGCCGAGCTTCCGGCGGTGGAGGAGCATGCCCGGTTCGACGGCGAGGACCGGCTGAAGGCCGACTTCGTCCGCAAGGTCTCCGATGCGCTCGACGATGGCGAAAGCGGGCGGGTCTACGATCTGGTCGAGCCGCTCCACCCGGCCGACATTGCCGACTTGTTCGAGCTGATCCCGTCGGAGAAGCGCCCGGCTTTCGCCAAGGCGATCACCGACCTGATGGGCAGCGAAGTGATCGCCGAACTCAACGATCACGTGCGCGAGCAACTGGTCGAATCGCTGCCGCACGAAACCGTTGCCGAGATCGCCGAGCAGCTCGACACCGACGACGCGGTGGCGATGATCGAGGATCTCGACAAAGAGGACCAAGCCGCCGTCCTCGCCGAGATGGAGCCGGAAGACCGCGCCGCGATCGAAAGCGCGCTCGCCTATCCGGAAGAAACCGCGGGCCGCCTGATGCAGCGCGAGCTGATCGCGGTGCCCGAGCACATGAGCGTCGGCGACCTGATCGATTACTTGCGCGAGCAGGATGACCTCACCACCGAGTTCTGGGAAGTGTTCGTGGTCGACGCGCTGCACCGCCCGGTCGGCACCTGCCAGCTCTCGTGGATCCTGCGCACCCCGCGGCAGATCGCGATCACCGACGTGATGAAGCGCGACCAGACCCTGATCCCGGTGACGATGGACCAGGAAGAAGTCGCGCTGCGGTTCCAGAAGTACGCGCTGATCTCCGCCGCGGTGGTGGACGAAGCCGGGCGGCTGGTCGGCCAGATCACGGTCGACGACGTGGTCCACATCATCCAGGAAGAGGCCGGCGAGGACGTGCTGCTGCTGTCCGGCGCGGGCGACGGCGACATCAACGAGCCGCTGCCCAAAACCATCCGCACCCGGATGTGGTGGCTGTTCGTGAACCTGTGGACCGCGATCCTCGCGGCGGCCGTCGTTTCGGCCTTTCAGGGCACGATCACCCGACTGGTGACGCTTGCCGTGTTGATGCCGATCGTTGCGGGGATGGGCGGCAACGCCGGCACCCAGACGATGGCGGTGGCGGTGCGCGCGCTCGCCACGAACCAGCTGACCAGCAGCAACACCTGGCGGATCATCGGGCGTGAGTTGTGGATTTCGGTCGCCAACGGGTTCGGGCTGGGCCTGCTGATGGGCATCGGCTGCCAGATCATTTACGGCGACTGGGCGCTGTCTTCGGTCCTGCTGGCGGCGATGGTCATCAACAGCATCACCGCGGGGCTTTCCGGGGTGGTGATTCCTGTAGTACTCGACAAGCTGAGGCTCGACCCGGCGGTGACTTCGACGGTGTTCGTGACCACGATGACCGACGTGATGGGCTTTTTCAGCTTCCTGGGTCTGGCGGCCCTGTTCCATCTCCAATGACCTCATGCCGCTGCACATGACCAAGATCGCTTACGGCGCGGCGGGCTACGAAGACCTGCAGGGCTGGTTCGACCGCCGCGAGGGGGGCGAACTGCTGCGCCTGACCACCCGCTATCTCCCCAAGCGGCATGCGGAGATGGAAGGCGGGTCGCTCTATTGGATCCTCAACCACGCGCTGGTCGCGCGCTCGCCGATCCTCGGGTTCGAGCAGCGCGAGGACAACGGCCGCTGGTGGATCAAGCTCGAACCCAAGCTGATTCCGGTCGAGCCCCGCGCGCGGCGCGCGCACCAGGGCTGGCGCTATCTCAAGGCGGAAAACGCCCCGCCGGACCTCGGTGCGGGAGCGATGTCGGGCGATATGCTGCCCGGCAACCTGATCAAGGAGCTGGCGAAGCTGAGGCTGGTCTGAGACGACCGGCGGAACGCTCCTGCTGCCCGGACGGTTTTCTCGGCAGCAGGAGAAAGACCATGACCAAGCGCCAATCGCTTCATCCCGACAACGAATTGATCGACGACGCCGCGGAACTGCCCATGCCGGGCCAGGGCGGAAGCGCGGGCGGCGGGACTAGCCGCAGCGTCGGCAGCCGCGCCGAGCTCGAACGCGCCACCGGCGAGGACGCCGGCGTGGAACGGGTGACCGGCAGCGACGATCCCGTGCACAACGAACGCAAGGGCGCCAAGTCGCTGGACAAGCTGAACTCCCCCCGGTGAGGCTGGTCGGTTCAGGTGAAACCATTCGCGCCGCGGACCGTTTTCGTTCCACCTGATGAGGAGATAAAAGATGTTCAAGTGGGCACTGATTTTCGCGGTGGTCGCGCTCATCGCGGCCGTTCTGGGCTTCGGCGGCATTGCCGGCGCGGCCGCGGGCATCGCCAAGTTCCTGTTCTTCCTCGGCCTCGCGCTGGTGGTCCTGTTCGTGATCCTCGGCGCCGTCGCAGGCAAGAAAGTCGTAGACTAGACGTTCCGGCGCGGCGGGAAAACCTGCCGCGCCATCTAGCCCTCCGGCGCGTTCGCGGTCTATGCCGACGCGTCTCGGAGGGCTTTTCATGACCAACGCGCAAGCGCGCAAATTCTTCATCACCACGCTCGAAGGCGGCGGCGCCGTCGGCCCGGCGCTGACCGTCGCGCGTAAGCTGGTCGAGGCCGGGCACGACGTCCGGGTAATGAGCGACGAGGTCAACCGGCCCGAGGCCGAGGCGACCGGCGCGCGCTTCGTCCATTGGACGCGCGCACCCAACCGCAGCGACCGTTCGCAGGAAACCGACCTCCACCGCGACTGGGAAGCCAGCGATATGATGGACGGCTTCGCCCGCGTGATCGGCGGGATCGTGGTCGGGCCGGCGCTGCGCTATGGCCAGGACACGATCGAGGAGCTGGAGCGCGAAGGCGCCGACCTGGTGATTTCGGCCGAACTGCTGATGGGCGTCGTCGCGGCGTGCGAGAAGCTGGGGCAGAAGGTCGCGCTGCTGCCGTCGAACTCGATGATCATCACGATCAAGGCCGCGCTCGAGCGGGCGGCGGCGAGCGACGCTCCGCCGGCGAACGAGCAGGAAGCCCGGATGGCGGCGATCGCCGCGGCGATGGGCGACGCGCTGAAGCGCGCGGTGCCGCCCCTCAATGCCGCCCGCGAGGCGCTGGGGCTGGCGCCGATCGGCCAGCTGCTCGACCAGTTCGGCGCGGTGAGCATGATCCTCGCCGCGGTCAGCCCGACGTTCGACATGGCGCCGGGCGACCAGCCGGGGCTTACCTACATCGGCCCGCAGCTCGACGATCCGGCGTGGGCGGAGCCCTGGCAGTCGCCCTGGCCGGCCGGCGACACGCGGCCGCTGGTGCTGGTCGGGTTCTCGACCACGTTCCAGGACCATGCCGCCGTGCTCCAGGCGGTGATCGACGCGCTCGCCTCGCTGCCGGTGCGGGCGCTGGTGACGCTCGGGCCCTCGATCGCGCCGGCCGAACTCAACGCCACCGACAACGTCCGCGTCGTGCCCAGCGCGCCGCACAACCAGGTGATGGAGGTGGCCAGCCTCGTCGTCACCCACGGCGGGTACGGCACGCTGACCCGCGCGCTGGCGCACAAGTTGCCGATCCTCGCGCTGCCCCAAGGCCGCGACCAGTACGGCAACGCCGAGCGGCTCGTCGCCCACGGCGCGGGGCTTGCCCTGCCCCCCGACGCCGATGCGCAGGCGATCGCCGGGGCGGTTCAGAAGCTCCTTTCCGACCCGGCCTACGCCGAAGCCGCCGCGCGGCTGGGCGGGGCGGTGAGCCGCGAAATGCGCGAGAGCCGGGTGGTCGAGATCCTCGAGGATCTGGCCGCCTAGCTCGCGCGCTGCAGCTCCACCACCTTGCGCAAGGTATCGCGATAGACTTCCGGCTCCTGTGCGCCCGGAATCAGGTAACGGCCGTTGACGATGAAGCTCGGCACCGAGTTGATGTTCGCCTCGCGCGCACGGCGTTCCTCCAGCTTCACCGCGATGCCAAGCGCGTCCTCGGCCATCGCCGCCTCCATCGTCTTGCGATCGAACCCGAGATTTTCCGCGATATCGAGCAGCACCTCGCGCTTGCCGATCTTGCGGCGCTGCTGGAAATGCGCGCGGAACAGCGCAAGGCCGAGCGCCGTTTGCGCCTCCATCCCCTCGACCGTCAGCGCCCAGCGCAGCAGTTTGTGCGCCTCGAAAGTGTTCCACATCATCGGTTCGGGCGGATCGCCGGGGCCGTCGTAGGCCATCGAGAACCCCGCCCGCTCGGCCACCGCCTCCAGGTTCGCGCGCATCTCGGCAAGCTGCTCGGGGGTGCGCTGGTAGACTTCGGCGAGGTGCTTGGCCTGGTTCTTGCCCTCCGCCGGCGCGTCGGGATTGAGCTCGAACGGCATCCAGCGAACCTCGACGTCGATCTCGCCGTCGAGGTCCTTCATCGCCTTGGCGAACTGGGTATAGCCGATCGCGCACCACGGGCAGACCACGTCGGACCAGATGTCGACCGCGACGCGCGGGGTTTGGGAAGTCTCGCTCATTTTTCCAGCCACCATTTCAGCAAGTGATGCGCGATCGCCACCGAGGGCGGGGTCAGCAGGCGCCCGTCCTCGTCTCCGTCCATCGCCGCGGCGATTTCTTCGCGGGTGAACCAGTGCGCCTCTTCGAGTTCGGTCGTATCGACCTTGAGCGCGGCGCTCTCAGCATAGGCATGGCAGCCGATCATCAGTTGCGACGGGAACGGCCACGGCTGGCTCGAGACGTAAGTCACGTCGCGCACCCGCACGCCGGCTTCTTCGAACACTTCGCGCGCCACCGCCTCCTCGATGCTTTCGCCCGGCTCGACGAACCCGGCGAGCGCCGAGAACCGCCGCGGCGGGAAGCGGGGCTGACGGCCGAGCAGCAGCTTGCCGTCATGCTCGACCAGCATGATCGTCACCGGATCGACCCTGGGGAAATGTTCGGCGCCGCAAGCGCTGCAGGTGCGCTGCCAGCCGCCTTTGGCAAGCCCGGTCGCCGAGCCGCACTTCGGGCAGAACCGGTGCCGCGCGTGCCAGTCGACCAGGCTGCGCGCGCCGCCGTAGATCGCCAGGTCCTCGTCGTTCATCAGCCCGATCGCCGCCCAGCTGCGCCGCGCGCCGTCCTGCGCGGCATAAGCGGGATCGGTGCTGCCCTCGGTCGGGACCGCGGCGAACGCGCCGAAGCCGTGCAGCAAGCCGAGAAACACCAGCTCGGCGCCCTCGGGCGCGTCGGCCAGCCGCCCCCAGCGCAAGCGGTTCGCACCGTCGAGCTCGGGGATCAGCCCGTCGAGCAGCAGGAGTTGCGCCTGCGGGCTCCTCAGCGCCGCCAGCCGCTCGGGGTCCGAGCGGATATGATCCGCGCGGTCGATCTTCGAACCCGAGAAGGCGACCGCCAAGGCGCAGCAGCTCATGGAATCACCTTTCTCCGCCCGGTCCGCCACCAGCGATAAAACACCCGCGGCGAAGCGCGCAAGCTGGCCCTTGTTTGCCGAAAGTGACTTACCTAAGTAACACACATGTTCAACCTGATCTCGATCCTGATCGGCCTCGTCGCGCTGATCCTCGCCATCCCGTCCGAGATTCCGTTCCTCGGCTGGGGCAACTGGATCGTGCTGCCGATCGCGTTGGTCGGCATCGGTTTCGGCGCGCTCTCCCGTTCCAACAAAGGCCGCAACTTCTGCCTGGTCGTGTTCGCGATCGCGATCATCCGGCTGATGCTGGGCGGCGGGATATTCTAACTCCCGGTCTGTTGCAGAAAACGCATCTTCACCAAAATCGCCCGTGCGCGCGATGGAGAGTTTCGCGCCAAAAATGCACGAAAGCCGCGCTTGCGGCGCGGCTTTCGGGAGTTTGCGAGCGTGGACGGCGTTTCATGCGCCGGTGACTCGATGGGCATGCGCGAAAGGTGCCAGATCGGCCCCGTGTAGGAAAACGAAATGTCCGCTGACGACCGGTTGCCGACATCTAAGTGCTAGGCATCCAGCCGACGTTTTATAGTCAACCCGATCAGGAACAGCCCACCCAAGGCGCCTATCAGGTAGCTTGCTGCGTGCGCCCACAAATCGAAGGCAAATGCAGACCACTTGTGGCTGGGTATGAGAGAGCTCCATTCCCCCGGTAGTTCCATTACTTTCGTCGCGACAAGCGACGCGCCGACGACGCCTGAAAGCAACGCGGCGCAGCCCGAAAATGCCATTAGAAGGATAATCGGTCGCCGCAATTCGGCGAGACCCAGCTTCGCATTTCGCCCGATACGTGCGGCAGCAGCCAGCATGATGCCAAGTGGCAGGCCAACCCACCAAGTCGCTATAACGCCCCAGCCTCTGGCAAGCAGAAACGGAGACTCTGTCGGAAACACGGGGGGGTGAGCGATCGTGAAATATTCAACGCAAACATGCGCGGTCACCTGATCGTGCAAAATCCCGTAAACGACGGCTGCCAAGATGGCAAAGCCGACAATCTTGACCGTCTCCAAGCTATTAACCCCCGCCTGCTCACGTTGGTCTCGCAATATCCTGTCCGATGTCCGCTAACCACCCACCGCAGACGCCAGCCTATGCTGATACCAATCTGGCAGCTCTCGCGAACACCGTCGGTAACCCGGCTTCGTCGAGTCGATCAAGCGGCCACCATTCGCCATCACCCGCCGGCTGGCTCGCGTTTTCGAGCGCCACCACCCGCAGCGTAAGCCGCGCATGCGTGAAAGCATGGCTCACCGCCCCCGCCTCGCGCCACTCGCCCGCCAGCGGCGGCTCGCCCGAACCGTCGCGGCGGGCGGTCCAGCCGTCGTCGGGGAGCGCGCGCATGCCGCCGAGCATGCCGTTCGGCGGGCGGCGGACCAGCCAGACCTTGCCGTCGCACTCGATCCGGAACGCGGTGCCGGTGCGCTCTGGCCTGGCCTTTTTCGCCGCCTTGACCGGCAACGCGGCGGGATCGCCCGATTTGAACGCCAGGCAATGCGCCCGCAGCGGGCACAGCAGGCACTTGGGATCGCGCGGGGTGCAGATGGTCGCGCCCAGGTCCATCATCGCCTGTGCGAAATCTCCCGCGCCTTCCGCTGGAGTGATCGTATCCGCCGCAGCGCGGATCGCTGCCTTCGCCGCGGGCAGCGGCTCGGCGATCAGGAACAGCCGCGCGACCACCCGCTCGACGTTCGCGTCGACCACCACCGCGCGTCGGCCGAACGCGATCGCGGCAACAGCGGCCGCGGTGTAGGCGCCCAGCCCGGGCAGCTTGCGCAGCTCTTCCTCGTTTTCGGGAAAGCCGCCCCGCGCGGCCACTTCGCGCGCGCAGGCGACCAGGTTCCTCGCCCGCGAATAGTACCCGAGTCCCGCCCACGCGGCCATCACCTCGGCCTCCGGCGCGGCAGCCAATGCCTCGACCGTCGGCCAGCGAGCGGTGAACGTCTCGAAATAGGGGATCACCGCGGCCACCGTAGTCTGCTGCAGCATCACTTCCGACAGCCATACGCGATAGGGGTCCGCCCTTCCCCCGCGTTTGCCTGCTTCGGGCGGCACCCGCCACGGCAGCTTGCGTGCGTGCGTGAGATACCATTCGAGCAGCAGGCGGGGAATTGCGAGGCTGGCATCCATCGGGCCGCTATGGCATGGCTCCCGCCGGCATGGAACGGGACCGCAGCGAGACCGGCGCAAAGAAGCCCGCGAAGCGGTACGAGCGCGCGCGTGGCGGACCGCCGCGCTCGATCGCCGAGCTGATGCCTGACATCGGCCGCACCGCGTTCCGCCGTTTCGGCTTCGTGCAGTCGTCGGTGGTCACCCGCTGGCCCGAGATCGTCGGGCCGACCCATGCCAAAGTCTGCGCGCCCGAGGCGATCCGCTTTCCCCCCGGGGAGAAGAGCGACGGCATCCTGCAACTGGTCGTCACGCCCAGCCATGCACCGCTGATCCAGCACGTGATCGCCGAGATCATCGAGCGGGTGAACCGCTTCTTCGGCTACAAGGCGGTCGCGCGGGTGAAATTGCGGCAAGGCGAGGTTAAGGCGCCCGCCGATAGCACCCGCGCCGCGCCGCCGTCGCTCAAGCCGATCCCGATGGAACTGGGCGAAAGCTTGCGCGATATCGGCGATCCGGAGCTGCGCGCGGTGCTCGAATCGCTCGCCCGCGGGCTTGGCGGCTCCGACGGGGACAAAGAGGAAGGGGAGGCATGACACACCTGTTTCGCGCGCTGGCGGTGATGAGCCTCGCGCTGCTGACGATCGGCGCCGCGCCGGCGTGGCTCAACACCGTCACCGTCACCAAGGACGGCGGGCACGTGCTCGGCAATCCCGCCGCGAAGGTCAAGCTGACCGCGTTCGAGAGCTATACTTGCCACTTCTGCCACGATTTCGAGAACACCGCGGGCGGCGCGATCCGGCTGGGCTACGTGCAGCCCGGCAAAGTCTCGCTCGAGCTGCGCCACGTGATCCGCGATCCCGTCGACCTCACCGCCGCGATGCTCACCGAATGCGTGCCGCCGGCCAAGTTCTTCCAGGCGCACCGCGCGATGTACGCGCACTTCGACCAGATCCTGAAATTGCTCGCCGACCACACCGACGCGCAGGAAGCGCGCTGGAAGGGCACCGCGCAGGACCGGGCTGCCGGCCGGCGCGCGATCGCAGCCGATTTCGGGTTCTACGACATCATGGAAAACCTCGGCATGTCGCGGCCGCAGGCGACGCAGTGTCTCAACAACAACGCGCTGGCGGAGCGGCTGGTCGCCCAGACCGCGGCCGACGACAAGAAGTTCGATTTTTCCGGCACGCCCAGCTTCGCGCTGGACGGCAAGACATTGGCCGCCACCCATACCTGGGACCTGCTCCAGCCGCAGATCGACGCGCGGCTCTAGTCCCGGCGCATTCAAGGAACCACACGATGCATCATTCGACCACCACCTGCATTTCGCGCATCGTCCAGGCCGCGATGCTCGGCGCGCTCGCGCTGGCTCTCGCCGCGTGCGGCGGCGGCGACAAGTCCGGCCAGGCGGCGAGCGGCGCCCCGGCCGCCAGCGTCGCCCCGCCGGCGGGGAAGATGTGGTCCGACGTGGTCGTCGCGACCCCGGACGGGGGGATGCAGATGGGCAACCCGAATGCGCCGATCAAGCTGGTCGAGTACGGCTCGCTGTCGTGCCCGCACTGCGCCAAGCTGGCGCAGGAAGGGATGCAGACATTGATCGACAAGTACGTGAACTCGGGCCGGGTCAGCTACGAATTCCGCAGCTACGCGATCCACGGGGTGATCGACATTCCGCTGACCGTGCTGGTGCGCTGCGACAGCCCCGACGCATTCTTCCCGCTGGTCGAGCAGATCTATGCCAACCAGGACGCCCTGATCAATCGCGCCGAAGCGGGCAACGATCAGGCGAAGGCGGCGGCGAACCTCACCGGCGGCCAGCGCTGGGTCGCGCTGGGCCGGGCGTTCGGCCTGACCGACTTCTTCGCGGCCCGCGGCCTGCCGGTCGCGAAGGCGAACGCCTGCCTCGCCAAGGGCGACGACGCGCAGAAAGTCGCCGACGAAGCAGCGAAATGGTCGAGCGCCGGTATCGATTCCACGCCCACGCTGGTGATCAACGGCAGCAAGACCGACATCCGCACCTGGGCCGAGCTCGAGCCTGCGCTCCAGCGGGCGGGTGCCCGCTAAGCCACGCCGATCGCCGGGGGCAATCCTGTGCACAACGCGCGGGGGCGCTTCCCTCGCGCCGGGACACGCTTTAGCCTGTCGCGCGATCGGCAACAGGCGAGCTCGCATGGGATTCTCGTTCAGACCAGGCTTCCTCGCGCTTGCCGCCGGCCTGTCGCTGGCGCTCGCCGCGTGCGGCAGCAAGGATGATCCCGCCGAGCCGCCCAAGGCCGAAGCGATCGCCCCGATCGCGCCGCCGGCCGGCCAGAAATGGGCGGACATTGCGGCCGAAACCGAGATGGGCGGGATCGTGATCGGCAACCCCAACGCCCCAGTCAAGCTGGTCGAATACGCCAGCCACACGTGCCCCCACTGCGCCGAATTTTCCGCCGAGGCGACCCGGCCGTTGCACGACAAATACGTCGCCAGCGGCGTGGTCAGCTACGAGCTGCGCAACCAGATCCACGATCCGGTCGACCTTACCATCGCGCTGCTCGCCCGCTGCAATGGCCCGGCCTCGTTTCAGCCGCTGGCCGAGCAGGCGTGGGCGGACCTGCTGCAGATCGTGCAGACCAGCCGCGCCAACGCCGATGCGCTGAAGGCCGCCGGAGCCGGGCCGGAAGCGCAGCGCTATCAGGGTATCGCGAAAGCGGCAGGCCTGATCGACTTCTTCGCCGCGCGCGGCGTGCCCGCAGAGAAGGCGATGCAGTGCCTCGCCGATACCAGCAAGGCGAGCGCGATCTTCGACAGTTCGAACAAGCAATCCGACGAGCTCGACGTGACGGGCACGCCGACCTTCTTCCTCAACGGCCGCAACATCGGCACCCACACCTGGCAGACGCTGGAGCCGGTGCTGCAGAACGCGGGCGCGCGGTAAGCGCGAGGGGCGCCGATGCGGATCAGGAAGCTTAAGCTCAGCGGGTTCAAGAGTTTCGTCGAGCCGGCCGAATTGCGCATCGAGCCGGGCCTGACCGGCGTCGTCGGCCCGAACGGCTGCGGCAAGTCCAACCTGCTCGAGGCGATCCGCTGGGTGATGGGCGAGAACTCGCCCAAGTCGATGCGCTCGGGCGGGATGGAAGACGTGATCTTCGCCGGCACCGCGCAGCGCCCGCCGCGCGATTTTGCCGAAGTCGTGCTCCAAGCCGAGGACGATGAGCGCGAAGAGCTCGAGGTCACCCGCCGGATCGAGCGCGGCGCGGGCAGCGCCTATCGCATCAACGGGCGTGACGTGCGCGCGAAGGACGTCGCACTGATCTTCGCCGACGCGGCGACCGGCGCGCACAGCCCCGCCCTCGTCAGCCAGGGGCGGATCGCCGCGGTGATCTCGGCCAAGCCGGCCGAGCGGCGGATGATGCTGGAGGAAGCGGCCGGGATCGCCGGGCTCCATGTCCGCCGGCGGGATGCCGAGAGCAAATTGAAGCAGACCGAGACCAACCTCGCGCGGCTCGAGGACCTGCTCGCCGGGCTCGACACGCAGATGGGCACCTTGCGGCGCCAGGCCAAGCAGGCCGAGCGCTACACCCGCCTCTCCGAGCAGATCGCGCTCGCCGAGGCGCGGCTGCTGTTCGCCCGCTGGCGCGACGCGGCCGATGCCGCGAACGCCGCGCGGGAAGTGGCGCGCGACGCGGAAGGCAAAGTCGCGCTCGCGCAAGGTCTGGCGGCCGAGGCTCAGAAGGCGCAGCAGGCCGTGGCGGAAGCGCTGACCGAGGCGCGCGACGAGCTTGCCGACCGGCGCGACGATGCGAGCGCGCACGGCCACCGGATGGCCACCTTGACCGGGCAACTGGAAGCCGCCGAGCAGCGTCTGGCCGATCTCGATCGGCAGCAGGCGCGGCTCGAAGCCGATCGCGGCGACGCCGACCGGCTCACCCGCGACGCGGGCGAGGCGCTGAAGAAGCTCGAGCAGGAGCTGGAAGAAGCCGGCCGCCTGCTCGTCGCCGACGAGGAACGCCGGCCGGAAATGGCCGCGCGGCTCGATCGCGCCGACCAGGCGGCGCGCGCAGCGGAACTCGATCTCGCGAGGGCTACCGCCGATCATGCGGGCGTCGAGGCCGAATGGCGCGTCGCCGAAGCCGAAGTCAGCCAGGCCCAAGCGCGGCTCGACCGCCTGGCGGCCGAAGCCCGGCGGCAGGACGAAACCCGCGCGGCACTGGCGGGCGCGGACGATCTGGCGCGGGCGGTGAGCGATGCCAGGGCCGCGGTCGAGGCCGCCGGAGCGCGGCTGGCCGAACGGCGCGCCGCGCTCGAAGCGCAGCAGGCGCGCAAGGCCGAACTTTCCGCCGCACGCGACGATGCGGCGAGCGCGCTCGCCGCCGCCAGGGCCGAACTCGCCGGGATCGAGCGCGAATTCGCCGCCTTGCAGCGCGACCGTGAGGCGCGCGCGAAGCAGGCGGCGAACCGCCAGGGCCTGCCCGCGGCGCTCGATAAAGTCCGCGCTGCCGCCGGCTACGAACGCGCGCTGGCCGCGGTGCTCGGGCGCGATGCCAAGGCGCTGCTCGGCAAGCCCGCGGGCGATGGCGAAGGGCGCTTCTGGGCGGGAAGCGAGCCCCCGCCGCCGGTCGCGCAAAGCCTCGTCCATCAGGTTCCTGCCTGCCCGCCCGAGCTCGCCGCGCGGCTCGCGCTGGTCCATGTCGTGGACGGCGACGACGGCCGCGCGCTGAAGCCCGGCGAATGGCTGGTAACCAAGGCCGGCGCCTTGCGCCGTTGGGACGGATTCGTCGCGCGCGGCGAAGGCGCCGCCGAAGCCGCGCGGCTCGAGGCCGAGAACCGCTTCGCCGAGCTCGAAGCCGACCTGCCGCCAAGGCGCGCCGCCGCCGAAGCCGCCGAGCAGGCGCAGAACGCCGCGCAGCAGCAGCTTTCGGAGCTCCAGCGCGCGCTGATCGCGGCCGAGCGTGAGCTGCAAACCGCCGCCGAGGACGAACGCGCCGCACTCCGGGCGCTCGACCAGGCGGAGGCGGCGAAGGAACGCCTCGCCAACCGCCTCGCCGAGCTCGATTCGGCCAAAACCGACCTCGCCGAGCAGCGCCAGGCCGCCGAAGCCGAGCTGGCCGCCGCGCAA
>DASVLP010000077.1:0-22804 GCA_036384795.1 Sphingomonadaceae bacterium | reverse complement strand
TACCTCAACGCACGCTGCGAAGCGGCGGTCGTGCGAAGCGCATGACCGCCGAAACCAAAACCGCGTCGCCTCAAGGAACCTCGGCAGCCTGGGCCTGACGGATCACTTCCGCGGCATCTTCCGGCGTCAGCCAGCGCTGCCCCCGCGGCCGGTGGATCAATATCCGGGTTACATAGGGCCCCTCGGCGACCGCGTGCGGGCACCGCGACGAAGCAGGTTTCCTTCATTGCGCAAGTCGAGCGGAAACGGTCCTACGTCGTAACGAGCAGCCGGATCACCGCCAGCGAGAGTTGAACTGACGGAACGGGCTTCGAGATTTCTTCCGCGAGACACGGCTGCTCTGTCCTCACACCTTTCAAGCGGTGCTCCGTCCGAGTCCAAGGATCACCTTAAGTGCGCCAAGAAGAATCGCGCGATCGTCCGGTAGGCTTCCTGACTCTCCGGCACACGCTCGTCGTAGAAAAATGCATGGCGTCCGCCATCCCAGACGTGAAGTTCGGAATCTACGTCCAGTTGGCTGAGACGCCTGTCTAGATCGATGGCGTCGCTCATCGCAAAATCGCGGCTGCCGGTGATTATCAGCGTCGGCGGAAACGACCGCAACGTGTCGGGATCGCCCGCTGGGGAAGCGGTCGGATCGTCGAGGTTCGCACCGCCCATGTAGCCCGAATCGGAGCCCCCCACGGCAGCGGGCCGTTCCCCATCTCCCAATATCATCCCAATAATGCGGGAATCTCCCGAAAAGCGGGCGTCCCCTCCGGCACAAAAGACACCCGCCGCCCCCGGTTCAGGCAGTTCATGCGCATGGAACCAGGCCAACGACTGACTCGTCAGCAGACCGCCTGCGGAGCAACCGAAGATCCCGATGCCTTCTGGTTTGAATGACGCAAGCAGTTGACGATAGACCGCGGCCACGTCCTCCGACGCGGCGGGGAACTTCGCCTGCGGAAACTCGCGATAGTCGACACTGATGACGCGCAGCCCGGTCAAGGCGGCAATGGGGATTGATTCCAACCCGCCGCACTCGGTGAAGCAGCCGACGAATCCTCCTCCATGCAGGTTGATCAGGACGCGGTTGCGTTTGGCGGCATCGATGCCGCCCCGCGGCTCATAGACCAGGACATGAACGCCGCCGATCGTGTCCGAGCGTATCGCGACATCGTAGGCGGCCTTGGTGCGCGCCAGCCAAGGACCGAACAACGCCGCATTGACGGCGTCGGTCGATTTTCCCTTCAACGAGCGCTCTGTCAGGATGTGCTCCACGCGCGACGCGTTTCCCTCCTTGCTCATCAGCGGGCTGGGCGGAAAGTCGACCTGCGGGAAGACGGTGGTGCCGTCGGGATGAATGTCGACCTGCTGGGCGGCGGCCGATCCCGCCAGACACAGCGCAGCAACGATCAATCCCGCCTTTTGAAATGTGTTGACCTTCATAGATCGTCCCCTTCCGGCATGTGTGGGGCGCGCGGCATTCGAGCGCCGAACGCGAAGAGCCGCTCGACCGCCATCACGAGGATTGGCACGACCAGTGCGACGTAGATGTTGTCGATGCCGTAGGGATTATCGAGCAGGTACCACGCCGTGGTAACGACCGCCGAACCGGCCAGGCCGAGCGTCGCGCCGCGCGAAGTCGCGAAACCCGGCAGCGTGAAACCCACCATTGCCACGATCGTGATCGACAGGCGCAGCGCACGGGTGAAGAAGGACAGCTCGAGGATCTCGGGAACGAACATCGCGAAGAGGAGCGGCACAAAGGCGATCACGATGGCCGCCAGGCGCGTGGCGCGAAATTGCTGCGCTTCGTCGGGTTTTCGATACGGGACGTAGAAGTCGCGGATGATGAGCGAGGCGATGGCCAGCGCGACGGTGCTGACGCTGACGAAGATCGACGCCACCAGGGATACCGTAACGATCGTGGCGGCCCATGTTGGCATCATCTGCAGGAACATCGGCAGCGCGTAGAGGCTGTCCATCTGCGGGCGAAGATAGCGCGCCGCAACGCCCACCAGTGCCAGGGCGAAGCCGATCGGCAGGCAGAACGCCGCCGCCCAAAGGGCGGCCCGCCCGGCATCGTCGGCGCTGCGGGTCGAGGAGATTGCCTGGATGATGTATTGAGTCGAAAAGATCGATCCAATGGTAGCGATGGTCCATGCGGCTATGGTCGACCAGCCGATCGTGCCGTCCCAGGTAAAATAATAGTGCGGGAGAGCCGCCTTCATCGGGGCGATCCCGCCCGCAGCCACCAGTGCCACGGATGCGACGACGGCGATGCCCATCATTTTCATGCCGCTGTGAATCAGCGTGACATAAGCTACGCCCTTGAGCCCGCCGAAGAAGTAGTAAAACGTGCTTACAGCCGCGATGATGACCATCGCCCAGAACATGTCGAGGTGGAGGACCTGCTGGATCGCAGCGGCGCCGCTGATGTAGTTGCCAACGTTGACCAGCAACAGCGCGTACATCATGATCAGCGAGACGACGGTCATTGTCGTCCGGTCGAACTTCTTCGAAATAGCGGCCGAGATCGTATACTCGCCGGATCCGTAGATGCGCTTGACGAAGAACAGGCGAAACAGCAGGAATCCGATCGAAGCCCCAAGGACGGACCAGGCCGCGCCCATACCCGAATTGAAGGCCTCCTGGGCGGTTCCAATTGTCGATTTCGCTCCGATGAATTCGGACATCAGCAGAATTCCGACGACCACCGCGGGCATCGCGCGGGAGGCGACCATGAAGTCGGAATTGCTGCGGCTGCGCAGCCGATATGTCAGCCAGGAGGTGAATGCGATGTACGCGATCACCGCCAGCGTAATGACGATGCTGGCCTGCGCGTCTATTTGCCCCATGCTCGCTCTCCCGCTCTACGTCGTGTTCGTGATCACTCTGCGAGATCGCGCATCACGGTGATAAGGTCGCTTTTCCCTTCGAAACCGATGCCTGGAAGCTCGGGCATGACGATGTGTCCGTCCTCGACCTTCACCGAATCCGGGAATCCACCGTAGGGTTGAAAGAGATCGGGATAGCTCTCGTTACCTCCGAGCCCGAGACCGGCGGCAATGTTTAGCGACATCTGGTGTCCCCCATGGGGAATGCAGCGCGACGGCGACCAGCCGCATTCATGCAGCACCTTCAACGTGCGCATGTATTCAACGAGCCCGTAGGAAAGCGCACAATCGAACTGCAGCCAATCTCGGTCGGGCCGCATACCGCCATAGCGCAAGAGGTTGCGCGCATCCTGATGGCTGAACAGGTTTTCGCCTGTGGCCATCGATCCCGGGTAGAATTCGGCAAGGACCGCCTGCAGCCTGAAATCCAGGGGATCGCCCGCTTCTTCGTACCAGAACAGCGGATACTCGCGCAGAGCCTTGGCGTATTCGATTGCGGTCAATGTATCGAACCGTCCGTTGGCATCGACGGCCAAGCGGGCATCGCTGCCGATTTCCTTCAGCACGGATTCGATGCGGCGGCAGTCGACCGACAGGCTCTCGCCGCCGATCTTCATCTTCACGACGTTGTATCCGCGGTCGATATAGCCGCGCATTTCGGCCTGCAGGGCACTGTCGTCCTTGCCGGGGTAGTAGTAGCCACCCGCGGCGTAGACAAAGACACGAGGATTTGCCTCGCGACCGTTGATCCCGGCCAGCAGGCGGAACAGGGGCTTGCCGGCAATCTTGGCCACCGCATCCCAGACCGCCATATCGATCGTGCCGACGGCGACGGATCGTTCGCCGTGGCCGCCCGGCTTCTCGTTAGTCATCAACGTCTTCCAGATTCGATGCGGATCGAAATTGTCGCCGCTCTCGTCGAGCAGGGCGGCGGGGTCCGCTTCGAGCAGGCGGTCCCGGAAGCGTTCGCGAATCAAACCGCCCTGGCCATACCGGCCGTTGGAATTGAAACCGTAGCCGACCACGCGGCGACCGTCGCGCTCCACATTGGTCACCACGGCCACCAGGCTGGCGGTCATCTTGCTGAAATCGATATAAGCGTTGCGGATCGGAGAAGAGATCGGCTTGGTAACTTCGACGATATCCAGAATGCGGGGTTGCGACACGATCTTGCCTTTAGCTGGGATGACGGGCGTCAGAGCGAAGCGCCGCCACAAATGAGAATGTCTTGACCGGTGATGGCCGCCGCCCCCTCCGAAAGGAGGAATGAAACGGTCGCCGCAACTTCGTCGGGTTCGATGTAGCGTCCGATCGGCGGCATCAGCGGGGGCACCGCAGCCCGGCCGCGTTCTGCCAGGAACGGGGTGGCCGTGGCCGCGGGCGAAACGATGTTGGCCGTGATCTTCCGGTCGATCACCTCTGCCGCCACAGAGCGCATCAGGCCCCTGAGCGCGGCCTTGGTTGCGGCATACTGCGCCTTGCCGGCCGCGCCACCGCTAGTGCGGCTGCCGATCGCGACGACGCGGCTGCCGTCCGCCATGCGCGGCAGCAGTCCTTTAAGCAGTTGCGCAAAAGCCCGGACATGCACGGCCCACATCTCGTCCCCATCGGTGGGATCGAGTTCGTCCAACCTGCCGGTGCGCATGAAGCCCGCGGCGTGGATCAGCGCCATCGGCGGCTCGAGGTGGGCGGCAAGTGCCGACACGGCCTCGACATTGCCGAGATCCACGACCTCGGCAGCCGCGAGATAGGGGGCATCTTCGATACAGGTTCTGTCGATGCCGACGACCGACCAGTTCTCCTCTGCCAGCCGGCACGCGATCGCCAGGCCGATGCCGGATGACGTGCCGGTCACGACTGCGCGCCGGGCATTGCCACCGCTCATCGCTCAGTGGACCAAATCGGCAGCTATACCGGCGTTCCTGACGGCAACCTCGATGCTCGCGATTTCCGCCCCGCTCGGCGCCACCGTGGGCGGGCGCACTGTCGCACGATCGAAAATGCCGGCCGCAACCATTGCCTGCTTCATGCAGGCATGTGCCTCACCCGTCGGCTCACCCAAACCGTAAACCGCGTCCTTGAGAGGATCGATCAGGCCCTGTATCCGCCTGGCTTCATTGAGGTCGCCCGAGCGGACCGCATCGAGCAGATCCATAATCAGCCCCGGGATGAGGGACGCAAATCCGACCAGCGCGCCGTCCACGCCCTGCACCATGGACGCGAGCAGATACTCGTCATGACAAGTCAGCAACGCCTTGTCCGGCTCGACCGCCCGGATCGCCTCCAGATCGCGCGCATATTTATTCATCTCGCGCGTGCCGATCTTGAAGGCCTGCACGCAATCCATCTGCGCCAGTTCAGCGAGAAGCTCGGAAGAAAAAGACGCTCTCGTCCAGGCCGGGTAGACGTGCACGATCAGCGGCAATGCGCATCCCTTGGCAATGGCGTCGAAGTATTCGATGACGTGGGAATCGCGAAAACCGAACCGCAGCCAGTGGTGAGGCGGCATGATGTCCAGCGCGCTTGCCCCGGCATCGCGCGCCATTTTTGCCTGCTCGACCGCGTCGATGATCCCCTCGCAGACGATTGAGGAAATGATTGGAACTCCGTTTCCTACCGCGTCGGCAGCCACTTTGGTGACCCGCGCACGCTCCGCCGGGGTAAGGGAGAAGACTTCCCCGGTGTGCCCATTGGTCATCAGCGCCTTGATGCCACGCTGGCGGGAGAGCCAGTGAGCGAACCGCGCAAGGCCTGGCTCGTCGATGCTGTAATCATCGCAGAACGGGACCGAGATGGCGGGTATGAGGCCTTTGAGATCCGGGGCGGTCGTCACGGGTGTCTTTCTCCAACTAACTCTTTGATACGAAGGACTGGGAAGCGGTCCCGCCTTGGGCTCGCACTGCGAACGAGAGTTGGCGCGCGGCCTCGCAAGTGGCACCGCTTGCCATTGCAATGAATTCGTCCAGCGTGTGGCCGAACGCCGGTGCCGCCACGGAAAGCGCGGCGAGCGGGATGCCGTCGACATCGGTGATCGGGGCGGCCAGCACGCGCAGCCCGGTGACGGTTTCCTGATCGGAAACGGCGTAACCCAGTTCCCGAACCCGGGTGAGTGCCTGCAGCAAGTCCTCGACGTCCACGATGGTGAAGTCGGTGAGCTTCTTCGGCGGATTGGCTTCGAGAATGGAGCGCTCATTCTCGATCGGCAGATGCGCGAGGATCGCGCGCCCGAGCGCGGAAGAATAGGCCGGGACGCGGTTGCCCACGCGAACGTCTACGGCAAGTCGTTGCAATCCGGCCTGGATACGTTCGATATAGACGACGTTAGAGCCGTCGAGGACACCGATCGACGCAGCCTCGATGTGATCGTTAACGAGCGAGCGCAGGAGCGGACGCCCGAGACTACGGATGTCCGAACGAGCGATAGCGTTGAACCCGAGCTCAAGGCACTTGAGCGACAGCCGGAACCGACGGGTGTCGGCGACACGCTCCACATAGCCGAGCGCGACCAGAGTATTCAGCATGCGAAACGCGGTCGCATTGTCGGTTCCGGCATGCCGGGCCGCCTGCGCAATCGTCAATTCTTCGCTGTCGGGCCCGAAGCACTGCAAGACTGCGAAGGCCTTGGCGACCGATTTCACCGTGTTCTTGTCGTTTTGTGCGTCACTCATCGCAAAGCTCCCGCCTGAAGGATACGTCAGGCGAGGATGTAACAGTCGAGGGGGCTCGGAAACAGAAGCTATGGCGGCGTTCACTTGCCGTGACTCGCGAAGAACTCGAAGATCCGTGCCATCGCGTCGTCGAAGGCCGTCTTGTGCGTGCCGCCTGGAATTTCGAGGTACTCGATGTCGGCACCATTCGCGCGCAGGAGATCGGCACTTCGTTTGACGCGATCGCGCATGCCGAGCTCATCCTTTTCGCCGACCACGGCGAGAATGGGCACCTTGCGCAAGGCGTTTACATCCTCGTCCACCACCCCGCCGAAGGCCGTGGGCGCGATCGCCGCAAACATGCCCGGGTGATGCGCCGCAATCCACCAAGTACCGCCACCCCCCATGGAATTGCCGGTCAAATACATGTGCGCGGGGTCGACGTTGTATTCCTTCGTGACCAGGTCGATGACGGACAGCACATCGGCTTCACTGCGGCGGACCCGATCGGGGTCCGCGCCGAGTTGCTTTCCAATACCTCGCGTATTGCCGTAGGCGCTGTTGATGCGATAGCCGAGCGGAGCGACGACGATATAGCCATGCTGTTCCGCAAGTTTCTGCATTTCGCCCGATGCCCGACCGAGCATGTTCGTCTCGTCAAGGTTCGCACCGTGCAACGCGACCACCAGCGGCCATTTACGGGCGGGATTCCAATTACTCGGAACGTAGATTTGGTAGGGAATGAGCTCGCCGGTTTCGGCGAAGCGATAGGCACGGTTCTGCAACCCGGTGGCCTGGAACACTGGATCGTGCCCGTGGACGAGGGCACTGGCAATCTCGTCCGATCGCGCGATCGCGCGATTGAAGTCGTAGGAGATCACTTCACGACGCCCCGCATTTATGGCCCGCGCAAGCTCGAACGGGTATAGAGCCGTCGCTCGGGCCGCATCATGGCCAGCCACATTCCGTAGCCGGACCTCTACCGCCTTGCCCTCAGCCTCGATCTGCGGCTCGACATATACCGGAGCGGCCAACTCACCCGTATCGCCGCGCCCGTTGGTCAAATGCATGTCGAGCAGGTAGAATCCGGGCGCGACGCCGCTAAGGTCGAGCCTTACGCTCCGGGGAAACCGCCCGGACAACGAGCCGCTGGCGAGCTCGCGAACGCGATCCCCCCGTTCGGGCGTCGCGGAGCTTGCCTCCACCCCCTTCACCAGGTCGATCGCAAAATGAATGCCCTGCGGCACTTCAACGGGATACTGCTGTTCCAGCAGCGCAGCTGCTTGCGTGTTTGTGAGCACGGTCCCGGAGGGACGGATCGCTATCGAGCCGAATGCCGCTTGTGCCGGCGTCCACTTTTTGCCCAACCCTATCGAAGCGGCGTGCCAAAGTAGCGGGCGAGCCTCGGAATCGGATGCGGTTTGCGCCTGCGAGATCAGCGCATCGATGGTGGCAGCGTCCTGTTTGGAAAGCCCGCTTGTCTGGCGCAGCGACGCGACCGTCTGGCCGAGTACCTGGACGCCCGGACGGAATGCGAGCCGCCAAATGGCCTTGGCGCGCACTTGTCCGTTGGCGTCGGAATTCTCGTAGTCGGACAAAACTGCCTGCGCTGCGAGTGGGGGCGCCAACGAAGCGGTCAGAGCAGTCACCGCCACGGCAAGTAGCAGACGTCTGCACGGGGCCATTGCGAATCTCCTGCGGTAAATTTGCCTGCGCCGCCGGTCGGCCTGCCGGGCGGCGGCGGGCGCGGAGGACAAGGAAGAGAACATCGACATCAGGATGCCGCCGCCGGTCTGAACAGGCCGAGGGATTGCCGGCTGGCTGCCGACCAGGCCAGCACCCCTCGGATTGAAGAGACCGGAACCCGGATCATCGCTTAGAAGGCGAACCTCACGCCGACCCGATAGCGGCGCCCTATCTGGTCATAGAATACCGGGTTTGTGGTGGTCCAGAACTGCGCGAAGGTGCCGGGTGGCGAAGCGGTGCTGTTGGAACCCGACCCGGCCATGAACGGCGGCTGCCGGTCCAGCAGGTTGTCGACGTTCGCGAACAGCTGAAGCTTGCGCTGCCCCTCGTTCACGATGTCGTAGCGAATACTTGCATCGACATACACCACGGCACCGACCATGGGATCGGGGAAGGTCCCGGGACTGGCCAGGTTATAGCGGGTCATCGGACCGATATAGTCGCCTTGCAACGTCGCACCGAACCGACCGCCGTTGTACGTGAGCTGGGCGGTTCCTCGCCAATGCGGCAGCCCCGCCTCGTCACCCGCCGTGTCTACGGGATTGAGGCCCGTGCTGTTTACAACCAGCTTCGAGACGTAGTTCGCCAGGACTCTGATCGACAGATCGCCGAAGCCATCGCCGAATATTTTTTCGGTCGGCAGGCGATAGGTGGTATCGAACTCTACGCCTTCTGTCTTGATGGTTCCCAGGTTCAGGAACGGATCGATCACGGTCAATGTCGATCCGTTGAAGGAGATCAGGTCGCACATCGACTGGTCGGGATCGAACCCCGCGGCCTGGCCAATGCCGAAGCAACGATCCACGATCGATTGCGAACCAAGCTTTCCGATCGAGTCCTTCAGGCTGATGTTGTAATAGTCGACCGACAGGCTGAGGCCGGGGATGAGCAGGTTGCGCATCGTCACCCCCAATGCCGTCGAGTCTGCTTTTTCCGGGGTCAGGTCTGGATTGTTGCGTCCGGGGGATACCGCAGGAAGCGACGGGTAGCCCGGATAGTCGACCTGAGCGTAAGTCGTGTTCGAGCCGAAGGATTCAAACAGGCTGGGTGCCCGGATGTCGCGCGAGCGAGAGGCCCGGAAAAGCAACCCGTCCACCGGTTCGTACGTCACGCCGACTTTCCAAGTCGTGGCAGTCCCGCTAGTGCTGTAGTTGGTCACTCGCAGAGCCGCGTTGAGGTCCAGCGAGCGAGCAAAGCTCATGTCGGACAGCAACGGGACGACGATCTCGCCGAAGCCTTCGATGACCCTGTTCGAACCGGAAAAGCCTTTCGGATTCGATTGCTGGAAGCCGCCCGAGGCGAAAACGGGTTCGTTGATGAACTCCGCATAAGGACTGACCGTCTGCTCCACCTTCTCCTTGCGGTAATCCGTGCCGACGGTGACGGAAACGGGGCCGGCCCAGGTACTGAACGGTTCTCCGGAAAGGGAAGCGCCGCCGGCGATCTGAGTGTAGATCGAATCCTGTACCAGATCGCCCAGGATATAGTTCGCAGCGCTGGCCAGAGAGCCAGGCCCAAACGGATTTGCCGGCACGCACATTGACTGGGCGCCATAGGCCAGTTCGCCGGGGCTGGCGGGGCCTTCCACATTTATCCGGCAATCCGGCTGGCCGGTGGCAGGATTGATGATGACGTCCGTCGCCGCATACAGGTTCGAAACGATGATGTTGTTGCTGTAGGAAGTGTTATACCAGTCCCTGCCGTAGGTCGCGTAAGCCGACCAGGACCAGCCGCCCCCCAACTCTCCGTCCAGACCGCCGACCACGCGGAACACGCGATTGTTCGAATCCGAGGTGGCATAGCCCAGTTCGGGTGCGCGGCGGCCAAGGTAGAAGGTGTCGATGCCGTCATTGGTCATGATCTGCTGGATGTCAGCGGGAATATATGGATTTCCGCTGTGGATCGGGATCGGATAGTCGGTTGAGGACGGAATTGAATTGACGAACATCCCGAGCTTCGTGCCGGACTCGCCGTAGGAAACGTCGAGCGATGCCTTGATGCTGGGCGTGAGTTCGTAAAGAAAGCGGCTGTATACGATCTTGCGCTTCAATGGCGCGCTGATGGCCGTGTCCGCGCCTTTGAACACACCATCGCCACCAATCGAAAGCCCCTGCAGTATCGGAATCGGAATGGGGAAAATCACACCGTAATTGAAAGGTGCTGACGAAGTGGAATTCAGGAATTGCTTGCCATAAAGCGGATCTGACGGGCTCAGCGGGGCGCCGTTCTGCTGGGTGATCACGCCGCCATCGGTGTATCCGTTCTGGCGCAGGCCGCAAGTCGGCACGGCGAAGTAGGATTGTCCGTTAACGCTGCCGGGGAAAAGCCCGCAAGCGTCTCGACCCGCCTCACGATCACTCAACCGAGGCTGGTTGAACGTGGAGAGATATTCGCCGGCGACCATCATTTGCCCGCGTCCGTCGGCAAATGAAGTGCCACCCGCCAAGCTCAGGCTGATGCTTTCCGCATCGCCGCGGTCCGACACACCATATTGGACCTTGCCGCTAATCCCCTCGAGCTTGTCCTTGAGGATGACGTTGACCACGCCGCCGACCGCGTCTGAGCCCCACGCCGCCGATGCGCCGCCGGTGACAATCTCCAGCCGATCGACCAGCGCTTCGGGGATCAAATTGAGGTCGACCGAGCTGCCGCCCGAGTTCTCCGCTCCGTTCGAAGGAACAAAACGTTTGCCGTTTACCAGGGTTAGCGTTCGGGTTGCCCCGAAGCCCCGCAAATCGACGTAATTGCCAGCCGCCTGAGATGTCATGGGAGGATTGGGCGCGGGCCGCACCGAAGGGACTTCGTACAGCACGTCTGCGATTGTCGTGGGCGCCTTGCTTTCGATCGTTTCGGACGAAAGGCTCGTGATCGGCGTGGGCGCCGTATAGCCCTCGCGGGCGATGCGCGATCCCGTGACGACGATCGCGTCGCCTTGGGCGGCGTCTTCAGGCTGCTTGGCCGTGGCAGCCCCATTCTGCGCCCCATCATCCTGCGCCAGAGCCGGCGTGGCGATCATTGCAAGCGCCGCAGCGCTACAGACCAGGCGGACCTTGAGACCGGTTACAGAACTGCTGTGCATAAACCCCTCCCCATTTGTCGTTTCCCTCTGCCCGTCATTCGGGCGGAGATTGCATCATTCCTGCCAAAATTCGGATAGCGAATTTAAATTTGCGAATCGGATGATAACCAAAGATTTCGATTTGTAAAGGACGCCACGTGTCCGTTGTGTGCGCGGGAAAGATTTCTCTCGTCTATCAAGGTGATAGAAGCTGCCGATGGTTTACGCTCGCGTTCGCCTAGCGAGGCAAAGGCGGCTGGCGGGCAGTTTTCCCGGTCCTGACAGTGATGTCGCGACAAGCGGGGCGAACGGGCCCGCAGGGTTACGGTTGACAGCAAGACGCACCAAATGCACTATTCGAATAGAAATTCGTTATCCGAATTCCGAGGGGATGAAGAAGATGCGTCGGGCTACAGCTGCTGCGTTTGGTCTCGCTGCAATTCTGTCGGTGGCGGGGACGTCTTCTGCGCAATCCAAGATCGCCGAGATTCCCGACGATTCTCCCTTGCTGCATATCGATCCGAAACTGGTTGAGTGCGGGCGCCCGCTGATCGCGTTGATGGATGCGACCCGCAAATCAACCGGCTGGGAAAACCACCCGTTCCCGGCGTTCAAGGTAATCGGCAACACCTACTCGGTCGGGATCGCGGCGGTGACCTCTTACCTGATCGACACCGGCGACGGCCTGATCCTCATCGATACCACCTTCAACGAGACCGCCCCTATGGTGGCCAAGTCCATCGAGGACCTCGGGTTCAAGCTCGAGAATATCAAGATCATCTTGGGGTCACACGCACATATCGACCATCAGGGCGGCACGGCGTGGTTTCTCGAGCGGGTGCCAAACGCGCAATTGATGATCATGGAAGGTGATGCTGAGACGGTGGAGGCAGGCGTCCCGCCCCGTCCGGGCGGAGGACTCGGGATGCCGCCGGCGCACGTCAATCGCATTCTTCACGACGGTGACGAGGTGAAGCTGGGAAATACCACGGTCAAGGTTTGGAAAACGGCCGGCCACACGATCGGTGCATCCTCGTTCGAATGGACCGAAACGGTCGGCGGAAAAGCCTATGACGTATTGCTGGTAGGAAGTCAGCAAGCTGCGACAAAGCTGGTGCCCGAAAGCTACCCGGGCATTGTGAAGGATCAGATACAGGCCTGGACGCGCCTGCTTACACTGCATCCTGACGTGTGGTTCGGCGGACACACCTGGCAACACAACAATGCCGACAAATACGAGGCCATGCTGGTAGATCCGAAGACCAACCCCTTCATCGATCCGCAAGGCTACCGCTGCCTGATTGGCGCACGGGCTCAAGATTTCGTCAATGAACTGAGGCGCCAGGAAACGGCCGCCTCGAACGACGCCAAGAACGCGAAATGAGCAAGTTCGACGGACGCACCGGCTATGCGGCAGCCGTTGTCGCCGCTTTGTCGACGCCAGGACGCTGACGACCCTCGGCCATCCTGCGTCCTCCCGCGCGACCGCCATCTGCAGTGCCGGAACGGGAATGCAAAGGAAACGCCGTCCCAAGACATGACGTCGGCCGTGCCAAGCACCCTTCCCTTGCGGAATCCGCATAGTCAGCCACTTCTGTCCTTAATACGGAGGACGCTAGGGGATCGTCCGGAGCTCAGGGTCTTGTCCTACGTCGAAGGCGTAGGCGAAAGCGGAGCCGGTCTGGCTGCAGTTGGTCTCGGCAATCCGGCCGCTCCCACAGGCGGTGAACCGCCTTCACGCCGCGCGCACGAAACCCACGCGCGCGATGGAAACGGACGGTGGCCATGCTCTTTCCAAGCGTCCACTGGCGAGTTTAGATTTGAGCCCAAAGTGGGAGGTTTCCGCCCGGGCCGAGATCATCCGTTCCTTCTTGCACAGGAACGCGCGACGATTTTGGCGGGCGATTCATGATCTCACGCTGGTTGACAATTAGCCGATGAGATATTTGATCGGGGAGAGAGAAAGCGAGGCAAAATGGTCGGCGAGAAGCTCAGGGACGTCGATCTCAATTTGCTTGTCGTTCTTCATGCCTTGCTTCGCTGCCAAAATGTTTCGCGCGCTGCCCGCGAGCTCGACATGTCCCAAAGCGCGGTCAGCTCTGCTCTCAAACGACTGCGGAATCTCTTTGACGATCCTTTGTTCGTTCGTTCGCGCGAAGGAATGGTGCCGACACCCAAGGCGCGCGAGCTTTTCGAACCCGTTTCGGAAATCGTCAGACTTGCCCGCCTCGCGCTCACGCCTTCGTCTCAATTCGATCCTACTCAGTCAGAACGCACGCTGATCTGCTCACTCGGCGACGTCGGCGACATGATGATTCTGCCGCTGATGGTGAAGCACATGCGCGATGAAGGCATTCCGATAGCGCTTAAATCTCTTGAAATCACGTCCGAGCAAGCGATCCCGCTGCTCGAGGACGGCCGGCTCGACCTATATGTCGGCATGATCGAGACAGCCTCATCCGAGATACTGTGCCAGAAGCTCTACGAGGATCGGCTGGTCGCCTTGTCGTCCGCCGAATCCGACATTCCGGACAAGGTCGGCTTCGATCAATACGTCTCCTACGATCACGTCGCCATTCAGGTAAGAAGTCCCAACCCACCACGAAACTCGCTTTTCGAGATGATCAGGAAGAGCGACGTGAAGCGAAACGTTCGCGTGGAAACGCCTTATATCGCCTCCGTCCCTGCGATACTGGGATTGAACAGGAACGTGATCGCAACGATGCCGATGTCGCTGGCCCGCTCGTTCCAGAGGCGGGGCAATCTCAGGATCGCCGAGCTGGATTTCCTCGACGCGACCATCGTCGTCAACCAATACTGGCACAGCCGGTTCAAGAACGATCCATTCATCGTCTGGGCCCGCCGACTGGTTCACCGTCTGATCTGCAACAGCGATTTCGATTTCGCCTGACGATCGTGGCGACCTCTACGACGATGCGGGTACGCCGCATGCCACACTCGCGAGCTTCGCGCGTTCTGCCAGCGTTCGCCGGACATGTGGATATCGGATCACTCCCCAAAGCCCGATGACGAGGAAGGCGACGAGGGTCGCGATCCATACTTTGAGGGAGAGCCCAGGCGCCAGCAGGAGGTAAGCCTGGCCGGTGCTGACGGCGATACCGATCAGGCTAAGGGTCCAGTGCAGCCACGGCTTTAACCTGAACGGGGCCGCACGGTGCAACTCGGGGTAAACGTAGCGCAGGCGCAGCGATGCGGCGATCAGGAGCACGAAGAAGAACTGGGCAATCCCGGATATCCCGCTCGCCAGCACGCCCACGGGTATATCGAAGAGCACCGGCAGCAGCCCGATCACATATAGCCCGGTAAGCAGGAAATGCGGCGTGCCGAAGCGCTTGTTGACCGCGCCGACGCGATGCGGCAGCCAACCGTCGTCGACCGCCGCGAGCATGCCTTTCGAGCCTGCGAGAAGCTGCGCGTTCATCGTGCCGATAAGCGCCACCATGGCACCGCCGATGATGAAGAAATGCAGCGCCGCCGGCGGGAGAAAGTACGCACCAGCCACGCTAAGCGGCTGATTAGCGACAGCTTCTGGTGGCGCTGCCCATACGGTTGCCAGCGCTATGCCCATGTAAAGCAGCGCCGCCGCCCCGGTGGCGCTGAAGACGGTGATCGGGATGTTGCGGCCGGGCCGTTTCATTTCCCGTCCGAGTTCGACGACCGAGGTGGCTCCGCCCATCGCGAAAGTCAGCAGCGCGGCCGCGCGGAGAAGACCGCCGATGCCATGGGGCAGCACCGATGGATAGGCGCTGCCGTGCGCCGCGGCCACGCCCGCCACGATGTACCATCCCATGGCGATGATCATCACCACGGCCATGTAGATGCCGAGCCGGGCGCTGATCACGGCGCCGAACATGTTGGCGACGTAGAACGCCGAGATCAGCGAAACCGCGACGATCTTCGGATCGAAGAACGGATCTAGGCTGTGCATGTACTGCCCGGCAGCGAAGCCGAAGATCCCCAGGCCCGTCTGCGCCATTACGGCGAAAGCCGTGTTGAAGTAACCCAGGAACGGATGAAACAGCCGGGCGGAATAGGTATAGCTGCCGCCCGCGACAGGCATTGCCGAGCCGAGCACCACGAACGGCACGGTCACGATCACCGTCGATAGGGCCGCGAGCAGATAGGCGAGCGGTGTTCCGCCGCCGGTCATCGCGATGGCGACGCCCGTCAGCGCCATCACGCCGCCGCCGACGGTCTGATGAAACGCAATCCCGATCGCCTGCGGCAACGAGATGACCCGCTTGAGGTTTTCCTGGTTCAGCCCGGGAATCGTGCGCCTGCCGATGTCGACTTCTACCGCGCGCGGCGACGCTGCGGATGGCGGCAAACCTTCCATTTTGGGGGCACCTCGTTGGGCAGCTTTGGCGTTCGTAACCGGGCCGGAAGTCGATGTCTAAAAGGGTGCTAGAGCGTCACGCGAATTCAAGTCAACAACGGCCCCTATTGCTCTCGTCGATATCCGAAATCGATCCAGGCAATGCCGCTCCAGTCTGTTCAGATCGCGAGTCTTCCTACTAGTTCTTATTCGGAGCAAGTGCTGGCGCCGCCGTTCGCAAACGGATGCGCCTATTCAGAGGGAATTTCGGGTGGACTTTTTCGAATACGCGGACCGGATTACCCAAAGCGACCTGCGCCGGAGCGGTGCGACCAAGTGGGCCACCGAGGACGAAACGATCGGCGCCTTCGTCGCCGAAATGGATTTCGGCGTTGCTCCGGCAATCCGTTCCGCTCTGCACCAGGCAGTCGATGAAGGCGCTTTCGGTTACATGCCGCAGCGCCTTGCGGCGGAGCTGCGTGAAGCGACGGCAGAGATGCTCGCGCTGCGGCACGGCTGGGACGTTCCCGCGACCGACGTTTACCCCATAGCCGACGTGATCAAGGCGCTGGAACTCGCGATCGAGCACCATAGCGCGCCCGAATCCAAAATCATTGTGCCGACGCCGACCTACATGCCGTTCCTGTTGATCCCCAAGGCGATGAACCGGGAGGTCGTCGAGGTGCCGATGATCGAGGACGATCGAGGCTATCGGCTCGACCTTGACGGGATCGGTCGGGCCTTCGAGCAGGGTGGCAACCTGCTGCTGCTGTGCAATCCGCACAATCCGACCGGACGAGTTTTCTCGCGCGAGGAGCTCTTGCAGGTCAGCGCCGTCGTCGATCGCCACAGCGGCCGCGTCTTTGCCGACGAAATCTGGCATGCGCTCACATTTCCGGGGCAGCGCTACGTTCCCTACGCCTCCAGCAGTCCCGCTGCGGCCGCGCATGCGATTACCGCCCTTTCGGCATCGAAGGCATGGAATCTGCCCGGCCTGAAATGTGCGCAGGTCGTCACCAGCAACGACGGCGATCGCGAGGTCTGGAAGCGGATCGGCTTTCTTGCCGCACACGGGGCGAGCAATCTCGGGGCGGTGGCCAATGCCGCGGCCTATCGGGACGGCTTTCCCTGGTTGGAACAGGTGAGGCAATACCTCGATCGCAGCAGGAGCAAATTGGCCGATCTTATCGGTGAAAGCTTTCCTCGAGCGCGCTACCGCCCCCCAGAAGGCACCTATGTCGGATGGATCGATTTCCGCGATGTGGAACTGCCTGACGCCCCCGCGGCGTTCTTCAGGGCGCACGCCGGCGTGGCCCTCACGGAAGGCGCCAGTTGCGGCACCGGTTTCGATGGTTTCGCCCGTTTCATCTTCGCAACCCCGCTGCCAATCATGGAGGCGGCATTCTCCCGCATGAAAGCTGCTTGGCCGCTCGGCGCGCGGGGCGCCCGCGGAGCGTGAATTCCTTTGGTCGAGGCGCGCGTGTCAACGAACAGTGCCGCTAAGTGCCCGCTGCGGCCAAGAAGAACCCCAACGATTATCGGCATCGTAGATAGTCGCTATCGATCGGCGGAGATTGCACCTTAATTGTGACATCTGGTATCCACAAATTCAGAAAGTTACTTATATATATTGTGCCTATTCGGCTTAAGTTCTGAATATAAAAATATAATTCGAGAATATTCAGCAATATAGATGCCAGGGAGGCGAGTGGTTTCCATGAAATCGAAGATCATTCGAGTAGGGTTGCTTGCAGCCGGGGCGGCCGCTCCGCTCGGCGCGCTTCATGCCCAGGACGCGTCTGCGGCACCGCAAAGCGACGACTCTTCGCCTATCATCGTCACCGGCACGCGCGAGCGCGGCGTCAGCGCTGCGGACAGTGCCGCGCCGATCCAGATCGTTGGCAGCGATGCGCTCCAGACCGTCGGACAACCGGATCTGACGCAAGGCCTGGCGCAAAACGTACCCTCATTCAGCGCGCAGACTCTCGGCGGCGACACCGGCGCCTTCACCCTCACCGCCGCGTTGCGCGGCTTGAGCCCGAACCAGACGCTCATCCTGGTCAACGGCAAGCGCCGCCACTCCAGTGCCAACTTCCACGTTTCCCCGGGTGCCGGGCTTTACCAAGGTGCGGCGACCCCCGATCTCAACCTCATTCCCGTGAGCGCGATCGACCACGTCGAAGTGCTGCAGGATGGCGCCGCGGCGCAGTACGGCACCGATGCCATCGCCGGTGTCATCAACCTCATCCTCAAGAGCAGCGATAAGGGCGGTTCGCTCACCGCGACGGCGGGCCAGTACTACAAGGGCGACGGCGAAACGGGGGATATCCAACTCAACTACGGGTTGCCGCTCGGCGACCGCGGTTTCTTCAACTTGACGGGCGAGGCCCGCTACCACGGATACAGCCAATATGGCGGGATCGACTACCGCGCTCAAAATCCCGACGGATCGGTGAAATCGAGCCTCGACGATCTCGACGTCGCCGGCGTGCCGGGAGCATCAGGCTATCCCTATATCAACAAGGCGACCGGCGACGCGCTCTATCGGCTCTACAACGTGTTCTACAATTCCGACTACGATCTGGGAGGAAACACCCACTTCTATAGCTTCGGGAGCTACAGCCACCGTTATGCGTCGGCTTATGAGAACTACCGCCTGCCCAGCACGGTCGTGACCGACGTAAGCGGCACGACGACCGCACTGTACCCCAACGGCTTTTCGCCCCGCGAGGCGTTTTATGAGGACGATTTCGCTGTCACCGGCGGGCTGAACGGCGAGATTGGCGGCTGGCGCTGGGATCTTTCGTCGACTTTCGGGCAGGACAGGGAGACGGTCTGGACGCGCGATTCAGCCAATGCGTCCCTCTATGCCGACACCGGCTCGACTCCGACGGACTTTTACGATGGTCTGTTCAAGGCGACCCAGTGGACCAACAATCTCGACATTTCGCGCGATCTCGACATCGGGCTGGCGAGCCCGCTCAACTTCGCCATCGGCGGTGAATACCGCAGGGAAACCTATACGATCGGCGAAGGCGACCAGTACTCGATCTACAAGGAAGGCGGCCAGGGCTTCCCGGGATTCCAGCCGAGCGACGCGGCGATCCACAGGCGCAGCAACGTTGCCGGCTACATTGATCTGGCCGCGGACGTCGTGCACGGGCTCCATCTCGACCTGGCCGGACGTTTGGAACACTACACCGATTTCGGCGACACCGCGGTCGGCAAGCTGACGGCGCGCTATGACCTGTCCGACGCGGTTGCATTCCGCGGCACGGTGAGCACCGGATACCGCGCGCCCACCCTGGCCGAAGAATACTATTCGGCGACGACCCTCACGCCGACTTACGCCATCGTCGTGCTGCCGGCGAACTCGCCTGCGGCCGCCATTGCCGGATTCAACCCCCTGAAACCGGAAAAATCGCGCAGCCTCAGCTTCGGTGTCGTGCTGCATCCGGCGCCGCGCCTGCAGATAACCCTCGATGCCTATCAGACGATCATTCGCGACCGTATTCTGGCAACCGGGTACCTGCTCGGGCAAGTCGGACCGACCGTCGTGTCGCAAGGCGTTCTCGATGCGATAACCGCGCACGGGAACGTGCTTGGCCCGAACATGGGCTTCGTTGCGATGTCGGTGTTCACCAATGCCGCCGACACACGGACAAGAGGCATCGACGCGACGATCAGCTATTCGTCGCCGCTCGGCGACTGGGGCCGTGCGAACTGGTCGCTGAACGCCAACGTCAACGACACGGTGGTCGAGCGCCAGGCGCCGTTGCCCACGCCAGTGTCTGCGCCTGCCTTCGGGCAGACCGCGTTGCTCGGCCCGGCGGCGCTGAGCAACCTTACGACATACACTCCCGGCTGGCGCCTTACTCCGGCTGTCACCGTCACCCATGGCCGGCTCGGCGTCAATCTCCGCGTCAACGTCTATGGCGAGGTTTCCGGAATCGCGAGCCTCGATGGGACGGGCGTCAACGGCACGGTAATCAAGATGCCCGTCACCGTCGTTCCCGACCTGGACGTGAGCTACGACCTCACCAAGCGGCTCACGCTCGCCGTCGGCGCCAACAACCTGTTCAACCTCAAGCCGACGAAGGTTCCGAACGTATCGGACGGCGCGGGCGGAGTCCGGCCGGCGAACGGCGTTTACATCTACGGCGCGCCGGTCCTCTATTCGCCGTTCTCGTTCAATGGCGGGTACTACTACGCGAAGGTGACCTTGAAGCTGTGATGCGCGATGGACGTCTTAGTCTCCACTGAATGGCTCGCTCGAGAGCTCGGCGCCGATGATCTCTGCGTGATCGATGCGACGAGACACCATTTCGAGCCCGAGCGCGACGCACGGGCAGAGTATCTCGGGGGTCACATCCCGGGCGCACTGTTCCTCGATCTCGAGGCGCTGGTCGACCGTTCATCACCGGTGGACAACACCCTTCCGACGGCCGAGGATTTCGCCCGCGCGATGCGGGCGCTGGGGATCGATCGGGACAGGCGCATCGTGGTCTACGACGACAGCATCGTGAAGACTGCGGCGCGAGCGTGGTTCATGTTCGAGCTGTTCGGGCTGGAGGATGTCGCGATGCTCGACGGCGGCCTCGCCAAGTGGAAGGCCGAGGGCCGCCCGCTCGAAAGCGGGCCGGTCGAAGCCGTGCCGAGCGCCTTCGCCGCCTCGCTGGACGCCGGTCGCCTGTGGACGAAAACCGATATCCTGGCGAATATCGACACCCGCGAAGCCGGGCACGTCGACGGACGCGGGGCCGCCCACTTCGAAGGAACGCAGGACGATCCCGAGCCATCCGTTGCGGCCGGCCATATACCCGGTTCGATCAATGTGCCTTTCTGGGATCTGTTCGATCCCGACGGCACATTGAAGTCGGCGTCCGAACTGCGCGCCCTGTTCGAGAATGCCGGGGTGGACTTGAGCAAGCCGGTCACCGCCAGCTGCGGCGGAGGCGTCGTCGCCTGTTCGCTGATCCTGGCGATGCGGCTGTTCGGAAAGCGCGACGCGGCGCTGTACGACGGAAGCTGGTCGGAATGGGGAGCCGACCCCGCACTGCCCAAGGAGCGCGGCCCGGCCTCTCGATGAAAGATCCCACCGTCGCCGACCCAGCGCGGCGGCCAAGAACGATCCCGGAGACACTATGACCCAGACCAGTGCGATTACCGTCTACGATCTCCAGCTGGAGGCCGGCTGCACCATCAGCCCATTCGTCTGGCAGGCAAAATACGCGATCGCGCACAAGGGCCTGGATATGCAGATCAGCTCTGGCGGCTTCACATCGCTCGCCGCGCGCACGGGAGGGCGGACCGACTTCCACCCCGGCATCAGCGACGGCGACCGGTGGGTTTTCGAGAGCCTGCGCAGCGGCGACTTCGTCGTCGCGGACTACCTCGACGAAGCCTACCCCGCGCGGCCGATGCTGTTCAAAGGACGCGATCATCGCAACTTCGTCCGCTTTCTCGACAACTGGCTGTGGCTCACCGCGATCAAGCCCTGGTTCCGCTGCTATATCCTCGACTATCACGACCGCTGCCTGCCGGAAGATCGTCCGTACGTTCGCGCGAGCCGGGAACGAGACTTTCTCGGCGGCCAGACTCTGGAAGAGGCGCAGGCCGGGCGCGAAGAACGATTGCCGCTGGTTCCACCGTCGCTCGAACCGCTGCGGGAGCTCCTGCGCGAAGCCCCCTGGCTGGGAGGCGAAGCGCCCGATTTCGCCGACTACACCGCCTTGTCGATCTTCTTGTGGGCCGCATCGGTCGCCGGCACGCCGCCGTTGCACGAAGACGATCCGCTGAAAGATTGGATCGAACGGGGCCGTGATCTTTTCGGCGGCCTCGGCCGGCATCCGGGCCTGTGCCAGCTGTATGGGCTGAAAACGACTTAGCCGCATGATTAGCTCGGTGCACGCCAATGGGAGAATGGGCGGTCTTGCTACCGTCATCAGAACTGTCGCGCTCATAATGATCTTCCGTTTCCAGAAGACGACGGTGATCGTAAGCACGTCGTTGTAACTTCTGGACGGGCGCCGGTTGGGTGAGCGCACGGCCATAACCGATCACGGCCTGCGTCGTGCCAGTGCCCCGCCCGTCTCGAGCACGCTGTTGCCGCCTGGGTCGGAATATATCTGATAGGCCGCGACATCTCACCTCCCGTCACTCTTCATCGTCCGGTTGGCGATTTCGCTCGCGTTTTTTCCGCATCGAACGTCAGAGCGTATTCGATGCCCGGATTACAAGCACTTCCGGCGCCTGTGTCCCGCTGGTTCCGTGTCTGCATCGATCGCCTGTTGAAGAGTGGTCGCGGTGCCGAAGTTGGGTATTGTAGCCCCGAGACTACCGGTCATCGAGCCGGAAATATCGCAGAAATTGGTAATGTTGAGTTTGACCTGGGGTTGACCGCTCCCCTGAGCGATTGGCAGCATGACCGGCTGCCGGCAGTCCTGCAAGCAAGAGCGCGGCGCACGCAAGGGCTGACGAAACTGCTTTTTCGGCAGGCCGTAAGCATCTTTCTCAATCATATTCGCCCAGTCCTGGAGCATTCGCTTACGCGGCGTGAGATAAAGCGCGCTGTTATACGCGCCGCGCACCTCGTCCTCATCCTGATGCGCCAGTGCCATCTCGATCCAGTCGGGCTTGTAGCATTCGGCTTCGTTCCCAGGTCGAGGCCAGCCCGCGGAAGCCATGCACCGTCTGCCTGCCCAAGTAGCCCGTTCGGTAACAAGCGTAGATCATGGTGTTTTCGGAAATGGGCTTTCCGGGCTTGGTGCCGGGAAAGAGGAATTCGCCGTTTTGTCGCCTTGAGGCGGCGCTGGATGATCGCTGCGGCCTGATGGGAAAGGGGTACGAGATGCTCGCGCCGCATCTTCATGCGCTCGGCCGACAGGCGCCACAACGGCGATAGTCCATAGAGGTCCGCGAATTCGTCCCTGACTGCGAAACGCGTTTCGCAGGTGCGGGCCCAAGTGAGAAGGTGAACAACAGAGCATCTCGCGTGATCTCGCGGCGGCGTTGCGTGTCCTCGCCGTCATAGTTGATGATTGCCCGGGCCAGGTCCGGAAGCTCCTTGAGCGCAATGCGGGCCATATGTCTGACGCGGGGCTCCGCTTGAGCGCATCGTTCAAGCCGAGGGTCG
>DASVLP010000076.1:0-33249 GCA_036384795.1 Sphingomonadaceae bacterium | reverse complement strand
CTGCGGCACCCGCGCCCGTCTCGGCCGGCGAGGGCCTCAGCCTCGCGCTCGAGGCGCGTCAGCTCAGCCTGACGCTGACCTCCGCCGCGCTCGCCTATCGGGTGACGCTGACCAACAACGGCGCGCTCCCGCTGACCGGGGTGACGGTTGCCGGCGACATGATCTCGGCGCACGCATCGTTGCCCGAGAACGAGCAGCTCGCGACCGCCGGCAGCGAGCTCCAGCCGTGCCACGAGATCGCGCGCCTGGGCGTGGGCGAAAGCACCCAGATCACCGGCGAGTTCCGCCTGCCCTTCACCCGCATCCGGCCGATCCGCAAGGGCAAGGCGGCGCTGTTCGTTCCGCTCGCGCGCCTGAGGGTCGATGCCGCGCAAGGCGCCGACGGCGCGGTGCTGCTGACCGCGCTGGTCGGCCAGCGCTCACGCGAACCGGGCGCCGGCCTGCAGCCGTTCCGGCTCGATTTCGGACCGCGCATCTACCGCGAGGTGACGCAGCGCGTCTTTTGACAAGCCCTCTCGACGCGCGGAACCGGGCGGTTTAACTCCGGGGGTTCACGCGATGAGGAGCGCGCGGAATGGAATCGCTGGTTTCGACCGAGTGGCTTGCCGAGGAGATCGGCGCCGACGATCTCAGGATCGTCGATGCGTCCAATCACTTGCCCACCGCCGGGCGCGACGCGCGGGCGGAATACGAAGCCGGGCACATCCCCGGCGCCGTGTTCATGGAACTCGCCAGCCTGGTCGATGCCGCCAGCGACGTTCCCTCGGCCCTGCCGACGCCGCAAATGTTCGCCAGCCGCATGCAGAAGCTCGGCATCGGCGACGGCAGCCGGATCGTGATCTACGACGACAGCGACGTGAAAACTTCTGCCCGCGCGTGGTTCATGTTCGCAATGTTCGGCGCGCACAACGTCGCGATCCTCGACGGCGGGCTCGGCAAGTGGAAGGCCGAAGGGCGCCCGCTCGAGCCCGGCATCCATGAGCGGCGCGAGCGGCATTACACCGCCTGGGAAGACCGCTCGCACGTGCGCACCAAGGCGCAGGTGCTGGCGAACCTCGCCAGCCGCCGCGAGCAGCTGGTCGACGCGCGCGACGCCGGTCGCTTCACCGGCGAGACGCCGGACTTCCGCCCCAACGTGCCGAGCGGGCACATCCCGGGCTCGGTCAACCTGCCGTTCTACGAACTCTACAACGCGGACGGCACGTTCAAGGACAAGCGGGCCCTGCGCGCCGCGTTCGAAGGGGCGGGGATCGACCTCGCCAAGCCGGTCTGCACCACGTGCGGCGGCGGGGTGACCGCGGCGGTGCTGAGCTTCGCGCTCCACCTGCTCGGCAAGGACGACGATGTGGCGCTCTACGACGGCAGCTGGAGCGAATGGGCGGTCGATCCCGACACCCCCAAGGAGACGGGCCCCGCCCTGCAGCATGGCTAGGCGCGGCGGCGGCAGCTCGAAACCCGGCACCCGGCTCGTCACGGCGGGCCGGCGCAAGCAGTGGACATCGGCGCCGGGCTTGCCCGGAGGCGTCGTGAATCCGCCGGTCTGGCGCGGCAGCACGCACCTTTACGACGACATCGCCGACCTCGCGGACGGACGGCCCAACCAGGATGGCCAGTTCTACTACGGCCGCCGCGGCGGGCCGACCCAGTGGGCGCTGGCCGAGGCGCTCACCGAGCTCGAACCGGGCGCGGCCGGCACTTTGCTGTTTCCGAGCGGCGTCGCGGCGATCGCCGGCGCTCTGCTGGCGGTGCTCGATACGGGCGACGAAGTGCTGATCGCGGACAACGCCTATCAGCCCACCCGGATGCTCGCCGACAGCCTGCTAAAGCGCTTCGGGATTGCGGCGCGCTATTTCGACCCGCTCGACCTCGAAGCCTTTCCCGGCCTGTTCGGCGAGGCGACCCGTGCGGTGCTGCTCGAAAACCCGGGCAGCCTGACGATGGAAGTCTGCGACGTCCCCGCGCTCTGCGCGATCGCGCGTGAGCACGGCGCGCTGAGCCTGATCGACAACACCTGGGCGACGCCGCTCGGCTTTCCCGCGCTGGCCCGCGGCTGCGACGTCGCGATCATGTCGCTGACCAAGCACGCCGGCGGTCATTCGGACCTGCTGATGGGCAGCGTGAGCGCCGGCGAGCGGTATCTGCCGCGCCTGCGTCGTACGTACCAGCTGTTGGGCCAGGTGGTCTCGCCCGACGACGCCGCGCTGGCGTTGCGCGGCTTGCGGACGATGGGCGTGCGGCTGGAGCGCGAGGCTGCGGGTGCGCTGCGGATCGCGCAATGGCTCGAAGCCCGCCGCGAAGTCGCGCGGGTGTTGTGCCCGATGCTGCCGGGCTCGCCGGGCCACGAATTCTGGCGACGCGACTTCACCGGCGGCTGCGGACTGTTCAGCTTCGTGCTGAAAGGCGGCGATGAAGCTGCCCGCGCGCGCTTCATCGATGCGCTCGAGCTGTTCGGCATCGGCTACAGCTTCGGCGGGTTCGAAAGCCTCGTGATCCCGTTGGACCCGGCCGGCGCGCGCAGCGTGCGTGCGTGGCCGCTCGAAGGAATGGACGCCGCGGACAGGGTGGGAATCCGGCTGTCGATCGGCCTCGAGGACATAGACGAACTGGTCGCCGACCTCGAACAAGCGTTCCGCGCGATGGAGCAGGCATGAGCGCCGCGGCCGAAACGATCTTTCCGGTCAAGCCGGCGGGCGCCGCCGCCGGTCAGGGATCGCAGGCGGCAGCGCCCGCGCACCCCGCGCTATCGCCCGCGGTCAACATCAAGCGGGCGGTCGCCAAGGAGAACAGCACCGCTGGCTCGGTGATCGAGACGCTCGACAGCTACGGCTTCGACGTCGGCCAGACCCACATCTCGCTGTGGACCGGGTCGGTGGTGCTGCTGGTGATCGTCGGGGTGATCGTGTTCGCGCGCCTCGGCAGCCAGGCCGCGCGTTGGCTTCTGGGCAAGACCGCCCGGCTCGATCTCACCCAGAAGCTGCTCGCCGAAAAGCTCGCCACCGTCTTCATCTGGGCGCTCGCGCTGCTGATCGGGATCGACATCCTGGGGATCAACCTCACCGCGCTGGCGGTGTTCTCGGGCGCGTTCGGCCTGGCGATCGGCTTCGGCCTGCAGAAGACCTTCGGCAATCTGATCGCCGGGATCATCCTGCTGATGGACCGCTCGATCAAGCCGGGCGACGTGATCTCGGTCGCCGACGTCAGTGGCAAGGACAGTTTCGGGCAGATCCGCAAGATCGGCATCCGCGCGATCTCGGTCGTCACCCGCGACAAGACCGAATACCTGATCCCGAACGAGATCCTGATGACCACCCAGGTGGTCAACTGGTCGTACAGCTCGCGCGACGTGCGGGTGAAGGCGCCGGTGGGCGTCGCCTACGATACCGATCTGGAGCTGGCCGAACGGCTGATGCTCCAGGCGGCCGGCGACACGCCGCGCGTGCTCGCCAATCCCGAGCCCAAAGTGCTGCTGATGGCGTTCGGCGAAAGCTCGGTCCAGTTCGAAATCCGCTTCTGGATCATGGACCCCGAAGAGGGGGTCAGCGGGGTGCGCTCCGAAGTCTACAAGCGGGTGTGGAAGCTGTTTCACGAACATGGCGTGTCGCTGCCTTTCCCGCAGCGCGACCTCAACTTGCAGGGCGAGCAGTTCGACCGGCTGATCGCCGCGCTTTCGGGCGGGGAACCGCAACCGACAGAGCCCTAAAGCTCATCTAACCCATCCGATACGCATTCTCGCTGGCGCTTTCGCAGCGCCACGCACATCTGCGCGGCATGAAGATAGGCACCGTCTACCTTGTCGGCGCGGGCCCGGGCGATCCGGACCTCTTGACGCTGCGCGCCGCGCGGCTGATCCAGCGAGCGCAGCTGATCGTCCATGACGGACTGGTCGATCCTGCCGTCCTGTCGTTCGCTCCCGCCGGCGCGCGGCTGATCTCGGTCGCCAAGCGCCGCGCGCGGCACACGATGCCGCAGGGCGAGATCAACGCCTTGCTCGTGCGCGAGGCGCTCGCCCGCAACGACGTCGTGCGCCTGAAAGGCGGCGATCCGCTCATCTTCGGCCGTGGCGGCGAGGAAGCCGAAGCCTGCCGCGCGGCCGGCGTGCCGGTCGAGATCGTCCCCGGCGTCAGCGCCGCGATGGGCGCGGCCGCGGCGGCGCAGATTCCGCTGACCCACCGCGAAAGCGCGAGCGTGGTCAGCTTCGTCGCCGGGCAGTGCAAGAGTCTGACGGAGCAGAATTGGGCCGGGCTCGCCGGCAAGGGACGCACGCTGGTGATCTACATGGGCGTGTCGACCGCGCCGCAGATTGCCGAGAAGCTGATCGCAGACGGCCTCGCGCCCGATGTTCCGGTGGCGGTGATCGAGAGCGCCAGCCGCCCCCAAATGCGCGTGCTGCGCGGGCCGCTTGCCGCGCTGCCGCAGCTCGTCGAGCATGCGCGGGTGAAGAGCCCTGCCCTCATCGTCATTGGCGAAGTCGCCGCCCGCGAGGATGCGGCGGTCGGCCGGTTCGCTTCGGAGTTCGCGGAATGAAGATCATCACCGGCAATGACCTGAAGACCGGCGCGGTCATCTGGTGGGACGGCCGCGGCTGGTCGATCCACGTCGAGGACGCCGTCGACGTCGGCGAGCACGGCGAGCAGATCCTCGCGGTCGAGGATGCCGCCTGCCGCGTCAACGGCGGCTATGTGATCGAGGCCGAGCGCGATGATGCCGGTCAGGTCCGCCCGGCGCATATCAAGGACCGCATCCGCGCGCTTGGCCCAACCGTGCGCCCCGACCTGACGCTGAAGCCGGCCGATCCCAACGCCGGAAACTGGGTGATCTGATGTACCGCTACGACCACTACGACCAAGCGATGGTCGACGCCCGCGTCGAGGACTTTCGCGACCAGACCCGCCGCCGCCTCGCCGGACTGATGACCGACGACCAGTTCAAGCCGCTGCGGCTCAAGAACGGCCTTTATCTGCAGCTTCACGCCTACATGCTGCGGATCGCGATCCCCTACGGCACGCTGGATTCGCGCCAGTTGCGCAAGCTGGCGCACATCGCGCGCACGTACGATCGCGGCTATGGCCATTTCACCACTCGGCAGAACCTCCAGTTCCACTGGATCAAGCTGGAGCAGGCGCCCGACATCCTGGCCGAGCTCGCCGAAGTCGAGATGCACTGCATCCAGACCAGCGGGGAATCGATCCGCAACATCAGCGCCGATCACTACGCCGGCGCCGCTGCGGACGAAATCATGGACCCGCGCCCGTGGGCCGAGATGCTGCGGCAGATGACCACGTTCCACCCGGAATTCAGCTACCTGCCGCGCAAGTTCAAGATCTGCGTGATCGCCGCCGCGGAAGACCGCGCGGCAATGCGCTGGCACGACTTTGGCTTGCGCATCGTCAAGAACGAGGCGGGCGAGATCGGCTTCGAGGTCTATCCCGGCGGCGGCATGGGCCGCACCCCGTTCATCGCCTACAAGAGCGCGGATTTCGTGCCGCAGCACCAGATCTTCAGCTATCTCCAGGCGGTGCTGCGGGTGTGGAACCGTCATGCCCGCCGCGACAACATCCACAAGCAGCGGATGAAGATCCTGGTCCACGAGCTGGGCGAGGAGGAATTCACCCGCCAGGTCGAGGAAGAATTCCAGCGCTTCCTGGCGCTCGGCACCGATTTCCCGCAAGCCGAATACGACCGGATCGCGGCGTACTTCGCGCCGCCCCCGTTCGAGGCCGGGCTCTCGGACGAGATCGACCGCTCGGACCCCGACTTCGCGCTGTGGGTCGGCCGCCAGGTCGCGGCGCACAAGGCGCCGGGCTATGCGATCGCCAACATCAGCCTGAAGAAGATCGGCGGCATCGGCGGCGACATCACCGCCGAGCAGATGGAGGTCGTGGCCGACCTCGCCGAGCGTTACAGCTTCGACGAACTGCGCGTGAGCCACGTGCAGAACCTGGTGCTGCCGCACGTGAAGAAAGAGGATCTCTACGCGGTGTGGCAGGCGCTGGTCGAAGCCGATCTCGCCGACGTCAATCTCGACCTGGTGACCGACATCATCGCCTGCCCCGGGCTCGATTATTGCAGCCTCGCCAACGCGCGCTCGATCCCGGTGGCGCAGAAGATCGCGCAGCGCTTCGCCGATCTCGACCGCCAGCGCGAGCTGGGCGAGCTCAAGATCAAGATCTCGGGCTGCATCAACGCCTGCGGACACCACCACGCGGGCAACATCGGCATCCTCGGGGTCGATAAGAAGGGCAGCGAGGCCTACCAGCTGCTGCTCGGCGGCTCGGGCGACGAGGACGTGTCCCAAGCCAAGATCACCGGCCCCGGCTTCGACGAGGACGGGGTGGTCGACGCGGTCGAGAAGGCGACCGACGTCTATCTGCGGGAGCGCACCGGGGGCGAGCGGTTCCTCGATACCTACCGCCGGATCGGCATGGAGCCGTTCAAGGAGGCGATCTATGGCTGACAGCGGCAATCCGAACCCGCTCGCCGCGCGCGATGCCGACTGGCTGCGCTTCCGCGACGATGCCGCGGCCGACGAGCCCGCGGTGTCGCTCGACGCGTTCCTCGAGCAGGAAGACGCCGCCTCGGTTCGCATCGAGGCCGGCGACGACGTCGAGCAGTTGATCCCGCACCTTGCCCGCGTGCGCCTGGTGGAAATCGATTTCCCGAAGTTCCGCGACGGCCGCGGCTTCTCCAGCGCCCGCATCCTGCGGGAGGCAGGCTACACCGCGGAGATCAAGGCGACCGGCGACGTGCTGGTGGACCTCATCTTCTTCATGCGCCGCTGCGGCTTCGACAGCTTCGCGCCCGACGTGCCGTTCGATCCGGAAACCGCGCAAGCCGCGCTCAACCGCTATCCATACGTCTATCAGGACGCCGAAGACGGCCGGAAGCCGATCTGGGAGCTGCGCCATGCAGGCATCCGTGGCTAGTCGTCCGCTCGACCGGATCGACACCGGCCCGCGTTTCACCGAGGGCGATGCAATCCGCCTGAACCACATGTTCCGCGGTCGGGACACGCGGGAAATGCTTGCGAGCCTGTTCCAGGACCACCTCGCCGGCGAGATCGCGGTAGTCTCCAGCTTCGGCGCGGAAAGCGCGGTGCTGCTGCACCTGATCGCCCAGGTCGACCCGAACGTGCCGGTGCTGTTCCTCGATACCGACAAGCATTTCCCCGAGACGCTCGCCTATCGCGACGAGCTGGTGGCACGGCTCGGCTTGACCAACCTCCAGGTGCTGACCCCGGACCCGGAGGACATCGCCGCGCGCGACGAGAACGGGTTGCGCTGGTCGTGGGACCCCGACGGCTGCTGCGAGTTGCGCAAGGTCAAGCCGCTGGCGAAAGCGCTGGCCGGGTTCGATGCGTCGATCACCGGACGCAAGGCGTTCCAGGCGAGCACTCGCGCGCAGCTGCCGCGGTTCGAGATCGACCGGTCCGACGCGCAAGGCCGGCTGAAGATCAACCCGCTGATCGACTGGACCGCACAGGACATCGACGCCTACTTCGAAGAACACGATCTGCCGCGGCACCCGCTGGTCGCCGAAGGGTACCCCTCGATCGGCTGCTCGCCCTGCACCCACAAAGTCGCGCCGGGCGAAGACCCGCGCTCGGGCCGCTGGGCCGGCTGGGACAAGACCGAGTGCGGCATCCATGCGCCTGGCGAGGCGGATCAGGGCGAGCTCCCGCCGGGCTACGATCCGGTGTTCTGACGCGGTAAACAGCGTAAGTCGGTATTTTCCTAACCAAGTCTTAACGAGCTGTGGCCCAATCTCGCCGCTCCAGGCGAGAGGCGAAACGATGGCGATTCCGGCGTATTTCGAGCGCGAGGCGACGTTGACCGATCGCCGCGAGCCGCGCCTCAAGCTGGCGCTCAATGCGCAAGGCACGCCTTCCTCGGGCAAGGCGACCGATGTCCTGATCCACAACATCTCGCCGACCGGGTTGCTGATGGAGTGTGCCGCCGAGCTCGCTCCCGGCGAGACGCTGGAGATCGAGCTGCCCGAGTTCGGCCCCACGCCGGCCACGATCGTGTGGGCGAGCGGCCGGCTGTTCGGCTGCGAGTTCGCCCGCCCGATCCCGGACGCCGCGATCAGCGCCGCAATGCTGCGCAGCGCGGGCGAAGGAACCGCCGAGATCGCCCCTGCTTCCGCCGCCGGCGAGACGTTCGGTGCCCGCCTGCAGCGCCTGCGCAAGGCGCAAGGGCTGACCCTGGCCGATGTCGCCGCCGAACTCGACGTGAGCAAGCCCACCGTCTGGGCGTGGGAGAAAGGGCGGGCGCGGCCGCTCGACGACCGGATCGACGATCTCGCGCGCGTGCTGGGCGTGCCCGGCTCTGACCTGCTGACGGGCAACGACAGTTCCGCGCTGCAAGGCCTCGTCACCCGCTGCCGGGACGAAATCGCGCGGGCCTGCGGCTCCAGCGCGGACAAAGTGCGGATCTTCATCGAGCTCTAGGCGCGCGCGGCCGCGCCGCGGCGCACCAGAAATCCCGTTATGTGCCTGCGCCCACAAACGATCTTTATCTGGGCGGAGATTACGGTTAATTAATACTTGCGAATCATCAGTTTAGTTTGGTTATATAACCACAGCAAAAAAGCCATTATCAGGTAAAATATGTGATTTGGGATTTGTTTTTTGCGCACACAATTCGAAACTTTTACTGAACGCGCTGGTTGACGAATTGTCGTTTCAGAGCTTTCGGGGGCAAAACGGCAAAGATGGGCATTAATTTCTCACCGCGGGAGAGCCGCGCGCTTTACGGGCTGCTCGCCGACAGCCCGACAGACATCGTTCTGAAGACCGATCTCAAGGGATTCATCGTCCACGCTTCCGGCGCGGTCCTGCATCTGGCCGTGCCGATCGACGGCCTGCTGATCGGGCCGCACTTGCTCGATCTCGTGCACCCCAGCCATTCAGCGGCGATAAAGGCGCAATTCGAGGCCTCAATCCAGGGTTCGCGCGATTCCGCCTGGCTCGAATTTCCCGCCCCGACGCAAGACCTGGGCGAGGAATGGTTCGAGATCAGGACCCGCCCGCTCGCTCGCCCCGATGGCCGGATTTACGGCGCGATCAGCGTGATGCGCAGCATCGAGCGGCGCAAATCGCTCGAACACAAGCTGTTCGCCGCCGAGCTTACCGATTCGCTGACCGGCCTGACTAACCGCAAGGCATTCATGAAGATGCTCGAGCACCTGGTCGACGAACGGATCGACGGTTGCCTCGCGCTGTTCGCGGTCGATTACCTGACCGCGATCAACATGCGCTTCGGATATTCCACCGGCGACCGCGCGCTGGTCGCCTTTTCCGACCTGTTGCGCACACTGATGCGGCACGAGGACATCATCTCGCGGATCGGCGGGCGGTGCTTGGGCGTGCTGCTGCCCGGCACCGGCGAAGAGCAGGCGCGCGCGCTGTGCCAGCGCGTGATCGATACGCTTTCGGACATCGGGCGCGAGGCTCGGCCGGGCACGATTTCGATCACCGCGAGCGCGGGGATTTCGCGGATCGGAAACACGCTGGACGACACGATCAATCGCGCCGAGCTCGCCCTCTTCCTGGCCGAGGCGAAAGGCCGCAGCAGGTTGGAAACGGACGAGTGGGCCGGGCCCGACTTCGACCGAGAGCCGCCTCCGGGCCTCGAGTGGAATTCCTGAGCCGGCGCCTCACGGCAGGGCCGGCTTTATGGCCGCTCGGTCGCAGCAGCCGGTTAGGATCATCTCAACCATGTTAGGCTAGCCCCGTTTCCGTTGGGACGAATGCAAGCCGCTGGGGTTGGGAGACTGGTACCGCATGGCCGAAAAGGGCTTTCTCAAGGGGCTCGGGCGCCGCAAACCGGCGGACGACGAAACCGTGGCGCGCCCGCGCAGCGAGGCGGTGCACGTGATCACCGCAGCGGACAGCTCCGGCCGCATCGAGGTACTTGACGATTTCGAGCGCGCCGGCTTCGGCTGGCTTTGGGCGAGCGATGCGGAAGGTCGGCTGATCTACATCACCGAAGGCGCCGCCGTGGCGCTCAAGCTGCCGCTCAACGAGCTGCTCGCCAAGCCGCTGACCGAGCTGTTCGAGACCGATCCCGAGAATCCGTTCGAGAAGTCGGATCGCCCGTTCAAGTTCCAGCTTTCCGCGCGCGGCAAGTTCGTCGACCTCGTGGTCCGCATCGCGCTCGGCAAGCCGCGACAGGATGTCAGGCAGACCTGGTGGTCGATCTCCGGCCAGGCGAAGTTCGACGAGGGGGGCCAGTTCCTCGGCTATCGCGGCAGCGCGAAGGACGTGACGGTCGAATACGAGCGCAAGCTGGTCGATTCACGGCTGGCCGAATACGATTCGCTGACCGGTCTCGCGAACCGCTACCGCATCAACCGGCGGCTCGAGAACATTCTCACCACCTACAAACAGGCCAAGCGCAGTTGCGCGCTGATGATGCTCGACCTCGACAAGTTCAAGCACGTCAACGACACGATGGGTCATCAGGCCGGCGACGAACTGCTCAGGCAGGTCGGCGAGCGGCTGACGAACCTCATCGCGAGCCGCGGCGAGATCGGGCGCCTGGGCGGCGACGAATTCCAGATCATCCTGCCCGACATGGATGACCGCGGGGCGCTGGGCGAACTCGCGGAGAAAGTGATCCAGATCGTCTCGCAGCCTTATCCGATCGACGACAAGCGGGCGATCGTCGGTACGTCGGTCGGGATCGCGATCGCGCCCTATGACGGGCTCGACCTCGAGCCGCTGGTCCACGGCGCCGACTTGGCGCTCTATGCCGCCAAGAACGGCGGGCGCGGCCAGTTCCGCTTCTATTCGGCGGACCTCAAGGACGAATCCGAGGAACGCGCGCTGTTGATGGACGACCTGCGCGAGGCGTTGGCGAACGACAAGCTCGAGCTGCACTATCAGCCGGTCGTGAGGGCCGACGACAACCTGGTGGTGAGTTTCGAGGGCCTGATGCGCTGGGAGCATCCGGAGCGCGGCTATGTCAGCCCGGCGCTGTTCATCCCGATCGCGGAGGAATCGAACCTCATTATCCAGCTCGGCGACTGGGCGCTGCGCCGCGCGTGCAAGGAGGCGGCGCAGTGGCCGAAAACGGTGCGAGTGGCGGTCAACGTCTCGGCGCTGCAATTCGCCAACCCGGGCTTTCCCGAGGCGGTCACCGCCGCGCTCGATGCCACCGGCCTGGAACCCGACCGCCTCGAGCTGGAGCTCACCGAAAGCGTGTTCATGGGCGACAGCGAGACGGTCGACCAGACCTTCAAGCAGTTGAAGGCGTTGGGCGTGCGCCTGGCGCTCGACGATTTCGGCACCGGCTATTCGTCGCTCAGCTATCTGCGCTCGGCCCCGTTCGACAAGATCAAGGTCGACAAGAGCTTCGTCGATTCCTGCACCCTCCAAGACCACAACAGCGCGAAGATCATCGCGGCGATCATCGGCTTGTCGAATGCGCTCGGGATCGAGACCACGGTGGAAGGTGTCGAGGCGTTCGATCAGCTCGAACTCGTCCGTTCGAAGGGCGCGCGCTACATTCAGGGGTGGATCTATTCCAAGGCGCTGAAGCAGGAAGCGATCCTGGAGAAGATGGCCGAAGGCACCTTCAAGATCGAGCCCGAAGGGCCCGACAAATACCGCTCGGACCGGCGCACGGTGTTCCGCCGGATCGGCGTGATCCACGAAGACCACCGCTACAACGCGGTGATGCGCGATCTCTCGCGCACCGGCGCGCTGATCGAAGGGCTGCTCGGCGTGCCCGAGAAAACCCAGCTGGTGCTCGATCTCGGGGCGGGCCAGCTCGCGGTATGTACCGCGAGCCGGGTTCGCGAAGCGCAGATCGCGGTCGAGTTCGAGACCCCCCTGGTGAGCGACGGCTCGGGGGGCCTGTGCACCCGCCATCGCATCTCGCCCTACGCGCTGGCCGCCGCGGGCATGCCGCTCGAATCGCTGCCGGCCGGAAACTACCCGATGCAGCTCGTCAACCAGGGCCGTGCGAGCCAACCGATGTTCATGGAAACGCGGGTGGCCGGCGCGCGCTAGAGCCAGCCCTCGCGCCGGTACCATTCCGCCGTCGCCTTGAGGCCTTCGCGGGTCCCGATCCGCGGCCGCCAGCGTTCCTTGGGCGGTGCCTTGCGCTTCGAGCACACCCAGTCGGGGTGAGTCATGTAGTTCACCCGATCCGGCGTGAGCTTGGCTTTCGCCCGCCGCACCGCACGGTCGAGCGCGGCGAAGCGCAGCAGCGCCTGCTTCGAGAACTGCGGCACCCACACCCGCCGGCCGACCGCCTCGCCGATCGCCCGGGCGAGATCGCGGTGCAACCATCCGTCGGCCGAGGCATCCTCGGGCTCGAACACTTTGCTGGTCACGTCCTCGCCCGACGGCACCAGCGCGAGCAGCAGCCGCGCCAAATCCTGGGCGTGGATCATCGACGAGCGGCCTTCGCGCGGCATCGGCACGACGCCCCACTTGGCGGCGCGAAACAAGTCGAAGATCTCGGTTTCGCGTGGGCCATAGACCGCCGGCGGGCGGACCATCGTCCAGTCGAGCCCGGATGCCGCGACGATCTTCTCCGCCCGCCGCTTGGAGGCGCCGTAGGCGGAAAGCTGCGGCTCGCGCGCGGCGAGCGAGGAGACGTGCACGAACCGCGGCACTTGCGCGGCGACCGCGGCCTCGACGATCGCCAGTGTGCCCGCGACATTGCCGGCTTTGAACCCGGCGCGGTCGGGCGCGTTGACCACCCCCGCGACATGGATCACCGCATCCACCCGGGCGACCAGCTTCGCCAGCGCCTTGCGATCGGCCAGGTCGCCGCGCACCCAATCCACCCCGTCGCGCGAATTTTGTGGCCGACGGGTGAGCGCGCGGACCGCGATTCCCTGCCGCCGCGCCTCGTCGAGCAGCGACTGTCCGACGAAGCCGGTCGCGCCGGTTACCGCGATCACCCCGTCTTTTGCGATCACAGCAACACCAGCTGGTCGCGATGGATCACCGCAGAGCGCGGGGCATAGCCCAGGATCGCGGCGTGCTCGTCCGAGCGCCGGCCCTTCAGCCGCTCGCATTCAACGGCAGCGTATTCGGCGAGGCCTTGCGCGATCGGCCGACCCGCGGTGTCGAGCACCGACACCGGGTCGCCGCGCTCGAAGTCGCCTTCGACTTTGGTCACGCCCGTCGCGAGCAGGCTGCCGCCCTTGGCCAGCGCCGCGGCGCAGCCGGGATCGACCGTCAGCACGCCCTTCAGCCGCATCCGCCCGCCCAGCCAGGCCTTGCGTGCGGCATCCTTGCGGCGCGGCAGGAACAACGTGCCGGTGCCGTTCGACAGCGCACGGGCGATCGGCGCCGCGTGGGTACCGTTGACGATCGCCAGCGCGATCCCGGCACGTTCGGCGATCTCGGCGGCCTGGAGCTTGGAGGTCATTCCGCCCGAGCCCATTCCCGAAGTCGAGCGGGCGTCGGCCATTGCGAAGATCTCCGCGGTCACGCCGTGGACTTGCGGCAGCAGCCTGGCGTCCGGATCGGCCGGATTGCGGTCATAGAGCCCATCGACGTCCGACAGCAGCAGCACTCCGCCGGCGTTGGCCGCCTGGGCGACCCGCGCGGCCAACCGGTCATTGTCGCCGAAGCGGATTTCGGCGGTGGCGACGCTGTCGTTCTCGTTCACCACCGGCACCGCGCCCGCGTTGAGCAGGCGCCCGAGCGTGGCGGCGGCGTTGAGGTAGCGGCGGCGGTCCTCCAGGTCATCGAGCGTCAGCAGCAGTTGCGCGGCGGTGAGCGCATGGCGCCCCAACAGCTCCGACCACAGCTCCGCGAGGGCGATCTGGCCGACCGCGGCGGCGGCCTGCGCGTCGGCGAGGCTCGCTCGCCCGCCTTTGTCGAGCCCGAGCCGCGCCGCACCGAGCGCGATCGCACCCGAGCTGACCACGACCACGTCCTGCCCGCGCGTGCGCGCGGCGGCGATCTCCCCCACCAGCGAGGCAAGCCACTCGCGCCGCGGCTCTCCCCCCTCTCTTTCATTGGCGCCGCCGACCAGCAGCGAAGAGCCCACCTTGATCACCAGGCGAGGGCATTTGCCGGCATCGGCGAGATCGGACAGCACGGTGACCTTCATGGCGGGCGGATTAGCGGGAGCGAGGCACAATTAGAACAACATTCCTGCCTTCCCGTCGCAGGCAGAGCGCTTCAGATCGGCGACCAGGGCCCGGCGTCCCCTTCGTCCTCCACCTCGCCTTGCGGACGTTCGCTGGCGGTCGCGGCGGGAAGGTACTCGAGCACCGCGTCGAGCAGCGTCTCGATGCCCTGTCCGGTCGCGCCCGAGATGCCGAACACCCGCCCGGCTCCGGCCGCCTGCAGTTCATCGGCGAAGCCGGCCACCAGCTCTTCGTCGGCCAAGTCGACTTTGTTGAGGACGACGAGGCGCGGCTTGTCGTCCAGCCCTTCGCCGTATGCGGCAAGCTCTTCCTCGACCACCCGCAGCGCCTCCGCCGGATCGGGACCGGCGATGTCGATCAGGTGGATCAACACCCGGCAGCGCTCGATGTGGCCGAGGAACCGGTCGCCGATCCCCGCGCCGTCTGCCGCGCCCTCGATCAACCCGGGAATGTCGGCGAGCACGAACTCGCGGCCTTTGTGGCGCACCACGCCGAGCTTGGGGATCAGCGTGGTGAACGCATAGTCGCCCACTTTCGCCTGGGCGTTCGAAACCTGGTTGATGAAAGTCGACTTGCCGGCGTTCGGCAGGCCGACGAGGCCGACATCGGCAAGCAGCTTGAGCCGCAGCCACACCCACAGCTCCTCGCCCGGCTCGCCCGGCTGGTGCTGACGCGGCGCGCGGTTGGTGCTGGTCTTGTAGCTGGCGTTGCCGCGGCCGCCCATGCCGCCGTGGAGCAGCGTCACCCGCTGGCCGACTTCGGTGAGGTCGGCGAGCACGGTCTCGCGGTCTTCATCCGAGACGATCTGTGTCCCGGCGGGGACTTCGATCACCAGGTCCGCCGCGCCCGCGCCGGTGCGATTCTGGCCCATGCCGTGGCCGCCGCGCTTCGCTTTGAAGTGCTGGGTGTAGCGGAAGTCGATCAGGGTGTTGAGGCCCTGCACCGCCTCGAACACGATGTCGCCGCCCTTGCCGCCGTTGCCGCCGTCCGGTCCGCCGTATTCGACGTACTTCTCTCGCCGGAAGCTGACCGCACCGGGCCCGCCCGCGCCGGAGCGGATGTAGATCTTGGCCTGGTCGAGGAAGTGCATGGCGGTTGGTTAGCTGCTCAGCGGACGATTGTCGCGCGTGGATAAGGACCAGTGTGCCGGGATTTGCTTCAGCCCGAGCCGAGAATGGTGGCTTTCGAGAACCGGCGCGCAGCGACCATTAAGGTCGTGAGCACCGGAAGCGCAGAAAGCTGCCGTTCGCAGGCCGGGATGGAGCAAATACCGGTACACTGGTGGAGCCGAGGGGGATCGAACCCCTGACCTCGTCATTGCGAACGACGCGCTCTCCCAGCTGAGCTACGGCCCCGTTCCAGTGCTTGAGGCGAGCCGTCTCCGGCCCGCGAGAGCGCGCCTCTTAGCGAAGAGGCCACTCCCATGAAAGAGCAAATATTCGCACCCCGCCGAATGGCTATCCGCCGGGTCAGGGCGCTTTCTTCTCCTGCGGCACCGGCTGAACCAGCGGCGTCGAGATCGTCGGCTCTGGCTGCTTCACCACCGGAATCTGCGCCCCGGTCTCGGTGTCTGGGACGGTTCCGGCCAGCGCCGGCCGGGTGCTGAGCAGGTCGCTGCCGACGCTGGCCTGCCCAGCGCCGTGCACCGCGACGTAGCCTGGCTGCGAAGCGCCGTATTGCGCACCGTACTTGGCGTCCCAATCGGCCGAGGCGATGCGGTATTGGTCATAAGCGTCGAAGAACTTGAGATAGGCGCCCTCGATGCGCGGCAGATTCGTCGCCGCGAACGCCTTGAGGTCCTGATTCGGCGTCTGCGCGGCGTCGACTGCCACTTGCATCACCGCCTGGCACATGTCGGGCAGCACGGCCGGCATCGCGAAGTAGTTGTAGACCTGGGTCATGTGCGCCTGGCGGGCCTTGGTCGCGCCAGCGCCGTTGGCCGACTGGAACTTCTTGTCGATCGCCGCATTCGCGGCGGTCAGCCCCGACTTGTACTGCTTGAGGAACACTTTGTAGCCATCGAGGATCGGCTGGTACTGCGGCCCGAGGCAATTGAGCGCGGCGACGTTCCAGGCCGAGCGCAAGTGCCACACGGTCTCGTTGCCATCGAGCCCGGTGTTGACCGTGGCGCGCACGCCGTTGGGCCCGACCGGCGGGATGTACATCGCATAGCTTGCGCCGCCCGGCGGCAGCGGCCGGTACGGGATCGGCTCGACGTGCACCACCGGAGGAGGAGGCGGGGGCGGCGGGGGCGGCGCGGGTGGCGGCGGCTTCGCACAGCCGGCGAGCGCGAGGAGGCCGGCCAGCACGGCCAGCTTGCGGTTCATCGTTCGCGCGCCTGCGCCCATCGGTATTGTCCCCTCCTGATCGGCAAAGTCACAGCCTGCCCCTGCGGCCTTGCGCAGAGCTGAAGCTTTAACCCCGCTCAACGATAAAGCAAATGCCCGGAGCGCGGGTGGCGCTCCGGGCACGATAGGCCGAATCCGGCGTACGATCAGTTGCGGCTGTTGCCCATGAAACGCAGCAGAAACAGGAACATGTTGATGAAATCGAGGTACAGCTGCAGCGCGCCCAGCACCACCACTTTGCCGGCGATCTCTGCATGGCCGCCGACATAGTAGTACTGCTGCTTGAGCTTCTGCGTGTCGTAGGCGGTGAGCCCAGCGAAGATCAGCACGCCCAGGAAGCTTATCGCCCACATCAACCCGGCCGATTGCAGCCACAGGTTGAGCAGGCTGGCGACGATCAGGCCGACCACGCCCATGACCAGGAACGTGCCGAAACCCGACAGGTCCTTGCCGGTGGAGTAGCCCCACAGGCTGAGGCCGGCGAATGCGGCCGCGGTAGCGAAGAACGTCGCGGCGATCGAGGTGCCGGTATAGACGAGGAAAATCGTCGACAGCGACAACCCCATCAGCACCGCGAAACCCCAGAACAGCGCCTGGAGGGTCGATTTCTGCATCCGGTTCGCGCCGAAGCTCATCGCGAACACGATCGCCAGCGGCGAGAGCATCACGACCAGGCGCAGCAGCGGCTGCTCGAACAGCGTGACCGCAAAGCCCGAGCTCGCGGTCAGCAGCGCGACGATGCCGGTCAGCAGCACGCCTGAGGTCATGTAGTTGTAGATCGACAGCATGTGCCGCCGCAGGCCCTGGTCCACCGCCGGACGCGTGGCGACGCGGCCATCCACGTTGGGAGTCGTGCCCCAGCCGGTTTGGGTGCGGCCGGGCTCGTTCCAATCTGCCATCTTAAAACTCCTTTCCGGCGCCGAGCGACGACAAGCCGGTGTGGCCAATATCGCAATGCAACGTGCCGGATTCAAGGAAAACCGGTGCTGAACGACGCTCCGTCACGCATGGGCGAGAACCGCCCCTACCCCTTGGTCCGCGTTTCCGCCGCCATTTCGGCGCTGCGAGCGCGCGCGGCGCTCAGCGTCGCTTCGATCAGGCGCGCGAGCGCGTCGTCGCGGTCGAGCGCGTCGAGCCCCGCCTGGGTGGTGCCGCCTGGGCTTGCGACCCGTCGTGCCAGTTCGCCGGGCGAATGCTCCGATCGTGCCGCGAGCGCCGCCGCGCCCTCGACCATCGCCAGCGCAAGCCGCCCGGCCTGCTCGGCCGGCAGGCCGAGTTGCGCGCCGCCCGCGGCCAGCGCATCGATGAAGCGGTAGACGAACGCGGGGCCGGAGCCCGCGAGCGCGGTGACCGCGTGCATCGCTTCCTCTTCCGCCAGCCATTCGGGCGTGCCGAGCGGCGCCATCAGCGCATCCACCGCCGCCTTGCGCTCCTCGTCCAGGCCTTGCGCCACCAGCGCGATCGGCGACTTGCCGAGCGCCGCGGCGAGATTGGGCATCACCCGCACGATGCCGCCCGCGCGGGGGAAACGGGCGCGGAGCGTCGCCAGCTCGACCCCCGCGAGGATCGACAGCAGCACTGTCTGCGGGCCCGCCGCCGGCTCGACCGAAGGGCCGACTTCGGCGAGCATCTGCGGCTTCACCCCGAGCAGCACCGCATCGAAGGCTCGGCCGACCGGCATCTCCCGCAGCAGCGCGACGCCCGCCGGCACCGCGCCGACGACCGGATCGACCACGGTAAAGCGCCCCGGATCGGCGCCGGCGGCCAGCCAGCCGGTCAACATCGCTCCGCCCATGTTGCCGCAGCCGACGACGAGGATCGAGGCGAACTTCACGTCGATCGCCGCGCTTCCGCTGCTTCCACCGGTTGAGATTGCCACGATTTGCAGATCCTGTCGAAACGGAGTGTTCGATATTTCAATGCGTTACTGCGATAAACTCGGCAACATCGCGCAAAGCGCGGACGATTTTTTCCTGCGTGGCTCCACCTGACATAACGGCCGAGGGCGGTCGGCGACGATCGGTGGAGTCGCTCTCGCTCTGCCGGAAGTCGTACGCGGTAGGAAAGCGATTTCCGCAATCGCGCGAGCCGGTTTGCCGCTCAAGCCTCGCCCGCCGCATCGACCAGCGCGCTCGCCAGGGCATCGGCCGGGTCCTTATCGCCCCACAGCACGAACTGGAATGCCGGATAGAACCTGTCGCACTCGGCGACCGCGGCCTCGACCACGTCCTGCGCCTGGTCGAGGCTGAGCAGGCCCTCGTCGCCGAGCATCAGCCCGTGCCGATAGAGCAGCACGCCGCCGTTCGACCAGATGTCGAAATGCCCGAGCCACAGCTGTTCGTTGACCAGCGCGAGCAACTCGAAGCAGGCCTCGCGCTTGGCCCGCGGCACCCGGATATCGGGCAGGCAGAGAAGCTGGAGCACCCGGTCTTCGGCGCGCCAGATGCAGCGCACCTGATAGTTCGCCCAGCTGCCCTGGATCTCGCCGGAAATCTCTTCCTCGGAGACGAACTCGCAGGGCCATCCGCGCGCCTCGAACAGCTGCGCGAGCATGTCGACCGGCGCCGCGTCGTCGCGATCGATACTGTCCTGACCGGCTCTCATCCGCCTGCGTTCGCCTCTCGCATATCCGGCGGCTTCAATGCGGCGTCATGCCGCCTCGCCGCAATCGGGCCGTGCCGGAGCCTTGGGCAAAACTCCACTTGCCTGTTCACAAGCTGTGCAAAAACGGCACACCGGCACGCGCCGCCGGCTTGCGGGCGCGGCTCACCGGTCCGGCAAGGGAACCACTTCTTCCCCATCGTCGCTGGTGAACATGAATGTCGAAAGGCCGGCCTTCTTGAGCTCGGTGATGAAGTCCTGCGCCTTGTCCTCGTCGGCGAACGGCCCGGTGACGAGGCGATTGGTGCGGCCCCAGTCGACCAGATAGCCGTCGCGTTTCCTGAACTCCTTCGGCGCCTTCTTGGTGATCCGTTCCCAATCCTTGCCGAGCGCCTTGCGGTTGCCGCCGGTGGCCACCTGGACCCAGACGCGGCTGGGGTTCTTCGGCTTCGCCGGCTTGGCCTTGGGCGGCTCGGGCTTCGGCGGCGGAGCCTCGCGCGCCGGCTTGATCGCGGTCACGTCGACCGCGCCCGCGGCCCGCCGGGCCGGGGTCTTCACCGTCTCGAACTCGGCAAAAGCTTCCTCGAGGCTTTGCGCCGGCGGCGGTGCGGCGGCCGCGCGCGAAACGGCCGGCGGCGAAGACGGCGGGGCGGAAGCCGGCACCGGCGCGGAGTGCTCGACCTGGGCGACTTCGATCGGGCCGGTCTTGTTCGCGGGAACCGCGTTGAGGTCGAACCCGGCCTTCGGCGGCAGCGCGGCAGGCGCCGGTTGCGATGCGCCGACCGCGACCGAGGGGCGCGGAAGCTGGGTCGCCATATTTGGCCCGGCGGAGGCGACCGGTCGGGGCGCTGGCGCAAGCGTGGGCTGCGTTGCCGGCGCGGTGGAGAGGTTCGCCACCGCTGACCCTGCAGGACGGGGCGGAGGAGTGGTCGCCGAAGCCGTGGAGCGAGACGGCGTTTGCGTGACCGCGGTGTTCGCGGGCGGCGTGGGCCTTGTGGACGATCCCCTCGCCGGCGCCGGCCTGGTCGCGCTGCCGAGCGGGGCGCCGGTCGGCACCAGCCGCTGGTCGCCGGTGGTCGGTCCGGCCGTGGCCACCTTCGATCGGGCGGCGTAGGCCGCGATCCGCGCATCGTCGCGGCCGATCGCGTTGGCCTCGGGGAAATGGCCGAAGTTCGCCGCGGCCGCCTGCTGCGCGCGGGTCAGGCGGGGCATGTAACGCAGATACGGGGCGATCCTTCCCGCGAGCGCGGCGGGCATCATCGTGTCCGCGATCGACACCGCCTCGTCCGCCTTGCCGAGCGCGGCCAGCGCGAACGCGCGGGTGCGGTACGAGGCCAGATCGCGGTGCTGCAGCAACGGCAGCAATGTGCGCTCAGAAGCGGCCTGGTCGCCGCCGATCGCTTCGCTCAGCGCGAGCCGCCGGGTGGTTTCGTCGTCCGCGTACTGCTGGAGCGCCAGGCGGTAATATTCCTGCGCATGCGCGTTGTCGCCGACGAGATCGTAGGCGAGTCCGTGGTCGCTCGCGTGGACGGTGCGGGACACCCCGGCCCGCTCCGCCTCGTCGAACAGGCGCAGCGCCTCGACCGGCATCTTCTTGTAGACTTGCGCCGCGGCGAGCCCGGCCTTCGCCTCGCCGCCGGACGCGCCGAGGGCCTCGGCGCGGGTGTAAAAGCCGATCGCCGCGTCGACATCGTTGAGCTTGAGCGACGCGTCACCCGCCTGGATCAATGCCGCGCTGTCGCGCGGATCGGCCGCGAGGCGCTTCAAGGCATCGTCCAGGTCGCTCGTCCCTTTGGGGGGGAGCGGCTGGACCACCTCGTGCGAAGTTCCGACGGGCACGAGCACGTCGCGCTGCTGCGCGAGCGCCGGGGCGCCGAAGCTAATCGCGAGCAACGCAACATACCGCGCGGCCCGCGGCCACAAGGCCGGGCGCGCCGCCGGAAAGGCCGGGTCCATCATCGGTTCCTTATCGCCCGGCCCAACGCCGGATGGGAGCCGCCATAGCTCAACCGGCCTGAACGGCGGGCGAACCGCACGGTTACTGGTTGTTCTGGCGCCCGAGGAAGCGCGGGATGCTCAGCGAAGGGCCGCCGTCATCGTCATCGTCGTCCTCATCGTCCTCGTCCTTGCCGGCGCCGCGCGAGAGATTCGCCATGCGCTCGAACAAAGTGCTGCCGGTGCCCGGCGAACCCCCGCCTCCGCCGCCACCACCGCTAGCGCCGCCGGCTCCCGCGGCACCGGCGCCGCCGCCGGCCGCGCCCGCGCCGCCACCGAACGATCCGGTTTCCCCGCTCGAGACCAGCCCGCGCCGCCTGCCCATCGGCATTTCGAGCGGTGCGTCCTGTTCCGCAAGCCGGCTCGCGTCGAGCAGCAGCTCGTCGGAACCCGCGCCCCCGCCCGCGTTCGCGCCATAGCCGGGCGCAGCCTCGGCCTGGGGCGCCTCTTCCTCCAGGGTCAGCTCGAGCGGCGCACCGCCGTCATCGTCCTCCGCCCCCAGCTGGATCGCATCGCCGGTGAGCGAGGCGTAGCTCGCATCGCCGGTCTCGTCGTATTCCTCGTCTTCGTCGGCGTATTGGCCGTCGGGCGCGGCGAACGCCATCGGCTCGGGCTCGTAGCTTTCCGGCACCCGCGCCGCCGGCTCGGCGAAGACCGGCTCGGCGGGCTCGGCGAACGCTTCCGGCATCTCGGCCGCGCTCGTCTCCTCGGCCAGCTCGTCCTGTGTCGGCAGCGGCAGCACCGGGCGCTTCGGCGCGCGGCCGGTGGCGAAAGCCGCGGATTGCGACGCGCGCGCGACCTGCTCGGTGCTCGGCTCGATCCCGGTGGCGACCACCGACACGCGGATCTTGCCTTGGAGGTCGGGGTTGAACGCCGAGCCCCAGATGATGTTGGCGTCGGGATCGACCAGTTCGCGGATGTGGTTCGCCGCCTCGTCGACCTCGAGCAGCTTCATATCGTCGCCGCCGATGATCGAGATGATCACGCCCTTGGCGCCCTGCATGCTGACCCCGTCGAGCAGCGGGTTGGCGATCGCACGCTCGGCCGCTTCGAGCGCGCGGTTCTCGCCCTCGCCCTCGCCGGTGCCCATCATCGCCTTGCCCATCTCGCTCATCACCGAGCGGATGTCGGCGAAGTCGAGGTTGATCAGGCCCGGCATCACCATCAGGTCGGTGATCGAGCGCACGCCCTGCTGGAGCACTTCGTCGGCCAGCGCGAACGCCTCCTTGAACGTCGTCTCCGCCTTGGCGACGAGGAACAGGTTCTGGTTGGGGATCACGATCAGGGTATCGACGTGCTTCTGCAGCTCCTCGATGCCCGCCTCGGCCGAGCGCATCCGCCGGGTGCCTTCGAACAGGAACGGCTTGGTGACCACGCCCACGGTCAACACGCCCTTGCGGCGCGCGGCCTCGGCGATCACCGGCGCCGCGCCCGTGCCCGTGCCGCCGCCCATCCCGGCGGCGATGAAGCACATGTTGACCCCGTCGAGCGCGGTCTCGATCTCGGCCACGGTCTCTTCCGCCGCCGCCCGGCCGACTTCCGGCCGCGAACCGGCGCCGAGGCCCTGGGTGATGTCGGGGCCGAGCTGGATGCGGTGCGCCGCCGCCGAGTTGCCGAGCGCCTGCGCGTCGGTGTTCGCCGCGATGAAATCGACGCCTTCGATCTCGGCGGCGATCATGTTGGCGATGGCGTTGCCGCCCGCGCCGCCGACGCCGATCACGCAGATCCGCGGCCGCAGATCGTCGACGGAAGGCGGGCCGATCTTGATGCTCATCTGAATTCTCCAAAGCACGCGGGTGCGCCGCTGCCAGCGTTAACCTTGTGCCATAAACGGATTCGCTCGCGCAAAGCCTATCGTTCCTTATCCACAGTCTCACATGGCACGGTTAAACGGTGCCTAACCCTAAAAATAATCCTTCAACGCCCGAAACAGCCGCTGGACCACCGCGAACCCGGCCACCCGGGTGGTATCGGTATAGGCCGGGCCGATCGAGCGGATGTCGACCGGATCGGCCGCGGCATAGAGCACCAGCCCGGCGAGCGTCGCGAAGCCCGGCGTGCCGTGCGCATCGGGCAGCCCGGTCAGCGTCGGCGGCCGGCCGGTGCGCACCGGCCGCGCGAGCGCACCCTGGAAATAGTCGGCCACCCCGGCGAGTTCCGCGCCGCCGCCGGTCAATACGACCTGCTGCCCGCGCTGGCCGGTGAAGCCCATCGCCTTCAGCGCCTTGGCGATCTCCGCCACCAGGCGGTCGAGCCCGCCGGTGATCACCGAGACCAGCTCGGCGCGCGGGATGCGGTTCTTGTCGTCGGCGTGGCGGGCCAGCGGTCCGGTCTGCTCCTCTCCCGGGCCGTTGACCGGGATCATCTCGCGGTGATCGGCCGGGGTCGCCAGCGCGGTGCCGGCGACGCACTTCAGCCGTTCGGCCTGGAACCGGCGGATGCCGAAGTGCGAGGCGATCGCGTCGGTGATGTCGGCCGAGCCCAGCGGGATCGCGGTCATCCCCAGCAGCATCCCGGCGGCATAGACCGAAACATTGGTCACTTCCGCGCCGAGCTCGATCAGCGCCACCCCCAGCTCGCGCTCTTCGGCCGACAGGCACGCGTGGCCCGCAGCGACCGGCGAGGCGACCACGCCCTCGACCTGGAGATGGGCGTTCTGCACCGCCTCGGTGATGTTGCGCACCGGCGCGCCGTCGGCCAGCATCACGTGGACGTCGACCCCCAGCCGCTCGGCATGGAGGCCCTTGGGGTTGGCGACGCCGTGCGCGCCGTCGAGCGTGTAGTGCGCCGGCTGGGCGTGGAGCACCATTCGCCCGTCGGGCTCGATCCCCTCGCGCGCGGCGACCAGCAGCTGCTCGATATCCTCTTCCTCGATCCGCCGTCCGCCGATGTCGATCTCGACTTGCGCGATCCGGCTCGCAAGGCCCGCGCCGGAGCAGCCGATCCACACGCTGGAGATGCTCGTCCCGGCGATTTTCTCGGCCCGTTCGATCGCGTCGCGCACCGCGTAAGTCGCGGCCTGCATGTCGGTGATGTAGCCGCGCTTGATCCCCTGCGCCGCGCGGTGGCCGGAGCCGAGCACGATCATCTCGCCGGTCTCGGCAAGGCCGGCGATCATCGCCGAGATGCGGAACGAGCCGATGTTGACCGCCCCGAACACTTTCACGATGCGCGGCGCCGCGGCCATTACTCGGCTGCTCCGCCGCGCGGCATTGGCTGCGGGCCGTTGCGGCCGGGGATGCGCATGTAGATCCGCTCGGGCGCGCGCATGTCGAAGCTCGCGACCTTGCCCCCGAGCAGCCGGTTGACCCCGTCGAGCCGGGCGAACTCGATCAGCGCCTTGGCCGAAGCGTCGTCGCCTTGCGGCAGCGCGAGAATCTGCCCGGTGTCGAAGCCGATGTTCCAGCGCCGGTTGCCGACCCATTCGGCCGAGGCGACTTGCGGGCGCAGCGCCGGGGCGGATTCGAGCAAGTGGTCGAGCGCGGCGATCTGCTGGCTCGCGCCCATTCCCTTCACCAGCAGCTTGCCCCTGGCATTGGCGGCCGAGATCGGCTCGAGCTCGTGGCCGGTGACGTCGATCAGCACCAGCTTGTCGGGCTTTTCGAGCACCGCGTAAGGCTGCCGCTCGACGATGTCGACCACCAGCGAATCCGGCAGCTCGCGCGAGACCCGCGCGTCCTTGACCCAGCTCAGTTGCAGCAGGTCGTTGCGCAGCGCGGCGAGGTCGACCAGCGGCATCGCCCGCTCGCGCTCGCCCAGCACCCGTTCGTAGACCTTGAGCTCGTTCATCCGCTCGACGCCGCGCACGTTCACCCGGCGGACCTCGAACCCGGCGTTCGACGCGAGCAGCGCAAGCTGCTGCCCGGCCATCGCCGGCAGTCCGGCCAGGCTCGCGACGAACCAAGCGAGCGCTACGCACGCGCCGAGGATGATCGCCAGGAAGATCGCGTGAAGCTGCTCCTCGGTGAACGGCAGCACGCGCATCAGCCCGTTCGCGAACGAGCCGGTATGGGCCTTGGCCTTGCGCACTTTCTGCGCCGTGCCGCGCGCCGCGGCGGCCCGCCTGACGCCCTTGGCCTTGCGCTTGATTGTCTCGGCCATCAGGCGGCCTCCGCCTTCCGGTCCGCCAGCGCATCGGCGATGATCGCCTCGACCAGCGCGCCGTAGCTCATCCCGCAGTATTTCGCCTGCTCGGGCACCAGGCTCAGCGGGGTCATCCCCGGCTGGGTGTTGACCTCGAGCAGAAACAGCCCGGCCTCGCCGCGCTCATCGTCCCAGCGGAAGTCCGCGCGGCTGGTGCCCTTGCAGCCGAGCGCGTGGTGCGCCTTCAGCGCATACTCCATGCACAATTGCGCGATCTCGGGCGGGATTTTCGCCGGGCAGACGTGCTCGGTCAGGCCGTCGGTGTATTTCGCGGTGAAATCGTAGAACCCGCTCTTCGGCACCAGTTCGGTGACGGTTAGCGCCCTTCCCGAAACCACCGCCACGGTCAGCTCGCGGCCGCGAATGTACGGTTCGGCGAGCAGCTGCCCGAACTCCTGCCACGGCCCCGCCGCGTCGCGGCGGATCGGGTTGCCGTAATTGCTTTCGTCGGTCACGATCGCGACGCCGACCGACGAGCCTTCGTTCACCGGCTTCAGCACATAGGGCCGCGCGAGCGGATCGGCGTCGAACAGCTCGGCGCTCTTCACGATCCGGCCGCCGGGCATCGGGATGCCGTGCGGCACCAGCACCAGCTTGGTCAGCTCCTTGTCGATCGCGATCACCGAGGCGGCGAGACCGGAATGAGTATAGGGCACGCCCATCAGGTCGAGCATGCCCTGCACCGTGCCGTCCTCGCCGGGCACGCCGTGGAGCGCGTTGAACACCACGTCCGGCGCGGCCTCGGCGATGCGCGCGGCGACGTCATGGCCCATGTCGATCCGCGTGACCCGGTGCCCGCGCGCCTCGAGCGCGTCGGCGACGCCCGTGCCGCTCATCAGCGACACCTCGCGCTCGGCCGCCCAGCCGCCCATCAGGACCGCGACGTGGAGCTTGGGGAGTGCGCTCATCCGATCCTCCCCCGTCGGGGGAGGGGGACCGCGCGCAGCGCGGTGGAGGGGGCGTGGCGCGCGCCAACCCCCTCAGTCAGCGCTTCGCGCTGCCAGCTCCCCCGGAGGGGGAGCATCTTTGTTGATGCCCTCACCACCGCCCCACCCGCTGGATTTCCCATTCGAGATCGACACCCTGGCTTTGCGCCACTTTCTGGCGCACCAGCTCGCCCAGGCCTTCGATGTCGGCGCTGGTCGCATCGCCGGTGTTGATCAGGAAGTTGGTGTGCTTCTCGCTCACTTGCGCGCCGCCCAGGGTGAGGCCGCGGCAGCCGGCGGCGTCGACCAGCTGCCAGGCTTTCCTCCCTTCCGGGTTCTTGAACGTCGATCCGCCGGTCTTGGAGCGCAGCGGCTGCGATTCCTCGCGGGCGGCGGCGATGCGGTCCATTTCCGCGCCGATTGCCTCGGGATCGCCCGGAATCCCGCGGAATCGCGCGGCGACGACCACCGCGCCTTCGGGCAGCGCCGAATGGCGATAGCGATAGCCGAGCTGGTCGGCTGGCAGGGTGACGAAGTCTCCGTTCGGCAGCACGACGTCGCAATCGACCAGGATATCGGCCACTTCGCGCCCGTAGGCGCCGCCGTTCATCCGCACGAACCCGCCGACGGTGCCGGGGATGCCGCGGAGGAACTCGAGCCCCGCGATCCCTGCGTCGCGCGCGCTCGAAGCGACCAAGATCCCGCTCGCACCGCCGCTACAGTCGAGTGTGGTGGTGTCGCGCTGCCGGACTTTGGCGAACGCCTTGCCGAGCCGGATCACCACGCCGGGCACGCCGCCGTCCCGGACGATAAGGTTGGAACCGAGCCCCAGCGCCATCACCGGCACCGATCCGCCCATTTGCTGAAGGAAGCCGATCAGGTCCTCGACATCGGCCGGCTCGAACAGCCAGTCGGCCTTGCCGCCGCTCTTGAACCACACCAGCGGCGCGAGCGGCGCGTCCTTGATCAGCTTGCCGCGGATGCCGTGAACGTCCAGCCGGCTCGCGACTTTCTCGTCGATGTCGGAGAACGGCGCGCGGTTCATGCCGCTTCCTCGCGCCGCCCGGCGATCGCCGGGGCGAGCCCCGCGGCCCACTTGGTGATGTCGCCCGCGCCGAGGCAGACGACGAGGTCGCCTTCCTCGACCACGCCGGAAAGCTCGTTCGCCAGGTCGTCCGGGCCCGTGATCGCGATCGCCGCGCGGTGGCCGCGCGAGCGGAGACCCTTGACCAGCACCGAGCTGTCGGTGCCTTCGATCGGCGCCTCCCCGGCGGGATAGACCGGCGCGACGAACACCATGTCGGCATCGTTGAAGCAGGCCTGGAACTCGCCCATCAGGTCGCGCAGGCGGGTATAGCGGTGCGGCTGGACCACCGCGATCACGCGGTTCCTGGCCGCCTCGCGAGCCGCCGCCAACACCGCCCTTATCTCGACCGGATGATGCGCGTAATCGTCGATCACGCTCGCTCCGGCCACTTCGCCGACTTTGGTGAACCGCCGCCTGACCCCGCCGAACTTCGCGAACCCGCCGCGGATCACGTCGTCCGGACAGCCCATCTCGACCGAAACGGCGACCGCGGCGAGCGCGTTCTGCACGGTGTGGCGGCCCGGCATCGGCAGATGAATGCCCTCGATCCGCCGCTGGCTGCCGTCGCGCTGGCGGATCACCGCGTCGAACACGTTGCCACCGTTCTCGGGCCGGACATGATCCCCGCGCACGTCCGCCTGGGCGGAAAAGCCATAGGTCACCACCCGCCGGTCGCGCACTTTGCCGATCAGCTCCTGCACCACCGGATGGTCGATGCACAGCACGGCGAGGCCGTAGAACGGCACGTTCTCGATGAACTCGACGAACGCCTTCTTCACCGCATCGAACGAGCCGTAATGGTCGAGATGCTCGGGGTCGATGTTGGTGACGACCGCGATCGTGCCGTCGAGCCGCAGGAAGCTGCCGTCGCTCTCGTCGGCCTCAACCACCATCCAGTCGGACGCGCCGAGCCGCGCGTTCGAGCCGTAGCTTTCGATCACCCCGCCGTTGATCACCGTCGGGTCGATCCCGCCGGCGTCGAGCAGCGAGGCGATCATGCTGGTGGTGGTGGTCTTGCCGTGGGTTCCGGCGACCGCGACGGTGTTCTTCAGCCGCATCAGCTCGGCGAGCATTTCCGCGCGGCGCACCACCGGGATGCGCTGTTCCAAGGCCGCGGCGACTTCCGGGTTCGCGCGCTTGACCGCGGTCGAGGTCACCACCACCGCAGCGCCCGCGATGTTCTGAGCCGCGTGGCCGATATGCACGTCGATCCCGCGCGAGCGCAGCCGCTCGACCGTCGCGCTTTCGGCGATGTCGGAGCCTTGCACGCTGTAGCCAAGGTTGTGCATCACCTCGGCGATGCCGGACATGCCGATCCCGCCGATGCCGACGAAGTGGATCGTGCCGATGTCGGTGCCGACGCCTTTCATCTTAGCCCCTCCCCTTCAGGGGAGGGGTTGGGGTGGGGGCGGTCAGTTAAGCGCGGCGCTGATGGACAGCCCCCACCCCCTGCCCCTCCCCTGAAGGGGAGGGGTGAAAAAGTGCCGACCCCCCCCCTCATCGCCCCACATCCTTCGCCAGCGCCGGGTTGCCCGCGGCGATCGGCTCGGCGCCTTCCATGCGGATCACGTCCATCAGCGGAGCGCCGCCGAAGCTTTCGAGCAAGTCGGCGATGTCCGCCGCCGCGTTCGGCCGCCCGCAGTTCCACGCGGCGTGGGCCGCGTTGCCCAGGCTCTCGGGATGCTGGGCCATCGCCTGGATTTGCTTCGCGAGCTCCTTGGCGGTGAACGCGGTCTGGCGGATCGAGCGCGCGCCGCCGGCCTTGACCAGCTCGCGCGCATTGGCCGCCTGGTGGTCGTCGGTCGCGATCGGCAGCGGCACGAGGATCGCAGGCCGTCCGACCACGGTCAGTTCGGCGATCGTCGAGGCGCCCGCGCGACCGATGAACAAGTGGGTGTCCGCAAGGCGCGTCGCCATGTCCTCGAAATAGGTCGCGAGCTCGGCCGGGATGTCGTGGGTGGCATAGCGTTCGCGCACCGCTTCCAAGTCTTCCGGGCGGCACTGCTGGGTCACCTGCAGCCGCGAGCGCAGCGCGGGCTGGAGCATCGCGAGGCCGTCGGGCACCACTTCGGACAGCACCCGCGCGCCCTGGCTGCCGCCGGTCACCAGCACCCGCAGCAGGCCTTCGTCGGTGAACGGCGGGAACGGCTGGTCGCGCAACGCGAGTACCTCGGGGCGCACGGGGTTGCCGAGCAGGTGGACTTTGTCCAAGTGCTTGGCCTTGAGCCGCGCGACGTTGGGATAGGCGGTGACGATCGCGTCGACCCGTCCGGCGAGCAGGCGGTTGACCCGCCCGAGCACCGCGTTCTGTTCGTGAAGCACGCTGGCGATCCGGGCCGAGCGCGCGGCGAGCAAGGCAGGCAACGCGGGATAGCCGCCGAAGCCGACCACCGCGGTCGGCTCAAAGCTTTCGTAGAGCCGCAGCGCCATCTTGCGCCCTTGCAACACCGCGCCGATCGCCGCGGGCCACTTCAGGGGGTTCTTGCCGAAGCGCCCTGCCGGGATCACGTGCGCGGGCAGGAACCTGGGCTTGCCCGGCAACGCCGCCCCGCGCTCGTCGGTGACGAGGGCCACGTGGTGCCCGCGCCGCTCGAGCTCGATCGCCAGCGCGAACGCAGGGATCAGGTGGCCGCCGGTGCCGCCGGCGGCAAGCACGAAATGCTTCGAAACGGCGCTCAAGCCTTGCCTCCCTTGGTCCGGCCCGGCTGAGGCACCAGCGCCAGCCAGTCGAACCGGTCGCGCGGAAGATACGGGTTGCGCCGGGTCAGCGCCAGCAGCAGGCCGACGGTTAGGCACAGCGCGATGGTCGACGAGCCGCCGTAGCTCACCAGCGGCAGGGTCATGCCCTTCGACGGGAACAGCTGCAGGTTGACCAGGATGTTGATGAACGCCTGTCCGCCGATCAGCGCGATCAGGCCAGTCGCGGCGAGCACCGTGAACAAATCCTCCTCGCTCGCCAGGCGCACCAGCACCCGGGCGATGATCGCGAGGTAGAGCAGCACCACCGCGGCGCACATCACCAGACCGAATTCCTCGCCGATCACCGAGAAGATGTAGTCGGTGTGGGCCTCGGGCAGCGCGAGCTTGTGGGTGCCGAGCCACAGCCCGGTGCCGGTCCAGCCGCCGCCGACGATCGTGCGCGCGGCGAGGTCGACCTGGTCGTAAGCGGTGCCGCCGCCGAGGAACGCGTCGATCCGGTGGCGCGCGTTGTCGTAGAGGATGTAGGTCGCGCCGAGGCCGGCAATGCCGGCGCCCGCGAGATAGCCCAGCCGTTTCACCGGAATTCCGGCGAGCAGCACCAGCACGAACCAGCTGCCGACGAACAGGATCGTCGAGCCGAAGTCCGGCTGCATCATCAGCAGCGCCGCGACCAGTGCCATCAGCCCGGTGGCGAGCGGGATCACCGGCAGGTTAGGATCGCGCGCCCGCAGCGACAGTATCCAGCCCATCGCCACCGCATAGGCGGGCTTGAGGAATTCGGACGGCTGGAAGCGGAACCCGAAATCGAGCCAGCGCTTCGCCCCGTTGACCTCGTGGCCAACGATCGGCACCAGCGCGAGCGCGGCGAGCATCCCCAGCGCGAGCAGGATCGAGCCGCGCCGCACCCGTTCCCTGGGCGCCATCGACACCCCGATCATCGTCAGCAGGCCGAGGAACTGCCAGCGCAGGTGCAGCCAGAAGAAATAGAGATCGTCGAGCTTGCCCGCGGCGTTCGACAGCCGCCGGGCGCTCGCGGGCGAGGCCGCCGCGACCGCGACAGTGCCGATCGCCATCAGCAGCAGGATCAGCCCGAGCAATACCCGGTCAATCTCGCGCCACCAGATGCGCAGCTCCGCCTTGCGGTCGAGCTTGTGCGCGGGGGGCGGCAGGGAACGGGCGCCGGAGCGCGGGACGTAGACCTGGCTCATGCCGCCGAGCTCCCCTGCATCAGCGGCGCGGTGCGCGGCTCGCCGGTCAGCGCGGCGACGATCTCGCGGAACGCATCGCCGCGCATCTCGTAGTCGCGGAACTGGTCGAAGCTCGCACACGCCGGGCTCAGCAGCACCACGTCCCCCGGCTTCGCCGCCGCGATCGCGCGGGTGACCGCCTCGCACAGCATTTCGCAGCGCTCGACGTGGGCGGCGGGTTCGATCAGCTCGGCGAACCGCGGCCCGGCCTCGCCGATGGTGTAGGCGGCGGCGATGTTGCCGAGGTACTGCGCGCATTCGCCGAGATCGTCGCCCTTCGGCAGCCCGCCGCAAATCCAGTGGATGCGCTTGCTCGGGGCAGATGGATCAGGAATGGGCGGAAACGCCGCGAGCGCCGGCGCGCTCGAGGCCGGGTTGGTCGCCTTGCTGTCGTTGACGAACAACACCCCGCCATGCTCGCCGATGCGTTCCATCCGGTGCGCGAGGCCGCGGAACGAGGCGAGCCCGGCGAGCACCTGCTCGCGCGACAGCCCGAGTTCCCCCGCCAGGGCCGCGGCGATCGCCGCGTTCTGGAGATTGTGCGGGCCCTGGAGCGAGGGCCAGTCCGGCTGCTGCGCCGCCCAGTCCTCCGCCGCGATGCACACCGCGCGACCCTGCGGACGGCGGGCGCGCTCGCGTTGCTCGATCGCGCACGTCGGCGCGTCGGCGCAGCCGAACACCGCGAACTGGTCCACGCGCTGCAGTTCGAACAGCCGCGCCTTCGAGGCGGCATAAGCGTCAAACCCCGCGTAACGATCGAGGTGATCCGGCGTCACGTTGGTCAGCGCCGCCGCATCGCAGGCGAGCGAGTAGGTCAGGTCGATCTGGTAGCTCGACAGCTCGAGCACATAGACCCCGCCGGCCGCCAGCGGCTCCTGCCCGAGGACCGGCAGGCCGATGTTGCCGCCCATCAGCGCGGGCACCCCGGCACTTTCGAGCAAGTGCTGCACCAGCGCGGTGGTGGTCGACTTGCCGTTGGTGCCGGTAATCCCGACCACTTTGTGCCGCGGCAGCTCGGCGCGCGCCTGGGCAAACAGTTCGATGTCGCCGATCACCGGCACGCCCGCGCGCCGCGCATGCTCGGCGATCGGGTGGGTGTTGAGCGGCACGCCGGGCGAGACCACCACTCCGGCGAACCCGGCAAGATCGATCTCGAGCGGGTCGGCCAGCATCGCCCGGCCTTCGAGCGCCGCGCGGGCGTTGTCCTGCCGGTCCCACGCGACGACCTCCGCGCCGCTCGCCAGCAAGGCTTCGGCGGCGGTCAGGCCTGAGCGCGCAAGGCCGAGGATCGCATAACGCTTCCCGGCGAAGGCGGACGAGACGATCACGGCTACCTCAGCTTGAGGGTCGACAGGCCGAGCAGCGCGAACACGATGGCGAGGATCCAGAAGCGGATCACCACAGTCGATTCCGCCCACCCGAGCTGCTCGAAGTGGTGGTGGATCGGCGCCATGCGGAACACGCGCTTGCCGGTGCGCTTGAAGAAGAACACCTGGATGATTACCGAGGCGGTCTCGAGCACGAACAGCCCGCCGATCACCAGCAGCACGATCTCGTGATGGCTGGCGACCGCAATCGCCCCGAGCGCGCCGCCCAGCGCGAGGCTGCCGGTATCGCCCATGAATACCGCCGCGGGCGGCGCGTTGAACCACAGGAACGCAAGCCCCGCGCCCATGATCCCGGCGCACATGATCGCGAGCTCGCCCGCGCCGGCGACATGCGGAATGCCCAGGTAGTGCGAATAGTCGACGCGCCCGACCAGATAGCAGATCAGCGCGAACGCGCCGGCCGCAATCACCACCGGCATCGTCGCCAGCCCGTCGAGCCCGTCGGTCAGGTTCACCGCGTTGCCGGCGCCGACCATCACTACGGCCGCGAAGACATAATACAGCGGCCCGAGTGGAATCACCCGGTCGGAGAAGAACGGCACGTAGAGGTTGGTGCTGACGTGGCCGACGATCAGCCATGCGGCGATCCCGGCGACGATGAATTCGAACAGGAGCCGGACCTTGCCCGAAACGCCCTTGTGGCTGCGCTTGGTGACCTTGTCGAAATCGTCGAGGAAACCGATCACTCCGAACCCG
>DASVLP010000075.1:0-71475 GCA_036384795.1 Sphingomonadaceae bacterium | reverse complement strand
ACCAAAGTCAGCCGCACCGCGGTCAACGGGCTGCTGTTCGAAGGCACCGGCGGAACCGTGACGCTGTTCCGGACCTGAATGGACATTCTGGCCAGATTCGCCTAAATTCTGGCCAGAAAGGCTTTCGATGACCCGCCACGTGCCGATTTCCGAATTCAAGGACCACGCCTCCGAACTCGTCTCCGCCGCAGAGCGGGGCGAGGAAATCGTGATCACCCGGCATGGGAAGCCGGCGGTGGTGCTAAAGGCTTTACGCACCCCCGCATTCGATCGTGAAAAGGCCGAGGCGGCGATGACGGATCTGCTCGCGCGCCGAGACGTGCTCGCCGCGCAGGGCATCACCGCCACCGCCGAGGAATGGATCGCCTGGAAGAACGAAGGCCGCCGGTGATCCGCTACGTCGTCGACGCGTCGAGCGTCGGGCCACTGTTGCTGCGCGACGAAGCCGCCAATGTGGTCGCCGAAGTGACTCGGGCGCTCAGCCGCGGAGAGTGCATCGTCCCAGCGCATTGGCGCTTCGAAGTCGCAAACATGCTGCTGATCGCGGAAAGAACCGGACGAGTGGGTACCGCAACCGTGCTGGCGGACCTTGCGACTTTTGACCAATTCTGCGTCGAGACCGATTTCGCATCGCTCGGCTCGGCGTGGCAGGAAACTTACGAACTTGCGCGGCGGCACAAGCTGACGATCTATGACGCCGCTTATCTTGAGCTAGCCCGGCGGCTCGGTCTGATTCTCGTGACCCTCGACCGTCCTCTGGCCGCCGCCTGCCGGGCGGAAAATGTCGAGGTGATCGGCAAATGACCACCGTCACCCGTTTCGCCCCGGCACCGACCGGCCGACTGCACGTCGGCAATATCCGCACCGCGCTGCACAACTGGCTGCTCGCGCGGCATCATGGCGGGCGCTTCCTGCTGCGGATCGACGACACCGATGCCGAACGCAGCCGCGAGGAACATGTCGACGCAATCCGCAAGGACCTCGCCTGGCTCGGTCTCGAGCCCGATGGCGAGGAGCGCCAGTCGCTGCGCTTCGCGCTCTACGAGCAGGCGTTCGCGCGGCTGGTGGAGGCGGGGCGCATCTATCGCTGTTACGAAACCGCGCAGGAGCTCGAGCTCAAGCGCAAGGTATTGCTCGGGCGCGGGCTGCCGCCGATCTACGACCGCGCGGCGCTGAAGCTTACCGAAGACGACCATCTCGCTTTCGCCTCCCGGGGCGTGCTGCCGCACTGGCGCTTCCTGCTCGATCGCGGGGCGCCGATCGAATGGGACGACGCGATCCGCGGGCCGCAGCATTTCGACCCGGCGCAGCTTTCCGATCCGGTCGTGCGCCGGGCCGACGGCTCATGGCTCTACATGCTGCCGAGCGCGGTCGACGACATCGACATGGGCGTGACCGACGTGCTGCGCGGCGAGGACCATGTCTCTAACACCGCGCTGCAGATCCAGATGTTCACCGCATTGGGGGCCGCGGTGCCGCGCTTCGCGCACGAGGCGCTGCTGGTCGGGCCCGAAGGCAAATTGTCCAAGCGGCTCGGCTCGCTCGGCGCCGATGCGTTCCGGTCGGGCGGGATCGAGCCCGAGGCGCTGGTCGCGCTGCTCGCCCGGCTCGGCACCTCGCAGCCGGTCGAGCCGCTGCGCGACCGCGGCACGCTGATCGCGACGTTCGATCTCGGCACTTTCGGCCGCGCGCCGGCACGATTCGACGACATGGAACTCGAGCGGCTCAACGCGGCGATCGTGCACCAGATGCCCTTCGCCGAGGTTCGGGAGCGCCTGCCCGCCGGCATGAGCGAAGCCGCCTGGGAAGCGATCCGCCCGAACCTCGTCCGGGTCGAGGAAGCCGCAGAATGGTGGCAGGTGGTCACCGGCCCGCTCGAACCGCCCGCGTTCGACCAGGACACGCGGGGGTTCCTGGCCGAAGCGGCCCGTGCGCTGGTGTGGAACGAAGACCCATGGCACCGGCTGACCGGTACGATGAAGGAACGCACCGGGCGCAAGGGCAAGGCGTTGTTCCACCCCCTGCGCCTTGCCCTTACCGGGCGGGACGCGGGCCCCGAAATGAAAACGCTGCTCCCGCTGATCGGCGAGCACGAGGCGCGCAGGCGGCTGGAGCGCGCCGCCCAAGGCTGAAACGCCCCGGAAAACGCGCTTCAGCCACTGTGGCGCGAAGGACTCACGGGTAAGAATCGGGAAACCTTCACGCAATATTAACCTTTTTCGTTGAGACCTGATGTGGTTAACGGCGGTGAACTTCCCTTACCGGGGAGTTTCCGACACGGAAAATCGGGGCTGAAGGGGGCTAACCCATGCGTGTTCTGCTGATCGAGGACGAGCCGACGACTGCCAAGGCGATCGAGCTCATGCTCACGACCGAGGGGTTCAACGTCTACACGACCGATCTCGGCGAGGAAGGCCTGGATCTGGGCAAGCTGTATGATTACGACATCATCCTGCTCGACCTGAACCTGCCGGACATGCACGGCTATGACGTGCTCAAGAAGCTGCGCGTCGCCAAAGTGCAGACCCCGGTGCTGATCCTTTCGGGCATCTCGGAAATGGATTCGAAAATCCGCAGCTTCGGCTTCGGCGCAGACGATTACGTGACCAAGCCGTTCCATCGCGAGGAACTGGTCGCGCGCATCCACGCGGTCGTGCGTCGCTCGAAGGGCCACAGCCAGTCGATCATCCGCACGGGCAAGCTGGCGGTCAACCTCGACGCCAAGACGGTCGAAGTCGACGGCGCCCGGGTGCACCTGACCGGCAAGGAATACGCGATGCTCGAGCTGCTCTCGCTGCGCAAGGGCACCACGCTGACCAAGGAAATGTTCCTCAACCACCTCTATGGCGGGATGGACGAGCCCGAACTCAAGATCATCGACGTGTTCATCTGCAAGCTGCGCAAGAAGCTCTCCCACGCGTGCAGCGGCGACAATTACATCGAAACGGTTTGGGGCCGCGGCTACGTGCTGCGCGATCCCGACGACAAGGCCGAAGCGGCCTGATAGAACGCTTCACGAGTTTCCTGATTTTGGAGCCCCGGAGCCTAGGTTCCGGGGCTTTTTTTGTGTAGCGCGCGCCAATGACCGCGCACAAACCCGGCGACCCGACCACCCTCAACCGACTCTACGGCCGCTCGAAAGGCCGCCCGTTGCGCCAGGGGCAGCAGGAGCTGGTCGACACGTTGCTGCCGCGGATAGCGGTGCCGGAGGACGGCCCGGTGACGGCCGAGCGGCTGTTCGGCGCCCCGCGTCCGCTCCATTTCGAGATCGGCTTTGGCGCGGGCGAGCACCTGGCCTATCGCGCGGACCTGCTGCCCGACCACGGCTTGATCGGTTGCGAGCCGTTTCTCAACGGCGTCGCCGCCGCGCTGGTGCACCTCGACGAGCAGCGGCTGGCCAACGTGCGCCTGCACATGGGCGATGCGCTTGAGGTGCTGCGGCGGGTACCGGACGGCGCGCTGAGCTTTTTATACCTGCTCCACCCCGACCCCTGGCCCAAGGCGCGCCATGCCAAGCGCCGGATGGTCAACGACGGGCCGCTCGCGCTGTTCGCCGCGAAGCTCAAGCCCGGCGGCGAATTCCGCTTCTCGACCGACGATCCGATTTACCTGCGCCACGCGCTGATGGTGATGCAACGCCACACCGGCGCGTTCGAATGGCTCGTCGAAGGTCCGCAGAGCTGGCAGCGGCGACCGGGCGGCTGGTGCGAGACGCGCTACGAGGCCAAAGCCCGCCGGCAGGGCCACGAAGTCTGGTACATGAGATATCGGCGGACGGACACAAAATAGGCCAAAAACCTCATGCCCTACCCGCAATATATTGATTAAAAATCAATGGAATGGCGTCGATTTTCGGGACTGTGATTACCCGGTGATTACATATTCGACGCGCCGCGGGACACGAGGTTTTTTGCTTCTGAACCCCGCGAAATTAGATCATTTCCCTCACCAGAATTCGCAAAGGAAGCAGGTAGCGCACGGAGGATTCGAACTGTCCCGGCAAATCGCAATGAGGGTGGCCGGCTTCGCAAAAAGGCAGCTGTCCGCGCTCTATTGATCGAGTGTTCTGCGTGGATCGCGGTGGGAGCCTACTCACAGAGCGCAGCCAGACGGCGGCTTGCTGTCGGGAGAAGGCTTTCCCTTCTTTTATCGCGGTTTCGCGATCTGCAAATCCAGCTTAGCGATTTGTCCGCGTAGGGATTGGACCCATGTCTCCTGGGCCTCACGAAGCGCTCGATAGGCCGCTTGCACCTCACTCACGCGCTGCGACGCTTCGGTCTTCGCCTCAGCGCAACGGGCGATAATCCTGGCCCATTCATCATCAGGGATGTTGTGATCTTCGTCGTGCTGTTCGTTATGGTCCGCCCAGTGCGCATCATTCAGGGTATCGCCTAACGTGCCAAGCGCCGACTTCAACGCCGACTTGCGGGCTTCGATGTCGCTATGCTCGGTGTCGGCTAGAACGACGAGATACCAGTCCAGCACGCCATGGAACATCTGGTCGAGGTGATGGGCATCGTGCGGGTCGATATCGATCGATTCGCCTTCCGGATCGCTCGTCACGCGGAAAGCCATCGAAAGCGGCTCGCGGATCGACTGATCGACCTTCTCGTAACGCCGCAATGCATCACGCAGGAGATTTGCCAGCGTTTCCCGGTGGGAGATTCGCGTCTGAAGATTGGTGTCCTTGAGCTGCCGCCAGACGGGAATACCGGCAATGATCGCGACAATAATCGCAACCGCGCCGGTGAGCAGCGTTTGAAAGTCGTAGACGAAACCGAAGAAGCTCATCAGCGCGCACTGACTGATCTGGCTGCAAATCGTCTCCACGCTATCCCCCCGTATTCCATGCATAACTTGACGGACGCCGATCGTCCGAGATCCCGTCAGCCTTCGCCCCCCATCGTCAGACTCGTCCAGTCGGGAAAGCTGCCGCGCTCAAGGATGGCCTGCACTATGCGGACCACAAGCTGATCGGCGAGGTCGAGGTCAACCTTGGACTTCGGCGGAAGCACACCCGAATGGACCGCGTCTGACCGAGCCTTATAGAGGTGCTTCATCTCGTCGAAGATCGTGGCGCGCTCGTTGGCATCCTTGCCCAGGAGCCAGGCGGCACGGCTGCCGATCTTATGGGTGATTTCCGTATTGGACGTGCCGTTATCGTGCATCAGCAAGATTTCCGCCGCCATCCCCAGATCGAGCGCGCGATCGACGGGATGGACCGCGAGCCGCGAGCGTCCGAGCCGGTCGATCGCGCGGGTCAAGCTGTCGCCCTCGGCGAAAGCCGCCAACTGACCGAACGCGTGCTGGATCATCCCCATGTCCGCCGGGAAGGCCACAACCGGATGGGCTGCGAAGGGACGGCTCGACATCGTGCCGCCGACCGACAACAAGGCTTGGTGGTCAGCCAGGATGACTGACATCGGCAGCTCGACCCCACCACTGGAGCCAATAAGGCAGGCGAGTCGACAACGACGCCGAATAGCGTCGCGCATCTGTGAGGCTGGCTGTGTAGCGCTGATCCTGGCGGGCGCCGCCGTGGCGGGTGGAAGCTGCTCGAACGCGGGCTTGACCGTGTAGGACTGGACGAGGAAGCCGGTCCCAGTGGGCATGTTCGGCCATGAATATCGCCAAGGATGGTCGAACGCGCTGAAGATGTCAGCCGCTGGTGGCACAAGGCGAATGCCATCGCCCAGATCGCAGGACTCGGTGATTTCGATGCCGAGCACCGGCGAGACGTCCTCATAGACCGCCGCATTCCGCGCCACTTCGTCCACAAAGAGCGCAATGATGTTCTCGGGCACCACTTTCTCGACGAGCCGATCGATCGCCCATTCGCCGAAGCGGCCGCCGACGACGGAGCCGCCACCATCGCCCATGAAGACCCAAGCGGTTGCGAAGTCAGCGAAGGGCTTCGCGTGGGAGAGATATTGATCGACACGATGTTTTGCCTCGCTGCGCCAGAGCGAATAGTCGCGGGCACGATGAATCTCGGCGAGTTCATCAGCGATCCCGCGCAGGAAGGCCACCGCGTCGGGCGGGATGTCCGCTTCGCTCATTCCTCGTCCCACCGGCCGAGGTTCACGTCGACGAAGCCGATCGGGTAGCCCCGAGCCATGGCGCCGAAATTTGGTTCGCCTTCGCTGTGGACGGCGAGGACATGCGCGGGACCGAGCGGCTGATGGGTGTAGAGGTCGAAGGCGTGCTTGTCCGGTCGGCAGCCGAGCATCCGGCCATAGGTGGCGACGACGGCCTCGGCCGCAGAGTAGCTATGCCGGGAATGGACGAGCGGCATGGCGATCTCCAGGACGCGCGGCCGGCCGATCTGTTTCAGCATGTCCTGAAGCGCCGCGTCCCGCTGCCAGAAATAGGCGGACTCGCCACCCCAGCTCTCGAGGAGCAATTCGACGCCGCCATCTTCGATGTCGACGGGATGCGAGACCATCCAGAACTTGTCGGAGCGGGAGTCGAGCTGGTCGCTCTGATACGGACTGTCGGCGAACAGGCGATCCGCGACTTCCTGGGTAAAGGCGCCGGCAGCGACCTGGGCGGCGAAGCGCGCTCGGATGGTATCGAGGCTGGACGGATAAATGCCGCCCTGCCGAAGGGCGTCGATCTCAGCATCGGTCAGGCGAGTATAGTGCCAGGCACGGATCGTGCGGGCCTCCATCAGACCCATGATGTGCTCCTTCACCCACATGAACTCGCCCGCAAAAGGGTTCTCGGGATAGGGCATGGTATGGTCGGAAGCCTCGCGCTCCAGCCATTGGCGGCGCGAAGTGATCATGTAGTCGCGGATGACATCGGTGTGGACATCGAGATCGCCGCGCAATTCGCCGTCGAAGGTCTCGACGTTCCAGACGTCGATAATGGCGCCCTGCGTCAAGCCGTTGCCCTAGCGTGAACGCCAGCATCCGCGCGGTATCGGTCGAGGAGGCTCTTGATCATGGTTGAGTGTTCTTCCTCGCCGAAATTAGCTGTGATGAACGGCTCCAGCGACAAGTCCGTTGCGCCGATGAACAACGACGCCCGCCGGACGACGGCGCCATTGTTGCCGGCGACCAGATCTTCTCGGGGCAGGTCGTCGATGGCCTTGGCCACGCCGATCTCGTTCACGGCAACAAACAGCTTTCGCGGCGCGATCGGCATGGTGATGTAGCCCTTGGGCGAGAAGATGCCGGCCTTGGACTGCTGGAGCGCGGCGTCCGAGATCAGAAACTCCGGCTCTTTGATCGTCTCGATGACGAACCACTGCATATTGTTGAGCCGCAGCCCGTTCTTGGGATCGTCCGTCATCTTGCGGAAGAGGTCCATCGCCGCCTGCTCGGCAAATTCCGGGCCCATCATCGCGATGACGTCCTCAAGGCTGTCTGGATAGCCTTCCTTCTTTACCTCCGCGTAACGTATATTCAGAGCCTCGTCCCGCGCGGTAAGGACGAGTTTCATCGCCTCCTTGAAGTAGCGAAGCCCGTCGGGCGTGCGGAACCACTGGGACATGATGAAGCGGCTCCAGGCGCTGCGCTGCTTCTGGGGCATCTGATGCGCCTTGCCCTGCAGCAAGAGCTGATGCGCCTCGGCCGCCTGGGCATCGAGCCGAGACATGAAATGCTGCTCGACCTGCTGCGCCTTTTCGGCAGGCAGGCCGGGCGTAGCGTAAAGATATTTTTCGTAGCCAATCTCGGCAGGCGCGACGAGCTTGGTGACGATCTTGCCGGGGATTGGCCGGAGAAACCGCCAGAGTTTGCCGTCGTTCACCGCCCACTGAGCGAGCATGAACTGCGGGATATAGTGGTGCTTCACGGGCGGATTGGCAGACATCATGTCTCACCCCCGGCTTGCGATACAATTCGCGTGCATGACGGACCTACCAGCCCCCAGACGGCGTCGATGATCGACTCCAGGGAAACATTGTCGAGCTCGAGCGATGTGGCGTAGGCACGCCATTGCCGTTGCTTCCCTGCGTCGTCGACCATTTCGGCCGAGAGGCCTAGGGGACGTTCATTCGGGATCGGCGTTCCGCGGCGCTCGAATGTCGCGCGGATGGCTGCATCCAGATCGTTATCGGAAATATCGATTGCGCGCGGGATCGCCCACAGATCGTAATAGTCCTTCATACGTCCGTTGAGGACGCCGAGCGCTACCATCGCCTGGAATTTCTCGGCGATCACCGTAGCGGGAGGATAGGAACGCACCTGCGGAACGGGAAGATCCAGCAAGGTTGGATAGTCGAGCCGCTGCGTCGCGTCGGCCATGGCGTCACCGAAGCCGATGTCGATCGTGACGGGGATGCGCGTCCTTTCAAGGTAGGCCGCGGTCTTCAAACGGACGCCGCCATATTCCATCTCCTCTCGGATGACCGTCGCGGCGAGTGCATCAATATCGAAGGCGAGTCCGTCGTCGTTGTCGATCGCCATGATCTCTTGGAAGTCGGCGACCAGGCGATCAGGATCGGCGTCCCCATGTCCGAGAAAGTCTGCATCCCGCGTCACTCGATTGTCGTCGGCCACCCAAACCGTGACCAGCATGCCGCCTTTCAGGACGAAGCGGTCGCGATGCGCTGAGATCGACAGGCGGTAGAGCAGCCGTTCAAGTGCGAACCGCACCAGCAGGACATCGAACGCACGGCCTTCCTTGCGGGCGATATTGAGCAGCCGGTCCTTGACCGACTTCGCCATGTTGGTCGGTGCTCTACCCATTGGAGGTGAGTGCCTCGAGATAGGGTTTCATCACCTTCCAGGCACCGCCGGCCTTCGCGCCTTCGGCGATTGCGCTCGGAGTTACCTTGCGCCGCTGGAGAGCGGCGCGCAGACCTTCCACCGCGACCGATCGATCAACCAGCTTGGAGTTCCGGAACAGATCGGCAAGGGTTTTTGGGATTGAATAGACCGGCACCTGGACCCCAGCGATCGTATGATGCTCGATGCCCTGGCGCAGATAAGGTTCAGTGAAGCGGACCATGCGCAGCGGGGGATAGGACTGCACGGGCGTCCAATCGCTTGCCCCAATCGCCATCCAAACGCGCCGCGGCATTTGATCGGTCAGTTCGTGGAAGGCGAGCGCCGACACCAGAGCGATCACACCTTTTGGGACGCGCATGGTGGCCTCGGCGAGGATTTGGTTCTCTTCGATCTCCGCGCCACGCTTCTGATAGACCCCGCGCGAGATGCGTTCGACCTCGCCATTCTCGACGGCACGTGCGATCGTTTGCGCGCTGATGCCGGCTTCACGCAGTTCCTGAGCGCGCATCATGGTGCGTGCGTCGAGCAGGCTTCTAAGCTTTGCCTTTTGCGAATCTCCCGATGTGAGCATGTGACAAATCCTCTAATCAGTCATGTTTTTATCAGAGGTTTTGTCACATGTCACCTGCGGTGACCCAATCTACATTTCGCCAAGCGATTGTGAAGATTGCCGGCTCTGGCCATAAGCTTGTCATCGTCTCTCTGGCAGCGCAGGGCAGCATCGAAAAGGATACATCGCCTGTGCCGGAGGTGGATGAAAGGATGACATGGAAAAGTATCGCATCCCGCTAACCGATGCCGAAGAAACGCTCGTCTCCAAGATCGACCTGCGCCTTTCTCACCGCAACCACGATGAAGCCCATGCCGCCTACAACGCGAATGCTAAGCCAATCCTCGCCCTGCTTGCTTCATTGAGCGCACGGGACGGCGTGCCGCCCCGGAGATTGCGCTACTGGAACGATGCCGAATATAATCCGGGCCGGATCAAGGCATCGAGGAAGGGGGCGTTTGAGCGAAATAATTGTCTTGGCGAAGACATTTATACCCACCCGCATTTCATAAAGCACCTTCGCTACATATTGCTCGGTGCCGATTTGCCTGACCCGATCATTTTCGATTTCGAGCAACAGGCCGGGAATCCAGAATGGGTATCGCTCAGCGATGCCATCCCACTGGGCAAGCACGCCCGAAAACTCGTGCGTCAATATGGTCTGGAACCGCGCCATGCCTCGGAAGAGTTCTTCAAGCTCTGCTTGGACATGGGCCTGACGCTATCGGTCGCCCTAAGCATCATGCGTTCGGTCCGGCAGGTGCGTTAAGGATCGGTCGAACTTGCCACGATAGCTGGGAACTGCTGCTTCTGACGTTCCCCTGGTTTCCACCAGCAGCGATCTATTCGGATTGAGTGCTGTCCCGGCTCAGACGCACAGTCACTAACGCCGTAAACTCGAGAAGTGCGGGACGCCGATCTTCAGGCTAGAGAGGCTAACGGCTCCAAGGGAATGTATATGGCTGACGGCATCGAAATGTTTCGCGACATGAGCCTGACCGTGCCGCCGGGCGTGATAGCCGCTCTGCGCATCGCACTCATCGAAGCCGCCGTCGCTCCGTGGAGCTTCGATGCCGAGCGTGCCGAGGAAATCAAGCGCAACGCAGTGAGTTCCGAGGACGTGCTGCTCTTCCGGCACGACGCAAGCGATCAGCTTCCCGCGGCCGGACTTACTCTGTGGGGTAGGGACGGCGGCTACTATGTGCCCAATATCGTGCCTCTCGAGGCGAGGAGTCTGTCCTACAGCGAATACAATGCCATCCTGACCGACTTCGTGGATCGCGTCGCCCGGCCGGTCTGCGATCGCCTGGGCGTCGGAATCGAGTTATCCTCGGACAGCCAGTCGCTCGAGGACTGGACCACAGATGATGTGGCCACCTGCCTTAGGCGTTTTTCAGCCGCAGCAAACAAGTCGACCGGGGCCAGCCACCCGATGGACCAGCGACGCTGGTTCGATTTCCTCGTGGCGTCACACCGCTCCGGGAGAGAACTCGACGTCGAGACGCTCGCCCGTTGGCTGCGCGAGGTCGACGGTTGGGACGAGGAAACCGCCTACGACCTTGCCGGCAACTATCAGAACGCGCTCGCTCTACTCACCTATTACGACGAGCATTGATTCGGATGATCTCGGCCGCAGGCCTCGCAATGTCCTCGGTGCCTGTGCTGTGCTTCGACACGTGCTCGCTGCTCGACATCATGCGCGACCCTTCAAGGGATACGATGCGCGTGCCGGATCGGATCGCTGGCCTAGAGCTGTTGGAGGCCGCCGAGGGGGGGCGGCTTCAGTTCTTCCTGCCCGAACAGGTCGCGACCGAGTTCAATGAGCATGACGTTTCGACCCAAGAGGAGGCAGAACGGGCAATCAATCGGGTGCGGGACCAGCTCAGTAGGATCAATGCGCTCGACGCCGTGTATGGCGCTGCAAAGGTCGTCGACCTCGCGCATCTCGATGGCCATGTCGGCCGCGCTCACGGAATCGTCGGCCGCTGGCTGGCACGGCTGCAAACCTTTAAGCCGGGGGACGACGCTCCGGCGAAGGCGTTCGCTCGGGTCAACACGGCGACCCCTCCGGCAATGCGCGGTAAGGAATCCTCCAAGGACTGCCTTGTCTACGAGACGGTATTGGAGTTGGCCTCGGGCCTCCGGAGAGCTGGAACCAAGGAGCCCATCGTGTTCCTCTCGTCCAACACCAACGAGTATCTTCTCGATCGTAGGAGTCTGAAGCCCGAAATCACCGCTGAGTTCGCGCCTCTGGGACTCGACTATGCGCAGAACATGGGTTTGGCGAAGCACCTTCTGGGTCTTTGACAGGATGAAACGCTGGGCTGTTTTGCTGGCTTTTTCTGGGAGGAGTTCACTCTGATGTTTCGTGAGCTCATAGTGTAACGTGCCGATATGACTGCGACATCCCGACATAATTTCTCAGTGGCTGTTCGGCGCACGCTGGCCGTTCGCGCTGCCCATTTTTGCAGCAATCCGCGATGCCTGAAACTCACGGCGGGACCGTCTCACGACAGTTCACGCGGATTGGAGACCGGACACGGCGCGCATATTTGTGCCGCCTCGCCGGGAGGGCCGCGCTACGACCCCGGCCAGACCGAGGCCGAACGCCGCTCCGTGGAAAACGGCATCTGGCTCTGCCGCGAATGTGGCGACATCATCGACAAGGATCAGGGCGGCTACAGCGCCGACGAGCTTCGAGGTTGGAAACGCGGTCATGACGCAATGATCGCCGAAGTCCGGACCCAAGGCTATGCCAAGAGCATCGAACTGCTCCGCGCGCAGCGCATCGATCCGGACGTAGCGGCGCAGGTGATCGTTCTCGTTGAGGACCGCCGGGCGCTGTGGGCCGCCTTCGACGCGGAATTTCCCGATCGGGTGCGGCGCTCGCTAGACGGTTTGCGGCGCGATTTCACCGCTTTGCGATCGCGCTGCCTGAAGGGCTCGCCGCTCGACACAGTCATCCTCGCATTGGGTCAAACGATTCGGCACTTCTTCGATACCGTTGAGCCCTTCGATCTCGAGATCCTTCGGTGCGATGGCGGTGATCCGGAATGGCGTGCCTTCGAGGCAGCGCTTCGGATACTCCGCAAATCGATCGGATTTCAGATTGCAGCCCTGGCCACATCCTATAGCCTTCCCCTTCAGGGTGAATTTGCCGAATATCAGCCGATGATCCAGGATAACGCGGGACCTTTCGCCGTCTTGCCGCAGGAGTTCGGCGCTGGCGACGCCTCGGCGTACGCTAAGGATCGACAGACCATCGGGCTTTCCACCTGAAATGCTCGATAGGCACATTATTGGTCGATAGGTCGTCCGGTGGGAGTGGTGAATGGGCACGTTCGCGCCACCCGCCTCGTTGTAGCGTCACCACAACATGTGGCGCAGGAGTTCCTTCGTTTTTGGGAGTTGCTCTTGGGTCTGGAGGTTGACGTCGTAAGCCGCGCTCACAAGAGCTGAGAGAAATTCGACAAGGACGATTTCGAAGGCGCCAGCACGCTCATCGCCCGGGGGCATGGCGGCCGGAGCACCGTCGCTACAGAAAGCCGTGATGCGGGGTGGCCCCTCTTCCCGATGGCCGAAGCCCACAAAGGTGACGGCTCGGTCTTGGAGATGAGGCTGGACAGTCGCCAATAGGCTTGGGCCTACCGGAGCAAGGCTGGTCGTCATTACGTCGAAGGCGGCCGGATTTCTCGCATAGGGCGCAATGAAATCACGGCTTACCCGCTCATCGCAGCCGGCAAGAAACGCGCCGAGGCAGAGCGCAACGTAGGTGGCTTCGACGCTTTCGTCGGCGGCTGAAATGGTGAACAGGAACATCTGTCCCGATCCAATTTCGAGCACCAACTGAACACCGAGGGTGGGTATCTCGCGGAGCCGGATTTGCTGGTCGCCCTCAAGACATAGCGTCGCGATCGTCAACATCTCGGCGCGCGTCAGTTGATAGGGGGCTGTGAAGGCCAAGAGGTTGAGCAGGAAGAGGGCACGGTTCTGGTGGCCTGCCACAATCTTGCGGTCGGCAACGATGCGAAGGCAGCGATCGAGCGCTGCGCTGAGATAGGCCTTGGGGATCGCAGCGATCAGATGTCGGACCAGCATCGACGAGGTCGCCGCGGCAACGTCGGGCACTGCCTGTTCGAGCATCGCAGCAGCAGCCTCCGCCCACAAAGCCAATGGCGGAGATTGGCGGTCGACCGTTTTCCCCCGAGCGACGAGCATCACCCGCATGGCAAGGTCGAAGGGCAGATCGAACGCACCATGGGCCAATTGCCGTTCGAGCTTGTGCGCGTTGTCGAGATCGCCGGCTGCCCGGAATAGCGCCACGCCTCGTGCTCGTGTCTCCCAGCCTTCACCTTCGCGTCCGAGGCTGATCAACGCCGTGCCGAGCTCGTCATAGGCGTCGGCATGGTCATGCGACCCGAGGCTGTTTTCGAATATTGCGATGGCGCGGCGAGCCAGTTGGACGGCCTGCTCGGCATGTCCCTGAGCTTCGACACCTGTCGCGCTTTCGGCAAGCGAATTATGGCAAGCTGCGGCAAGGCGCGCAGCGCGCCCGTCGATTTCCGGTCGTGAGACCGCACGCCCCTCAACGCCTGCTGTCTCGTAGGCAATGAGGGCATCGACATATCGGCCGTCATCTCGAAGCGTGTTGCCGAGCGCCATCTGATTGATGGCGACAAGACGACGATCTCCGAGTGTCTCACCAATGGCGATGGCTTCCCGGGCAACCTCTTCCGCTTCCTTGTAGCGCCCTTCGTCGCGATAACGGCGATTGAGAATGTTGCACATCCAGGCACGTTCTCGCGCTTGGCCTCGCTGGGGCCGAAGGGTAGCGAGAAGCTGCTCGCCTTCCGCAGCGGTTGCAGTGCTGGCGAGAAGCACACCGGCGAGATTGCGGGTCGCAAGCTCCTGGCCATAGGCGTCTTCATGCGCCTCGAAGATTTCGAGCGCACGGCGAAAGCGGGGTTCGGCCTCATCTTGTCGGTTGACCGCTTGAAACGCGACGCCTTCTTCGACCAGCAACCGGGCTACGCTGTGCAGGTCGCCAGCCTCTTCGTGACGATTGCGAATGCGCTCCACTTCACCCAGCGTCTCGGGAGACATGGCAGTCTGAAGGGCATAGGTCGCGGCAAACTCCGCGACGAAGTCGAGGAGAACCTCATCGCCAATCGTCTCGGCAACCGCCCGGGCTTCGGCCAGGAGAGGGGCGCAGTGCGCGGTATCATGAGAACTGCTCGCTATCTGCGCCAGCGAGACGAGGGTTTGCACAAGCGAGGTCCGGTCTCCCGACGTCCGATAGTGGTCGGCGAGGAACTGCTGCGCAGTTACAAAATGCGTGATCGAGCCCGAGTACAGGATTTCGCGCAGCGACCGCTCCGCCTGGATGACAGCAAGTTCGTCATTCGCGAGGCGTGCCATCTGAAACGCCAGCCATCCCCGGCCGGTCGAATCGAACAACGTGACGAGCTTGCGCGCGACTGCATCGAAAAACTGCGCTCGCTCCTGCGCGACGACCACCAATTCGGCAGCCCAAGCGTCGTGCAACAAGGAATATCCAGATGCGTCCTCCACAACGAGGTCATCGAGAGCTGCCATCTCATCGCTAAGCGAGGTCAGGTCGACTGCGCTGTCGGTAAGGGACGAGATGTCAGCCAGGGACAAAGGGGCACCGCTGAGCGCCAGATAGGCAATGATCTCCCGGCGGTGACCCTTGAGCGCCAGATAGCGCTCCCTGAGCGTAACCGCGTTTCCGGCATCGTCGCGGAGCGGTCGGATGGCAGAGCGCACCGCGAGCGGCAGCGTCGTCGTCGCAGCGGGCAGTTCCGCGATGTGACGCTGGGCGTCCGCATCGACCACGGACTCGAGAAGGGCAAGCTCCTCTTGGGTAAAGCCCTCGACTTGAAGGGAGCCGCCACGAAATCCCGCCGGCTGTTCACGCGATCCGATGACAACGACGCCCGAAGCCGTTTCCTGCATCATGGTAGCCAGTTCGGACCATAACAGATCGCCGTCACTTGGGTCATCGATCACCAGGGGCCATGTGGTTGCGCCGCGCCACGCCTGGGCAAATGCATCTCGCGCTTCTTCGAACGTCTCAGGATTCGACGGATTGGCCGTATTGCCGATGAGAGCGTCTGCGGCTTTCGCGAGGAGGGCACGTGGATCAAGCCCGCGCCCGTTCACATAGGGCAAGCCAACATCAGCAGCATATTGAGCGAGTGCCACGGACTTTCCGGCGCCTGCAACACCGGACACACTGACCGCGCGGTAGCGGGTGACGAGCCCTCGCAGTGCAGCGTCCAGTCCTGCACGCCGGATGTAGTAAGGAGCGGTCTTGAAGATGGCGTCGAGCGTGGCCTGCGGGGCGATGGCGCGCTGATCGGCAGCGATCCGGCGAAGGGTGAAGGTCTGCGCAAGCAGGGTCACGATATCGGCGTGAATGACGGAGCTGAGATCCTCATCCGCATCGAAGAAGTAGGCCGTTTGCTGGCCGAGGATGTCATCAACGATCGCCGTCAGCCGCGGATCGCGGTCCGCGCGCTTCTCGATATAGGCGAGCAACCCGAGGTTCAGGCGCCGAATTTCGAGATACTCGTCCTCAAGGCCCGAAAGCGTCTGCCCGTTTGCCTCATCGACCCAGCCATAGCTCGCACGATAAATGCCAATCGCAAGCTGGCTTCGCCGCAGACGTCCCAGATAGAGCGCTTGTGGGCGATAGGTCCGCGCGCCTTCGCGCTCGAATACGAATGGGTCGAATCCAAGGGACTGGATCGCCGCCCTGGCCTCGCGACGCTGCTTCGCGCACTCCTCGATCGTGGAGGAGACGAAGATAGAAAGTCGTTCCATCTGCCCCGCAAGGGCGTCGTCGCCGCGGTCAGGCATAGCCTGCCTCCCGGATGGCGGCCTGGCCCGCCGCAAGCGTTTCCGTTGCGGGGGAGCGACCAATCCGCCTCAATAGAAAGCGGGTGTCACGCCGGATTTGGTCGAGAATGTCGTCGATGGTCATTGCCCCAAGATCAACGGCTTGGTCCGCAAGCTCGATATGTCCGAGGCGCAGCGAATGCGTCTCCATCCAATGGGAATGCGGGGGCGCTTCACCGACCTCGGCAAGCGCCGCCAGGCGAAGGTTGGCTATCGCTTGCTCGACCTGCCAACGCGCGACACCGTCCGCCGCCAGGCGATCGACAAGCTGGCGACCGGATTCGGTGTGGCGAAGGACATGGATCGTCTTCGGTATGATGGAGGGCAAGCGCCAAGCGCGCCGCGCGGCGACCAGGGCCGGATCGACGTCCGATGGGATGGTATCGTCTCCAGCGTCGCCACCAGCCAGGAACGATCCCGCAGGAATGTCTTCGGGCCGACAGTGGATCTGAATCGACGGCAGCAAAAGGCGCGGTACATCGTCCAGGTCACAAGCAAAGGGCTGGCCGTTGCCATCAGTCTGCGCAATCGCTGCGCCCAGGTAGACCGGCGCAAATGGGCCACGGCCATAGTCGGCGAGCGAATCCAGGAAATCGCTACGGGTGTCGATCCCCTTGACCCAAGCGAGATTGAACGTGTTGGGGCGCGACACATTACCAAATCCGCAGCATCTCCATCGCAGTGAGCGGGCGTCCGGAAGCACGGCAATGCGGAACCCCGGACCGGCAAAGGCGATTTCGATATGGATGGCGCCGGGACCGCTCAGCAACTGCCAACGCGCGAAGAGGTCGAAAACCTCGCGCAGAGGTCCTTCATGCGCACCCGTCAGAAGTAGCATTGGCGTCGTGCCGCCATCCGGGCCGCGAACCAAGGCATATCCGATGGCGTTCACGTCCGCGCGCATCAGCAAATCGCTGAAGAGTGGGTCGGCGAGTGCGACATTCGCGTCGGGCCAGCCATAGTCGAAGCCGCCTTCATCCTCTGCGATGTCTTCGGCGGTCATCTGGCTCGCGACACGCGGCGTGACCGAACCGGCTGCGGGTGCATCGCTGGTCATCGCATCAGGTACGAGACTAGAGGATCTGTGACAGCCATCCGTGCACAATGGACAAGCCGGGTATTGCACTCAAGTACCCAGGGACTTGGCGATCTCATGTTGATCAGATCAAGGCAATAGTGGCAGCCGATCCGTCATTGAAATTCCGGGCACTAAAAGTGAAAGAGATGCCCGTCTTCCGAAGCTAGGAGCCTTTGGAAAATCTCCGCCCATTCGCCGGATCTTGGCACATCCAGGCGCGCCGCTTCTCGCTCGTCATAGCGCGTATGAATTTCGAAATGCTGGCCGAACAGCGCGTCGCAATGGAAGCAGCCGTTGCTCATATAAGCTTGCGTGAGCGTTTGGCTGAACCGGGGTTTGACCACGCCAACATCTTTCTGGTCGGAGACGGCGCGGTTCACGGCGTCGATCAGTGCCGGATATTCTGAGAAATCCGCGACCGCGCACTCGGCGTCATCCTTCGCGCCTGTCAGAAGGAGGGACGAGATAATCGCTGTTTCGGCACCGCATGACCAGCAGGTCGTTGGCGCGGTTCGGATGATTACAGTCAGATTGCTCATATCGACTCAAATATTGCGTAACGTTTGTCGAATTGCGAAGCAATAATCGGGCCGAGGGGCCACGCTGGGAGGAATGGGCACGCAATGCTGTTGATGGTGGAAGATGCGAGCGAGAAGCGGGCCGCGCAGAAGGCGTTGGAGGCATCTGTCCGCCAGCATCTGACGGATCAAGGCGTGCGGAATATCGGCTTTCCGAGCGGGAATGTCGATGAACGCCTCTATGCGAATGGGCTCGGTCAATTATGGGCAGCCTTCGGCACGGTGGAGGATGCCGCCATTCCCCGGCGCTGGAATGCCTTTGGTGTCTTCGACCCCAAGCGGTACGCGCAAATCATCACCGTTGAGGTGAATATCCCGACGACCTCCAATTCCGCGCGGGTGGCCGGTTTCTTCGCTCGGGAACCGGTAACCGGCGACGTCTATCTCATGCACGATGGCAGCATCGGCGGCGGCAAAGCCGGGGTCGGGCGCAGTGCCTTTCTTTCATGGTCGAAGGCAACGCTTGAGGATGTCGGCCGTGACGATGGTGACGACCGGGCGGGTATCATCATCGGCCGGGTCGACTCCGACGACATTGCCGGCCGCCTCTGGCGTTTTGTCCAGCTCGTCAAAGGCTTCAAGGATGCCGTCGCCCGGGGGAACTGGATGACCCGGACGTGCGGCGGGCGATTGCGGAATGGGAGAAGTTCAATAGCGAGGGTTCTGGCCGCCGACGAGGACAACGGCGTTCGGAGATCGATTATATCTCCTATCATGGCGACGTCGTCCAACGGCTGTTCGAAGAGCGGCAAGTTCAGTGCGCAAATGACGAGCGGGTCCTGAACAGCAAGCTGATCGACCTCTATGTCCGCAAGGGACTGTCCATGACGGAAATCTACGAAATCAAGACAAGCGTCGATCGGCAGTCGATCTATACCGCTATCGGCCAGCTCATCAGCCATTCCGTCGATGCGCCTTCGCAGGTCAAGCGAACACTGGTTCTGCCGGAAGGGCCGATGCCGCCGGATCTCGAAAAATCCCTGGCGTCCCTATCCATCGCAGTGCGTCGTTTTTCGATTTCTTCGGGAAAAGCGCCGAAGATCACTCTCTCCTGAGCGCGAGTGGCACGCACGATGACTGAGGGTGAACAGCCGACGAAGGCGAATCTGGATCGCTCCGCGAGGGCGTTGCTGGCCTTTCTGGCACGAAATCTTGAGGAGCGGCTATTCGATTATCCGTTCGGCAGTTCGTACCCGAAGAATAGCTGTGAGAGCGTATCGCTCATCCTTACCTACTTGCTGGAAGAGAAATATCGGCTCGGAAACGTCAGGATCATCAAGGGCACCAATCGCCGACATGAACATCATCTGTGGGTCATGGCAGGTGATCTGATTTATGATCTGACCGCCCATCAGTTTCCAGGCCGCGAGCCTGTCATCGGCGCGCTCGCCGACGAATTCCTGCTCGATGAATATCCCGATTGGTCGGTTGAGACCAATCGGGATTTCGTGGACCGCGATGAAGTGATCGCACTCTATCGGGCTGGCGTCATTCCATTCTGATGGCGCAGTTGAGAAGGCCCCCGGATGCCCGAAAACAAGAGCCATCACTATGTGCCGCAGATGTATATGCGCCTGTTTGCGCGAGCCGGTGACAACCGGATCGGCGTCTATGTCATCGATCGCGCCAAGTTCATTCCCAATGCGCCAATCCGAGGACAGGCTTGCCGCGACTATTTCTACGGCAAGGATGCGCGCGCCGAGCGCGCCCTTGGCCACATCGAGGGCCATGCTGCGAGAATCTTCGCCGACGCGGCGAAGCATAACCGTCTCCCGAGGCCGGACAGCCAGGATCATGAATGGCTCATCTTCTATCTGGGTATGCAGCACGCTCGGACGGTCGGCGCAGCTGAGCAGCACAATGAGGGCTCAGAAAAGCTCGCTAAGGCAATTCTTCGACGCAAGGCCGAACTGGAGGGCAATAGCGAAATCGTCGCCGCGCTCGACAGGGTTCGGATCGGGCGCACGAATGCGGTTTCCGATGTCGTGGGCTACGCAACGATCGGCGCGAGCCTTCTTGCCGATCTTACTTTGACGCTCATCCGAAACGACAGCGATACGCCTTTCATCGCTTCCGACACGCCGGTCGTCCTCCACAACAGACTCTACGAAGGTCAGCGCGTCAGCGTCGCCGGCTACGCCAATGTGGGATTGCAATTGTTCCTCCCGCTCGGACCACGGCTCGCACTCTTCGGCTTCGACGGCGCGGCCTACGCCGTGCACGCAGCTTCAGACGACATCGTTACGATCGATGATGGCGCGCAGATCCGTTTGATAAACGATCTTCAGTGGGAGGCCGCTCACGCGGTGTTGTTGGTGTCCCCTGATATGCCCGAGACGGAATTGCGCTCATCGACGACCCATTGGGAGGCACGTCGACGCACAGAGCGCACGGTGTACCGCGAAGAAATCGTCAGTCAGTCGGACACCGAAATGCGGACGCGGCACGGATCGGGCGAGGCTCCCTCGGCGGTATCGCTCGATCTGTCGTTCATCACCTGCCTATTGCCCGCACCGGCGCCCCTCGATCCGTGGGAAATACCGCCGTTCCGGGATGCAGAGCGTGTCGCGCGCGCGGATCGGGCATTCGAACGGTTGGATGATTGGGATCTGGCGCGTCGAAGATGACGCATGCGGTATCACGCGATGCTTGCTACGGTACGCACACGTAACGGAAACGGTGATTACCCGGTGCTTACTTTTGCCTTAATACTCAATCCACTTTTTCGAAAAAAAAGAATTTATATCAATAAGATATGATGAAAAAGTTCCTGTGGTGTGGTATTTCCGCTATCGGCGGAACGGCTAGGCCGCAGCCGCCGGCCATTGCGGTTGGAGGCCCGTCTGATAGGCTCCCACCCGGCAGTGGCAGGCAGGGAGCATGGCCATGGGTACTGCGCAGATGCAAGGCGCCTTGTGGGGCGCACGGGCACACGAATGGGCCGATCTTCAGGAGCACGGCACCAGCGCGGTTTACGACGCGGCATTCGATGCCGTTCAGCTCGCCCGCGATGCCTGCTTGCTGGACGTGGGATGCGGGGCGGGCCTAGCGCTCAGCCTGGCGCAGAAGCGCGGTGCAGCGGTTTCGGGCCTCGACGCGGCATCGGAATTAGCGGAAATCGCGCGTTCACGGTGTCCCGGCGCCGATATCCGGGTGGGCGAACTGGAGGACCTGCCGTTTGCCGACGAAAGCTTCGACGTCGTGACCGGGTTCAATTCCTTCCAATACGCCGCCGACCGGGTTCACGGGTTGCAGGAAGCGGGTCGCGTGATGAAAGCCGATGGCCGGCTGGTCGCCGCGGTGTGGGGCAACCCCGACAAGTGCGATATGGCCGGCTACATCGTCGCGCTGGGGTCGTTCATGCCCCCGACGCCTCCAGGTGCGCCGGGGCCTTGGGCCCTGTCCCCGCCGGGGGCGCTCGAGGAACTCGTCGCCCAGGCCGGCTTCACGCCGCTCGGAGGAGAGGCGGTGACCGTCGTATTCGAATTCGCCGACGAGGACGCGGCCGTGCGCGGGCTGCTCGCGGCCGGGCCGGCGGTGCGGGCGATCGAGATTGCGGGCGAAAAGGCGGTTGCTGCGGCGGTCCTGAAAGCGGTCGAGCCCTATAAGCGCTCCGACGGCAGCTTCGCGTTGGGCAACGAGTTCAGGTTCGTCGTGGCACGAAAACGCTGACTGGCTGCTCAGGCCACCACCCCCGCCGCCGCGAGCACCGCCAGCGTCAGCACGTCGGGCGCGAGCGCGGTCATCGGGGCGATCTGGACGGGCTTTTCCATGCCCACAAGCATCGGGCCGATCACCGCGTTGCCGGCCAGTTCGCGCAGCAGCTTGGCCGAGAGGTTCGCGGACTGCAGGCCCGGCATCACCAGCACGTTGGCCGGCGCGGACAGCCGGCTGAACGGGTAGAGCTCCATCACCTTGGGATTGAGCGCCGCGTCGGGCGCAACCTCGCCTTCGTATTCGAAGCCCGGGTCTTCGGCATCGAGCACGTGCACCGCGTCGCGGATGTTCTTGAGCCACTTGCCCGACGGATTGCCGAACGTCGAATAGGACAGGAACGCGACCCGCGGCTCGTGCCCCAGCCGCCGGGCGATCCCGGCGGTCTCCCGGGCGATGTGGGCCAGCTCTTCCGCATTCGGCCGTTCGTTGATCGTCGTGTCGGCGAGGAACACGGTGTAGTTCTTGCCGATCATCAGGTGCACGCCGAACGGGACCGCCCCCGGCTTGGGATCGAGCACCAGCCGTACCTCGCGCATCGTCTGCGCGAACGGCCGCGTGAGCCCCGAGATCATCGCGTCGCCGTGGCCGAGCGCGACCAGCGCGGAGGCGAACACGTTGCGCTCCTGATTGACCATCCGGCGCACGTCGCGTTCGGTGTAGCCGCGCCGCTGGAGCCGGCGGTAGAGATAATCCACCATCGCCGGCACCAGCTCCGAGCCGGCCGAGTTCTGGATCTCGAACGCGTCGGGATCGGCCACCCCTAGCTCGACCAGCTTGTCGCGCACCGCCTGGGTGCGGCCGACCAGCACCGGGGTGCCGTAGCCGAAATCCTTGAACTGGATCGCCGCGCGCAGCACCACGTCTTCCTCGGCTTCGGCGAAAACCACCCGCTTGGGGTTCGCCTGCGCATCGGCATAGACCTGGGTCAGCACCGAAGTGGTCGGATTGAGGCGCGCCTTCAGGCTCAGCTTGTACGCCTCGAAATCCTCGATCGGTTTTTGCGCGACCCCGGTTTCCATCGCCGCCTTGGCGACGGCGGCCGGCACCCGCTCCATCAACCGCGGATCGAACGGCGCGGGGATGATGTATTCGGTGCCGAAGCTCTGGTGCTTGCCGTAAGCGGCCGCGACTTCCTCCGGCACCCGCTCGCGCGCGAGCGCGGCGATCGCTTCCGCCGCGGCGATCTTCATCTCCTCGTTGATCGCTGTCGCCCGCACGTCGAGCGCGCCGCGGAAGATGAACGGGAAGCCGAGCACGTTGTTGACCTGGTTCGGATAGTCCGAGCGGCCGGTGGCGATGATCGCGTCGGGCCGCACCGCCTTGGCTTCGGGCGGGGTGATTTCGGGATCGGGATTGGCCATCGCGAAGATGATCGGCTTGGCGGCCATCTCCGCGACCCATTCGGGCTTCAACGCGCCCGCCGCCGACAGGCCGAGGAACACGTCGGCGCCCTTCAGCGCGTCTTCCAGGGTGCGCGCTGCGGTTGCGACCGCATGCGCGGACTTGAACTGGTCGACGTTATCGCGCCCGGCGTAGATCACGCCGGAACGGTCGCACATGATCACATTGTCGTGCCGCGCGCCCATCGCCTTGATCAGCGCGGTGCACGCGATCGCGGACGCGCCCGCGCCGTTGACCACGATCCGGGTGTTCTCGAGCTTGCGGCCGGTCAGGTGGCAGGCGTTGATCAGGCCGGCGGCGGCAATGATCGCGGTGCCGTGCTGATCGTCGTGCATGACGGGTATGTTCATCCGCTCGCGCAGGGTCTGCTCGATGATGAAGCATTCGGGCGCCCGGATGTCCTCGAGGTTGATTCCGCCGAAGCTCGGCTCCATCAGCGCGACCGCGTCGATGAACGCCTGCGGATCTTCGGTGGCGAGTTCGATGTCGATCGAATCGACGTCGGCGAAGCGCTTGAACAGCACCGCCTTGCCTTCCATCACCGGCTTCGAGGCCAGCGCGCCCAGATTGCCCATGCCGAGGATCGCGGTGCCGTTCGAGATCACCGCGACGAGGTTGCCCTTGGCGGTGTAGTCGTAGGCGGTGCCGGGATCGTCGGCGATCGCCTGGACCGGCACCGCGACGCCCGGAGAATAGGCGAGGCTGAGGTCGCGCTGGGTGGCGACCGGCTTCGAAGGAATGATCTCGATCTTACCCGGACGGATCGTCTCGTGATAGAACAGCGCCTCGCGGCTGGTGAAGCTCAGGTTTTCGTCGTCGGCCAAGCGCACCCTCCTTGATTGGTTTCCGCCCTAACCAAACCGAAGGCGACGCGATAGGGGAAAGCTTGCCTCATTGCCGTTCCGAATCGGTGCCGCTCTCGCTACCCGAAACCGATGGGCGGCGAGACGACCCCGATGATGGCGCAGTACTTCGCGCTGAAGCGCGAAGCAGGCGATTGCCTGCTGTTCTACCGGATGGGCGACTTCTTCGAGCTGTTCTTCGATGACGCGCGCCGGGCGAGCCAGGTGCTCGACATCGCGCTCACCAGCCGGGGCGAGCACGGCGGCGCGCCGATCCCGATGTGCGGCGTGCCGGTGCATTCGGCCGAGAGCTATCTCGCGCGGCTGATCAAGGCCGGCTGCCGGGTGGCGATCGCCGAGCAGGTCGAAAGCCCCGAACAGGCGAAAGCGCGCGGGGGTTCCAAGGCGCTGGTGAAGCGCGACATCGTCCGCTTCGTGACCGCGGGCACGCTGACCGAGGAAGCGCTGCTCGAGCCGCGCCGCGCGAACGTGCTCGCGGCGGTCTGCGAGGTGCGCGGCACGATCGGCATCGCCAGCTGCGACATCTCGACCGGGCGGATGGAGCTCGAGGAATGCGCGCCTGCCGCGCTCGGCGCCGCGCTCGCGCGCGTCGGCGCCTGCGAGCTGGTGGCGCCCGAGGAATGGCCCGGCGCGCCCCCCGAGGTCGCGAGCTGGCGTCCGCGCGGCGAATTCGCGAGCGACGAAGGCGAACGGCGCCTGAAGGAACTTCACCAGGTCGCGACGCTCGACGGGTTCGGGAGCTTCAGCCGTGCGATGCTCGCCGCGGCAGGGGGGCTGATCGCTTACCTCGATCATGCGGGCCGCGGGAAATTGCCGTTCCTGCTGCCGCCTGCGGCACGCGCGGGCGCCGAGCGGCTGGCGATGGACGAAGCCACGCGGGCGAGCCTTGAAATCCTCGCGTCGCAACAAGGCGGACGGACGGGAAGCCTGCTCGCGGCGGTCGACCGCTGCGTGACGGGGGCGGGCGCGCGCCAGCTTGCCGAGGACCTCTCGGCGCCGCTGACGCTCCGCGGCGAGATCGAGGCGCGGCTAACGCTGGTGCAGTGGTTCCACGCCGATCCGTTGCTGCGCGCCGACTTGCGCGAGGTGTTGCGCGCGGCGCCCGACATCGGCCGCGCGCTCGGACGGATTGTCGCCGGGCGGGGCAGCCCGCGCGATCTGGGCCAGGTGCGCGACGGCTTGTCCGAAGCCCGGCGGATTCGCGACCATCTGCAGGGCAAGCCCGACCGTCCGGCCCTGCTCGAACGGCTCCTGCCGATGCTCGGCGGGCACGGCGCGCTCGTCGACCATCTCGCCCGGGCGCTGGTGCCGTCGCCGCCGACCGAGCGCGGCCAGGGGGGCTTCATCGCCGAAGGCTACGACCACGCGCTCGACGAACTGCGCGCCGCCTCGGGCAATTCGCGCCGGGCGATCGCGGCGATGGAAGCGCGTTACCGCGACGAGACCGGCATCCCCGCGCTGAAGATCCGCCACAACGGCGTGCTCGGCTACTTCATCGAGGTTCCGGCGAAGCACGCCGACCGGCTGATGGCGCCCGACAGCGGCTTTACCCACCGCCAAACGATGGCCGGCGCGGTGCGCTTCAATTCGCTGCACCTGCACGAGGAAGCGGCGCGGATCGCCGAGGCCGGCGGCCACGCGCTGGCCGCCGAGGAAGCGCATTTCGAGGAGCTGACCGGCGAAGTCGTCGCCGCGCGCGAGGCGATCGCGGCGACCGCCGCGGCGCTCGCGCGGATCGACGTCGCCGCGGCGCTTGCCGAACGCGCAGCCGAAGGCGGCTGGTGCCGGCCGGAGGTCGTCGAGGACCGCGTCCTCGACATCCGCGGCGGGCGCCACCCGGTGGTCGAGACGGCGCTGGCCGCGGTCGGCGAGCGGTTCATCGCCAACGATTGCTGCCTCGCCCCGGCCGACCGCCTGTGGCTGATCGGCGGCCCGAACATGGGCGGCAAGTCGACGTTCCTCAGGCAGAACGCGCTGATCGTGCTCTTGGCCCAAGCGGGCTCGTTCGTGCCCGCTGCCGGCGCCGTCGTGGGCCTGGTCGACCGCTTGTTCAGCCGCGTCGGCGCGTCGGACAACCTCGCACGCGGGCGTTCGACGTTCATGGTCGAGATGGTCGAGACGGCGGCGATCCTCGCCCAGGCAAGCGAGAACAGCTTCGTGGTCCTCGACGAAGTCGGGCGGGGGACTTCGACCTACGACGGCCTTGCGCTCGCCTGGGCGGTAGCCGAGGCGGTGCACGAGACGCTCCGCTGCCGCTGCCTGTTCGCGACCCACTACCACGAGCTCTCGCGCCTGGCGGAGACATGCGACGCGCTGTCGCTGCACCATGTGCGGGCGCGCGAGTGGAAGGGCGAGCTGGTCCTGCTCCACGAACTCGCGCCGGGGCCCGCCGACCGCTCCTACGGCCTGGCCGTCGCCCGCCTCGCCGGGGTCCCCCCGCACGTGGTCGCGCGCGCGAAAACGGTGCTCGACAAGCTCGAGAAAGGCCGCAAGGAAACCGGCGGCCTCGCCGCCGGGCTCGGCGAGCTGCCGCTGTTCGCGGCCGCGGCGGTCAGCGACCAGCCTCCCTCAAACCCGCTGCGCGCGCGCCTCGAAAGCCTCGATCTCGACGCGCTCAGCCCGCGCGAGGCGCTCGAGCTGCTGTATGAACTGAAGCGGCTGGCCGCGGCGACGGATGGTTAACCATCCGTCGCTATGCTGGGGGCATGAACGAGTTCGTGTTCCGCAATAAATGGGTGCTGCTGGCGACGGCGATCCTGATGCTTGTCGGGGTGTCGCTGCTGGTGGGGCGCGAGGACGACAAAGGCATGCTCGCGCAAACGCAGAGCGACGCGGACAATCTCAGCGCGCAAAGGGCGCCGGCCAACGTGGCCCCGCCTGCCCCGACAGTGACCCAAGACGAGTCGGCGTCCGACGACGACGGGGACAGTTATGCCGACGCCGGCGACGACGACCAGATCGACAACGCTCAGGGCGACGATCCCTCGCCGCCGGACGATCAATCGAGCGGGTCCGCAGGCGACCCGCCGCCGCCCGACGCTCAGGCGCAGGACGACAGCGGTAACGTTTCGGGCTCCGACGAGTAAGGTCTCGCCCGGCGGCTAGGTGCCGTCGCCCGGAAGATCGTCTTCCTTGGCCTGGTCGCCGTATTTGTCGACATTGTCGTCGTGGTTGGGCTCGCCGTCGTAGGCGTGCTCGTCGATCAGCCCGCTCTGTTCCATGCCGCGCATCAGATCGACGACGTCCTGCGTCGAATCGTCCAGCAGGCCGGAATCGCCGACTTTCTCGCTCTCGGTCGGGCCCGGTCCGGGGCGGCTGGTGGCGAGCGCCTCGTCGGCGATTTCCTGGGCCTGTTCGAGGTGATCGTCCTGCTCGGCGTTATGCGTCTCGGGTGCGAGATCGGCTTGCGCGCGCTCCGTGGGGCCATTGCTGTGCGATTGCGCCATGTCGGCTTCTCCTTCGCCCCGATCAACGAAGGAGACGAAGCGGCCGTTCCCGCGCCGTGTCGGTTCAGCGCGCGCGCCGGTTGGCGCCCGGTTCCCAGAGCACGTCGCCACCTTGCGCGGCATTGAGCGCCCGCGCGAGGACGAAAAGATAGTCCGACAGGCGGTTGATGTAGGCTAGGCCCGCCGGATTGAGCGGCTCGGCAAGCCCGAGCGCAACCATCGCCCGTTCGGCCCGGCGCACCGCGGCGCGCGCGACGTGGGCCCGCGCGGCCTGCTCGCTGCCGCCGGGCAGGACGAAGCTCGACAGCGGTGGAAGCTCCACGTTGAGCCCGTCGATCGCATGCTCCAGCGCGGTCACCTGATCGGGCACGATCCGCAGCACCATGTCGCTCGGCTCGAAGTTCTGGCCAGGCGTCGCGAGGTCGGCGCCGAGATCGAACATGTCGTTCTGGATCGAAGCGACCGCCTTGCGCGCGGAATGTCCGGCCAGCGACACCGCCAGCAGCCCGAGCGCGGAGTTGGCTTCGTCGACCGCGCCGATCGCTTCGATCCGCGCCGACGATTTGGCCAGGCGCGAGCTGTCGGCAAGCCGCGTGGTCCCGTCGTCACCCGTGCGGGTGTAGATCCGGTTCAGCTTCACCATGTCCCCTCCCCCGCGGCGCGAAGGCCGGCAATCAGCCGTGCCCTTTGAACGCCAGCAGGATCGCGATCACCACGATCGCCAGCGCCTGGTACTTGATCCGCGAGAACATCATCCGGTTCTGCTTGAGCTGCAGCTCGCGCAAGTTCCCGTCGCCGCCTTTGTCGATGTCCGCCCGGGTGGTCTGGAGAAAGGCCGCGATCCCGCGGACCAGCGAAACGACGACCATGGCCATCAGGCCCACCAGCAAGATTACGAGAAGAACTGTCATGTCCGGCTATCTAGAGGTTCGCCGAACGAAATGCCAGCCGGCAGGCGGCCGGCCCTCAGCGCCGCGGCGAACGCGCGCCCGTCTTCCCCGGCGCGGCGGCGATCGGCGAGCGAGGGGGAACCGCGGCGCTTGGCGAGCTTGCGGCCCGCGGAATCGAGCAGCAGCGGGTGGTGATGCCAGGTCGGCACCGGCAGGCCGAGCAGCGCCTGCAACAGGCGGTGGAGATGGCTCGCGGGGAACAAGTCCATCCCCCGCGTCACCAGCGTGACCCCGTCGGCCGCATCGTCGAGGGTCGCCGCGAGGTGGTAGCTCGCCGGAGCTTCCTTGCGCAGCAACACCGGATCGCCGAACAGCTCGGGCCGCGCCGGTTGGACGCCCGCGCGCTCGTCGGTCCATTCGAGCGGCCCGGTGCGCCGGAGCGCCTCGGCGGTGTCGAGCCGCCACGCGATGTCGCCCGTGGGATCGATCCCCCGGCCCTTGCAGGTCCCGGGGTAGAGCGGGCCCTCGGGCCCGATCACGCTCGCCGCCGCGGCGATCTCGGCGCGGGTGCAGCGGCAGGGATAGAGAAGGCCCGCTTGCCTGAGCCGTTCCGCGGCCGCGCGATAGGTCGCCAGCCTGGTCGATTGCGCGGCGACTTCGCCCCATTCGAGCCCGAGCCAGGCGAGGTCCGCGCGGAACTCCTCGGCCAGTTCCGGGCGGCTGCGCACCCCGTCGATATCCTCGATCCTGAGCAGGAACCGCCCGCCGCGGCCTGTCGCCAGATCGTGGGCGACGATCGCCGAATAGGCATGGCCGAGATGCAGCGAGCCGTTCGGGCTGGGCGCGAAGCGGGTGACGATCATCGGAAAATCGGGGTTGCCACCGGCGTGGTTGAGCAAAAAAGCTGTGCAATCGCAATTTGTAACAGGGTTGACGCTTTCGCGGGCAAATGCTCGAACCCGGACATCAAGGAGGACGGCACCAGGTGTTCAGGGCCGAACTGATCGACCGGGCGGCGCGGTTCCGCAGCGCCGAGGAAGACCCGCTGAGGCGGCTCGAGAACTGCCCGGCGCTGGTGCTCAACGCCGACTACACGCCGCTGTCGTACTATCCGTTGAGCCTTTGGCCGTGGCAGACCGCGATCAAGGCGGTGTTCCTCGAGCGGGTCGACATCGTCGAAAGCTACGACCGGCAGGTCCATTCGCCCTCGCTCGACATGCAGATCCCCTCGGTGATCGCGCTGCGCCAGTTCGTGAAGCCGAGCGAGTTTCCCGCGTTCACCCGCTTCAACGTGTTCCTGCGCGATCGCTTCGCGTGCCAGTACTGCGGCAGCCCGCAGCAGCTGACGTTCGACCATGTTATCCCGCGCCGCCTGGGCGGCCGGACCACGTGGGAGAATGTCGCGACCGCGTGCGCGCCATGCAACATGAAGAAGGGCGGGCGCACGCCGCGCCAGGCGCGCATGCCGCTGCTGGTGCCGCCGATCCGGCCGACGAGCTGGCAGCTGCAGCAGCACGGCAAGAGCTTCCCGCCGAACTACCTGCACGAAACCTGGCGCGACTGGCTGTACTGGGACATCGAGCTCGAAGCCTAGCGTGGCGAGCGGCTAACGCGACAGCGTGGCGAACGGCGGCAACGGGTGGAACGCCCACTGGTTCGCCGAGAACCCGTCGATCCCGGCGCGCACCAGCGAGAAGCGCACCGGCGCCCCGAACGGAATGTAGCCGTTGGTCTGGGTGAGCTCGGCCTCGGCCTCGGCAAGCATCGCGGCGGTCTCGGCGGGGTCTTCGCTAGCCACCGCCTCGGCCACCAGGCGGTCGGCCGCTTGCGAGCACACGCCCGCCCGCAGCGCGCAGTTGAACTGGTTCAGGAACCAGCGCGCGCCCGGATAGCGCGCGACCCGGTCGACCAGCACCAGGTCGCCGTCGCGCCCTTTGTCGGGCCGGCCGAGCACGATGCCGATGGCGCGCAAGTCGCTCGCCAGCCGCTCGAACAGGATGTCGGCGCCGGGCCCTGCGGGAAGCTCGATCGTCAGCGTGAGCGGTTGTCCCTTGTTCGCCTTCGTCCAGGCCGCGACCCGTTGCGCAGCGGCCGCGCGCCGCTGTGCGAGCGTCATCTCCGCCCAGCGCTCGCCGATCGTGCCAAGGTCGCCGGCAAGGCCCGGCGCGACAATCCGAGAGGTCGGCTCCCAACCGCCGACGTTGAACGGCTCGATCAGGCCGTCCCGGTCGATCGCCATCGCCACCGCTTCGCGGTTGGCCGGATCGGCGAGGAAGCCGTCGGCGCGGCGCACCTGAAGCCCGAACAGGCCGATCGCCGGGTCGAGCCGGACCGTGCCGCGGGACAGCGGGCCGGTATCGGCGAGCGGCAGGCTCTCGATCTGGCCGCCGAGCACCACGTCGACGCCGCCGTCGTCGAACAGCTTGATCGCCGTCTCGGCCGACATTCCCCGCACGTGCAACGGGCGGACAGTGCGCTTCCACCCGGCGCGCTGCGGCTGGCCGCGATCTTCGGGCGGTGTCATCGAGAGTACTGCGACGCCGTCCTTGCGCTCGAGCCGCATCGGCCCGGTGCCGTGCCCGCCGTGCTCGAGCGCCAGCTCGGGCTGGGCGAGCAGCTGGAGGAAATCCGGCATCGGCCCTTTCAGGCGAATTTCGATCACCCGCCCGGCCATCGCCCGAACGTCGGCGATCTGCGCGAGATCGAGACCGAACGAGGTGCCGGAAAGCCGGCGCATCGCGCGGCGCAGCGCATCGCGTGCGCTGTCGCCGGTGAGATCGCTGCCGTCGGGCCAGGTTCCTTCGCGCAGCCGGAAGATGTAGCTCGTGCCGTCGTCGGTGACGATCCAGCGATCGGCGAGGGCCGAGGTCACTTGCCCCTGGCCGTCGCGGCCGACGAGCCCTTCCGCAGTCGCGGCGCGGACGAGCTGTCCGCCGGTCGAGAGCCGCACGCCCTGCTCGAACGGATCGTCCGCCGAGCCGACCACCGCGATCGCCAGCGCCCCTTCGCTGTCGTGGCCGCACGCGGCCAGCGGCAGCGCCAGCGGGAGCGCGAGGAGGCACAGGCAGCGGTTCATCGCCGCAAACTGGTAAGCCTTGCCGCGGCGGCCATCAATGGCGCCGGCGGGAAATCGGATCGGATCAGATCTTGCGCAGCTTGTCGCGAGAGAACTGCTGGCCCGCCAAGGGCGCGCGCGCGAAGCGCGGAATCTCGGTCGTGCCGGCGGGCGGGTTGCCCCGCGCGAGCAGCGGGTCGATCTCGTCGATGAACGCGATCCCGAACCGGTCATCGGCTTTCCACGCGACCGAGCCGTCCACCCAGCCGATGTTGCGCAATTCGACGCTGACCCGGGCGCCGCGCGCGACTTTGACCGCGCCTTCGGCCATCATCCCGCCGGACGAAAGGTTGCGCACCTTCACGCGATATTCGTTCTCGCCCGGATCGCCCTCGACCTTCAGGTTGGCCAAGAGAAACAGGCTGTCACGAGACAGCTGGCGGGTATCGACGTTGGTCATCGTACTGCGGACAAACCCAATTGCTGTGAGCCAAGGGAGCTTCGGCACGCGAACATCGCCGTCAGCCTCGGGCCCCGGCTGTGCATTCCTAACGCGCGACTGGCAAACAAAGCTTTAACCGCGTCTGCGGGCGAAAACGGCCTGCCGTCCGCCTGCGCTCAGTCGTCGCGGGAGATCTTTTCCCGCCGCTCGTGCGCTTCCTGCGCTTCCACCGTCATCGTGGCGATCGGGCGGACGATCAGGCGCTTGATCCCGATCGGATCGCCGGTCACCTCGCAATAGCCGTATTCGTGCTGGTCGATGCGGCGCAGCGCCGAATCGATCTTGGCGATCAGCTTGCGCTGACGGTCGCGGGTGCGCAGTTCGATCCCCCAGTCGGTTTCGCTCGACGCGCGGTCGTTCAAATCGGATTCGCGGATCGGCCCGTCCTGGAGCGACTGGAGCGTTCCTTCGGCCGCGGAGAGGATCGAGCGCTTCCATTCGAGCAGCAGCAGACGAAAATAATCGAGCTGCCGCTCGTTCATGTAGTCTTCGTCTTCAGAAGGGGTGTAGTCGCTGTCGAGCGACCGCCTTGCCTTGGCCAGAATATCGATTTCGTCACCGGCAGCCGAAGCCATCCAAGGTACTCCGTTCCAATCCACTCCCCCTGGAACCGGCAATTCCCCTGCTCGCCCCGGGTTTTCCCGGTGGCGTCGTCCGGCTGGGTAGCGCGCCTATACGTGGAGGCCCAAGCGGGCACAAGCGGCAATAAAGTGCCTCGAGCCTCTAATCCCCCGAGTCTGAAGCCCGGCCTAACCGGCCGGGCGCGGGGCCGCCGAAAGCCGCGCGCACCGATTATTTTCGCAGCGTTAACTCTTTGTTGACCATAAGCGACCGATGTTCCGTCCCGCAGCGGCACAGTGCCGCACGATATTTGGGGACAGGGGGTACGGACATGGACATTCGGGTCATCAGCCAGAGCGGGGCCGCCTTCCCGGCGGACAGCCGCACGGCGCCGGGCAAGGACATGCTGGTCGCGAAGTGCCTTGCGGCCGCCGCGGCGGGCGACGTCAGCGCTTATTTCGACCTCGGGGTCGCTTTCTCGACCGGCAGCCACGGGGCGACTTGCGACCTAATCGAGGCGCACAAGTGGTTCAACCTCGCCGCCGCGCAAGGACACGACGAAGCGGCGTGGTGCCGAGCCGACGTTTCCGAGGAGATGACCGCCCGCGAGATCGCCGAAGCCCAGCGTCGGGCCCGCGAATGGCTCGCCTCGACCGGGCGCAAAGCCGCCTGAAGCCGGTATATCCCAATCGCAGCCGAATGAATTTCGGTCAGCCCTTCCTGAAGGGCGTCCGTTCGCCGAGATAGAGCTGGTCCGCCGCGACACCCGCGCGTTCGCGCTCGAGAAAATCGCGCACCGCCTCGCGGAACCCCGGATCGGCGATCCAGTGCGCCGACCAGGTCTTCACCGGCTCGTAGCCTCGCGCCAGCTTGTGCCCGCCTTGCGCGCCCGCCTCCACCCGCTTTAGCCCGCGCGCGATCGCCGCGTCGATCGCCTGGTAATAGCAGAGCTCGAAATGCAGGAACGGCTTGTCGAAGGTGCAGCCCCAGTAGCGCCCGTAAAGCGCGCTCCCGCCGATGAAGTTGAGCGCCCCGGCGATCGGCTCGCCATCGACGAACGCCAGCACCAGCAGGATCTTCTCGCCCAAGCGCTCGCCGAACAAGTCGAACGCCTCGCGGGTCAGATACGGGTGCCCCCATTTGCGCGAGCCGGTGTCCTGGTAGAATTCCCAGAACGCGTCCCAGTGCTCGGGGCGGATTTCATCGCCGGATAACGCGCGGATTTCGACGCCCTGCTGCGCCGCCTCGCGCTCCTTGCGGATCGCCTTGCGCTTGCGCGAGGAGAGCTGCGCGAGGAAATCGTCGAACGTGCGGTAGCCGCGGTTGTGCCAGTGGAACTGGATGTCGCTGCGCGGCAACCACCCGGCTGCCTCGAACAGCGGGAGTTGCGCGGGTTCGATGAACGTCGCGTGGGCCGATGAGAACCCGTGGTTCGCGCACACCGTCTCGGCCGCGCGCAGCAGCGGCGCCGCAAGCGTGAGGTCGTCGAGCAGCACCCGCGGCCCCGTCGCCGGGGTGAACGGCACCGCGATCTGGAGCTTGGGATAATACTCGCCGCCCGCGCGGTGCCAGGCGTCCGCCCAGCCGTGATCGAACACGTATTCGCCCTGGCTGTGGGTCTTGATGTAGGCCGGCAGCGCCGCCGCCAGCCGGCCGTCACCATTTTTGGCTGGGCCCTCGATCGTGATCGGCAGCGCGCTCCAGCCAGTGCCTTTGCCGACGCTGCCCGAATCCTCGAGCGCGGTCAGGAACGCGTGGCTGACGAACGGATTGTCCGCCCCGGCGAGCGCGTCCCACTGATCCGCTGGCAGCGATCCCACCGCCGGGGCGATGCGGGCGGTGATCGTGGACTCGGCGCTCATTGGGGCAAACTTAGGAAACGCCCGCTCCTTCGGCAATCGGCGCGTCGGCATATTCGGCCGCGACCTTGCGCAGCGCGGCCGAACCGACCGTCCAGGTCAGCACCGGAATCCCCCGCGCGCGCTGCGCGGCGGCGAAGCGGCTCGGAAAATCGCGCACGTCGTAGGCCAGGAAATCGGGCTTCGCATGCCACAGGCACCAGTGGCGATAGACGTGCCAGGGAAACGTGCGCTTATCCTCTTCGCTGACGATCAGCCCGCGCGTGGTGTGCGGCGAGTGCCGCCGGAACCAGTGGCCGACGCGCGGATCGAAGCTCATCACCGCGTGCGGCCCGCGATAGCCTTCGAGCACCCGCCGCACCGTGAGGCACAGCGGCGCCGGGCGCTTCTCGCGCTTCGCCTTGATCTCGATCAGCAGCGGCACCCGGCCGCGCACGAGATCGAGCAGTTCGCGCAAAGTGGGGATGCGATCGCTGCTGCCGGTGAGCATGACCTGGCCGAGCGCTGCCGCGGTGCGCGCCGACAGTTCGCCGTGCTCGGCCGTCAGCCGGTCGAGCTCCCAGTCGTGGAACACCATCGCGGTGCCGTCGCGGCTTTTCTGCACATCGCATTCGATGCCGAGCCCCCGGGCGATCGCCGCCGACGCGGCGGAGAGCGAGTTTTCCGGCACCCCGCCGCCGTGCAATCCGCGATGCGCGAATTGCGCGCCGCTCAGCCAGGCGATCCGCACCGGCCCGGGAGCCGGAGCGAGTAGCCGGTCAAGCGCTGCGAACACTTACGATCGCGTCCACTTCGACCGCGGCGCCGAGCGGCAGCACCGGCACGCCGACCGCGCTGCGCGCGTGGCGGCCCGCCTCGCCGAACACTTGCACCATCAGCTCGGACGCACCGTTGGCGACTTTGGGCTGGTCGGTGAAGGCGGCCGCCGAATTGACGAACGCGCCCAGCTTCACCACCCGCTCGACCCGCTCGAGCGAGCCGAGCGCGGCTTTCGCCTGCGCGAGGATCATCAGGGCGCACGCGCGCGCCGCGGCGGCGCCATCCTCGAGCGATACGTCCTCGCCCAGCCGCCCGGTCACCAGCTTGCCGTCGATGAACGGCAGTTGCCCCGAGATATGCGCCAGCCCGCCAGCCACCACGACCGGCACATACGCCGCCACCGGGGCGGCAGGCTCGGGCAGCACGATCCCAAGCTCCGCAAGACGCGCTTCGATAGTCATCCGTCCTCCTCTTGCAACCGTTCGAGCAGCCAGGGCAAGGCCTCCGCCCAGCGGTCGATCCGCGCGTGCGCATGGCCCGCCAGGTGGGCACACTCGATATGCGGCGCGAGCAGCGGCTCGCCGCACAGATGCAGCCGGATCGTTTCCGGCACGTCCTGCGCCGCCGAGGCGTGGTGCTGGGCGATGTCGTCGATGAACACCGTGCGGCTCGGCCGGAATTCCGCGATGATTGCCTTCAGCGCCGGGCCCTTGGGCCCCTGGTTGGTGTAGACCCGCGCGTGGATCCCATGCGCGGCGAGCTGGGCCGCGCGCAGTTGCAGGCGGTGGTCCATCAGGTTGGTCAGCACGACCACATCGGCGATCTCGCCCAGCTTGCGGATCGCGCCGACCGCGCCTTCGATCGGGGTCTGGCGATGCATCTCGGTGTCGAAGAACAGGTTCAGGAGGCGCCACATCTCGGCTTCCTCCAGCGGCTCGCCGGTTTCGCGCCAGCGCATCGCGTCGGCGAAATGGCCGCCCTGCCAGTGAAAATCGACCCCGTGTTCTGCGCCCAGATAGTCGCGGAAGTGCGCGACCATGTGCAGCAGCACTTCGTCGCAATCGGTGACCACCAGCGGCCGGGTGCCGAGGTCGCTCATCGCGCGAGCCTTTCGCCGGCGCGGACCAGCTCGCCCGGTTCGACGCCCAGTGCGGCGGCGGCCGCGACCAGGTCCGGCTCGTGCGCGCCGAGGAAGTCGAGCACCGCGCCGAGCACCGCCCGATCGCCCAGCCCGGCGCGCAATGCGTCGGGCGTCAGCCCGGTCAGCGACAGCAGGCGCTGCGCGCGGTCTTCGTCGGCCAGCACCCAGGCGAGCGCGGACAGCGCCAGCGCAGCCGCGTCTTTAGGCGCGTCTCGCGAAGGGTCGGCCGGGGATTGGCGGTCGCGAAGAATTGTCAGCGTTCCGTTAGACTCATAGAGCATGCCGCTCGAAAGGACTTCGCCAGTGGCAAAGAGAATCCTGGTTGTCGAGGACAACGATCTCAACCGCAGGCTGTTCTGCGACGTGCTGAAGGCGAGCGGGTTCGAGGTCGCCCCGGTGGCCGACGGGCTCGAGGCGCTGGCGCGGGCGCGCGAATTCGTGCCGAGCCTGGCGATCATGGACATCCAGTTGCCCAACGTCTCGGGCCTCGACCTGATCGCGCAGATGAAGCGCGATCCGGAGCTGCGCGGGATTCCGGTGCTTGCGGTCACCGCCTATGCCGGCAAGGGCGACGAGGAGCGCATCCGAGGCGCGGGCGCGGAAGGCTATCTCGCCAAGCCGGTCTCGATCGGCCCGTTCATGCGCGCGGTGAACGCGCTGCTCGAACCGGCGACCCAAGCTGCACCCGCGACCGGCGCGGCTTGACTTCGCGGTGCCGCGCCGCTTTTGCGCCGCAATCGCTTACTAGGAGCCAGCCCATGGACCGCGCCGAGACCGAGAGCACCATTCGCCGGCTGATCGAGCCGTTCAACAAGAAGGGCATCGCGATCGCCGATGCGACCACCTTCGCGGGCGACCTCGAATTCGACAGCCTGACGGTGATGGACTTCGTCGCCGCGATCGAGGACGAGTTCGACATCATCATCAGCATGAACCAACAGGCCGAGATCGAGAACTTCGGGCAGCTGGTGGATGCGGTGGTGAAATTGCAGGCATGAGTTTCAAACGCCGTGCGTCGAGGCAAAAACGGCGGCGGCTACTCGACAATCCTCCCCTGTAAGGGGAGGGGGACCGCCGGGCACAGCCCGGTGGTGGAGGGGTGTAGCCGGTCGTGGAGCGCGACACCCCTCCGTCAACCACTATGTGGCTGCCATCTCCCCTTGCAGGGGAGGATCGGTAGACCAGCAAGCGACGCCAATGCCACGGGATTAGAGGGCAGATGACCGACCTGTTTTCCAAGTACGACGACATCATCCGCCAGCGCGAGGCGCTGCTGGCCGGCGGGTTCGAGGACCCGTTCAACCTGGTGATGGAAAAGGTGCTCTCGCCGACCCGTGCGATCTGCAACGGGCGCGACACGATCCTGCTCGGCACCTACAACTACATGGGCATGACCTTCGACCCCGACGTGATCGCGGCGGGCAAGGACGCGCTCGACAATTTCGGCTCGGGCACCACCGGCAGCCGGGTGCTCAACGGCACCTACCGGGGCCACCGCGAGGTCGAGCAGGCTTTGCGAGAATTCTACGCGATGGAGCACGCGATGGTGTTCTCCACCGGCTACCAGGCGAACCTCGGGATCATTTCGACGATCGCCGGCAAGGACGATTACATCATCCTCGACATCGACAGCCATGCGTCGATCTGGGACGGCTGCTCGCTCGGCAACGCGCAAGTCGTGCCGTTCAAGCACAACGACATCGAGGCGATGGAAAAGCGCCTGAAGCGCGTGCCCGAAGGCGCGGGCAAATTGGTGGTGCTCGAAGGCGTCTACTCGATGCTCGGCGACATCGCGCCGCTGAAGGAGATGATCGGCGTCGCCAAGGTCAACGGCGCAATGGTGCTGGTCGACGAGGCGCACTCGATGGGCTTCATCGGGCCGAACGGGCGCGGCGTGGCCGAAGAGCAGGGCGTGCTCGACCAGGTCGACTTCGTGATCGGCACGTTCTCGAAGAGCGTCGGCACGGTGGGCGGGTTCTGCGTCTCCAACCACCCGAAGTTCGAGGTGCTGCGGCTGGTCTGCCGGCCGTACGTGTTCACCGCCAGCCTGCCGCCGAGCGTGGTCGCGACCGCCGCGACCAGCATCCGCAAGCTGATGCACGCGGGGAACAAGCGCGCGCACTTGTGGGAGAATTCGCGGGTGCTGCACAGGGGGTTGACCGGGATGGGCTTCCAGCTCGGCACCAAGGAGCCCCAGAGCGCGATCATCGCGGTGATCATGCCCGACCTGGAACGCGGCGCGGCGATGTGGGAAGCGCTGCTGCACGAAGGGCTCTACGTGAACCTCGCCCGACCGCCGGCGACCCCCGCGGGTATGACGCTCCTCAGATGCTCGCTCTGCGCCGAGCACTCGGCCGAACAGGTCCAGGCGATCCTCGGCATGTTCGAGCGCGCCGGGAAGGCTGTGGGGATTATCTAACCATTTCGGATCAAATGGTTTATCCCACATTTTGCCATGTGCGGCGTTTTGTGGGATAAATCGACCATGGTCACGCTGGCCCCTTTTGCCGACGAACAGGCGCGCGCGCTCATCAACTTGCGCCAGCATTACGAAACCTGGCGCGACGCCGAGCGCGCCGCGCGCGCGCTGCCCTACGATCTGCGCCGCAAGACCGTGGACGGCCGCGAATACCTTTACGAAATCGCGGACCGGTCGGGGAACGGGCGCTCGCTCGGCCGGTGGGACGATGCGGCGGCGGAGCGGTTCGAAACCTATCGCGCCGAGAAGGCCGCGCTAAAGGACCGGATCGGGCGGACTCGCGAGCGGGTGGAAGAAAGCGGCCGGATCGCGCGCGCGGTAAGGGTGCCGCAGCTCGTCAGCACACCAGGTCCGATCCTGCGCGAGGCTGATCTTCGCGGGCTGCTCGACGGGCAGTTGCTGGTGGTCGGCACGAATTGCCTGCTGGCCTATCAGCAAGAGGCGGCAGCGCGGTTCGACTTGCCCGACGAAACCGTCGATTTCGACCTCGCCTGGGCCGGCGCAACGCGGCCGGACAATGCGCCGATATGGGAAACACTGAAGGCGGTCGATCCGACCTTCACCGTCAACACCGAGCGCGAATTCCAGGCGCGCAATCGCGACGCCTACGAAGTCGAGCTGCTGGTCGCGCCTTCGCGCGCCGCGACCCTCGGGCCACGCGAGAAGCCCTACCCGATCCCTCTGCCCGAGCAGGAATGGCTGCTGCTCGGCAAGCCGGTCGACCAGGTGGTGCCCTGCCGCGACGCCACCGCCGCGCGGCTGGTAGTGCCCGACCCGCGCTGGTTCGCATTGCACAAGCTGTGGCTCGGCAACCAGGCCAAGCGCAATCCGCTCAAGCGCGGCAAGGATTTGCAACAGGGGAACGCGGTGCTCGACGCAGTCGCCGAGGCGATGCCGCAATATCCGCTCGACGCCGAGTTTGAGGCCTCGATCCCGCAGGAGTTGCGGCGCTACTGGAACGAATGGAAAGCCGGGCGCGCGAGCTGACCATCCTCACACCCACTGCGCCAGCCAGTCGGCGAGCGCCTGCGGGGTCATCGTGCGCGCGTCGGCGAGCGCGAACAGCCGGTCGCGGTTGACCAGCCGGTCGGTCTTCGGGTCCACGACCAGCACCGCGGGCACGCCCTTCAATTGCATCACGCCCCAGTGCGCGGCGACCTGCCCGTTGCGGTCGAACTTGCCGACGTCGACCATCACCACTTCGTAATGCGCGGCGACGAATGCGCGCACTTCGGGCAGCGCCATCACGCCCGCCAGCACCCGGCAATCGGGGCACCAGTTGCCGCCGAGATCGACCAGCAGCAGCTTGTGCCTGGCTTTGGCGCGCGCCTTGGCCGCGGCCACCTGGCGGTTCGCGTCGGCCTTCTCGTCGTACGGCAGCGGCAGGGGCTGATGGAGCTGGTCGAGCGTCGCAGCGGAAACATGCGGCGCACGGACGGCGGCGGGCGCGGCAGCCGGCGCAGCAACCAGCGCGAGGGCGGCGGCAGCGGCGAGGATCGCAGGTGAACGCATGGATGCTCCTTGGTGTGGCGGAACATCCTCCGCCCTAGCGCAAATACGCTGCAGCGCAAACTTGCCAATTGGCAAATAATTGTCTATGTATTGCCAGACGGAAAAGATATGCTGCTCGAACTTCCCCGCACCCAGGCACGGCCTGACGATCCCGCGATCACGCCGGCGGAGGCCGAAGCCGCCGCGCGCGCGGTGCTCAACCTGTTCGGCCGCTGGCGGCTGACCGATGAGGAGGCCTGCCAGGTCCTGGGCGGCTTGTCGGCGCGGACTTATGCTCGGTGGAAGAAGGGTGAGATCGGCCGGATCGACCGCGATCTCGCCACCCGGCTCTCGCTGCTGCTCGGCATCCACAAGGCGCTGCGCTATCTCTACGCCGAGCCAGAGCGCGCTTACGCATGGGTGAAGCAGGCGAACGCCGTGTTCGGCGGCAAGCGCCCGCTCGACGTGCTGCTTGAAGGCTCGATCTTCGCGCTCGCGCGGATCCGCGCGTATCTCGATGCGGAGCGCGGCGGCTGGTGAGCGATGCCGCGGCCGAATGGCCCGAAGTCCATGTCCGCTGGGATCGCGCATACCGCCTGATCCGCTCGATCCATCCGCCGATCGACTTGTTCGAGGACATCGCCGATCCGCGCGATTGGGACGCGCTGGTCTCGGCCGAAGCGAAGACCAACCCGCGGCTGGTCGAAGCGATGGGCCGGCTCGACCTGGTGCCGCCCGAGCGGCGCGTGGCCGGCCCCGGGGCAAGCTACGTGATGGCCTCGTTCACCCACGTCAGCCCCGACCGCCCGGGGCGCTTCACCGCCGGCGGCTACGGCGTCTACAGCGCCGGCGACAGTGAGGAAGTCGCGTTGCGCGAGGCCGCCTGGCACCAGGCGCGCTTCATGCGGACGACCGGAGAGAGGCCCGGGTGGCATTCGCAATTCCGCATGCTGGTCGGGCGGATCGACAACGTCTTCGCCGATTTGCGCGGCCGGGCCGACTGCCACGATCCCGACGATTGGGAAACGCCCCAGGCGCTCGCCGCCGAATTGCGGCGCAAAGGCGCGAACGGGGTTCACTACCGCTCGGTCCGCAGCCCTGGCGGGCTGTGCGTGGGCGCGTTCTGGCCGGACGCGGTGGGCATCCCGCACCAGACCGACCACTATCAGATGCATTGGGACGGAGCGCGGGTCGACCGGGTGCTCAACCGCCGGACGCTGACCGAATTCTCGCTGGTATAGGGCGCGTCGCCCAGTCACCCCTGCCACGCGCGCATCGCGCGGTCGTAGCGCTCGCGCGCCTTTTCGGCCGCGCGCTCGAGCTTCGCGATTTCGCCGGCGTGCTGCTTCTCCAGCCGCCCGCGCTCCTTGTCGAGCGCGGCCTGGCGCTTGTCGAACGCGGCGAGCTCCTCGCGCTGGCGGGCGTCGGCTTGGGCGAGCTCCGCCTCGGCGCGGTCGACTGGGGCGCGATCGGGTCGCGGCTTCGGCTTGGCACGCCTGGCGCGCGGCGAAGGTGCGGCGGCCTCCGGCGCCTTGGCCGACTTGCGGCGCCTGGGGCCAGCCGTCTTGCCCAGCGCCGCGATCTGCTCCGCCGCGCTGCCGCGCGACAGGCGGATCACTTGCCCCGGGTTCGCGAGCGGCTGCCTGGTGAACTCGGGGTCGGTGACCTCTTCGGCGACGCCGCGCGCGAACAGGTCGTGCGCGCTGCCCCACGCGGCGAGCGCCGCCTTGCGGCTCGGCGCCGCGACATAGGCGTCGTAGAAGCCGATCGGGGTGCGGAACACCTTGAGCTTGCGCGGCATCGCCGGCCCCTAGGGATGCGCGCCCGAATGAACCTCGACCAGCTTGAGGAACTTGCCCATCCAATCGTTGAGGAAGTCGCGGCTGTGCTCGCCCACTTCGCCGTCGTCGGTGATGAGATCGTCGGTCCAGCGGATGAACGCCTCGGGCTGGGCGAGCGTCGGCATGTCGAGGTAGGCGAGCACGTTGCGCAAGTGCTGCTGGGCCATCGCGGTGCCGATCGCCCCGCCCGACACGCCGATCACGCCGGCAGGCTTTTCCGCCCAGGCGCTGTCGCCGTAGGGCCGCGAGGCGTGGTCGATTGCGTTCTTGAGCACCCCGGGGATCGAGCGGTTGTATTCGGGGCTGACGAACATCACCCCGTCGGCCGCGCGGATTTCGCGCTTCAGCCGCCTCGCGGCTTCGGGCGGATGCGCATCGTCGTCCTGGTTGTAAGGCGGTAGGTCGCCGATCTCGGGAAAGTGGAAGCGGTGCCCGGCGGCGGCGGGCAGGCGAACCAGCGCGTGCGCCAGCCGGCGATTGAACGATTCGGCCCGCAAGCTTCCGACGATGACCGCGATCTTGCTCATGGATGGACTCCTTTAGATCCGAATGAACCGCCGTGCGGGCGGTTCCGCAAGACCCTTTCGCGCGCCGCCCGCGGACGGCCGACGGCACGCAAAAACCTAACTTCGCCCGCCGAACAGCGCGGTGCCGACCCGCGCATGCGTCGCGCCGAGCATCACCGCGGTTTCGAAGTCGCCGCTCATGCCCATGCTGAGCTGGGCGAGGCCGTTGTCGGCGGCGAGCTTGGCGAGCAGGGCGAAGAACGGCGCCGCCTCGATCTCGGCCGGCGGGACGCACATCAGGCCGGTCACCGGCAGCTCCGCCGCGCGCGCCTGGCCAAGCAGCGCGGGCAGCTCGGGAATCGCGCAGCCGCCTTTCTGCTCCTCGGCGCCGATGTTGACCTGGACGAAGCACGGCACCCGGCGGGCGGCTTTGTCCATCGCCTTCGCCAGTGCGCCGGCCAGCGATGGCCGGTCGAGCGAATGGATGCAGTCGAACAACGCGACCGCCTCGTCGGCCTTGTTCGACTGGAGCTGGCCGACAAGGTGCAGTTCGATGCCGGGATGGCGCCGCTTCAGCTCCGGCCACTTGGCCTGCGCTTCCTGCACCCGGTTCTCGCCGAACGCGCGCTGGCCCGCCTCGATCAGCGGCGCGATATGTTCGGCCGGGTGAGTCTTGCTGACCGCGATCAGCGTCACGTCCTCCGCCTTGCGGGCCGCGATGTTCGCCGCACGCGCGATGCGCGAATTGACCGCTTCGAGCCGGGATGCTGCGCTTTCCATCACGCGGCGCTATAGCGTCCCGATGCGCGCGCGCCAGACCTTGCCCGATTTGTGGCTGATCTCCGACGCGCGCAACGATGCGGCGCTGGAGCGCGCATTGCGAAGGCTCCCGCGCGGTTCGGGGTTCATCTACCGGCACTATCATCTGGCGCCGGCGGAGCGGATCGCTCGCTTCGAGCAGTTGGCGCGCATCGCCAGGGCGCGCGGCCACACGCTCGTGGTTGCGGGCGACGGGTACGGCCCGCCGTCATCCCGGCGCGCACCGGGATCGCTAGCCTCCAGGTCGTACCCAGCGGCCAGCGGTCCCGGGTCAAGCCCGGGACGACGGCTATTCCTCGCCGCCGTGCACAACTTGCGCGAGATCGGCGCGGCGAACCGTGCGGGCGCCGACGCGGTGCTGCTCTCGCCGGTCTTCCCGACCCGCTCGCACCTGGACGCCAAACCGCTCGGCCCGGTGCGCTTCCGGCTGCTCGCCCGCTATTCAAAGGCCCCGGTGATTGCGCTCGGCGGGATGAACCGGCGCCGCGCTAATGCGCTCCAATGGCAGCGTTGGGCGGCGATCGACGGCCTCAGCTAGGTTTCGCGCAAAGACGCGAAGACGCCAAGTGGTGCTGTCTCTTTGCGTCTTAGCGTCTTTGCGCGAACCAAAAATCGCTTTGGCTTACGCCAGGGACGACGAAAGCGGCGGATTTCTTGACGGGGACTCCCGCGTCTGCGATTCTGCGGAACGAAAGCGGACCTTAGGGGAACGATGATGGCCAGCCGCGCAATCGCGAAGGAGCCCGCGCCGGATTGGCGCGCCGCGTTCCGCCATTCGCTGCGCCGTGCCGCGCAATTGACCGGGGCCGGCGCGCTGATCGCCGCGACGGTGTTCTTCGCGCTCGCGCTGGTCAGCCATCGCGAGACCGACCCGTCGCTGTCGACCGCGGCGGGTGGCGATATCGCCAACTGGATGGGCCTCGCCGGCGCGTGGGTGTCGGAGCGCGCGCTGTTCCTGTTCGGCTGGACCGCGATCCTGTTCCTGCCGCTGCTCTACGCCTTCGCGCGCAAGTTGTGGCGCGATGCGGGTGACGAGGACACCCCGCACGGCACGCGCTGGTGGCGCACCGTCGGCGTGCTGGTGTTCGCGATGGCCTTGCTCTCCACGGTGCTGTCGCTCTCGACCGATCCGCACAATTACGACCTGCCCGCCTCGCCCGGCGGAATCACCGGCCTGCTCGGCGCGCGGGGGGTCACCGCGCTCGCCGCATTGCTGCCCGAGGCCGCGCGGGTGTGGGCGATCGCCGCCGCGTGGATCGTGTGCCTGGGCGGCGGGGCGTTCCTGGTCGGGCGGATCTTCGCGCTCGACTGGGCGCAACTGCTCACCCTGCCGCTCGCGCTGCGCCGCAAGCCGCGGTTGCCCGGGCCGGAAATCCTGCCGTTCGTGCCGAAGCGCGAACGGGCCGAGCCGCGCCCGGTGCCGATCGTGCAGGATCCGGCGCGCAAGCCGCCCGAGATCGCCGAGCCGCACCTGCCGCCGCGCCCGGCGAAGATCGGCAAGGCGCGGCAGAAGGACCTGTTCGACGAAGACTACGAACTGCCGAGCCTCGACCTGCTCGGCGATCCGCCGCCGTCCGCCGCGCCCAAGCTCGACAAGCTGGCTTTGGAGCGCAACGCACGCCTGCTCGAGAACGTGCTCGACGATTTCAACGTCAAGGGCGAGATCACCGCGGTGCGCACCGGCCCGGTGGTGACGATGTACGAGCTGGAGCCCGCGCCGGGCGTCAAGGCCAGCCGGGTGATCGGCCTCGCCGAAGACATCGCCCGCAACATGAGCGCGATCTCCGCGCGGGTCTCGGCGATCCCGGGCAAGACGGTCATGGGCATCGAGCTCCCCAACGCCGACCGGCAGACGGTCGCATTGAAGGAGCTCGCCGCCAGCGAAGCGTTCGCGCACCACAAGGGCATGCTGCCGATCATCCTCGGCAAGGACATCTCCGGCGAGCCGGTGGTCGCCGACCTCGCCGCGATGCCGCACCTGCTGGTCGCCGGCACCACCGGCTCGGGCAAGTCGGTGGGGCTCAACTGCATCCTGCTGTCGCTGCTCTACCGCTTCGGGCCCAGCGACGTGCGGATGATCCTGATCGACCCCAAAGTGCTCGAGCTGAAGTTCTACGAAGACATCCCGCACCTGCTCAGCCCCGTGGTGACCGAGCCGCACAAGGCGATCCGCGCCTTGAAGTGGGCGGTCGAGGAGATGGAGCGGCGCTACCGGATGATGTCGAACGTCGGCGCGCGCAATTTGACCGGCTTCAACGAGCGGGTGAAGGCGGCGATCGCCAAGGGCAATCCGCTCGGCCGCCGGGTGCAGATCGGGTTCGACCCCGACACTGGCGAGGAACTGTTCGAGGAAGAGCAGCTCGATTACCAGGTCCTGCCGCAGATCGTGCTGATCGTCGACGAGCTGGCCGACCTGATGCTGACCGCCGGCAAGGAGATCGAGGTGTTGATCCAGCGCCTCAGCCAGAAGAGCCGGGCCGCCGGCATCCACCTGATCATGGCCACCCAGCGCCCGAGCGTCGATGTGATCACCGGCGTGATCAAGGCCAACATGCCGACCCGGGTGAGCTTCAACGTCACATCCCGCATCGACAGCCGCACGATCCTGGGCGAACAGGGCGCCGAGCAGCTCCTCGGCCGCGGCGACATGCTCTACAAGCCCTCGAGCGGCGCGCTGGTGCGGGTCCACGGGCCGTTCGTGTCAGATGAAGAGGTGGAGAAAGTCGCCACCCACTGGCGCGCGCAGGGCAAGCCGCAATACGTCGATTCGGTCACCGAAGAGCCCGAGGACGGCGGCTTCGGCTTCGAGGACGAGTTCACCGCGAGCGACAACCCCGAAGAGCGCAAGTACCGCCAGGCGTGCCAGATCGTGATCGAAAACCAGAAGGCGAGCGGCAGCTGGCTCCAGCGCCAGATGGGCGTCGGCTACAACACCGCCGCCAAGTGGATCGAGCGGATGGAGGAGGATGGGCTGGTGGGCCCGGCGAACCACGTGGGGCGGCGGGACATCTATCGGGATCGGGACGGGAATCCGCTTTGAGCGAAGGCGAAGGATCGCGTCGTCCCGGGCTCGACCCGGGACCGCTGGCCCCCTGGTGCCCAACTCGGCGTCCCACCCGCGCCGACAGCGGTCCCGGCGTTCGCCGGGACGACGGCTAGGCATGGGCGGCTGGGCCTACATGATGACCAACCGCGCGTATGGCGTGCTTTATGTCGGCATGACCGCCGACATCGACAAACGCATCTGGGAGCACCGCAACGGGTTGGGGTCGAAGTTCTGCCGCAGGTATGGGCTAGACTGCCTGGTGCTTGCCGAGGAATTCCCGACCATCGACGAAGCGATCGCGCGCGAGAAGCAGCTCAAGAACTGGCGGCGCGAATGGAAGGTCGAGGCGATCGAGGCGGTTAATCCCGAGTGGCGTGATCTCGGCGATAGTATCGCTTAGCTTCCAGCGATCCCGGCTTTCGCCGGGATGACGTCACGCGTCGTCCCGGGCTTGACCCGGGACCGCTGCGTTCCTGGTGCCCAACTCAACCTTCCGCTCGCGCCGACAGCGGTCCGGCGTTCGCCGGGACGACGAAGGATGCTTAACCCGACATTAGGCCGCGCCTGCGAAAGCGTTCCGCTTCAGTCGAGGATCAAGTGCAGCGTGGCGACCACGGCGCCTACCCAGTTGGAAGCCCCCACAAAACCGCGCCCGAAACCGCGCGGCCGGTCGCGGTTTCACGCGGGTGTCGCGCTGGTGCTGGCCGCGTCGATGGTCGCCGGCTTCTATTTCGAGCTGCCGAAGTACGTCACCCATCGCACGCTGCAGTTCCCGGCGATCCTGTCGGTGCACGCGTTGTTCTTCATCTCGTGGATGCTGCTCTACGTCGCGCAGACGTTGCTGGTGCAGACCAACAACGTGCGCCTGCACAAACGGCTCGGCTGGCTCGGGGTCGGCCTCGCGGCAATCATCCCGCCGCTGGGCATCGCCACCGCGGTCATCATGCGCCGGTTCGACCTGCAGACCTTCCCCTCGCACGACGTGCCGCTCGACCTCGCGTTCCTGTCCACCACCACCGCCGACATCGTCGCGTTCACGCCGTGCGCGTGGCTCGGCATCTGGCTGCGCAAGCGGCGCGACTGGCACAGCCGGCTGATGTTCCTGTCGATCGCGACGGTGGCCGACACCGGGTTCAGCCGCTTGCCGCTACCGGGCGCGAACGTATGGTTCTTCGCGAGCAACATGGCATTCTATGCCGCCGGGATCGCGCACGACAAGCTGACCCTGGGCCGTGTGCACAAAGTGTACCGCCTCGGCGTGCCGCTGATCGTCGCGAACGAGCTGTTCGCGATGTACCTGTGGCGCATCCACCCCGACTGGTGGGTTGCGGTGTGCCGCTGGCTGACCGGGTTCGGCTGACGGAAGCTCGCCTCCGCCGCCGCGCGGACCATTATCCCGTCCGCTTCCGTGAACGGAGAACCGGCAGAACCGGCTATAACGCCCGGCAAACCTCGGTCAGTCTCGCCTTGTCCGGGGGTGGAATCGCGACGTGAAGTTGCCGCGAGGTGCCGAGTTCTTCCTGCGCGATCACCGCGATGATGTCGTTCTCGAACGACGCGTGCCTGATCGCGACGCGCAGGCCGGCGATGTCGGTCGGGCCGAGCCGGCCCGGATCGCCCTGGAGGACTTTGATCACGCCCCAATCCTGTACTTCCTGGCCCATGAACGCCTGCTCGTTGCCGACCTGGAGATAATAATTTCCGTAGAGCCGCAGCGGCCCGCGCCCGAAATGGGCCAGGATTTCGGCGGCTTTGCTGGTTTCCCAGGCGCTGTTCGACAGTGCATTGCCGATGTCCGGGATGACCCGGCCGACCGGCGGCGTCGGGTCATGCCTGGCCGCGCGTTCGACAATGCCGTTCACCTTGGTGAGGCGCGCGGCGATGCAATCGTGAGCGGCCGCTCGAAAGGCAAATGCCCGGTTGGTGTGAGCGATCTCTTCATCGAGCGCTTCGCGCGCGTCGCGCACCTGGTGGTTCCAGTGGGCGGCTTCGACCACCTGTTCGGCGCCCAACGCGATCAGCACGCCGATGACAATGATCCCGACTTCGCCGAGAAACTCGCGCCAGCCGTGCAGCGGCTTGGGCAGATGAACATGCATGCGAGAGCCCTCTCCCTGGAACCTTCGACGCTAGCACAAGGGCTTGTGGCCGCAATGGGCCGCAGGCGGGCGAGCAGCTTGAGGGCGCGCCCGCGGCATGGCATCAGGTCGCAAACGAGAAATGAGGAACGTCCGGAGAGCCCATGCCCAGCAAGTACGAACGCGAAGTCTACGATTGCATGAACCCGACGCTCGATTTGCTCGAGCGGACCCAGGACCCTCTGCACCGCGCGATCCTGAAGAACTATTGCCGTCATGTGCACCTCGAAGGCGCGGCGATGTTCGAGGAGATCACCGCGCCCGACATGATGGCCGACGATCCGGTGTACCACATCACCTGGGGCGAGACGCCGTTCCAGGTAAAGGGCCGCCAGGGCGTGTTCGACTTCTACAGCTCGATCGGCGAGATCGTGCTGTGGAACTCGGGCGACATGGTCGCGGTGGCGGATTGGGGGATCGCCGACGAGATGTGGTTCCACCAGATGTCGACCGGCGCGGAGCTCAAGAAGCTCGGCCACAAAGTCGAGAAGGACGACGGGCTCTATCTCGTCCATTCCTTGCAGGCGTTCATCTGGCCCTACGACGAGAATGCGCTCTTGAAAGGCGAGCATCTTTACGAGGACAAGTCGACCCTGCGGATCGAGGAGATCGACCCAGCCGAATACATGACCCCGGCGCGGGTCCGCGAGATCCACATCGAGTGCCTCGCCGAGCTGGAACAGCGCTGGGGCCCCGATTACTGGGTCTACAAAGCATAAAGCGAACACGGGAGGAAAAGACGATGCGGATGATCGGCAAGACGGGTGCGGCATGCGCGGTGGCGGCGCTGACGCTGGCGGCGAGCCCCGCCGAGGCGAAATGGGTGGCAAGCTGGGCCGCCTCGCCGCATGCGCCGCTCGGCACGAGCGGGCCGTTCGCGGCCGCTTCGTACGACAACGTCACGCTGGCCCAGGTGGTCTATCTCAGCCAGGGCGGCGACAAGCTGCGGGTGCGCTTCACCAACCGGTACGGCGCGCACCCCTTGAAGATCGGCGCGGCGCGGATCGTCAGGATCGACGATGCCGGAAACGAGATCGCCGGCAGCGCACGCATGCTGACCTTCGGCGGCGCGGCAAGTGCGACGATCCCGATCGGCGCGCCCTTCGTCAGCGATCCGGTGGACCTGGCCGTGCCCGACCTCTCGCGGGTGCGGATCGAGTTCTACCTGCCCGAAGCGACCGGCCCATGCACCTGCCACCTTACCGGGCAGGACGAGCTCGACGTTTCGCCGCCGGGCAACTTCGTCGGCAAGCCGTTCACGCCCGCCGACAAGAAGCAGTTCCGCGCATTCCTGTCCGGCGTCGACGTCGACTCACCCAAGGCGCTCGGCACGATCGTCGCGTTCGGCGATTCGATCACCGACGGCGTCGGCTCGACCGCCGGCAAGAACACCCGCTGGCCCGATTTCCTCTCGCGCCGGCTGCACGCGGCGGGGCAGGAATGGGGCGTGGTCAATGCGGCGATCAGCGGCAACCGGGTGCTGAGCCCGGGGATGGGCGATTCGGCGCTCGCGCGCTTCAGCGAGGACGTGCTGAGCCTGCCGAACGTCAAGTACATCATCGTGTTCGAAGGGGTGAACGACCTCGGCATCGGATTCGGCGCGCAAGGCAAGGGCCCGCCGCTGCCGGGCCTCGTCAACGACCCGATCACGGTCGAGCAAATGGAAGCGGGCTATGCCCAGCTCGTCGCCCGCGCCCACGAGAAAGGGATCAAGGTGATCGGCGCGCCGATCGGGCCGTACAAGGGCGCGACTTATTGGTCCGAAGCGGGGGAGGCCGCGCGCGAGAAGATCAACGAGTGGATCCTCCACAGCGGCACGTTCGACGGCACGGTCCGGATCGACACCGCCTTCGCCGATCCGGCCGACCCACAGCAGATCCGCGAGGGCTACCACTTCGGGGACCATCTCCACGGCAACGACACGAGCTATCAGGCGGTGGGCGACGCGTTCGATCTGGCGATGTTCAAGCCGGACTGAGTTCCCGGGAGCGTGGTTGCGCAAGGATCGTTGCACTCGTAACGAATTTGCACAGGAGAACCCCCATGCGCATCGGCTGCCCGCGCGAGATCAAGAGCCACGAGCACCGCGTCGGGTTGACGCCGGAAAGCGCGCGCGAACTGGTCGAGCACGGGCAGGAAGTGTGGATCGAAAGCGGCGCGGGCGAGGGCATCGGCGCGCGCGATGCGGATTACGAGCGCGCCGGCGCGTTGGTGAAGCAATCGGCACGCGAGATCTTCGCCGGGTGCGAGATGATCGTGAAGGTCAAGGAGCCGCAGCCGCAGGAGCGCGCCGAACTGCGCGAGGGGCAGATCCTCTACACCTACCTCCACCTCGCCCCCGATCCCGAGCAGACCGCAGACCTGGTCAAGGCTGGGGTCACCGCGATCGCCTATGAGACCGTCACCGGGGCGAACCACACGTTGCCCTTGCTCAAGCCGATGAGCCAGGTGGCCGGGCGGATGGCGATCCAGGCAGGCGCGACCGCATTGCAGAAAGAGCACGGCGGGCGCGGCGTGCTGCTCGGCGGCGTGCCCGGGGTGATGCCGGGGAAGGTCGCGGTGATCGGCGGCGGGGTGGTCGGTTTCAACGCGGCGCAGATGGCGGTGGGCCTCGGCGCCGACGTGACGATCCTCGACCGCGACCCCGAAGTGCTCGAGCGGCTCGGCATTCACTTCGAAAGCCGCGCGAAAACCCGCTTCTCGATCCGCCAGAACCTTGCCGAAAGCGTCGCCGAGGCGGACCTGGTGATCGGTGCGGTGCTGATCCCGGGGGCGGCCGCGCCCAAGCTGGTCACCCGCGAGATGCTCGGCACGATGAAGCCCGGATCGGTGCTGGTCGACGTGGCGATCGACCAGGGCGGCTGCTTCGAGACCAGCCATCCGACTACCCATGGCAACCCGACGTTCGTCGAGCAGGGCATCGTCCACTACTGCGTCGCGAACATGCCCGGCGCGGTCGCGCGGACAAGCACGTATGCGCTGAACAACGTCACCCTGCCGCACGCGCTGAAGATCGCCGAATTGGGCTGGAAGGAAGCGATGCGCCGGAACCCGCACCTCGCGGCCAGGCTGAACGTCCATGCGGGACGCGTCACCTACCGGGCGGTGGCCGAGGAACTGGGCTACGACTGGCTGCCGACCGCAGACCTGCTCACGTAAATCCTACCAGTCAGGCTTAACGCGGCCCTAACGGGTTGAGCGTAGGAGCAAGCCATGACGGGCCGGGTCGTTTCCAGGCCGGCCATTTGGCTGGCGCTGCTGCTGTGGGCGATGCTGCTGCCGCTCGCCGGAGCGAGCGCGCGGGCGGCCGGCCCGGCGCCTCAGGACCGGCGCTGCTTCGCTTCCGGCACCCGCGCGGAAACCCTCGCCTCGCTCGCCGCCGCGCCCGCCCGCTGGGACTGCGGGAGGCCTGACTACACGCTGTCGGGCGAGCGTGCGTTCCTGCGCTTCGCGCTCGATCCGGCGCAGCCGCAGCCGCACTATCTGGTCGCCGTGCGCGGCGCGCTGGTGGCGGTTCGCGTGCTGGTGATCGATGCGGACGGAGCGACGCGCGAACGCACTTACCGAAGCGACCAGCTGACCCCTGCCTACATCAACGGCTTCTTCAAGGTCGCGCTGCCTGCGATCGGCCCGCAAAGCCGCACCGTGGTTGTCGCGTTCGACTTGCCGACCAGTCGGATGACGCTCGGCCAGGCGCGCCTCGCAGTGGACGACCCAGGCGACACCCCCGCCGGCCATCGCCTGCTGATCCTGCTCGCCGCGCTGTGCGGGATGCTGGTGATGCCGCTGATGTTCAACGCCGCGTTCTACCGCATCCTGCGCGAGCGCTTCGTGCTGTGGCATTCGGCGCTGGTGATCTCGCTGCTGCTGACGATCCTGGCGAAGTCGGGCCTGTCGCGCGAACTGGTCGACTTGCCGGTGATGGCGCTGAGCGGGCTGACCACGCTGATCTTCGGCCTCTCGGTGGCCAGCGGAATCATGTTCGCCCACACGTTCATCGAGCCGGGCAAATTGCGTCCCGGGATTCGCCGCGCGTTGCCATGGGCAGCACGCTGGGCGCTGTTTACCAGCGCGTTCCATGCGGGGTTTCCGTTCGTTCTGCGGGCGGTGCAGAGCGACCTCTACTATTTCGCCTACCTGCCGGTGCTGGCGCTGCTGCTATGGACGCTCGCCGACGCGCTCGCCCGCGGCAGCCGGGCGGCCAAGTTCCAGCTGGCCGGGTGGGCGCCGCTGCTGAGCGTCGGCGCAATCCGGATCGTCACCGGCCTCGTCCCGACCCTGACCGCCACCGACGCGATGCCGCTGTTCTATTTCGGCTGCGTGTTCGAGGTGCTGGCGACCACGCTGGGTGTCGCCGACCGGTTCATGGCGATGAAGGACCAGCGAGACATCGCCCGCACCGAGGCGCGGGTGCTCGAGCGGCTGACCGAGCGCGACGCGCTGACCGGGCTGTTCAACCGCCGGGTGATCGAGGGCCGCTTCGCCCAGTTGCGCGGCGAAGGCTTCACCACGCTCGCGCTGCTCGATCTCGATCATTTCAAGGCGGTCAACGACGCATTCGGCCATGCCGTCGGCGACCGGGTGCTGCAGGCCGTCGCCGCCGCGCTCGAGCCGGACGAAGACACGCTGGTGCTGCGGATGGGCGGCGAGGAGTTCCTGCTCCTGCTGCGCGGCGGCAGCGCGATCCAGCGCGCCGAGGCGCGACGCCAGGCGATCACCGCGCGGGTGGCGCGCGACGTCGAGGGGCTCGATCGCCCGCAGACCGCGAGCATGGGCCTGGTCGACGTGCCGCGCGACGCCGCGCCGGTGGCCGGCTTCACCGAGCTCTATGCCCGCGCCGACCAGCTCTTGTACGACGCGAAGCAAGCCGGGCGGAACCGCACCATCAGCGAAAAGATGACTCTGTTCAGCGCGCACCGTCGGAATCGGCGCAAGACGGACCGGCGCAAGGCCGCGGCCTAACCCTCCACGCCCAGCTGCCAGAGGATGAAGGCGAACTCCTCGGCGGTTTCGTGCAGGCTTTCGAACCGGCCCGACTTGCCGCCGTGGCCCGCGCCCATGTTGGTCTTGAGCAGCAGCTCGTTGTCGTCGGTCTTGAGCTCGCGCAGTTTCGCGACCCACTTGGCCGGCTCCCAATACGTCACTCGCGGGTCGTTCAGCCCGGCGGTTACCAATAGCGGCGGGTAGGCCTGGCGCTTGACCTGGTCGTAAGGCGAATAGCTGCGGATCAGCTCGAACGCCGCCTTGTCCTCCAGCGGGTTACCCCATTCGGGCCACTCGCCGGGCGTCAGCGGCAGCGAGGCGTCGAGCATCGTCGCGAGCACGTCGACGAACGGCACGTGCGCGACCACCGCGCCCCATAGTGCTGGATCGGAATTCATCACCGCGCCCATCAGCTCGCCGCCGGCCGAGCCGCCCGAGATGCTGATCCGCCCGGCTGCGGTGTAGCCGCGCGCGATCAGCCCTTTGGCGACATCGACGAAATCGTTGAACGCATTGGTGCGCCGCTCGAGCTTGCCGGCCTTGTACCACGCGCGCCCGAGATCGTCGCCACCGCGGATATGCGCGATCGCATAAGCGAAGCCGCGGTCGACCAGGCTCAGGCGCGCGGTGCCGAACTGCGGGTCGATCGCAATTCCGTAGGCGCCGTAGCCGTAGAGGTGCAGCGGGCCTGGCCCCGAAACCAACGACGTGCGGTCGCGGCGGTAGAGGATGCTGACCGGGATCCGGGTGCCATCGCGCGCTTCGATGCTCAAGCGCTCGGTTGCGTACTGCTCGGGATCGAAGCCCGAAGGGACCTCGCGCACCTTGAGGACTTCGAGCCGCTTGTCGGCAAGATGATAGTCGAACACCGTGTCCGGCGTGACCATCGACGAATAGCCGACGCGCAATCTGTCGACATCCCATTCCGGATTGTCGTCGAGGCCGGCGGTGTAGCTTTCCTGCGGGAACGCGATCGTCTCGACTTGCGCGGGGTCGGCATAGTCGCGCAGCTGAATCTGGTCGAGGCCGGCCAGCCGGCCCTCGGTGACGTAGAAATTCCTGAACAGTTCGAACCCGGTCAGGTAGAACTCGTCCGAACCTTCGATCAGCGTCGTCCAGTTCGCCGGGTCGCTCAGCGGCGCGCTCGCGAGGCGGAAGTTCTCGTGGGTGTCGTTGGTGTGGATGTAGAGCACCCCCTCGCGCTCATCGACATCGTACTCGACGCCCTTCCGCCGCGGCTTGACCAGGATGGGCTCGGCCAGCGGGTCGCTCGCCGGGATCAGGCGCATTTCGCTGGTCTCGTGGTCGCTCGCGCCGACGATCACCCATTTCTCGTTCGCCGAGAGCGAGGAGCCGACGCGGAAGCCTTCGTCGTCCTCATGATAGAGCTCGACATCGGCGGAGAGCGGTTTTCCTAGCCAGTGCAGTCGCGCATTGTCGGTGCGCCATTGCTCGTTGGCGAGCGAGTAGATCAGGCCGGTATCGCCCGCGACCCATACCAGCGACGACAAAGTGCCGGGAATCTCGTCGGGCAGCAGCTCGCCGGTGGCGAGATCCTTGATCCGGACGGTGAACCGCTCCGAGCCGCTGTCGTCCACCGAATAGGCGAGCAGCCGCCCGTCCTGGCTGACCGAGGCCGCGCCGAGGCGGAAGTATTCCTTGCCCGCCGCCAGCGCAGTCTCGTCGAGGATCAGCTCCGCTTCCCCGCCCGCAACCGGCCTGCGCCAGTGCTTGCGGTATTCCGCCCCTTCCTCGAACTCGACCCAATAGAGCCAGTCGCCTTCCTTTTGCGGGACCGAGCTGTCGGCTTCCTTGATCCGCCCGCGCATTTCCTTGAACAGCCGGTCGCACAGCGCCCGGTGCGGCGCCATCCGCGCCTCGAACCATGCGTTCTCCGCCGCGAGATGGGCGAGCACCTCCTGGTCGGTGACTTCCGGATAGCCGGGATCGCGCAGCCAGGCATAATCGTCTGTTACCGTTAAGCCGTGGTGAGTGACGCTGGAGGGCTTCTTCGCCGCGACGGGCGGCGTGAGAGGTGTGGTATCGGGCATCCGGCCGCCCTATGTTGGGCGCGAAAGGACCGCAAGCCATGCTGATGCAGACTCATGAAGCCCGGCTCGACGCGCTGAGGAAGGAGCTTGCCGCCCGCGGCCTCGACGGGTTCGTGGTGCCGATCAGCGACGAGCACATGAGCGAATACGTCGGCGGCTATGCCCAGCGCCTCGCCTGGCTCACCGGCTTCGGCGGCTCGGCCGGAACGGCGGTGGTGCTGAAGGATCGTGCCGCGATCTTCGTTGACGGGCGCTATACATTGCAGGTGCGCGACCAGGTCGACGGCAAGCTGTGGGACTATTGCAACGTGCCCGAGACGAGCCCGGCAAAATGGCTCGGCGAGCATGCGCCCGACGGCGCGACGATCGGCTACGACGCGTGGCTGCACTCGAAGGGTTGGGCCAAGGCGGTCGAGAAGGAACTGGCGAAGCGCAGCGCAAAGCTGGTCGCGGTCCAAGGCAATCCGGTCGATAGCGTATGGCAGGACCGCCCCGCCCCGTCCGACGCTCCGGCGATCGTCCACGGCGAGGAATACGCCGGCCAGCCGAGCGCCGAGAAGCGCGCGGCGATCGCCGAATGGCTGAAGGCCGAGAAGCTCGATGCAGCGGTGATCGCGGCGCTCGATTCGGTCGCGTGGCTGCTGAACATCCGCGGCGCCGATATCGAGCGCACGCCGGTGGCGCTGTCCTATGTGCTGGCGAATGCCGACGGCACCGCGGACTTATTCATCGCGCCGGAGAAGGTGACCCCCGAGGTCGCCGCCCATCTCGGCAATGCGGTGCGGGTGCGGCCGGAGGAAGACTTCGTCCCCGCGCTCGGGGCGTTGACAGGCAAACGAGTCGCGGCCGACCCGTCGAACTGCGTCGCCGGGATCTTCGCGGCGCTCGAAGCCGGCGGCGCCGAAGTGATCGAGGCGCAGGACCCTTGCGTGCTGCCCAAGGCGATCAAGAACCCGGTCGAACAGGCCGGCGAGCGTGCCGCGCAGGCGCGCGACGGGGCGGCGGTCGCGCGGTTTCTTCATTGGCTTTCGGTGGAAGCGCCAAGCGGCAGGCTCACCGAGATTTCCGCGGCCGAGCAGCTGCACCAGTTCCGCCGCGAGGCCGGTGACCTGCGCGACCTGTCGTTCGACACGATTTCGGGCAGCGGCCCGAACGGGGCGATCGTCCATTACCGGGTGAGCGAGGAAACCAACCGGCCGCTCGAGCCGAACAGCGTCTATCTGGTCGATTCGGGCGGCCAGTATCCCGACGGCACGACCGACATCACCCGCACCGTATGGATCGGGCCCGGAGAGCCGCCGGCCGAAGTGAAGGACCGCTTCACCCGGGTGCTCAAGGGCCACATCGCGCTCGCGCGGCAGACGTTTCCCGCGGGCACGATCGGCAGCCAGCTCGACACCCTCGCGCGCCAGCATCTGTGGGCGGCGGGCCTCGATTACCAGCACGGCACCGGGCATGGGGTCGGCAGCTATCTCGCGGTACACGAAGGCCCGCAGCGGATTGCCAAGGCGCGCGGCGGGCAAGTGGGCGGGGAGCAGGAATTGCTCGCCGGCATGGTCCTGTCGAACGAGCCCGGATACTACAAGACCGGCGCCTACGGCATCCGGATCGAGAACCTGGTGCTGGTCGAGCACCGCGACATTCCCGGCGCAGAAGGCGAATGGCTCGGCTTCGAGACGCTGACCCTCGCGCCGATCGAGCGCCGCCTGGTCGAGCGGTCGCTGCTGACGCAGGCCGAGCGCGAATGGTGGAACGTCTATCACGCGCGGGTGCTCGAAGTGCTCGGGTCGCTGGTGGAAGGCGAAGCTCGAAGCTGGCTCGAGGAGCAATGCGCGCCCTTGTGAGGCAGCCTGCGTTCCGGTAATGTTCCAACCGACTCGACACGGGAGGGATTCATGATCGGCTACGCGACCATCGGCACCAACGACCTTGCGCGATCCAAGGCGTTCTTCGCCCCGATCGCGGAAATCCTCGGCCACGCGCAAGTGATGGAGACCGAGCGCAACGTGATGTGGGGCGCTCCGGGCAAAGGCGCGATGTTCGGGATCATCACTCCGTACGACGCGCAGGCGGCGACCGGGGGAAACGGCACGATGATCGGCTTCCATGCGCAGACCGAGGACCAGGTGGATCGGATCCACGCACACGCCCTTGCCAACGGCGGCAGCGACGAAGGCGCGCCGGGGCCGCGCGGGGAGCAGTTCTACGGCGCCTATTTCCGCGATCCGGACGGCAACAAGCTGGTTGCCTACGTGTTCAAGGCGCCTGCCTGAGGAGCTTCGCCATGCCCAGCCTCGAAACCCATCCGATCCATCTCGGCAAAGGCGCGACCGCGATCCCGCAGCCCGAATTTCCGCGCGATGAGCGGGCGATGCAGTGGTACATGGATTACGGCGCGCGCCACGCGGATGACGGCACCGAAGGCCGCCTGGTTTCGCTCTACCGCTTCACCGAAAGCTGGCCGGGCTGGGAGATGCATCCCAACGGCGCCGAAGTGGTCGTGTGCCTCGAAGGCGCGATGGAGCTGATCCAGGAGCTGCCCGACGGCAGCCATCGGCGCACCCGCCTGACGCCCGGCGAGTATGCGATCAACTCGCCCGGCACCTGGCACACCGCCGAGATCGTGGGCGAGGCCCGCGCGCTGTTCATCACCGCGGGCGAGGGTACGCAGCACCGGCCGCGCTGAACGCAACTTTCCGGCCGGTGAATGCGGGCGCTCGATTGCGACAATTTGTGACAAATTTCCCGCCCCACGGCACAATCGCGCGACAGTGCGGGCGTAGAACGGCTCTCATCGGCCGCGGGGCTTTCTTCCCCACCTCCCCCCTCGAGGGCTCCGCGGCCTCCTTTCCCGATTTCGAAGATGGAGCACCTCACGATGCATAGACTGACCATTGCCCTCGGCGTGGCGTCGCTGGCGGTCGCCGGCACGGCGTTCGCCCAGACTGACCCGGCGCCTGCCGATGCCGGTCACCGCGGCCACCATCCGGCCGCGCCGCTGACCCGCGCCGAGGCCCAGGCCCGCGCCGACAAGCTGTTCGCCAAGCTCGACGTGAACCACGACGGCAAGATCGATGCCGCCGACCGCCAACTGCGCCAGGACCAGCGTCGCGACGCGCGGTTCGCCCGGCTCGACACCGACGGCAACGGCGCGATCAGCAAAGCGGAATTCGCCGCCGCCGGCGACAAGATGCGCGAGCGCTTCGCCGAACGCGCCAAGGCGCAGGACGGTCAGGACGGTCATCGGTTCGGCGGCCGCAAGGTCGGCGGCGAGCGCGTCGCCTGGGGCGGCGGTCGCGGTCATGGGCTTGCCATGGGCGGCAAGAAGGCCGACACCAATCACGATGGGGCGATCACCAGGGACGAGTTCGACACCGCGGCGCTGGCGATGTTCGACCGCGCCGACGCCAACCACGACGGCACGGTCACGCCTGAGGAGCGCAAGCAGATGCGCGTCGGCCATCGCGGCTGGCATCGCGGCGAGCACCCTTCGGCCACCGGCTGAACCGCGTAACCGGGTCGCATCGGCATGAACGACACGGCGGCACCCACCCGCCTGCTATTGGTCGACGACGAGCCGACCTTGCGCGAGCCCCTGGCGGCCTATCTCGGCCGTCAGGGGTTCGTCGTGCGCGAAGCCGCGAGCGCCGCCGAGGCGCGCGCACTGCTGCTCAACGAAACCCCCCACCTCGTGCTGCTCGACGTGATGATGCCGGGCGAGGACGGCCTTTCACTGTGCCGCCACCTGATCGAGACCAAGGACGTGCCGGTGATCCTGCTCACCGCCAAGGGCGAAGCGATGGACCGCATCGTCGGACTCGAGATCGGCGCCGATGACTACGTGGTGAAGCCGTTCGAGCCGCGCGAGCTGGTCGCCCGAATCAAGAGCGTGCTGCGCCGTTCGGCGCGCAGCGGCGGATCGCCCGAGGAAGATGCGCTGTACGAATTCGAAGGCTGGCGGCTGGATCCGGTGAAACGCCGGCTGACCGATCCCGGCGGCGCGCTGGTGCCGATCTCGGCCGCCGAGTTCCGGCTGCTGTGCGCGTTCGTCACCCATCCGCGCAAGGTGCTCGACCGCGACCGGCTGCTCGACATGGTCCAGGGCCGCGAGGCGCACTTGTTCGATCGCGCGGTCGACAACCAGGTCAGCCGCCTGAGGCGCAAGCTCGAAAGCGACCTTCGCGAAGAGCGGCTGATCCAGACCGTGCGCGGCGGCGGCTACGTGCTCGCCGCGGACGTGAGGCGCGTGATCCCCGATGCCGGAGAGGGCGGCGCGTGAAACTGCGCCTGTGGCCGCACAGCCTGCTCGGGCAGATGCTGCTCGCGGTCGCGCTTGCGCTGCTTGTCGCGCAAGCGATCTCGGCGGCGCTATTGCTCCATGCCCAGGACGTGAGGCGCGAGATGGGCGCCGCCAACGGCCTCACGTTCCAGCTCGTCGCCGAGCCGCGGTTCGACTATCGCGACCGCCAGGGGCGGCTCGCGGGCGATCCCAACAACCTCCACTGGCAGCGCTTGCGGGTCGAGCGGACCACGACCTACCCGCTGCATCCCGGCGAGGCGCGCGATCCCAAGCGCGAGCAACTGCTGCGCACGATCCTTGCCGAACAGGGCATCGAGCCGGTCCGCCTGGTCGTCACCACGCGCGCGGTGTCGAGCGATCCTTACGTGATGCAGCGGCTGCGCGACCGGCAGCGCTGGCGCACGCCGCCGCCGTGGGCGAACGGCCAGCTGATCGTCGCCGGGCTGATGCGCAAGGGTGCGAGCGACTGGACGGTCGCGCGCGTGCCGGTGCCCCAGCGCGAGCCCGGGTCGTTCAGCGGAATCATCGGCCAGACGCTGATCCTCTACGTCGTGCTGGTGGGCGGCCTCGCGTTCCTGCTCCGCCGCATCACCCGCCCGCTCGCCGATTTGACCGAGCGGGTCGCGCATTTCGCCAATACCCGCGAGATCGAGGGCCAGCTCGAACCGGCGGGCCCCGAAGACACCCGCCGCCTGATCGAGGCGCACAACGCGATGGAAGCGCGGATCAGCGCGCTGCTCGACGAGAAGGACGTGATGCTCGGCGCGATCGGGCACGATCTGAAGACCCCGCTCGCCGCGTTGCGCGTGCGAATCGAATCGGTCGAGGACGATACCGAGCGCGCGCGGATGGCCGCGAGCATCGAGGACATCACGCGCACGCTCGACGACATCCTCTCGCTCGCACGGGTCGGGCGGCCTTCGGACCAGCCGGAGAACACCGAGCTGGCGGCGCTGGTCGCCTCGGTGGTCGAGGAGTTCGAGGACATGGGCGAGGACGTCGAGCTGGGCGGCACCGCCCGGATCGCGCTGCCGGTGCGCACCACATGGCTGCGGCGCGCGCTGCGCAACCTCGTCGGCAATGCGCTGCGCTACGGCGGCAAGGCGCGGGTTTCGCTGCTGCGCGAGCCGGGCAAGCTGATCGTCCGGGTGGACGACGACGGGCCCGGCATCCCCGACGGCGAGATCGCCGCGATGCTCGAGCCGTTCCGCCGCGGCGATCCGTCGCGCAGCAAGGGCACCGGCGGCGCCGGCCTGGGCCTCACCCTCGCCCGCGCGATCGCCGAGCAGCACGGCGGCTGCCTGAAGCTCGCCAACCGCCACGGGCCGGACGGCGAAGTCGCGGGCCTGCGGGCGGAAATCCGCCTGCCCGGGCCAGCCTAGCGCATCAACCCGCCGAGCAGGTTGCGCACGAAGCGGCCGGCGATCGGGCCGGCGAGCTGGGTTGCGATCGACCCCGCCGCCGAAGTCGCCGCAGAGCGCATCGGATCGGCGCGCGAATGCCGCCCGGTGATCGCCGCGGCGGCGATTGCCGCGCCCGAGCCGGCTGCCGCACCGACCGCGCCCCTCAAGGCCTTGCCCCAGATGCTGGTCGACATCCGGGGCCGCTGGCGCACCGCGTCTTCGCCGCGTTCGGCGACCTGCTGCGCGGTCGCGGTGGCGTCGGCGGTCTTCTGCGCCAGCACTTCGGCCGCGCTCTCGCGGTCGACCTTGGCGTCGTACTTGCCGGCGAGCGGGCTCACCGACTGAACGATCGCGCGCTCGTTGTCGGTAAGCGGCCCGAGGCGCGAGCGCGGGGGCCGGATCAGCGTGCGCTGCACCACCGACGGCGAGCCGTCGGGCAGCAGCATCGAGACCAGCGCCTCGCCCACCTTCAGCTCGGTGATCGCTTCGGCGACGTTGAGCTGCGGATTGACCCGGAAGGTCTCGGCCGCGGCCTTGATCGCCTTCTGATCGCGCGGGGTGAACGCGCGCAGCGCGTGCTGCACCCGGTTGCCGAGCTGCCCGGCGACGTCGTCGGGGACGTCGATCGGGTTCTGGGTGCAGAAATAGACCCCCACCCCCTTCGAGCGGATCAGCCGCACGACCTGCTCGATCTTGTCGAGCAAGGCCTTGGGCGGGTCGTCGAACAGCAGGTGGGCCTCGTCGAAGAAGAACACCAGCTTGGGCTTTTCCGGGTCGCCGACCTCGGGCAGGGTCTCGAACAAGTCCGCGAGCAGCCACAGCAGGAACGTCGCGTAGAGCTTCGGGCTGGTCATCAGCCGGTCGGCGGCGAGAACGTTGATGTAGCCGCGGCCCTGCTCGTCGCACTTGAGGAAATCGTCGATCTCGAGCGCCGGCTCGCCGAAGAACTGCGCGCCGCCCTGAGCATCGAGCGTCAGCAGCTGGCGCTGGATCGTACCGACGCTTGCCTTCGTGACATTGCCGTACTTGGCCGAAAGCTCGTCGGCGTGCTCGGCCGCGTAGGCGAGCATCGACTGCAGGTCTTCGAGATCGAGCAGCAGCAGGCCCTGCTCGTCGGCGTAGCGGAACACGATGTTGAGAATGCCTTCCTGCACCTCGTTGAGGTCCATCAGCCGCGCGAGCAGCAGCGGGCCCATCTCGGAGATCGTGGTGCGGATCGGGTGGCCCTGCTGGCCGTAAAGGTCCCAGAAGATCGCCGGATTGTCGGAATAGGCATAGTCCGCAAGGCCGATGTCCTTTGCCCGCTGCTCGAGCGCCGCGGCGTGCTCGAACGTCGGCGATCCGGCCATCGCGATGCCCGAAAGGTCGCCCTTCACGTCGGCCAGGAACACCGGCACTCCGTTCGCCGAGAAGCTTTCGGCAAGGTCCTGCAAGGTCACGGTCTTGCCGGTGCCGGTCGCGCCCGCGATGAGGCCGTGCCGGTTGGCGAGCGCGAGCTCGAGCACCTGCCGTTCGCCATTGGCGCCCAGGCCGAGGAAAATGTCGCCCATGCCGATCGTCGCTCCCGCTGCTTGACCCCGCGAGATGTGGCGGACGAATTCGGCCGCGGTCAAGCGCTCGACTTCATCGGCAAAGCGGCTAGAGCAATCCGCATGGCCGCCCGCGAACCTTTCGTGCTGCTCGACGATGCGCGCGTGGAAGGCGCGAGCGATGCACAGCTGTTCGAGCATCCGCGCGCGATCTTCGTCGCCCGCCGGCGTGAGGAAGTCGAGGCGGTGCTCGACGCGGCGGACAAGGCGCGGCGCGAGCAGGGCGGCACGCTCGCCGGCTATCTCGCCTACGAAGCCGGCCTGGCGCTCGAGCCCAAGCTGGCGCCGCTCGCGCAAGCGCGCAGCGGAGCCGAAGGCCCGCTGGCATGGCTCGCGCTGTTCGACCAGGCGACGACGATTCCGTCCGCTGAGGTGCCGCGCTGGCTCGCCGAACATGCCGCGGAAGGGCCGCCGCCCGCGATCGGCCCGATGCAGCCGCAAATCTCCACCGGCGCCTATATTGCCGCGTTCGACCGGCTGCAGGAGGCGATCCGCGGCGGCGACATCTATCAGGCGAACTTCACCATGCCGATGGCCGGCGGCACGCGCGGCGATCCGCTGGCGCTCTACGCCGCGATTCGCCCGGCGGCCAACGCAGGCTATGGCGGGGTGATCTTCGACGGCTCGCACTGGCTCTTGTCGTTCAGCCCCGAGCTGTTCTTCACCCTCAAAGGCCGCGCGGTGAAGATGAAGCCGATGAAAGGCACCGCCGCGCGCGGACGCACGCCCGAAGAAGATCAAGCGCTGGCCGAAGAACTCGCCCAATCGGTCAAGGACAAGGCCGAGAACCTGATGATCGTCGACCTGATGAGGAACGACCTGTCGCGCGTCGCCGCAGCCGGCAGCGTGAAGGTCGAGAACCTGTTCGCGATCGAGAGCTATCCGACGGTCCACCAGATGGTCTCGACCGTGCGCGGCGAGCTGCAGCCGGGCAAAGGCGCGATCGACCTCATTCGCGCGATCTTTCCGTGCGGTTCGATCACCGGCGCGCCGAAGATCCGCGCGATGGAGCTGATCGACGAGACCGAGCGCGACGCGCGCGGGCCTTATTGCGGCGCGATCGGGCGGATCGACGCCAACGGAGATGCGGCATTCAACGTTGCGATCCGCACCATCCGCCTGACGCCGGAGGAGAACGGGCGCGGGCGCGCGGTGCTCGGCGTCGGCGGCGCGATCGTCGCCGATTCGACCGCCATGTCGGAATGGCGCGAAGCGCTGATCAAGAGCGACTTCGTGCGCCAGGCCGCGGCCGGCTTCGATCTGATCGAGACGATGTGCTTCGATCCCGAGCGGGGAATTCCGCACCTCGAACTCCATCTCGAGCGGATGAAGGCAAGCGCATCCGAACTCGGTTTCGCGTTCGACCGCCACGCCGCGCGCAACCAGATCCACGCCTTATGCTTCGAGCTCGACCGCCACGCGAAATTGCGCCTGCTGCTCGCGCGCAGCGGCGCGACCACGCTGGAGGCCGCGCCGCTGCCCCCGCCGGCGCAAGAACCCGTGCCGTGCGCGTTGGTGCCCCATCCGACCGTGTCGGGCGATTGGCGCCTGCGGCATAAGTCGACCGATCGTGCGTTCTACGAAGTCGCGCTCGATCTCGCCAAGGCGGCGGGCGCGGCCGAGGCCTTGCTGGTGCGCGACGACGGGCTCGTCACCGAAGGCAGCATCACCAGCCTGTTCGTCGAGCGCGGAGGCACGTTGCTGACCCCGCCGCTGGCGCTCGGCCTGCTGCCCGGCGTGCTGCGCCGCTCGCTGATCGACGAAGGCCGCGCCGAGGAAGCCGAGCTCACCGCCGCCGACCTGGCCGACGGCTTCCTGATCGGCAACGCGACGCGCGGGCTGATGCGCGCGGAGCTGCTGAGATGAGCGATCCGCGCCTGTCCGACGCGATCCGCCGGATCGAACCCTCGCCGACGACCGCGATGACCGACCGCGCGACCGAGCTGCGCGAGGCCGGCCGCGACATCATCTCGCTCTCGGTCGGCGAGCCCGATTTCGCGACCCCGGCGCACGTGATCGAGGCGGCCAAGGCGGCGCTCGACGCCGGGCAGACCAAATATACCCCGGTCACCGGCACCACGCGGCTGAAGCAGGCGGCGGCGCTGCATTTCCAGCGCGACCTCGGCATCGCGGCCGATCCGCAGCACGTGATCGTCAGCGCGGGCGGCAAGCAGGCGATCTTCCACGCGTTCCTCGCGACGGTCGGCCCGGGCGATGAAGTGATCCTGCCCGCGCCGTGGTGGGTCAGCTATCCGCAGATCGTGAATTTCGCCGGCGGACGGGTCGTGCCGCTCGAGACGCGCGCCGCGGACAACTTCCGCTTCGCGCCCGAGGCGCTCGAGGCGCTGATCACCCCGCGCACCAGGTGGCTGCTGCTCAACAGCCCCGGCAATCCCACCGGCGCGGTGTTCCCGGCCGAGCTGCTTCAGGGCGTCGGCGAGGTCTTGCGCCGCCACCCCCAGGTGCTGGTGCTGAGCGACGATATCTACTCGCCGCTGATCTACACCGGCGCCCCGCACGCCACCCTCGCCAACCTTTGCCCCGATCTCGCGGAGCGCATCTGCACCGTCTCGGGCGTGTCCAAAAGCCACGCGATGACCGGCTTCCGCATCGGCGTCGCGACCGGCCCGGCGTGGCTGATCTCGGCGATGGGGCGGCTGCAATCGCACAGTTCGGGCAATCCCGCCTCGATCAGCCAGGCCGCCGCGGTCGCCGCGTTCGAGGGGCCGCAGGATTTCCTCACCGGATGGCGCGAACGCTTTCGCGCGCGCCGCGATCTGGTGGTCGGCGCGATCAACGCGATCCCCGCTCTCTCGACCCCGGTGCCCGACGGCGCGTTCTACTGCTTCGTCGACGCCGCGCCGCTGATGGCGCGGTTCGGGGACGACCAGGCGCTCGCGCTGCATTTGCTCGATCGGGGCGTGGCGGTGGTCGCGGCAAGCGCGTTCGGCGGCAAGGACGGCTTCCGCATCAGCTTCGCCGCGGACGATGCGGTGCTGGAGGAGGCGATCCACCGGATCGCCGCCGCGCTCCGATGAGCGAGGAGCCATCCCTTGTCGAACGCGCGCTGGCGCTCGCCGAGGAAAGCTTCATCGCCGCATCCGGCCCCGGCGGCCAGAACGTCAACAAGGTCGCCACCGCGGTGCAGCTCAGGCTCGACGTGTTCGCGTTGCGCCTCTCCCCGCCGGTGTTCCAGCGGCTGAAGACGCTCGCCGGCCAGCGGATGAACAGCCGCGGCGAGATCGTGCTGACCGCGCGCAACCACCGCACACAGGAAGCGAACCGGGAGGATGCGCGCGCGCGCCTGGCCGAGCTGATCGAGGCGGCGTTGGTCGAGCCCAAGAAGCGCGCGAAGTCCCGGCTCAATCGGGTGGGCAAGGAACAGCGGCTGCAATCGAAGAAGAAGCGCGGCACGGTGAAGGCCGGCCGCGGCAAGGTCGAGTGGTAGCCGAGCTTGACTTTTGCAGCTCGCTGCCGCAATGGCCCCGGCCGGAAGGGCGGTGCCGCGCGCACCGCTTTTGTATTTCCGGCCCGTCGGGCCGCAGCGAATTCAGGATCCAACCATGGCGAAGCCCGCAACCGTCAAGATCAAGCTGGTCTCCAGTGCCGACACCGGCTTTTTCTATGTGACCAAGAAGAACCCGCGGAACATCACCGAGAAGCTGAGCTTCAAGAAGTACGATCCGATCGCGCGCAAGCACGTCGAGTTCAAGGAAGCCAAGATCAAGTAACCTGAACGCCCGGAACCAGCAGGGTTCACGGGCGGTTCAATGCTCCGTATCTAATTCCAGGAGCATGTTTTTGACCCGACTTTCCGCCAGACCGCTCCGCGCCGCCGTTGCCGGCGCGCTGACTTTCGCGCTGCCGCTCGGTTTCTCGGCGCCGGCGTTCTCCGCCGCCGCGGCAACCAACCCTCAGTTGGACCGGGCGGTCGCCGCATTGCGCGGGATCACCACCCTCCAGGCCGACTTCGTCCAGACCGACCGCAACGGCCAGCGGGTCAAGGGCGTGCTGACGCTGAAGCAGCCGGGCAAGATCCGCTTCGAGTACGAGAAGGGGGTCAACATGCTGATCGTCTCGAACGGCAGCGCGCTGACGGTGGTCGATTACGACGTGAAGCAGGTACAGCGCTGGCCGATCAAGAACTCCCCGCTCGGCGCGCTGCTCGATCCCAAGCGCGACCTCGCGCAATACGGCACCCTCCAGCCGACCTCCAGCCCGGACGTGATCAGCGTCCAGGTGCGCGACACCAAGCATCCCGAATACGGCGTCATCACGCTGATCTTCGTGAAGAAGGCCGGCGCCCCCGGCGGGCTCGAACTGACGAGTTGGGTAATGCTCGATTCGCAGAACCAGCGCACCACCGTCCGGCTGTCGAACCAGCGCTATGGAATCGCCGTGCCTGACAGCGCGTTCACCTTCCGCGACCCCCGCCCAACGACCCATCGCGCAGGCTGAACCGTCCGGCGCGCGCCCGTTCGGTGGATGCGGTGAACCGCGGCAAACCGTTCATGGGGGAGCAATCCCGGGGTTCCTACAACGGTCGGGCAAGGCGGTTGAGGCGGGTTTCCCCCCTGTTGCCCTGACCTCTATCCCCTCCGGGGATCGCCTTGAATAGCGTGACGAACGCTTAACGGAGCCCCCGTCCCCTTTGCCCCCGGGACGGGGGTTTTCCTTTCTATTCGCCCGCAACGCACCTATCTCGCGGCGATGGTCAAGATCGCCACCTGGAACATCAATTCGGTGCGCCTGCGCATGCCGCTGGTCGAGCGCTTCCTCCAGCAGGAAGCGCCCGACGTGTTGTGCCTGCAGGAGATCAAGTGCCAGGAGGCGCAGTTCCCGCACGCGGCGTTCGAGGCGCTCGGCTACGTCCATCGCGCGGTGCACGGGCAGAAAGGCTACCACGGCGTCGCGACCGTGAGCCGCATTCCGCTGCGCGAGCTGACAAGGCAGGACTGGCAGGACAACGGCGAAGCCCGGCACGTCGGGGTGGAGCTGCTCGGGGCTGGCCAGGGCCTAGTCCTCGAGAACGTCTACATTCCCGCCGGCGGCGACATTCCCGACCGCGAACAGAACCCCAAGTTCGGCCAGAAGCTCGACTTTCTCGGCCGGATGACCCGCTGGGCCGACACGCTGGGGGCGCCGACGCTGATCGTCGGCGACTTCAACATCGCCCCGCTCGAATGCGACGTTTACGATCATAAGGCGCTGCTCAAGGTCGTCAGCCACACGGCCGTGGAGGTCGAGACGCTCGCCCGGTTCAAGGACGCGCACGGCTGGATCGACATCGCCCGCGAGCATGTCCCCGCGCCCGAACGCTGCTACAGCTGGTGGAGCTATCGCTCGTGGTGGCGCCAGAAGGACCAGGGCCGCCGGCTCGATCACATGTGGGCCTCGCCGCAAGTCGCGAAGGCGGCGCTCGCGCACCGGGTGATCGAGGAGACCCGCAACTGGGAGCAGCCGAGCGACCACGTGCCGCTGGTGACGGAGTTCTCGCTCTGAGCGAGCCGTCGCCCTCGCGCCGCGCCGCCCAGGCGATCGATGCGCTGCGCCACGGCTGGCCGCTCGCGATCGCGGGCAAAGTGCTGCTGCCGGTCGAGACCGCGATCGCGCCCGACGTTCGCGCGGGCGCGATGCTGCTCTCGGCGGCGCGCGCGGCCACGCTCAAGCTCGCCAACCAGCGCGAGGCGGCCGAGCCGCACGCGCCGGTGCTGATCCGCGGCGCCGAGCCTTTCGACCTCGATTCAGCGCGGGCGGTGGCCGATCCCGCGCTCGACCTCGCGGCGCCACTGAAAGGTCCGTTCAAGGCCGAACCGCTGGCATGGGCTGACGCGGCCAGCGACGCACTCGATGTGGCGCGCCGCGCCGGCATCCTCCCGGCGTTCCTGGTCGATCCGGCGGGTGCCGGCGAGGCGCAGCCGCTAGAGCCGGGCGACGCCACTGCGCTCGCCGATCCGGCGCGGCTCTCGATCGCCACCCGCGCGCACTTGCCGATCGCCGCGAGCGAGGACGCCGAGATCGTCGCCTTCCGCGCGGCCGACGACACGCGCGAGCACGTCGCGCTGATCGTCGGCAGGCAATCCTCGCAGCACCCGCCGCTGGTCCGGCTGCATTCCGAGTGCCTGACCGGCGACATGCTCGGCAGCCTCAAGTGCGATTGCGGACCGCAGCTCGACGCGGCGCTGGCGGCGATGGCCGGGGAAGCCGAGAAGGGCGGCTGGGGCGTGCTGCTCTACTTGCGCCAGGAAGGGCGCGGCATCGGCCTCGTCAACAAGCTGCGCGCCTACCGGCTGCAGGACCAGGGCTTCGACACGCTCGAGGCCAACCGCCGGCTCGGCCTGCCAGCCGAAGCGCGCGACTTCGCGGTCGCCGGGCGGATGCTCGAGCTGCTCGGCATCGCCGCGGTTCGGCTGATGACCAACAATCCGGCCAAAGTCGCGGCGCTCGAGGCCGAAGGCATCGCGATCGCCGAGCGCGTGCCGCACGCGCTGCCGGCGAACCCGCACAACCGGCGCTATCTCGCGACCAAGCGCGACAAGGCAGGGCACTTGCTGGCATGAGCGGATGGAACATCCGCCCCGAACGGACCGAGGATGCGACGGCGATCGCCGCGCTGGTCACCGCTGCGTTTCGTTCCGCCCTGTTCAGCGGCGGGAACGAGGCGGAGATCGTCGAGCGCCTGCGCGCCGACGGCGACCTTGCCGTCTCGCTGGTGGCGGAGAACCTCGACCGGGCCGTTATCGGCCATGTCGCGTTCTCGCCGATAGCGGTTTCGGACGGCAGCGGCGGCTGGTACGCGCTCGGCCCGATCTCGGTGATCCCGCTGCGCCAGCGCGTCGGGATCGGCTCGACTCTGAGCGAGGCGGGGCTCGCCCGATTGCGCGAATTGGGCGCCGCCGGCTGCGTGGTGTTCGGCGACCCGAACTACTACGCGCGCCTCGGCTTTGCGCATGATCCGGCGCTGACCTGCCGCGGCCCGCACCCCGAATATCTCCAGCGGATCGTGCTTGCGGGCGACCCGCCGCACGGAACGGTCAGCTTCGCGCCCGCGTTCGGCGCTTAGCGCCGATCGAAGCGCTGCAGGCCTGGACCGAGCTTGTTCTCGCCGATCGCCAGCTTGTCGCCCGACCAGTCGGCGACGAAGGTCGTATTCCGGTCGATCCCCGGCGCCAGGCGCGCATCGTTGCCGGCGATCTGCAGGCCGTCCGAGGAATGCTCCTTGCCTTCGGCGGCGACCGCGATGAACGCGGTGTAGTTTTCCTTGTCCTGGCCTTGGACGAACCAGTTGTTGCTGATCTGCCCGGTCGCGCCGTTCGACAGGTCGATCATGTAGTTGGTCGCCTTGCCGTGGGTGTCGTCGAAGCTCGACGCCGCGACGTCGACTTGCGCGGCGCGCGCCTTCACGTAATGCCCGCCGCGGCCTTCCTCGAAGCGGCTGCGGGTCACGCGCAAGTGTCCGTAATTGCCGACGTAGATCGAGTGGGCGCACGAGAGCCCGCGGTCGCAGCGGCCGAGCCGGGTGAAGGTCGACTTATCGATCACGATCAGACCGTCGGGATCGTCGCCGGTCAGGATGCCTTCCTCGCTGTCGCGGAACCAGCTCTGGGCGATCGTCAGATTTCCGTGCTCGAGCCGGATGCCGGCGCCATTCGCGTCGGGCACCTTCATGTTCTGGAACACCACGCCCGAGATCGTCGCCGCCGACCCGCGGAGCACCAGCGCGGCCTTGCCCTCGCAGGTGACCCCATCGAACACCGCCTTGCCCGGCTCCGCCGCGAGGTAGGAGACGTTGCCGGCGCTCTGCACCGCGCAATCGGGATGGAGCCCGGCGGAGATCTCGATCGTGCCGGTGCCGCCGCCGATCGCGTCGACCGCGTCCTGCAGCCGGCCGTAGGTCTTGCCCGTCTCGGCGACCGTGTAGGGCGCCGGGCCGGTGGCGGCCCACGCTGCCCCGAACGAAAATGCCACAGCGATGGCGGCGGCCGCGAGCGGCAGGCGGATACGACTGTTCATGGCGCAGACTCTAGGCTGAACTGGGTTAAAGACCGGCTAAGGATCGATCGGTGGGCGGCCTTTCGCCGGCTGCCAGGCGCGCGCGGCGGGCGATTCCCGATCGGGCGGCCTCCGTCAAGCCGGCATGTTCCGCTCTGCCGAGGACGTGCCGAGGCTTTCCCCCGAGTGGCGGATTCGCTAAGTCGGACCCGGATATTTTCCGAAGAAGGATTGCCATGAGAAAGATTGCCCTCGCCGCGCTCGCCTCGCTTGCCGCGCTGACCCTGTCTGCCTGCGGCCGCTCTGAAGACGCTTCGAACGACGCCGATGCGGACAATGTCGAAGTGCCGGCGGACCAGGCGATGGCCGGCAGCGAGCAGCCGGTGCCGGACGCCTCGGCGACCGCCAACGACACCTCGACCGACACCGCCGTCAACCAGGCCGAGGACGCCGGCGAGCGCGCCGCCGATGCCGCGGCGGACGTTGCCGCGGCCGCATCGCCCGATGCGACCGAAAGCCCGGACAACCAGGCCGCCGACTGAGTTGGCGGCGGCGCTGCCGCGTCGGCTTTTCCTTTACCGGCATTCGGCTATGGTCTTGCCGATGCGCAGAACCAGCTGTCTCGCCCTCGCCGCGCTGGTCGCGGCCTGCGGCCCGAAGGACACCGATCCCGGGCCGGGCGGGGTGACCGTCGCCGAGGCGAAAGCGCTCGACGATGCCGCCCAGATGCTCGACCAGCGCCGCCTGCCGGCCGCGGCGACGCAGGATGCGGCAGCGG
>DASVLP010000074.1:0-105386 GCA_036384795.1 Sphingomonadaceae bacterium | reverse complement strand
GCGCGAATTCCGCCACTTTGGCATCGCGCAGGGCGACGTTGCCGGGCAGCGCCTTGTCCTTCACGTCGAACTCGGTGATCTTGAGCTTGTAGCCCATCGCGACGACTTCATCGAGAAATTGGCGCCACTCGTTCTCGCAGTAAGGGCCGAGCCTGCTCGCCGGATCGAGCCCGGTGAGCATCTCGATGTGCGACTGCACGCCGAGCGTATCGACCGGCACGCCGCGCTTGCGGAAGCCCTCGAGCAGCCCCAGCACGGCGCGGCAATGGGCGCGGTGGTCGGGCTCCCAGCTCATGTAGTCGTTGTAGCACAGCTCGGCGTCGGGCAACTGCCCGCGCGCAGTGTGGAACGCCAGGTCCACCACCGCCTCTGCGCTGCCCATCGCGCGGCTGAGGCTGGTCTGCTCGAGCCCCGTACCGTCGGGCAGCACGGTTTCGTTGACCACGTCGTAGCTGAGGATCGTGCCGCGATAGCGGTCGGTGATCGTGCGGATATGCTCGGTCAGCAGCCGCGCCGCTTCGGTAGCCGGGGCCGCGCCGAAATCGTAGTTGTTCAGCCATTCGGGCGACCACTTGGCGCGGTGCCACAGCAATGTGTGTCCGCGGATCGCGAGGTCGTTGGCCTTCGCCCACGCGACGATCGCGTCCATTGCGGCAAAGTCGAAGCTCTTGGGGCCGCCGCGCCGCAGCCACTGCCATTTGAGCTCGTTTTCCGGCACCACCAGGCCGCACTCGGCTTTGACGATCGCGGCGTAGGCGGGGTTCTGGATCGTCCCGCGCGGCGGCAGGCCGGGGCGTCCGTAGGCGACCGCGCTGCCGAAGCGGCGGCCCTTGCGGCCGGCCAACGCATTGAGGCCGAGCCCCGGCGCGGGCAGCCCAGCGGGCACCGCGTTGGCGGCGGCCACCGGCATCGCGTGGCCGGCAAGCGGAAGCGCCGCGAGGGCGGCCAAGGTCTGCCGCCGGGTAGGGGTGAAGCCGTTCATGCGGCACTCCTCGGATCGGGGGAAATCGGCGCGGCGTCCATTCGCGGCACCAGCAGCTGGATCGCCGCGAACGCGATCAGATAGGCGAGCCCGGCATAGGCCAGGATCGGCAGGTAGCTGCCGGTCAATTGCAGCGTCCATCCTGTCGCCTGCGCAATCAGGATGCCGCCGAGCGCGCCGCCCGCACCCCCGATCCCCGCCACCGTCGCCACCGCGCGACGCGGATAGAGGTCGCCGATCATCGTGAAGATGTTCGACGAGAACGCCTGATGCCCGGCGGTGCCGAGCCCGATCAGCAGCACGACGACCGGCGGGCTATGGATTTGCAGCACCACCAGCAGCGGCACCGCGCACAAGGCGGCGACGAACAGCGTGGTCTTGCGCGCGCGGTTCATGCTCCACCCACGCTCGATCAGGTGGGAGGAGAGCCAGCCGCCGGCGATCGAGCCGACGTCCGCCAGCAGGTACACCCCGATCAGCGCCGGGCCGATCGTCGCGAGGATGCCGCTGTCGCCTTTGGGGAACAGGTCCATCCCCTGGGTCTTGACGAGGAAATCGGGCAGTCAGAACAGGAACAAGTACCACACCGGGTCGGTGAAGAACTTGCCGCAGATGAAGTACCACGTCTGGCGATGGCCCAGCGCGGCGAGGATGCCGAGCGGTGGACAATCAGGGTCTTCGCCGTCCTGCTCGATGTGGGCGAGCTCGGCCACGCCGAGTTTCTGGTGCTCGCGCGGATTGCGGTAGAGCCTCAGCCACGCGAACAGCACCACGAAGCCGAGCCCACCGGTCACCAGGAAGGCCGTGCGCCAGCCGTAAAGCCCCGCGATCATGATCCCGACGATCGGGGTCAGGATCACCGCGACGTTCGCGCCTGCGTTGAGGATGCCGACGCCGAGCGCGCGTTCGCGGCGCGGGAACCACTCGGCGACCGACTTGACCGCGCCGGGATAGCCCGCGCTTTCGGCGACGCCGAGCGCACAGCGGGCGACGATGAAGGCGAGCACGCTGCGCGCGCCGGCGTGGAACGCGGCGGCGAGGCTCCACAGCCCGATCGCGATCGCCATGCCCCGGCGAGTGCCGATCCTGTCGAGCAGGCGCCCGACGAACAGCAGGCCGATGCCGTAGCTCGCCTGGAATGCGGTGACGATGTTGCCGTAGTCGACCTCGCTCCAGCCCATGTCCCGTTCGATGACCGGCTTCAGCACGCCGATGACCTGGCGATCGACGTAGTTGATGGTGATCACGCAAAACAGCAGCAGGCAGATCGTCCAGCGGATCCTGCCTCGCGGCGCGGTGATCGCCCCGGCGTCGGCAAGCTGGTCCATTCGCTCTCCCCTCGTCCCCCGCCTTTTTGCTTGCTCCGCTTGGAGCCGGCGAGTTTCCGTGATAGCGCTACCATGATGAACGGGAGAGGGCCTGTCAATCGCGCTGTCCGAGGCTGCGCCATGCTGGTGGCGCTGATGCTGGCCGCGATGCTTCCGGCGCGCGCGAATGCGGAGGACGGCTACCGGCTATGGCTCCGCTATGCCCCGCTTCCGGCGGATCGGGCACGCGAAGCGGCCGCTCATCTGGGCGCCGTGCAATTGCTCGCGACCGACACGCCGACGATCGATGTTGCGAGGGACGAGTTGGCCCGCGGGCTCTCGTCGATGCTCGGCGCAATGGCAGCTGGGCCGGGGTTGGTGCTCGCGCGGCGCGAGCGACTGGCGGCCGGTCAAGCCGTGTGGTGGGCACCGCTCAGGGATAAGCCCGCCGGCAGCTATCGCCTGCTCACCCTGGCGGACGGACGCGTGGCGATCGTCGCGAACGACGATAACGGCCTGCTCTACGGCAGCTTCGCGCTGTTGCGCGAGCTGGGGCAGGGCCACTCGATCGCGCATCTCGATGTCGCTTCGGCGCCCGGGTTTCCGCTGCGCATGATCGACCATTGGGACAACCCGACCGGGCTCGTCGAACGCGGTTATGCCGGCCGCTCGATCTTCGACTGGTGGCGGCTGCCGGGCTATCTCGACCGCCGGATGATCGATTATGCCCGCGCGGAGGCCTCGCTCGGCATCAACGGCGTGGTGGTGAACAACGTCAACACCCCGGCGTACATGCTCTCGGAGCGCTACATCGCCAAGCTGAAGCGGCTGGCCGACGCTTGGCGACCCTACGGCATCCGCGTGTACCTCACCGCACGGTTCAGCTCGCCGATCGAGCTCGGCGGGCTCAAGACCGCCGACCCGCTCGATCCGGCCGTGCAGGCGTGGTGGAAGGCCAAGGCGGACGCAATCTATGCCTCGATCCCCGATTTCGGCGGCTTTCTGGTGAAAGCCAACTCCGAAGGCCAGCCCGGGCCCGGCGACTATGGCCGTACCCATGCCGACGGCGCGAACATGATGGCGGAAGCGATCGGCAACCGCGGCGTGGTGATCTGGCGCGCGTTCGTCTATTCGGACAAGGACGCGACCGACCGCGCGAAGCAGGCTTACAACGATTTCGCGCCGCTCGACGGGAAGTTCGCCCCGAACGTGATCGTCCAGGTTAAGAACGGCCCGATCGACTTCCAGCCGCGCGAGCCGTTCCACCCGCTGTTCGGCGCGATGCCGCACACCCGCCTGATGTTCGAAGGGCAGATCACCAAGGAATACCTCGGCTTCGCGACCCACCTCGTGTTCCTCGCGCCGCTGTGGAAGGAAGCGCTCGACGCCGGCACCGGGCACGGCACGGTGGCGCAGTCGCTCTCTGCCGGCATGGCGGGGGTCGCCAACACCGGCTCGGACCGCAACTGGTCGGGCAGCCATTTCGACCAGGCGAACTGGTATGCGTTCGGGCGCCTGGCGTGGGACCCGTCGCTGTCGTCTGAGCAGATCGCGCGCGAATGGGTGGCGCAGACCTTCAGCCGCGACCCGAAATTTCTGACGGGCGTGGTGCCGATCATGCTCGAAAGCCGCGAGGCGGCGGTCGATTACATGACCCCGCTCGGCCTCGCGCACCAGATGGCGACCCACCACCACTATGGCCCGGGGCCCTGGGTCTGCGATCTCCAGCGGCCGGAGTGGAACCCGTGCTATTACAGCCGGGCCGACCGGCAGGGGATCGGCTTCGACCGTACGTCGAGCGGCAGCAACGCGCTCGCGCAATACGCACCGTCGGTCGCGGCGCAATGGGCCGACGCACGCACGATCGACGAGCGCTATCTGCTGTGGTTCCACCACGTGCCGTGGAGCTTCAGGATGAAGTCCGGCCGAACCCTGTGGGAAGAGCTGATCGGTCATTACGACCACGGCGTCGCGACCGTTACCTCGATGATCGAGGCCTGGCGTTCGCTGAGGCCTTACCTTGACGGCCAGCGCTATGACGATACCTTGCAGTTCCTCGTCATTCAGCAGAACGAAGCGCAATGGTGGCGCGATGCTTCGATCGCCTATTGGCAGTCGGTGAACCATCTGCCGTCGCCCGCCGGCGTGGTGCCGCCGGCTCGCCCGCTTGATTATTACAAGTCGCTCGAGTTTCCGGAAGCGCCGGCGGACTGATGCTTGATTACGCTAACAATTGCTTGCCGATTTTGTGCGCCGGGGCCTAGAGGGCTTTGCGCGAAGGGATCATGGATCAGGTGTCGACCAAGAAGCTCAACCGCCGCCAATCGGGCCAGCCTACCATCACCGACGTGGCGCGCCTCGCCAACTGCTCGCCGATGACGGTCAGCCGGGTGATCAACAACGAGGCGAGCGTGCGCGAGGCGACCCGCGAAGCGGTGCTAGAGGCGATTAAGCAGCTCAACTATTCGCCAAATCGCGCGGCGCGCAGCCTGGCGGGAGCGGCCCAGACGCGGTTCGCGCTGCTCTATTCGAACCCCTCGGCTTCGTACCTCAGCGAATTCCTGATGGGCAGCCTCGACCAGGCACGCCGCAGCGACATCTACCTGGTGGTCGAACGCTGCGACTTCGAAAAGGACGAGGAAAGCGTCGTGAAGCGCCTGGTGGACAGCGGGATCAACGGCTTCCTGCTGCCTTCGCCGCTGTGCGATGAGCAGGCATTGCTCGATATGCTGCACGAGCGCAGCGTGCACGCGGTGCAGGTCGGCCCCGGCAAGCCCGATCCGCATCATTCGGCGGTTATGATCGACGAATACCAGGCGGCCTACGACATGACCTCGCACATCATCGGGCTGGGCCATCGCAAGATCGGTTTCATCATCGGCAACCCGCACCAGACCGCGAGCGGTCAGCGCCTCGACGGGTTCCTCGACGCGATGCGCGCGGCCGAGCTCGAGGTGCCGAAAAGCTATGTGATGCAAGGCCTGTTCACGTATCGCTCGGGCTACGATGCGGCGGTGCGGCTGCTCGATCAGCCCGACCCCCCGACGGCGATCTTCGCTTCGAACGACGACATGGCCGCGGCAGTGGTCGCGGTCGCGCATCGCCGGCACCTCGACGTGCCGGTCGACTTGTCGGTCTGCGGCTTCGACGACACCGCGTTCGCGAGCACGATCTGGCCCGAGCTGACCACGATCCGCCAGCCGATCTCCGAAATGTCGCGTCAGGCGGTGGAGCTGCTGGCGAACGAACTGCGCAACGAACGCTCGGGCAAGTCGGCCAAGCCGCGCCACGTGACGCTCGATTACAAGCTGATCCGCCGCCAGTCCGACGCGGCCCCCGGCCTCGCGCGCGATGCCCTGCGGAAGGTGACTACGTGACAGACGATAAATCGCGGCGCTTGCGCTCGCGGGACTGGTTCGACAACCGCGAGCGGTGGGACCAGACTGCGCTCTACCTCGAGCGGTTCATGAACTACGGCGTGACGCCGGAAGAGCTGCGCAGCGGCAAGCCGATCATCGGCATCGCCCAATCCGGCAGCGATCTCAGCCCATGCAATCGCATCCATCTGGATCTCGCGCCGCGCGTCCGCGACGGGATCCGCGACGCGGGGGGGATCCCGATCGAGTTCCCGGTCCATCCGATCTTCGAGAACTGCCGCCGTCCGACCGCCGCGCTCGACCGCAACCTGCTCTATCTCGGGCTCGTCGAGCTGCTCCACGGCTATCCGATCGATGGCGTGGTGCTCACCACCGGCTGCGACAAAACCACCCCGAGCCAAATTATGGCCGCCGCCACGGTCGACATCCCGGCGATCGTGCTCTCGGGCGGGCCGATGCTCGACGGCTATCACGAAGGCGAGCTGGTCGGCTCCGGCACGGTGATCTGGCGCAGCCGGCGCCTCCTGGCAGCAGGCGAGATCGACGAGGACGAGTTCCTCCAGCGCGCGACCGACAGCGCGCCGAGCGCCGGCCATTGCAACACGATGGGCACCGCGAGCACCATGAACGCGGTGGCCGAGGCGCTCGGCCTGTCGCTCACCGGCTGCGCGGCGATCCCGGCGCCCTATCGCGAGCGCGGGCAGTATGCCTATCGCACGGGCAAGCGCATCGTCGAAATGGTGCACGAGGACTTGCGCCCGCTGCGCATCCTCACCCGCGAGGCGTTCCTCAACGCGATCGCCACCGTCAGCGCGATCGGCGGCTCGTCGAATGCGCAGCCGCACATCGTCGCGATCGCCCGGCACGCCGGGATCGAGCTCGAGCCGGAGCTGTGGCAGGAACATGGCTACGACCTGCCGTTGCTGGTCAACATGCAGCCGGCGGGCAAGTATCTGGGCGAGCGCTTTCACCGTGCGGGAGGGGTGCCGGCGGCGATGTGGGAACTGCTCCAGGCGGGAAAGCTCCATGGCCAGTGCCTGACCTGCACGGGCAAGACGATCGCGGAGAACCTGGAAGGCCGCGAGAGCACCGATCGCGAGATGATCCGGCCGTTCTCGCTGCCGCTGCAGGAAAAGGCCGGGTTCCTGGTGCTGAAGGGCAACCTGTTCGATTTCGCGATCCTCAAGACCTCGGTGATCTCCGAGGATTTCCGCCGCCGCTATCTGTCCCGGCCCGGCCGGGAGGGCGTGTTCGAGGCGCGCGCGGTGGTGTTCGACGGAACCGAGGACTACCACCATCGGATCAACGACCCCGATCTGAAGATCGACCTCGACACGATCCTGGTGATCCGCGGAGCGGGGGTGGTCGGCTGGCCGGGCTCGGCTGAAGTGGTCAATATGCAGCCGCCCGACGCGATGATCCGCGAGGGCATCGTCTGGCTGCCGACACTCGGTGACGGGCGGCAGTCCGGCACGTCGGACAGCCCATCGATCCTTCACGCCAGCCCCGAAAGCGCGGTGGGCGGCGCGCTCGCCTGGCTCCGGACCGGCGACACGATCCGGGTCGATCTCAACGCGGGTACTTGCAACGCGCTGGTCGATGATGCCGAGATCGCGCGGCGCCTTGCGGACGAGCCGGCGCCGCCGGTGGCGGAATCCAACACCCCGTGGGAAGAACTCTACCGCGAAAAGACGGGGCAGCTGGGCGAAGGCGGGGTGATGGAGTTCGCGCTGAAGTATCGGCAGACCTCCAAAAAGCTGCCTCGGCATAACCACTGATGATAGCGCTACCGTCGTCGGCGTGGACGTAAGAGCGATCCTCCCCGACTGCGGGGCAACTGAGAGGATCAGCCGACCTCAATCCGCATTGTCACGCTCGCGCTTGCACCGGGTGCAAGCACGATCATCTCGTCCGGCGCGCGATTGAGCGCGTCGGGGGTGTGGGTCACCGGCTCGCAACACAGCACGCTGCCGTCCGCCGGCGCGTAGAGGTGGAGATACCCGGCGCCCGTGGCTGTCATCGAGATCGCGCCGAGATCGTCCTGCACCGTCACTGCTCCGCCCCACCCGCGATAGCAATTGTCGACCATTTCGTGCGGCGGCAAGATATCGCCTTTCGCGAAATCGCCGAAATGAGCCGCCGGCGCCTCGATTCCGGTCGGCAGGGTCTCGGCATCCCCCAGCAGCACCGATCGGGCTTCGAAGCGGAGCCGTGTTTCCGGCCGCCGGCGGAAATACGGGTGCAGGCCGAGGCCGACCGGCATGTCCTCGCTGCCGCTGTTGAGCAGCGCGAGGGTGATCGAGCAGCCTTGCGCGTCGAGCGCGACCAGCAGGCCGGCGCGATAGGGCCACGGCCACAACCCCGATCCGTCGCACTCGTCGGCGAGCGCGGCATGGGCATCGCCCTGGTCGATCACCTGCCACGGCCGGCGCCAGCTCAGGCCGTGCAGCGGATGGCGCTCGGGCGGGAAATTGGGCGGCAGGGTGACCGCGCGCCCACGCCAGGTGAAGCGGCCATCGCGGATGCGGTTGCAGTAAGGGGCTAGCGGAAAGCAGGAGGACTGCAGCGGATCGTCCGCGCCTTCGGCCATCGGCCTCAGCAAATCCGTTCCGCGAAAGCGCAGCGCGGCGAGCGCGCCGCCGATCTCGGGGCGGAGCTCGGCCTGCCAGTCGCTCGCCCGCAGCAGCTCTCAGCCCTCGATCGGAAGTTCGAACGTCGGCAGCGGCAGGTCGCGGCCGTCGTAGAGATTGACCACCGGGCTTTCCGCCCAGGCGTAGCGCACGCGGGTCGCCGGCTTGCCGTCTTCGGAAATCGTCAGGCTGTCGCCGTCGACCGTCGCCGTCGCATAACGGCAGCTCTCCTGCGTCACCGCGCACAGCTCGACGCCGAGCGGGAAAGACCCGCTCCAGGCGTGCAGCCCGTCGTGAACGCCGGTGAAGCTCACGCGGATATGGCCGCCACCGCGCACCGCGCGCAGCGGTTCGGGAAATTGCTCGCCCTCCGCCAGCCGGGCGAGCCGTTGGCCCACGTCGATCTTGTCGGTCGGGTGCAGGTTCGCCCGATCGCCGACGTCGATCGTCGGCGCGAGCGCCGCATCCTTGTCGGCGACGACTGCCTTGCGCTGCTCTTCGCGCAGCGCGGCCCAGCCCGAAGCGACCGGTTTTTCGGCCACCGGGCCGAAGTTGGGAAGCTGCACCACCAGCATTTTCATCTCGCCGAACTGGCGCCGCCAGCCGGCGCACAATTGCTTCAACCGCGCGGCATAGCCAGGGATGCCGACGTCGCTTTCCCCCTGGTACCACGCCGCGCCCTTGAGCGCGATGTGGCCGAGCGGAGCGATCATCTTATTGTGCATAACGCCGATGCCGGCGATCCCGTCCCACGGCGAGCGCGGCGGGTAGTCGGTGATCGGCGAGATCGAATAACGCCAGCCCTCGCCGAGCGGAATGCTCCCGCCGCCGGCGACCGCGAACGACAGGCGCTCCGGCTTGCTCTCGAGCCCGCCGGCGCCCCAGCTGTTGGTGACCAGCACCAGGACTTCGTTCGTACCTGGCTTCAGGTACGAGGCCGGCACTTTGTAGACCCGCTCGTCGCTCCAGCTCGAGGTGTTGCCCACCGGACGGCCGTTGACGAACGTCATGTCGGTATCGTCGACCACCCCGATGTCGAGCGTGCCACCGGCCTTGGCCTGCTCCGCGGTCAAAGTGAAAGTTCGCCGAAGCCACACGTTGCCGAGCGAATTTTCGGCGAGCGGCGTGCCGGCCCATTCGGTCCAGGACGAAAGTTGCGGCACCGGAAGCCACGCGAGCTTGTCCGGATCGGCCCACGGTTGTGCGCCGCCCGAATGGCCGCGCCACCACTCCTCCCAGCTCTTGGCAAAACCGGTGACCGCCCCGAGCGGGTCGGCCTGCGACTGGGCGAGCTCGGCCATCTGCTCCGCGCCGTAGAGCGCCGCTCCGGCCTCGGGGGTCTCCCACGCGCGGATCTGCGAGCCGCCCCAGCTCGAATGGATCGCGCCGATCGGGATCTTCAGGTCCTTGCGCAGCTTCTGCGCCATGTAGAAGCACGCCGCGGAGAAATCGGGCACGGTGTCGGGCGCGGCCTTCACCCATTGGATCGGGCGACCGAATGCGTCCGAGGGCTCGGTCGCGGTTACTTTGGGGATCGTCAGCAGGCGCAGCCCGTCGTCGGCCGAGGCGGCGATCTGGTTGGAGCTGTCGGACGCGCGGGAGACCGGCAGCTCCATGTTCGACTGCCCCGAGCACAGCCACACGTCGCCTACCAGGATGTCGTGGATCTTGACCGGCGTGTCCTGGCCTTCTCCTATGGTGAGCGTCAGCGGATCGAAGCTCGCGCTGCGCGCCGGAAAATGGATCGCGAAACGCCCGCCCCCGTCCGCCAGAGTCACGCCGCGCGCATCGCCCAGCATCGCGCTGATCTGCGCCCCCGGCGTCGCGGTGCCTTCGACCACGATCGGCTTGCCCCGCTGGACGACGATGTGATCGCTCCACACCGGCGCGAGGGCGGGGGTGGCTAATGCGGGGCTGGCGACCAGCGCCGCCGCAGCGGCGAGCGGCGCCAGCTTCGTCACGCGAGCTTGACCCGGGCTGCTGCGAACCCGGCGACCGGCGCGTCGAACGCGAGCAGGCTGCCGGCAAGCGGCTGCGCGGCGAGCTTGTCGGCGCTCAACCCCGCGCGCGCGGAAGTGACGTAGACGGTCTTCATGTCCGGCCCGCCGAAGCACAGCTTGGTGAGATTCGAGGTCGGCATCGGCACGCTCAGGTCCAGCGTGCCGTCGGGCGCGAAGCGGGCGACATGGTCGCCGCCGTAGAGCCCGCTCCACAGATAGCCTTCCGCATCGCAGACCGGCCCGTCGGGATGGGCATCGGGGAAGTACTTCGACACGTCGGTGAACAGCTTTACCGCGCCGAGGCTGCCGTCGTCCTCGATCGCGCCGACCAGGATCTTCTTGCCAAGCGTGTCGGTGAAATAGACTTTGGTCCCCTCGCGGTTGCAGGCCGGGCCGTTGGTGATCGCGATACGGTCCGGGCCCATGGGCGTCACCTTGCCGCGGTCGAACAGGTAGAACCGGCCGGTCTCGTCCTTCTCGCCATCGTCCATCGTGCCGAGCCACACCCGCCCGCGCGCGTCGGTGCAGGCATCGTTGTTGCGGTTGCTCGCCGGCTCGCCGGGGATGCCCGCTACCCGGGCGAACTTCTGCGTCTCGGGATCGAAGGTCCACAGCCCTTCCTTGAGCCCGCACAGCAGCAACCCGTTGTCCGCCGGGATCACCCAGGCGACCTGGTCGGGCGCCTGGGCGCGGGCATTGCTGCCGGTTGCCGGATCGTAGTGCCACACGTGGTGCTGCTTGATGTCGACGAACCACACGAGCTGGCGCTCGGCATCCCACAATGCGCCTTCGCCGAGCGTGCACCCGGTGTGAAGAACCTCGCGGACTTCGACGTCTAGCACCATCCGGCATCCACCCAATAGTTGTGCGCGGTGCAATAACGCGCATCGTCAGAGGCAAGAAACAGCGCCATCGCCGCGATGTCCAGCGGCTGGATGCGCCCGTCGAGGCATTGCTGCGAGACGATCTCGGCTTCGCCCTCGGGCGTATACCACTTCATCTGCCGCGGCGTCTGGACGTTGCCGGGGACGATCGTGTTCACCCGGATGTTGTCGCGCCCGTAATCGCGCGCCAGGCTGCGGGTCAGGCCCTCGATCGCGGCCTTGGCGGTCTGGTACAGCGTCAGCTCGGGCAGGCCTAGGTGCCAGCTGATCGAGCCCAGATTGACGATGCTGCCGCCGCCGGCCGCCTTCATCGCCGGGATCACCGCTTGCGCGGCGAAGAACTGGTGCTTCAGGTTCACCGCCATCCGCTCGTCCCAATAGGCGGGCGTCACCTCGGAAACTTTGTGGCGATCATCGTTGGCGGCGTTGTTGATCAGCACGTCACACCCGCCCAGCCGCTCGATGATCCGCGCGATCTTGGCGCCGTAATCGGCGCAATCGGTGATGTCGCAATAGATGAAGATCGGCGCGATCGGCGCATCGGCCAGGCGCGCGAGCAGTGCCTCGCTCGCGTCCTGCAGCACGTCGACGAACGCGACGGCAGCGCCCTGGCGCACGAACGCCTCGACGATCCCCTCGCCGATGCCCGAGCCGCCGCCGCTGATGATCACCTTCTTGGCCACCAGGCTCGGATAGATCGCCGATCCGGTCATCGGCTGCATGATTCCCTCCGCCAAGTGTTCAATCCCCTGTGTAGACGGTCTTGATCTGAGTGTAGAATTCCACCGCCGCGAAGCCCTGTTCGCGCGGGCCGTAGCTCGAGCCGCGGGTGCCGCCGAACGGCACGTGGTAGTCGACCCCCGCCGTCGGCAGGTTCACCATCACCATGCCGGCGCGCACGTTCTTGCGGAAATCGCGGATGTATTTCGCACTGTTCGAGACGATCCCGGCGGAGAGGCCGAAATTACCGCGGTTGGCGATCGCCAGCGCTTCCTCATAGTTCTTCACCCGCACGGTCGAGACGACGGGGCCGAACACTTCCTCGTTGTTGATCCGCATGTCGGGGTTGGTGTCGGCGATCACCGTCGGCTGCATGAAGTATCCCGGCGTCTCGCTCTGGACTTTGTCGCCGCCCGCCGCGAGCCGCCCGCCTTCATCGCGCGCGATGCCGACATAGCGCAGGTTCTGCTCGAACTGACCCTCGCTCGAGGCGGGGCCGACCTGGGTATCCTCGACCAGCGCCGGGCCGACCTTGAGGCTCAGCGCGCGCTCCGCCAGCGCGGCGACGAATGCGTCGTGGATTGCGTCCTCCACGATCACCCGGCTGGAGGCGGTGCAGCGCTGGCCGGTCTGGATGAATCCACCGTCGGCCGCGATCGCCACCGCTTTGTCGAGGTCGGCGTCGGCCAGCACCACCAACGGGTTCTTGCCGCCCATCTCCATCTGCACCCGCGCCTGCCGCTTCATCGCGGAGGCACCGACTTGCGCGCCCACCTGCTGGCTGCCGGTGAAGCTCACCGCCGCGACGTCGGGATGATCGACGATCGCCTGGCCGACGCTGCCGCGCCCGAGCACCAGATTGAACACGCCCGGCGGAACGCCCGCCTCGTGGATGATCCGGGTCAGCGCAGCGGCCATCGCCGGGGTGACGTTGGCCGGCTTCCACACCACTGTATTGCCGAACGCCAGCGCCGGCGCGGACTTCCACGCCGGGATCGCGATCGGGAAGTTCCACGGGGTGATCAGGCCGACCACGCCCACCGCCTCGCGATAGGTCGCGACGTCGAGCCCCGGGCGGGTGGATTCGAGCGTGAAGCCATGCCGCCGTAGCGCTTCGCCGCCGAAATAGCGGAAGATGCGCGCCGCGCGCATCGTCTCCCCCACGCCTTCCGCCCGCGTCTTGCCTTCCTCGCGCGCGAGCAGCTCGCCAAGCTCGTTTGCGCGGGCGAAGATCAGGTTGGCGACTTTGTCGAGCAGGTCGGCGCGCACTTCGGGCGAAGCGTTGGCCCAACCCGGCTGCGCCGCCTTGGCCGCAGCGACCGCGGCGTTCACGTCTGCCTCGCCGCCTTCGGGGAAGGCGGCGACGATTTCGTCGATGTTCGACGGGTTGACGCTCTTCAGCGCGTCCGACGCGCCGGTGAACTCGCCGCCGATGTAATGGGCCAGTGTCTGGGTCATTCGGTTGTGCTCAAATCCTGTCGATGAGGCCGCGCGCGGCAAGATTGCGGGCGAGCGCGGCAAAGCCCATTTCCCAGGCCGGCGCATCGCGCGAGGTGGTGACGGTGTTGGTCAAAGTGCCGAGCCGGCGCGAGCTGATCGTCACGGTGTCGCCCACTTTGTGGGTGAACCCGCCGCCGGGCGTCTCGCGATCCTGGGTAGGCGCGAACAGTGTGCCGCAGAACAGCACGAAGCCGTCGGGATAGTGGTGCTCGCTCAGCGTCTGTTCGACCAGGTCGAGCGGATCGCGGCTGATCTCGCTCATCAGGCTGGTGCCCTCGAGCCGGTAGTTGTCCCGGCCTTCGATCACCAGATCGACGTTCGCCCGGCGCACGTCGTCCAGCGTAAAGCCGTCGTCGAACAGGCGAATGAATGGGCCGATCGAGCAGCTCGCGGTGTTGTCCTTGGCTTTCGACAGCAGCAGCGCCGAGCGACCTTCGAAATCGCGCAAGTTCACGTCGTTGCCCAATGTCGCGCCGACGATCTCACCATCGGGATCCACCGCCAGCACCACCTCGGGCTCGGGGTTGTTCCATGCCGAATCCGATCGCACGCCGATCTGGGCGCCGGGCCCGACGGTCGAGAGCACCGGCGATTTCGAGAACACCTCGGCGTCCGGGCCGATCGCCACCTCGAGGTACTGCGACCACATGCCTTCCTCGATCAGCGCGGCCTTGAGGTCGGCGGCTTCCCTGCTGCCGGGCACGACCGCGCGGATGCCCTGGCCGACTTTGTCTTCCAGCATCTCCCGTATCGCGGCGGCCTTGGCGGAATCGCCGCGCGCGCGCTCCTCGATCACACGCTCGATCGCCGAGACCGCGAACGTCACCCCGCAGGCCTTCACGCATTGCAGGTCGATCGGCGAGAGCAGGCTCCAGCCGGAAGGCAGGCCGGCCTCGACCGGGCCGAGCTCGCGGCCGCCGGAGAACTTGCGGCGCGCGATCGCTCCGGAACTCGTCGCCACCTCGCCGGTGATGTCGAAGATCGCCCCCTTGCGGATCGACAGCACGCACGGGCCCTCGGGCGAAAGCGCGCGCCCAAGGAAATTGCCGCTGGCGTGGTCCAGCGGCAGGATGTCGCTCAGGCTTACGGTCATGCGGTGATTCTTGCTCTCCCAACTGATAGCGCTACCATAGGCACGCCTCGGGGCGAGAGCAAGCCCGCGAAGGGCCATTTTGAGGGGAGTAGACCGGCATGAGGGCGAGCCTGTGCATCCGAACGGCTTTGGCCGCAATGGTAACGCTCGCTCAAGGCGCCGTCGCGGCGCCGACGGCGCACTTTTTCGAAGTGACATATGCCGCGCAACCCGAAGCTGAGCCCGCGCCCGACGATTACCGCAATCCGGTGCTGCCGGGCTTCCACCCCGATCCGTCGATCGTGAAAGTGGGCAGGGACTTCTACCTCGTCACCTCGACGTTCGGATGGTGGCCGGGGTTGCCGGTGTTCCACAGCACCGATCTCATCCACTGGAAATTGATCGGCCACGCGATCGACCGGCCGGGCGAGATGAACTTCGCCGGCCTGAACGTGGCCACCGACGGACTATACGCTCCGGCGATCAGTTATCGCGCGGGCACGTTCTACATCTTCAACACCTGCACCCGCTGCGGAGGGAACTTCTACGTCACCGCCAAGGATCCCGCGGGGCCGTGGTCCGATCCGGTGTGGCTGGATTTCGAGGGGATCGACCCCTCGCTGTTCGTCGATCAGGACGGCCGCGGGTGGGTGGTGAACAACGGCGCGCCGCCCGAACCGCCACGCTATGAGGGGCATCGCGCGATCTGGCTCCAGCAGTTCGATTTCGCGAGCGGGAAGCTGACTGGCCCACGCACGGTGCTGGTCGACGGCGGCGTCCATCCCGAGGACAAGCCGATCTGGGCGGAGGGGCCGCATCTCTACAAGGCGGGCGGGTGGTATTACCTGATGGCGGCCGAAGGCGGCACGGCGGAGAACCATTCGGAGACGATCTACCGCTCGCGCAAGGTCGAGGGGCCGTATGTGGCGGGGCCGGTAAACCCGATCCTCACCCAGCGCGACCTGCCGAAGGACCGCCCGAACCGGGTCGAGGCGACCGGCCATGCCGATCTCGTTCATCTCGACGATGGAAGCTGGTGGGGCATTTTCCTCGCGACGCGCCCGTTCCGGGACCAGCTCACCTTGCTGGGGCGCGAGACCTGGCTGCTGCCGGTGCGCTGGGAGGATGGCTGGCCGCGCTTCCTCGACCCCGGAGAGGCGGCGCCGTTCGAAGCGAAGAAGCCGGCGCTGCCGCCCTCGGCAGGCACTGAGTGGGCGCAATGGACCGAACGGTTCGACGCGCCCGTCCTGTCCGGCGAATGGCTGCGGATGCGCGGGGGAGGACCGGACCAATGGTTTGCACTCGATCGGGACCATGGCGGCCTCGATCTGGTGGCGGGCGCCGATCCCGCAGGTTCAAAAGGTTATCCGAGCTTCCTCGGGCGTCGCCTGAGGCACCCGTCCGCGACCCTCAGCGCAACCTTCTCCTTCGCGGCTGCGCATTCGGGCGACTTTGCAGGCCTGATGGCGTTCGCCAGCGAGCACAGCTTTCTTGCCGTGGGGATCGAGCGGGACGCCGACGGCAAGGCGCGGGTCGTCGCGCGGCGCCGCGCTTCGGAGCGGGAATCCCCCTACGGGGTCCCGTTGGCCGAGGGCGAGGCGCTAACCTCAAGTACAGTAGAGGTTCGGATCTCGATCGCCGAGGGCACGGCCGATCTCGCCTGGCGGCCTGCCGTCGGCGGCAAATGGCGCACGCTTACGGCAGGGATCGACATCGCTCCGCTCGCTTCGGTCAATTCGGGCCTGTTCACCGGAGTGCTGGTCGGGCCTTACGCGGTGGCCGGCGGGGGCGGCTAAAGGCCCGCTTTCCAGCCGGGAACGGAAATAAAGAGTCGCCCATTTTCCTTCGCTTGCGCCGGTGCGCGATAACGTTACCACAGGCCTCCAGAGGGAGATTCACCGATGGCTGGACCGATGAGCAAACCTGCGCGCGGCGCGACCGGCGCCGGAGTTGGCGCGGCGTTCGCGGCGGTGACCACGCTGTTCTTCGCGTGGGGGTTCATCACTTCGCTGATCGACCCGCTGGTGGCGGCGGTGAAGGGGATCTTCACCCTCTCCAACGCCGAAGCGCAGCTTTCCACGTTCGCGTTCTTCATCGCCTATGGCCTGGTCTCGTTTCCTGCCGCGGCGTTGATCGCCCGCCTGCGCGCGGTGCCCTCGATCCTGCTGGCGCTGGCGATGATGGCACTCGCCTGCGTGATCATGCTGGTGGCGGCGAACCTTGCGATATATCCGCTGGTGCTGCTCGGGCTGTTCGTGCTGGCGAGCGGGATCGCGATCCTGCAAGTCGCCGCGAACCCGCTCGCGGCTGCGCTCGGCGATCCCACAGGCAGCCACTTCCGGCTGACGTTCTCGCAAACCTTCAACAGCTTCGGCACCTTCATCGGTCCGCTGATCGGCGCGTCGCTGTTCCTGAAAGGGGTCGAGGTCAAGGCGGGCACGGTGGTGACGCCGCAAGTCCGCGCCGCCGCGCTCGGCGGAATCGATCGGGCCTACTTCTGGATCTGCGCGCTGATCGTGCTGCTGCTGGCGTTCTTCTTCCTCGCCCGCCGCACCGTGGCCGGCGCCGCGCCAGCGCCAGCCGCGGGCAAAGGCATTGGGGCGCTGATCGGGGAGGCGCTGGCCTCGCGCTGGGCGCTGTTCGGCGGGCTCGCGATCTTCCTTTACGTCGGCGCGGAAGTATCGATCGGCTCGCAGATGGCGCTGTTCCTCAATTCGGACGCGGTCTGGGGCGTGAGCGAGGTTCCATTCACCGTCCCCTTGCTGGGCCATGCAATGGGCGGGTTCCATGCCGGCGGGGTGAACCTCGAAGCCGCGGGCAAGGCGGTCGCGTTCTACTGGGGCGGGGCGATGGTCGGCCGGGCGATCGGCTCGGGCCTGCTGGCGAAGGTCGATGCGGCGCGGCTGCTGACGCTGTTTACCGCGGTCGCCTGCGCGATGTGCCTCTACGTCGTCGGGGCCGGCGGCGTCTCGGCCGGGTTCGTCGCGCTGGCGATCGGCTTGTTCAACTCGATCATGTTTCCGGTGATCTTCACCCTCACGCTTGAGCGCTCGAGCGCGAGCGAGGAGGCGACCTCGGGGTTCCTGTGCACCTCGATCGTCGGCGGCGCGTTCATGCCGCTGCTGGTCGGCCGTGTCGCCGATAGCGCCGGGTATGTGACCGCGCTGATCGTCCCGGCGATCTGCTATGCGGTGCTGTGCGCGTTCGCGATTGCGGCGGGCAAGGCGAAGGCCCTGCGCCGCGTCGATCCGGAGACCGAGACCTTCCACTGATGGGCATGGCGCGCGGCGCGACCTGGCCGCCTGGGCGCAGCTTGTTCGGCTGGCCGCGTGGCCTTCACCTGCAAGGCAGTTTCCGTTCCGCGTCGGTGCCGAGCCGGACTTCGCCGATCTGGTAATCGGCGGCGCCGTCGGTTTCGAACACGAACGGGGCAGCGACGTTGCTCATGTTCCCGCCTTTGTCGCGCAGGCATTTGAGCGGCAGGCCATAGCGTACGAACTTGCCGCTGACGGGAATCGAAACATTTGCCGCCCCGGTCACGCTGGTGCCGTTGCGCATCTGGAGCGCGGCCTTCTGCGGGGCCTTGGTCATCTTCAGGGTCACCAGCAGCATCACGTCGCCATTGGTCTCCCGGCTGATGTTCACCGCATCGGCGGTCGAGAGCGAGACCGCCGCCTTGCCGCTCGCAATCTGGAAGCGCCGGGCACCTTCCTGCACGCCGAACTCGGCCGCGGTGACGTGCGCACGGCCGTTCAGCGCCGCGGCCGGGACGGTGGTGATCCGCGTCTGGCTGCCCGGCGCGGACGGATCGGCGATCTCGAGCGACCAGCTCGGCGCGGGCACACCGCCTGCGAACCACCGCCGGGTGTCGCCGGCCAGCTTCACCCCGCTGTCTTCGGAAAGCGGGGTCCACGCGGCACGGGCGCTGGCATAGTCGAGGCCATAGCCGAACGGATAGAGCGCGCCGTCTTTCATGCTCCCGGTCTTCGGCCAGGCGGCGGGCAATTTGCCGCGGAAGTCGAACCGCGGCTTGCCTGAAGCGTCGCCCACCAACACATCGGCGAGCCCTTCGCCTTCGCTGCCCGGCAGCCACGCGACCACGAACGCATCGGCCAGATTGAGCGCGGGATTCACCCACAGCGGACGGCCGGTGATCATTACCGCAACCACCGGAATGCCTTGCGCCTTCAGCTTCTTCATCACTGCATAAGGGGCGGTGAGGTCGGGATCGAGTTGGAGCGAGGGCCGGTCGCCCTGGAATTCGGCGTAAGGCTTCTCGCCGAACACGACGATCGCCGCATCGGGCCTGGTCTTGAAGCTGCCGTCAGGCGAGAGTTCGGCGTTGCCGCCCGCCGCACCGACTGCATCGTTCAGCCCCTTCCACAGCGAGGTGCCGCCGGGGAAATCGGCGTTGGTGAGCCCGCTGCCCTGCCAGGTGATCGTCCACCCCCCGCTCGCGCGCGCGATGTCGTCTGCGCCGTCGCCGGCGACCAGCAGGTGCCCGCCCGGCTTCAGCGGCAGCACGCCCTGGTTCTTCAGCAGGACGAGCGATTCCCGCACCGCCTGCCGAGCGATCGCGCGATGCTCGGGCGAGCCGAGCACGTCCCATTTGCCGCCGAGCGGACGCGCGGAAGGCTTGGGTGCCTCGAACAGGCCGATCCGCTGCTTGACCCGCAGGATCCGCGTCACCGCGTCGTCGATCCGCGCCATCGGGATCGTGCCGGCTTTCGCCTCGGCCAGCAGGTGCTCGTAGATCGGCTTCCAGGTGTCGGGCGCCATGTACATGTCGATCCCGGCGAGCAGCGCCTGCGGGCAATCCTCGTTGGTGCAGCCCTTGACCTGGCCGTGCGCGTTCCAGTCGGACACGACGAACCCGCCGAAGTCCATGCGATCCTTGAGCACGCCGGTCAGCAGGCTCTTGTTGCCGGCCATCTTCACGCCCTGCCAGCTGCTGAAGCTCGCCATCACGGTGGCGACGCCGCCTTCGATCGCAGGGCCGTACGGCAGCCCGTGAATGTCGCGGAGCTGTTCCTCGGAAATCTGCGCGTTGCCCTGGTCGACGCCGTCGGTGGTGCCGCCGTCCGCCAGGAAGTGCTTGGTCGAGGCCATCACTTTGTCGGTCGCGAGCTGGTTCTGCGCGTTGGGGCCGCCCTGCAGGCCCTTGACCATCGCGCCGGCGTATGACGCGACCAGCTTGGGATCGGACGAATAGCCTTCGTAGGCGCGGCCCCAGCGATAGTCCTGCGGCACGGTAACGGTGGGCGCGAACGTCCATTCCTGGCCGGTCACACGGATTTCCTGCGCGGTCGCCGCGCCGATCCTCTCGATCAGGGCAGGATCGCGCATCGCACCCAACCCGATGTTCTGCGGAAACACCGTCGCCCCGATGATGTTCGCATGACCATGGATCGCATCGATCCCCCAGATCACCGGAATGCCCACTCCGCCGTCCGATGTGTCGACCGAGGCTTCCCAGAACCGGTCGGCGAGCTTCAGCCATTCGGGTGCGGGGGCGAAGTCGTTGCCGTTGGGGCCGCTGTTGCCGCCGGCCAGCACCGAGCCGAGGTGGTATTTCTTCACCTCCTCGGGGGTCACGCTGTCGATGTCAGCCTGGACCAGTTGGCCGATCTTCTCCTCCAGCGTCATCCGCTTGAGCAGCGCCTGGACGTGCGCTTCCCCCGCCGCGTCAAGCTTGGCCGGATAGATGTATTGCGGCCAGATATCGGGATGCGCGACGCCGGGCCCGTCGGGATCCGCGGTCTCGGGAGATTTTCCGGCACACGCGGCGACAAACAGCATCGCGCACAGCCCGACAACGCGAAAACGGATCAATGGCCCCTCCAAACCGTCGCGCCTTTGCGTCACGGCCGGAAGCCGTCTCTGCCGCACTCAGCGCGGCCGCATCAGTTCACCAATGTGACATCGTTGTCAATTGTGCAAATCCGGTATTTTCCGATCCATCCGATGCTTAATCCGAGGTGGCGGGGCAGTAGCGCTCCAGGAACTCTTGCTGCGTCGGCATTCGCTCCACCGCCGCGGCAATGCGGGTGCGAACGTCCTCCAGCGAATGCTTGAGGCGCCCTTCGCTCATCAGCGCGCCCAGACGGTGCCAGCTCTTCGGCGTGAGCCGCTGGCCGAGGCAGACCTGGATCCAGCTATCGACGCGAAAGATTTCCTCGACCGACTGCCAGGCGACCGCGTTCTCGGCGAAGATCTCGATCCGCTGGCGCAAGCTGTCGGGAATGTCCATTGTGCGGACGCAGTTCCAGAAGCTCGTGTCGTCGCGCTCGGTCAGCTTGTAGTGCAGGATGATGAAATCGCGGATGCGCTCGATCTCGGTCTGGCCCATCTCGTTGAACCGGGCGCGCAGCCCCTCCCAGTCGTCGCCGAATGGGAACAGCTGGATCAGGCGGGTCACCGCGATCATGATCAGGTGGATGGTCGTGGATTCCAGCGGCTCGACGAAATTGCTCGCCAGGCCGATGCCGATGCAGTTGCGCACCCATGCATTCCGGCGGCGTCCGGCGCGGAAGCGGATCAGGTGCGGCTCGCGCAGCGGCCGGCCTTCGAGCTCCTCGAGAAATTGCGTCCGCGCCCGGTCGGCATCGAGATGGTCGCTCGAAAACACGAAGCCCGCGCCCATCCGGTGCTGCAGCGGAATGCGCCATTGCCAGCCGGCGCCGTGCGCGATCGAGCGGGTATAGGGGTAGGGCGGTTCCACCGCTTCGCTTTGCGTCGCCCAGGCGGAATCGTTGGGCAGCCAGTGCAGCCAGTCCTCGAACGGGGTCTCCAGCGTCTGGCCCAGCAGCACCGAGCGGAAGCCGGTGCAATCGATGAACAGATCGCCTTCGACGCGGCCGCCGTCTTCCATCACCAATGCGGCGATGTCGCCGCTCTCGCCGTGCCGCTCGACGCGGGCGATCTTGCCTTCGCGGCGGACGCAGCCGTCGTTCTCGGCGATGCGGCGCAGGAACCGCGCATAGAGGCTCGCGTCGAGGTGGTAGGCATAGTTGGGCTTCTGCGGGCCGGAGAGGTCCATCTTGTGCAGCCGGGCGGCTTCGTGTTCGAGGTAATAAGCGCCGATCTCTTCCGCCTCGCCGCGCGAGCGCGCTTCGAGCCAGAAGTGCTGGAAATCAGTGGTCCAGGTGCGCAGCGGCATCGTGCCGAAGCTGTGGATGTAACGGTCGCCGTCGCGCGCCCAGTTCTCGAACGAGATGCCCAGCTTGAAGGTCGCCCGGCTGGCGCTCATGAATGCCTGCTGGTCGATCTTCAGGAACTCGTGGAACGAGTGCGCGGTCGGAACCGAGGATTCGCCGACGCCGATCGTGCCGATTTCCTCGCTCTCGACCAAGGTCACGTCGACCAGCCCGCCGAGCTGGCGCACCAGCGCGGTGGCGGTGATCCACCCGGCGGTGCCGCCTCCGGCGACCACCACGCGAAGCGGCTTGGGCATGGAGCTCATCGTTGAAGCCTCCGTGTCACGAGCGCGCGCAGGCGGCGGGCGAGCGTGTCATCGATCGGGGCGAGTGCCCCCTGGGCATGCGCCGGCAGGTGGGCGCGCGGCTGCTCGGGGTCGCCGAACACGTAATGGTCGAACACCGCGCGCCAGGCCGCCTTTTCCGCCGGCGGGCGGTCGCGCAAGGAAAGCAGCGCGTGAAGCAGGGTGACCTGCGGGCTGTCGATGTAGGCCGGCACCGCATTCCACCAGTAGTTGACGAGCGCGTTGAAACCGCGGAGCGCTTCGACGTGGTGCCACCACATCGCCGGATAGGCGAGCACGTCGCCCGGCTCCATCTCCGCGACGTGGGCGGCTGCAAGCGCGTCGGCGAAACGCGGGAAGCGGGCGAGATCGGGGGCCTTGAAGTCGACCATCGAGACGACTTGTCCGCCCGGCGTCGGCTCGATCGGACCGGGATAGAGGTTCGCCACCTGCTCGGGTGGGAACAGCGTGAACCGCCGCCGGCCGACCGCACAGACCGCGATATTGTGCGAAAAGTCGTAATGGCAGGTCGCGGTGGTACGATTGCCGAGCCAGATCGACTTGGTGACCCCGTCAGCGAGCGCCGGATCGATCTCGCCGAGCTCGAGCGTGTTGGCCTCGTCCAACCCCGGGAAATAGATCCCGAGGTCGGTCGAGCCGATGTAGATCGACTGCCGTTCGTCGCTGCCCGGCGCGAGCAACTCGTCGAGCACTGGCGCGAGCGGCTCGTGCGCGGCGGTGAAGTTGAAGCCGTCGACCGCCGGGTTGTAGAAGAACCGGCCGCCTTCGGCCGGTTCGGCGCGGTAGACCACAACCGGTTGGCCTGAGTGGAAGCTCGCGACGTGCTCGGCGGCAGCGCGCGCCGAGCGCTGGCCCGCCTGGACCAGCGGCCAGTGTGCTGCCGCGCGCTTGAACAGCACCGGGCGGTTTTCGGCGACCAGCGCTTGCCAAGCCGGGCCGCGCGGCAGCGGACCTTCGCGGGTTTCGACCGGCGGAAGCTCTGGGGGCAGGGAGGGCGCACTCGCCACCGGCTACGCCATCCGGGCCCGTTTACGCGCGATCAGCTGGTTCATATTGGCGAGCGAGGACGCGGCGAACACCGCGGGCATCAGCAGGCGCGCCTGATTGAGCCTGGCCAGCCGTTCCGCATCGAGCGCCACGATCCGTTCCGGCGTGATCGCAAGGTAGTCCTTGAAATTGTAGCTGTGATTGTCTGCGACCTGGACATTGAGCGAGACCGGCTGCGCCAGCTCCAGCTCGTCGAACAGCCGGGTCATGCCCGGTGCCGCTTCGTGCCCGAGATGGATCGCGCGCAATGCATCGAGCGCCCGCTCGAGCGCCGGAGCATGGCCGCCTTGCGGCAGGAACAACGGTTCGCCCGTTTCGCCTTCGTCGACGATGCGGGAATTGGCGAGGTCGACATGGATCATCGGCTCGCCCTCGGCCATGCCGATCAGGAACGGCCCGCGCCGGGCCATGGCGGGAACGTAGGCCGCCGCCCACCGCTCGCCGTCGAGAAACAGGTTCTCGTCGCGGTCGAGCCCGAGGATCGCCACCGCCTGCAACGAGCCGTTCTCCTGCCTGCGAAACAGGATCGGATAGTGCCGCTGCGCGTCCTCGAATTCGGGCAAGAACAGCGCGATCTGGTTGACCGCGTCGCCATATTCCGCCCCGTGCCCGGTGGCGATCCGGAGCCGGGCATGCGCGACATTGTCGAGGCGCGTGGTGTGGGTCATCTGCGAGCCTTGGTTTGGGCCAAAGAAGCCAGGCGCGAAAGGCAAAAGGACCGAATTTCCGCCGGAAAAAGGAAAGGCCGCCACCCGAAAGTGGCGGCCTCGCCCCTCATTTCCTGCCTGACGGGGGTCAGGCTCAGAACTTGTAGCGTGCGCCGAACATGTACCGGCTTGCCCCCTGCACGATGAACCACGGCTCGTTCTCGGTGCGGGCGTAGGTCTTCGTGTCCTCTTTGGTCACGTTGATCCCTTCGACCGAGAGCGCCAGGTGCGGGGTCACGTCGTAGCTGACGTTGAAGTCGATCTGGTGATACGGAGCCACGAACACCGGGCTGCGATAGCCGCCGCGGTTCCCGTTCGAGAGATACTTGTCGCGCCAGTTGTAGGTGACGCGGGCGGAGATGCCGTATTTCTCGAAGATCAGCGAAGCATTGAACGTGTCCGACAGGCCGAGCAGCGCGAACTGATCGGCGGTGGGATCCGCGGTGATGTCGAAGTTCACGTCGCCCCGAACCAGAGTGTACGCGGCGGTGACCCCGAGGCCGGTGTTGCCGAGGAAGTACTGGCCCTGCAGCTCGACGCCGTAGATGTGCCCTTCCTTGTTGTTCACCGGCTGCTTGACCTGGTAGACCATCAGCGGGTCGTCGGCATTGCCCTTCACGTCGTACGCGGCAAGCGTCGAGTCGACGAAGCCCTGATCCAGGTTTCCGCCGCTGTAGTGGGCCTGGAACTGCGCTTCGGCGGCGGCGAGGCCGAATTGATCGACCAGCGCCGTCATCGTGAAGTAGTTCACGTCCGACAGGTTCGCACCGATGCTCTTGAGGTAGTTCAGCGCATCGCCCGACCGGGTGCCCGCGGCGCCCGAGCTGGGATCGGTCAGGCCGAATTCGGTGTGATCTTCCTGGCCGGTGCCGACGAAGTTCTTCACCCGCTTGTCGAAGAAGCCGACCGAGACGAAGCTCGAGCGCTGGAAGTACCATTCGAGCGAAGCATCGAAGTTATCCGACACCAGCGGCACCAGCAGCGGGTTGCCGCTGGTCGCCGAAGGAATGCCGCCGATCGCGGTCGGCCGGTTCGGGGTGTGATCGCCGATGCTGACGTTCGAGAACAGCGAGCCGAAATCCGGCCGCGCGATCGTCTTGCCGTACGACACGCGCGCCTTGAGCGTGTCGGTCAAGTCGACCGAGAAGTCGAGCGCCGGCAAGATGTGATCGTAGCTGTTCGTGACCGTGTTGGGCTGCAGGTCGGACGAGAGCGTCGTGCCGAAGTCGTTGTCCGCCTGCCAGACCACCGTCTGCGGGATCTGGATGACCGAAGTCGAGGTCGAGTCGGTATGCTCGTAGCGCACCCCGGCGACGATGTTCCACGGTCGCCCCAGCATGGTGCCGTTGAGATCGACTTGCGCGTAAGCGGCCCAGACTTTCTCCCGCACCGAATTGTTCGCGTTGCCGTTCACCGTGCCCGCGCCCGGGTAGAGCGGGGTGAGCGCGTTCCACAGCTGGGTCGCGTCGCCGCGGAAAGCGATCAGCGAGTCGCCGGTCGAGCCGGGGTCGAAGTGGGTGAACTTGCAGGTCAGGCAGAACGTTTCTACCAGGTCGCCCGCGTGCTGCGCGACGTCGCCAACATGCGCGACACCCCAGTCCCCCAGCGCCTGATAGGTGCTGATCTGGGTTTCGTGCATCTTGTTGTCGCGATAGCTCGCGCCGAAATCGACGCGGTTGTCGCCGCCCATGTCCCACGCGCCGTCGAGCCGCACTTCGTTCACGCGGTCGTCCTGCGTCGAGGTGTAGCTGCGCGCGACCTGGGTGCCGAGGTCCCCGAGATCGAGTGTGCCGTTGGCGTTGCCGTCGCCACCCTGGGCGGGATCGTCGTTGAACTGGATCGTCTGCTGCGGGAACCCGTCGACGATCGCCAGCTGCTGGCCGTAGGTGCCGTGCGAGGCGATCGACACCAGGGTTGAGGTCTGGCCAAGCGGATTGTCGGGCAGGGCTTCCGCCTTGGCGGTGTGCGCGTCGAGCACCAGCGTGAGATTGTTGGTCGCTTCCCACTTGAGGTTGGCGCCGATGTCCCAGGTCCGCTCCTTGATGGCGCGATACTGCTGTTCGAAACCATCGTCCTTCACGCCAGTCACATGGCCGTTGACCACGTCGCCGATGGTATCGTTGATGAACGTGGCGGTCGCGACGTCGGGATTGCCGTCGAAATCGACTTCGCGGAACGGGCGGTTGAGCCAGTTCGCCTGGTCGGTGCGGAGCTCCTTGGCCTTGTTCTGGTAATACGTGCCGTCGATGTTGATCGTGAAGCTGTCGCTCGGCTTGAATTCGATATCGGCCTGGCCGTTGATGCGCTCGCGCTGGAATTCGGAATATTCGTAGCGCGAGTCGCTCGGGAAACCGATCAGCTCGTTACCGTCGGACGGAGCGTTTTTGATCACCGTCGTCGGGGTGACCAGCGTGCCGACCGAGCCGATGAACTGGTCGTACGTCATCACGTTCCAGTCGTTGACCGTGACGCTCGGTGCGGAGTTGTTGCGCCGCTGCCAGCTGCCGAACAGGCTGATGCCGAACGTGTCGTCGGCATTGGCCCAGTTGATGAGGCCCGAGACTTCGGGCGTGACCCGGTCGTAGATGGTGTCCGTGCTGTCGTAGTCGGCCTTGGCGCTGATCGTTCCCCGCAGACCTGCGGCACCATCCAACGGCTTGCGGGTGACGATGTTGATCGCCGCGCCGATCCCGCCGGAAGTGACCGACGCACGCGCGGTCTTGTACACCTCGAGCCGGCTGACGCCTTCCGAGGCGAGATTGTTGAAGTCGAACGAACGGGTCGTGCCTTGGTTGCCGTCGCCCGCCTGGTCCTGGCCGATCACCGGGATGCTGGCGGTCGGCAGGGTGCGCCCGTTGAGGGTGACGAGGTTGTAGCCCGGGCCGAAGCCGCGCACCGTCACTTGCGAGCCTTCGCCATTCACGCGGTCGATCGACACGCCCGCGACTCGCTGCAGCGACTCCGCGAGATTGGTGTCGGGGAACTTGCCGATGTCTTCCGCCGAAATACCGTCGACCACGCCGCTGGAGTTGCGCTTCAGGTCCATCGACTGGTCGAGCGAGGCGCGCACGCCGGTGACGACGATCGCATCCGAGTCGTCCCCTGCCGCGGGGGGTGTCGCGTCCTGCGCGAAAACGGTGGTAGCGCTAACAAAAAAAGCCGCGACTGCAATCGCGGAAGCCGAGCGCGCGAGCGCCGGTGCACACCGTAAGCGAGGCATATAATCTCTCCCTCCCGTTAGCGCCGCAAAACAACCGGCGCAGGATAATTCCGTCTGCGACCCTCGTTTGTGACCGCTAAAGATACCGCTACCAAAATCCCGACAACGCTGTCAATGCAGCATTCATAATTACGCACACCGCCGCGCAAAGGTTGCTTTCCTGCAACAATATCGAGACGAAAACCCGTCGTGACGCGCGCATCAAGCCATGCGCAAGCGGCGCAGCTCCCCGCTTCGCGGCACAGACCAGAGGCTGGCCGCGAGGGCGGCGAACGCCGTCAGCACCATCGCGCCGAGCACGCCGGCGCCGGGCAGGACCAGCGCAAGGGCGATCACTTGCGGCGCGCACGCCTGCGCCAGCTTGCGGGCGAGGTTGGCAAGGCCGAAAACCCGCGCGGCGCAGCCTTCGGCCGCGAGCTCGCGCTCGCACGCGTCGATCACGCCGGGAACCAGCGCGAAGAACATCACCGAGATCCCGACCGAAGCCAACGCGGCGAGGGCCATCAGCGGGGTCGCGACCGCCAAGATCGAACCGAACAGCCATGCGCTGCTCACGGCAAGAACGTAGATGAGACTCGCCAGCCGCAGCGTGGTCACCCGGCCGATGCGAGTCGCGAGCGCCGCCCATGCCGGCGCGCCGCAGAACAGCACGATCGACGGAAACACCGCCGCGGCATAGCCCCAGCCGACCGCGTCGAGGCCGGCAAACACGAACAGCAGGCCTTTGTAGAGGATCGTGCACGACGTTCCCGAGACGAAGATCAGCACGAGCAGCCGGCGCAGCGGCGGAGAGCGGCGCAGCAGGACGGCGACCCCGCCGAGCTGCGCGGCGAGCGAGTGCACCGGCTGCGCGGCCGGCTCGGCCCGCTCGCGCACCCCGCGCCAGGTGAGCAGGAACAAAGGCTGGGCGCCAAAGCCAAGCGCGATCGCGCCGAGCGGCACTCCGCCGACTTGGTCGCGCAGCGGAAACGCGAAATAGACGAGCGCGGCGATCAGGCCGCCGACCGCGGCGCCTTGCATCCGCACGCCGGTCAGCCTGACCTGGCCCGCCGGGTCGCCGGTGATCCGCGCGGTCAGGGCGGCATAGGGGATGTTGCCGAGGCTGTAGGTGACCCGCAGCAGCACATGCATCGCTGCAAGGAAGGCGATGCCCCAGGCGCCCGGCACTGGGGGAGGCAGGAAGGTACCGGCAAGCGCGAGACCCAGCGGCGGCCCGGCGACGACCATCCAGCCGCGCGCGCTGATCCGGTCACGCGTGCGGTCAACCAGCGCTCCGATCAGCGGGTCTCCCGCCAGATCGATCGCGCCGCCCACCAGAAAGATCGCGGCGGCCTGTCCCGGCGCGATCCCGAGCACGTTGATGTAATAGAACAACAGGTAGAGCTCGATCGTCTGCCAGACGAAGTTGAACCCGGTGTCGCCGGCCGCGAACGCGACCTTTTCGGGCAGCGGTATGTCGCTGCCGGGATCAGCCGCCATCGCTCGGCGCCGCGGTCGAATCGCGGACGATCAGCTGATGCGGGTGCTGGCGTGGCGGCCCCGGCTCTTCACCTTCCAGCTGGCCCACCAATCGCGCGGTCGCGTCGCGCGCCATCTCGAACACCGGCTGGCGCACCGTGGTGAGCCGCGGCCAGACGAGCCGCGAGACTTCCGAATCGTCGAACCCGGTGACCGAGAGATCGCCGGGCACCTCGAGCCCGAGACCGCGCGCCGCCTGGATCGCGGCCACCGCCATGTCGTCATTCTGGGCGAGGATCGCCGTCGGCCGCGGCGTGCGTGCGAGCAGCCGGCCCGCCGCCGCTTCGCCGCTCGGAAACGTGAAGTCGCCCTGCTCGATCGGCACCTCGCCCAGCCCGATCCCGGCGGCCGCCAGCGCCTTGCGATAGCCTTCGAGGCGCGCCTCGCTGGCGTAGTGGGTAGGATCGCCCAGGATGATTCCGAATCGCCGGTGGCCGAGCGCGAGCAGATGTTCCGCGAGAGCGCGCGCGGCAGCGACGTCGTCCATCGCCGCCGAAACCCCGCGCTCTGGCGCGAGATGGGGGGCGATGCGCGCGTAGAGCACGCCGGCTTTGTCGAGCGCGTCGAGCACGGGCAGCACGTCGCAGCTCGGCGGGGCCAGCACCACTCCGTCGAGCGCGGCCGAGCGCAGCAGCGCAACCAGCTCCTCGCGCCGCGCGCGCGCGTCATGGAACGGCAGCACCACCAGGCGGTAGCGTTCGCTTTCAAGGCATTCGAGCGCGCCGCGCTGCAGCTCGACGACGTAGGACGGGCTCGGCCGCTCGTAGGTCAGCCCGATGAGATAACTCTTGCGCGTGATCAGCCCCCGCGCGGCGACGTTGGGGAGATAGTCCAGCGCACGCGCGGCGTGCTTTACCCGTTCGCGCACTTGCGGCTTCACGTGGGGCTCTTCGTTGAGAACGCGCGAAACGGTTTTGGGCGATACGCCCGCCGCCTTCGCGATATCGACGATAGTGGCGCGTTTGGTGATCGCTCTGCCCCCGACGGATGCCCGCGCGGTGTGGAGCGCGCCAACGGGTTTGGCAAGCGTGGGCAAGCCGACCGAGCCTGCGCTCTTCCCTTCGTTCGGGCGGGCGCTAACATCGTGGTCGCGGAAGGGAGGCAGCGGGATGAAGTGGCGGATCGACCGGCGCCGCGCCCTCGGGGGGCTTGCGGCGGCGGGCTTGCTGGGCGGATGCGCGACGGCCAGGAGCGCGATCGACCCGTTCGTCCGGCGCGATGGCAAAGGCTTCACCCGGCGAGGCAAGCCCTACCGCTACGCCGGGGCCAACGCGTGGTATCTCGCCTGGCTCGGCAGCGGCGAGCCGGTGGGGGACCGTACCCGGCTGACGCGCGAGCTCGAGCGGCTGAAGGGCCTCGGCGTCACGAACATCCGGCTGCTCGCGGGCGCGGAGGAAGGACCGCTCCGGAACGCGATCAGGCCGGGATTCGTCGACCGCGCGGGCAAGTACAACCTAGCGCTGCTCGAAGGGCTGGATTTCGCGCTTGCCGAGATGGCCAAGCGCGACATGACCGCGGTGCTTTACGTTTCGAACTTCTGGGAGTGGTCGGGCGGGTTCATGACCCGGCTGTACTGGGCGACCAGCAGCTACCTGGAGATGAACGACCCCGCCCGTCCGTGGCCGGCATTCGCGGACATGGCGAGCGGGTTCTACGCGAACGCGCAGGCGATGCAGGGCTATTTCGACTACCTGGGCACACTGATCGGCCGGACCAACACGATCAACGGGCGGCGCTACGCCGCGGATCCGACGATCATGGCGTGGCAGCTGGGCAACGAGCCGCGCCCCGGCGCCACGCCCGAGGCGATCGAGGCGCACTTGCCGAGCTACTACAAATGGATCGACGACAGCGCCGCGATGATCCGCAAGCTCGCGCCGAACCAGCTGGTTTCGCTCGGAATGGAAGGCACCATCGCTGCCAACGGGCGCGAGGACATCGTGCTGCGCGCGCACCGGAACATCGACTATCTCACCGCGCACATCTGGCCGCTCAATTGGGGCTGGGTCGACGGCAAGGATCTCGCCGGCACTTGGGAAGCCGGAAAAGCCAAAGTGGAAGATTACCTCTCGACCCACATCCGCCTTGCCGAGAAGGCCGGCAAGCCGCTGGTGTTCGAGGAATTCGGCTTCCCACGCGACGGCGAGCTCTACGATCCGTGGGTGCCGATCACCTTCCGCGAGCGTTATTACAGGCTGATCTACGCCGCGGCAGAAACTCACAGCTCGGACGCGGGCGGCTCGGTCAGTGGCACCAACTTCTGGGGCTGGAGCGGCGAGGCGAGGGCACAGCACGGCGATCACCGCTTCCAGCCGGGCGACACCCAGTACATGGGCGACCCTCCGCACGAGCCGCAAGGGTGGTACGGCAACTTCGACAGCGACGAGAACATCGGGGCGACAATCCGCGAGCATTCGGCGCGATTCGGCACGGTGTGAGGCATTGCGCTCGCGCCAGGCTTCCCTTTAAGTCGCCGCAACAACCATGGGAGAGCACGCAATGGCCGCCAAAGTCCGCAAGATCGCCACCGAGGAAGCCTGGTCGATCCCCGAGGTCGCGGCCGAGCTGAAGAAGGTTTCGCAAGGGCCGTCGCAGAGCCTCGACAAGCAGCTGGTCGCGGGCATCTACGATCAGGAAGGCGGCGGCACCCAATATGCCGGGGTCAATTTCCTCGAGGGACTGCTGGATGCCGAGGACACCCGGCTCAAGCAGATGGACCAGTTCGGGGTCGACATGCACCTGCTCGCGCTCACCGCGCCGGGGGTGCAGATGTTCGATGCCGACACCGCGACCGAGCTGGCGGCGCTTTCCAACGACATCCTCGCAGGGCTCTGCAAGAAATACCCGACCCGTTTCGCCAGCCTCGCCAGCATGGCGCCGCATAGCCCGAAGCGCGCGGCCAAGGAGATGGAGCGGGCGATCAACCAGCTCGGCATGAACGGCTTCATGATCAACAGCCACACGTACGACGAATATCTCGACGATCCCAAGTTCTGGCCGATCCTCGAAGCCGCCGAGGCGCTCGACCGGGTGATCTACATCCATCCGCGCGCCGCCAGCTACGGCTTCAAGGGCCCGCTGCAGGACTACGGGATGGACAGCGCGATGTGGGGCTACGGCATGGAAGTCGGCACCCACGCGGTGCGGATGATGGCCGGCGGCGTGTTCGACGCATTCCCGAACCTCAAGATCTGCATCGGCCACATGGGCGAGGCGGTGCCGTTCTGGCTCTGGCGGATCAATTTCATGAACAGCCGCGCGCAAAAGGCTGGCCGGGCCAAGAAGACGCAGCGCAGCATGGCGGAGTACTTCCAGGACAATTTCTACGTCACCAACAGCGGCGTCGAGGACCCGCTGGCGCTGCGCTATTCGATCGACAAGCTCGGGATCGACAAAGTGCTGTGGGCGATCGATTACCCCTACCAGCCGATGGAACCGGCGGTGCGGTTCATCGACGAGTTCGAATGCACCGACGAAGAGCGCCACGCGCTGTGCCACGGCAACGCCGAACGGATCTTCCATATCGCGCCGCAGTAACCTCTCAACAGGAGAAGGGGCGGGATGGCGCCGCTTGAAGGCATCAAGGTGGTCGAGCTGGCGCGGGTTCTGGCGGGGCCGTGGGCGGGGCAAGTGCTCGCCGACCTTGGCGCCGAGGTAATCAAGGTGGAAAGTCCGCAAGGCGACGAGACGCGCGGGTGGGGCCCGCCGTTCGTCGAGAACGTCGATGGCACCAGGGACGCGGCCTATTTCCATGCCGCCAATCGCGGGAAGGCCTCGATTATGGCAGACTTCGGCAACGCAGAAGACCGCGCCCGCGTGCTCGACCTGATCCGTGAGGCCGACGTGGTGATCGAGAACTTCAAGGTCGGCGGTCTCGCGAAGTTCGGGCTCGACTACGAAAGCCTCGCCGCGCTCAACCCGCGCCTCATCTATTGTTCGATCACCGGCTTCGGGCAGACTGGCCCTTATGCCGGGCGCGCCGGCTACGATTTCGTCGTCCAGGGAATGAGCGGGATCATGGACCTGACCGGCGATCCGGCGGGGCCACCGCAGAAGATTGGCGTTGCTTATGCCGATATCATGACCGGGCTTTACGCGGTGATCGCCATCCAGGCGGCGCTGATCCAGCGCGCGGCGACTGGGCGCGGACAGCACATCGACATGGCGCTGTTCGACACGATGGTCGGCACGCTCGCCAACCAGGCGATGAACTACTGGGTTTCGGGCGAGGCGCCGCACCGGCTCGGCAACGCACATCCCAACATCGTGCCGTACGAGGCTTTTCCCACCGCCGACGGCTGGGTGATCGTCGCGGTCGGAAATGACGAGCAGTTCGCGCGGCTCGTCGAACTGCTCGGCCTTCCGGCGAAGCCCGGATGGGCGACGAATGCGGGCAGGGTCGCCGCGCGCGGAGAAGTGTCCGCGGCGGTTGCAGACAAGACGCGCGGCTGGCAGCGGGACAAGCTGCTCACGGCGCTGGACGATCGTGGAGTTCCGGCGGGCCCGATCAACACCGTGGCCGAAGCCTTGGCCGACCCGCAGATCGCCGCCCGCGGAATGCGGCTCGACATCGCGCGCGAGGACGGTACGCCAGTGCCGGGCCTGAGAACGCCGATCGTGTTTTCGGATGCCCAACTGGCACCGGCGAAGCCTTCGCCGAGATTGGGAGATAGGAAATGAGCAGAAGCCGCCACCTGGTCGATCCCGAGATCCTGCCGATGCTCGACATGCCGGACGTTGATCTCACCATCGAAACGCTGGCCGAGGTACGCACCAATCCGATGTTCTCCGGCGCGGGCTTGCCGCCGCCGCCGTTTCCGATCCGCGAGGCGCGGGCGCCGGTCGAGGGCGGCGGACCAAACGATCTTGGCGTGAAGCTGGTGGTGATCGATCCGCCGTCCGAAACGCGCGGGCGCGGCGCCATCCTGCACATCCATGGCGGCGGAATGGTGGTCGGCACCGCCGACTACGCCGGGCTCACCAAGCCGCCGCTGGCGCAGGAGCACGATTGCGTGATCGTGTCGGTCGATTACCGGCTGTGCCCGGAAAACCCGTTTCCCGCGCCGCAGGAGGACAACTACGCCGGGCTGCTGTGGCTGGTCGAGCATGCGGACGAGCTGAACGTCGACCCCGCGCGGATCGTGGTGATGGGCGAGAGCGCCGGGGGCGGCCTTGCCGCCAGCCTCGCGCTGATGGCGCGCGACCGTGGCGGGCCCAGGCTCGCCGGGCAAGTGCTGATCTATCCGATGCTCGACTGGCGCACCGGCGGGCCCGACGACCGGTGGAAGAACGCGCACACCGGCGAGTTCATCTGGACCCATGCGAAGAACCGGTTCGGCTGGGAAAGCCTGCGCGGGAACTACGACCCGACCGATCACCGCAAGGGCTGGTTCTCGCCCGCGCTCGCGGAAGACCTTTCCGGCCTGCCGTCGACCTACATCGCCACCGGCGCGCTCGACTTGTTCCTCGACGAGGACCTCGACTACGCCCGCCGCCTGATCGACGCGGGCGTGCACACCGAGCTCCACGTCTATCCCGGCGCGATCCACGCGTTCGAGATGGTCCCGGGCACGCGCCTGGCGGCGCAGGCGCAGACCGACCTGCATCGCGGGCTGCGGGTGTTGTTGGGCTGAGCGGCGTGCCCGCCGCTAGTCCAGCATCAGGATGATCGCCCAGGCGAGCCCGCTGCCGGCGAGGAACAGCGGCCATGACCAGTAGAACGTGAAGTTGTGGACCTGCTCGAAGTGCAGCTTCGCGGCGTGGACGTCGACCGGAAAGATCGACAGCAATCCGCCGTCCGAGCCTTGCGAGCCCACGATCAGCGAAACCACGCCGGTCAGGATCGCACCCAGGATCATGGCCTTGATGAACGACATCGAGCGCACCTCCCGCCGATTGCCGGATATATCCCAACTCGCGGTGGCCGCAAAGCCGCAGAACGCGGCAAGGGTCGGCTCGCCCTTCAGCCCTTCGGCGGCGGCCCGCCGACCATCCCGCCTTCGTCGTTGGCCTGGGGCGAAGGAGTGTCGGTGAGGTTCACGCTCAGCGTATGCACGCCGCGGATCTTCCCGTCGATGTAACGGAAGGTGTGGCTGTCGGGCATTCCGCTGGTCGAGTTGCCGAAGCGGCAGAACACGTTGATCACCCCTTTTTCGGTGTCGATCAGGTAGTCGCGATTGACGATGTAGAGCACGCCCGCCGGGATCCCGACCTCGCAGCTCGCATCGGGCTTGTTGTCGCGGTTGGTGTAGGCGCCGCCCTCCAGCCGCGCGCACGGAGTGCCCCAGGGCACGTGCATGAACTTGTCGCTGAACGAGCTCAGATAGGCATTGGCGCCGGCCACCATCTCGCCGGGATCGCTCAGCTGATACTTGCCGAGCGGCCCCCAGTTGCCCTCCTGGCGGGTGTACTTGAGATAGGCGTTGGCGTTGAACAGCCAGTCGCCCTTGTCGGTCACCAGGCTGTCCACCCGCAGGACCTTGCCTTTGTCCATGTAGAGCCGGGTGCCGATCACGTACGGATGGCCGCCGTCGGTGACGACGATCTCGGTGAAGGTCTTGCAGCGCAAGTCGTCGTGGAAGCTCTGGGCGTTGGCGATCGGGAGCGCGGTGTTCCACAGGCCGGCGGTCTTCTCCACCGTGTTCATGTTTTCAAGAAAGTGCGCCTTCGCATCGAGCGGCAGCCTGGAGATATCGCCGGTGCGCTGCGCCTCGACATAGGCCGTGGTCGCCGCCTTGAGCTCGTCGCGGGTGCAGGACGGGTGGTCCGGCAGCGGGGCGTAAGGGCTGGGCGGGCCGCCGAATTGCGCGAAAGCGGGGGTGGACGCGCCGGCCAGCAAGGCAGCGAACAGCAGCTTCCTCACCATATCAAACCTTTCGAACGGGAATGTTTCGGGCCACTTCACCGCACGTCGTGGATTTCTTCGGAGCGGCACTGCTCGTACGTGCTCCAGCCCGAGCACACGCCGTAAGGCCCGCGGATGAAGATCGCCTCGATCCGGTGGATCTGGTTGCCTTCGATCTTGAACAGCTCGCCCAGTTCCCAGGTCCAGTCGATCGGGCGGTGGTCGAATGCCGCGAACGCGAACACGATGCCCTTCTGCGGGTCGACCGCAACGAAGCGGCGGTCGCGAATGCCGGTGACTACGCCCTTGAGGCTGGTCTCGAACTGGCCCTTGCAGGTCATCACCGGCCGCCCACCCATGCCGACGGTTCCGGGAGGGCCGGCGGAGATCATCCCGTTCTCGTGCCGCAGGCAGTCGTCGGCGAACGGGTAGTAGCCCTTGCCGTCGTTGCGCTGCATCCCGGTGAAGTACTGGTTGGCGACCGCGATCAGGTCGGCGCGGCTCATCCGCTCGTTCTCGGGTACGTCGCGCAGGAACACCTCGTTGGGCGAGCCCATCGCCTCGACCGCGGCGCCGGTCGCGGGGAACGGGCTGCTGCTCGGCGCGGCGCCGGCGCCGAGCGGGCGGTCGGGCCGGGCGACGATCTGCTCGACTTCGCTGATCCTGCCGTCCGCGTCGATGCGCAGCCGCACGTCGATCCCCACCGGATCGGGCGCGCGCGCCGGGCCCGCCGCGCTCGACGAGGCGGTTTCCATCATCGTGCCCATGAACGCCACTTGCTGGGTCTCCACGTCGGGCACGTAGAACTTGTAGTGGCCCACGCCGCTGGCGGTGGCCCACAGGCCTTCGGTGCCGAACGGCAGCTCGACGCCGTTCTCGGTGAAGCGCACGTTCTTCGCGAACAAGCCGGGATCGACCCGGTGCGCGGCCATCGCGGCAAGGTACTTGTCCATGTAGCCTTGCAGGCAATCGCGCTGGCAGGCGTGATGGGGCAGGGGGACGCCGCCCGGCGGCTCGGTGGCCGTGGCGCTGCCGGCGGCAAGCGCGGCCAGGGCGCAGGCGCCGGCGGCTAGCGCGGCTTTGATCGAAGCTTTCATCATCCCCTCCCGTTTATTGACTTTGTCTCGTGTAAGCCTGGCAATCGGCCCCGCGCAACACCCATTCGGACGCGGATCTTGCGCTAGACTTCCGCGGCGCGCCGGTAGGCCGGACGGGCCTGGAGCCGAGCGCGGTAAGCGGCGAGGTTCGGCGTCAGCAGATGCTCGAGCTTGACCGTCTCGAGCCGACCGAGCGGATAGGCGATCGAGATGTCCGCGATGGTGAAGTTCTCGCCGGTGATCCAGGTGCGGCCGTCGGCAAAGTGATTGTCGAGCATTGCCAGGCGCTTGGCGAGCGCGCCCACCAGCCAGTCGAACGTCGGGTTTGAGGGATCGCCGTCCTTCGCCGCCAGCTGGCCGCGGAAGATCGCGCTGATCGGCGTGGCGAGATCCGCCTCGCCGAAATGCAGGAACTGCAGGTGCTCGGCATAGGCGGCCGGATCGGGCAGCGGCCCGACGGTCAGCGCCTTCGCCGTCTCATCGCCCGCAACCAGCCGGCGGCCGGTGAGATACTGCAGGATCGCGATCGAACCGGTCATCCGGATGCCGCCGTCGTCGATCGCCGGGATTGCCCCCGTCGGGCTGACCGACAGGTAGGATTCCGGCACCGGCATCGACAGCCGCTCGATGCGGTACTCCTCGCCCAGTTCCTCCATCAGCCAGACGAGCCGCACCGAGCGGGTGCGGGGCATGTGGTAGATCGTGATCATTGCTGCCGGTTCCTTACCAGGTCCGCCACCACGCCCGGATCAGCCAGCGTCGAGATGTCGCCCAGGTTGCCGGTGTCGTTCTCCGCGATCTTGCGCAGGATGCGGCGCATGATCTTGCCGCTGCGGGTCTTGGGCAGGGCCGGGGCGAACTGGATCACGTCGGGGGTGGCGATCGGGCCGATTTCCTTGCGCACCCAGGCGATCAGTTCCTGGCGCAGCGCCTCGCTCGGCTCGACGCCTTCCATCGGGGTGACGTAGGCGTAGATGCCCTGGCCCTTGATGTCGTGCGGGAAGCCGACCACCGCGGCCTCGGCGACCTTGTCGCTCGCGACCAGAGCACTTTCGATCTCGGCGGTGCCCATGCGGTGACCGCTGACGTTGATCACGTCGTCGATCCGGCCGGTGATCCAGTAGTACCCATCCGCGTCGCGGCGGCAGCCGTCGCCGGTGAAGTACATGCCGTCGAACGTGCTGAAATAGGTCTGGAAGAAGCGCTCGTGGTCGCCGTAGACGGTGCGCATCTGGCCGGGCCAGCTATCGGTGATGACCAGCGCCCCTTCGCACGCGCCGTCGAGCAGCTTGCCCTCGTTGTCGACCACCGCGGGCTGCACGCCGAACATCGGCTTGGTCGCACTCCCCGGCTTGAGCGCCGTGGCGCCGGGCAAGGGCGTGATCATATGCCCGCCGGTCTCGGTCTGCCACCAGGTGTCGACGATCGGGCAGCGCGATTCGCCGACCACCCGGTAATACCATTCCCATGCCTCCGGGTTGATCGGCTCGCCGACCGAGCCCAACACTCTCAACGACTTGCGGCTCGTCTTTGTCACCCATTCCGGGCCTTCGCGCATCAGCGCGCGCAGCGCAGTCGGCGCCGCGTAGAAGATCTCGACCTGGTACTTGTCCACCACCTGCCAGAAGCGGCTGAAGTCCGGGTAGTTCGGCACGCCCTCGAACATCAGGCTGGTCGCGCCGTTGGCCAGCGGGCCGTACACGACGTAGCTATGCCCGGTGACCCAGCCGATGTCGGCCGCGCACCAGTAGATCTGGCCCGGTCGGTAATCGAACACGTATTCGTGCGTCATCGCGCACCACAGCAGATAGCCGCCGGTGGTGTGGAGCACGCCCTTGGGCTTGCCGGTCGAGCCGCTGGTATAGAGGATGAACAGCGGGTCTTCCGCGTTCATCTCTTCCGCCGGGCAATCGGCGGGCTGGTCCGCCACCGCGTCGCTCCACCAGACATCGCGGCCGGCAGTCATCGGCACTTCGCAGCCGGTGTGCTTGACCACGATCACTCGCTCGACGTTCTTCGCGTGCAGCGCGATCGCCTCGTCGACGTTGGCCTTCAATGGCACCGGCTTGCCGCCGCGGCGGCCTTCGTCGGAGGTGATCACGATCGTGCTCGCGCAGTCCTCGATCCGGCCGCCGAGCGCCTCGGGGCTGAACCCGCCGAACACCACCGAATGCACCGCGCCGATCCGCGCGCAGGCGAGCATCGCCACCGCCGCTTCGGGGATCATCGGCAGGTAGATCGTGACCCGGTCGCCCTTCCTGACGCCGTTGGCCTTCAGCGCGTTGGCGAAGCGGCAGACCTGCTCGTGCAGTTCGCGGTAGGTGAGGGTGCGCGCCTGGGCGCTCGGATCGTCCGGTTCCCACAGGATCGCGATCGTGTCGCCGTTCTTGTCGAGATGCCGGTCGAGGCAGTTGGCCGCAAGGTTCAGCGTGCCGTCCTCGAACCACTTGATCCGGAAATCGGTCTTGCGGAAGCTCGTGTCCTTCACTTTGGTGAAGGGCTTGATCCAGTCGAGCCGCCTGGCTTCCTCGCGCCAGAAGATGTCCGGGTGATCGAGCGAGGCGCGGTACTTCGCCTCGTAGCGCGCGGCGTTGACGATCGCCGTCTGCGCCCATTCCTCGCTCACCGGATAGACTGTTTCCGACATCGCTCGCTCCCTCTGCTTCCTTCCCTCGTCTTTGCGAGGGGCAAAGCCCCGAAGCAATCCAGGGTGGCGCGCGCGACTCCGGATTGCTTGGCTGTGCTCGCAATGACGACTTTTGGGAGTCAGCGCCAGAGCGCGTCGAGCGCGGGGAGCAGGTGCGCGCGGTGCTTTTCGGGCACCCGCGCCAGCAGCCCTGCCTCGAACGCGTCGATCACCCGCCGCGCTTCGGCGAGGCGCGCGGCACCGCTCGGCGTCAGGCTCAGCCCTTGCGACTTCCCGTCGATCGGCGCGCGCTCGACCAGTCCGGCGTCTTCCAGCTTCTTGAGCAGCGGCACCATGTTGGCGCGGCGGATGTCGAGCGCACGGCCGATCTGGCTGGCGGTAACGCCCGCGTTGGCTTCGATCATCATCAGCACCGAAGCGTCGGCCATCTTGAGGCCGAGGCCGACAAGCCGCTCGGCGAGCTCGGCCATCATCGCATGCGAGGCGCGGCGGAGCGCATAGCCGGGCGATTTTTGCAGCGGGTCGTGCATACCGGATGTCAACAATTGCGTTGCAGAGGGCTTCTTCGATAGTTATGACTTATAACAATACCGGGCGCAACGCCCAAGCTTGATCCAGAGGAGTCCGCACCATGGCCATGCCGTCGCAACCCGATCCGCGCCCCGAGCACGATACCGTCCGTTACGAGATCGAAGACGGGGTCGCCTGGGTCTATTTCAACCGACCCGACAAGCGCAACTGCATGAGCCCCAAGCTCAACCGGCGGATGCTCCAAGTGCTGAACGAACTCGAGTTCCGCGACGACGTGCAGGTGCTGGTGCTGACCGGCGAGGGCAGCTCGTGGTCGGCGGGCATGGACCTGCTCGAATACTTCCGCATGACCGAGGCCGAGGGGCTCCATGCGATCCGCGAGTCGCAGCGCGAAGCGTACTCCTGGTGGGAGCGCCTGCGGTGGTACGAGAAACCGACGATCGGCATGATCAACGGCTGGTGCTTCGGCGGCGCCTATGGCCCGCTGTTCGCCTGCGATCTCGCCTACTGCGCCGACGACGCGCAATTCGGCCTCAGCGAGATCAATTGGGCGATCCTGCCGGGCGGCGGCGCGTCGAAGGTCGCGGCCGAGCTGATGGGCTTCCGCGACGCGATGTACCACGCGATGATGGGCGAGAACCTCACCGGCAAGCAGGCCGCCGAGAAAGGCATGGTCAACGAATCGCTGCCGGCCGACAAGCTCAAGGCCCGCGTGCAGGAAGTGGCCGACGTGCTGAAGAAGAAGGACAGCCAGGCGCTGCGCGCGACCAAGTGGGCGGTCCGCCGCGTGCGCGAGATGACTTACGACAACGCCGAGGACTACCTGATCCGCGCGCAGGAAGCGTTGAACCAGTTCGGCGGCCTCGCCGCGCGCAAGGAAGCCACCAAGCAGTTCCTTGACGAGAAGAGCTTCAAGCCCGGGCTGGGCGCGTTCGACAAGAGCAAGGTGAAGGCGGACTGAACTCTCCTTCCGCGCATTCGGAACGAAGAGATTTGATTCGCGCAAAGACGCGAAGACGCGAAGACGTTGCGGCAACCGCCAGCTCTTTGCGCCTTTGCGTCTTTGCGCGAAAAAAATGCTGCTTCCCCGCTGCCGCGGGGATGACGAAACGGGGTTGGCTGGCTACGGGCCGCGAAAGCTGAGGACGAGGATCGCATGAGCACCAAGCGCTTCACCAACGAGCAGATCGACCGCCTGCTGCGCCCCAAGAGCGTCGCGGTGGTCGGCGCGTCGGACCGGGTCGGCGCGCTCGGCGCGACCTTGCTGAACAACCTGGTGCAGTACGAATTCGCCGGCGACATCTATCCGGTCAATCCCAAGCGCGACGAGCTTCAGGGGCTCAAAGTGTGGCATTCGGTCGAGGAGCTCCCCGAAGGCATCGATTGCGCGGTGCTCGCGATCCCGCGCCCGGCGGTGCTCGACACCGTGCGGACTCTCGCCGAGCGCGGCTGCGGCGCGGTGGTGATCTATGCCGCCGGGTTCTCCGAAGCCGGCGAGGCCGGCGCGAAGGAACAGGCCGAGCTGGGCGAGATCGGCCGCCGGTATGGTATCGTAATCGAGGGCCCGAACTGCCTGGGCTGCACCAACTACGTCACCCGCGTGCCGCTGACCTTCGTCGAGATCAACATGCTGACCCCGCCCGAAGGCGCACGCGCGGTTGGCATCGCCAGCCAGTCGGGCGCGATCGCGGCGGTGCTGGCGACGGTGCTGCACCCGCGCGGGTGCTATGTCTCGACCTCGGTCTCGACCGGCAACGAGGCGGGCTCGGGCGTCGAGGATTTCGTCGAGTGGCTGGTCGACGATCCGCATACCCACGTCATCTCGATGTATCTCGAAAGCGTGCGCCGTCCGCAGGCCTTCCTCGCCGCGGTCCGCCGCGCGCGCGAGGCGGGCAAGCCGGTGATCGTGCTGCATCCCGGCAAGTCCGACAAGGCGCAGGAGTCGGCGGCGACCCACACCGGCGCGATGGCCGGCGACTATCAGTTGATGAAGACCAAGCTTGCGCGCGAAGGCGTGATCTTCGCCGAAACGCTCGAGGAGCTGGGCGATATCACCGAGATCGCGCTGCGCTGCCCGGACCTCCCGGGCGCGAACATGGTGGTGCTCGGCGAGAGCGGGGCGCTGCGCGGCCTTGCGTTCGACATCGCCGACGATATCGGCCTCGACCTGCTCGACCTGAACGACGAGAACAGCCCCGCCTTGCGCGCGGTGCTGCCCGAATTCGTGCCGGTCTCGAATCCGACCGACATCACCGCGATCGGCCTGTCGGAGCCGGAGATCTACACCAAGGCGCTCACCGCGCTGCTGGAGGATGAGCGGGTCGGCTCGGTCGTCGCCTCGATTATCCAAACCGATCCAGTGACTTGCGGGATCAAGATGCCGCACATCATCAAGGTGCTGGAAGGCGGCGGGTTCGGCAAGCCGCTGGTCTTCGCCGGGGTCGACGAAGGGGCGCGGGTGCCGCCTGAATACATCAAAGGGCTGCGCGACGCCGGCATTCCGTGGTTCCCGTCGACCGAGCGCGCCTATCGCGCGATCGCGCGGCTGGCGGACCTGGCCAAGCGCGACCTTTCGGACCGTTCGCTGCCGCCGGTGCAGGTGCCGGGGCTGAGCGACGTTTCGGGCGTGGTGCCGGAATACAAGGCCAAGGCCTTGCTCGGCCCGCTCGGCATCGCGTTCCCGCGCAGCACGTTCGCCGCAAGCGCCGACGAAGCCGCCTCGGCCGCGGAAGAGATCGGTTTCCCGGTCGTGCTCAAGGCCCAGGCCGCCGCGCTTGGCCACAAGAGCGACGCGGGTGGGGTGATCCTCAACCTCAAGAGCGCCGACGAAGTGCGGGCCGCGTTTGCAAAAATGTACGGCAACGTCGCCGCCTACGATTCCTCGATCGCGCTCGACGGCGTGCTGGTCGAGAAGATGGGCAAGATGGGCCTCGAGATGATCGTCGGGGCCAAGAACGATCCCGAATGGGGCCCGGTGGTGCTCGCCGGGTTCGGCGGGGTGACCGCCGAGATTCTGAAGGACGTGGTGCTGGTGACGCCGGACCTTTCGGCCGAACAAGTCGCCGACAAGCTGCTCGGCCTCAAGCAGGCGGCGCTGCTCAAGGGCTATCGCGGCTCGCCCGCGCTCGATGTCCCGGCGCTTGCCGCGCTGGTGGTCGAAGTCGGCCGGATCATGGCCGGCAACCCGGCGATCCGCGAGATCGACCTCAACCCGGTGATCGTGCACCCGGTGGGCGAAGGCGTCGTCGCGCTCGACGCGCTGATGCTGGTCGAGCGCTGATAATCCGATCCTCCCCCTCCGGGGGAGGTGGCAGCCCGAAGGGCTGACGGAGGGGGCGGGCATGCACCAGGCCCCCTCCACCACGGACTTCGTCCGGCGGTCCCCCTCCCCCGATGGGGGAGGAACTTCACCGGTCGAAACCAAACCTGCCATTGCCGGACAAACTCAATCTGCCTAGAGCGGCCCGGCTATGACTCAAAACGTTCTCGAACAACTCGCCGCCACCAATCCCGATGCCGAGATCTGGTGGGATTCCTCCCCGCTGATCTACCCGAGCTGGGAGCAGGAAACCCTCGCCAAGGCCCCGGAGGGCAAGCGCGCGGACTGGACCGCCCAGCTCGAGCGGCTGTACGACGACGAGACGATCAAGCGCGAAGGCACGATGGGCTTCCGCGGGGTCACCACCAACCCGCCGCTCAGCCTCCAGGCGATCAAGCTCGCGCCCGAGCTGTGGGCGGCCGAGATCAGGAAGATCGCCGCGGCCAATCCGGGCCACGACTACGAGCGCGTCTACTGGGCGATGTACCTCGACCTGGTGAAAAAGGGCGCGGCCGCGATCCATCCGGTGTGGGCGAAGTCGAACGGCAAGTACGGCTGGCTCTCGGGCCAGGTTGACCCGCGCTTCGTGACCGACGGCGACAAGATGCTCGCGCAGGGCCTGTCGATCGCGGAGATGGGCGAAAACGTGATGGTCAAGCTGCCCGGCTCGAAGCAGGGTTACGAAGTGCTCGAGGAGCTGACCGCGCGTGGGATCAGCACCAACAACACCACCAGCTTCACCGTGCCGCAATACCTGCGCTGCATGGCCGCGGTCAGCGCCGGGCTATTGCGGGCGAAGGCGGCGGGCGTGGACCTTTCCAAGTGGCGCTCGGTGATCACCCACATGTCCGCGCGCCTCGGCGAACTGAGCGACTGGAAGCGCGAAGCTGCTGCGCGCGGGATCGAGCTGTCGCTCAGCGAAATCCGCGACGGCGAGGAAGCGGTGCTCAAGCGCGCGTACCACTACGGCAAGAAAATCGGCCATCCTTCGAAGATGCTGCAGTGCTCGATGCGCGTCGAAAAGGACGATCGCACCGGCAAGACGGTCAGCCGTCACATCCAGGATTTCGGCGGCAGCGACATGGTCTACACCTGCCCGCCGGGCTACATCGCCGGGCTGATGGAAGTCGAGGACGTGCTCGAGCCGTTCGACCCCAACGCGATCGATCGCGAGCCCAACAAGGCGAGCATCGAGAAGCTGCTGAAGCTTCCGAGCTTCCGCCAGGCCTACGAATACGACGGCATGACGCCCGACCAGTTCGCCCACTTCGGCAGCTTCAAGGCAACCGAGACGGAGTTTGCCCTCGCGACCCGCCAGACGGTCGACTTCGTGCGGATGACGCTGGAGGGGTAAGCTCGCGCCATCTCCCTCCGGCTTCCCTTGCGCGAGATCCGCGCTAGGTTGCCTGGCAAATCGAACGTCCGAGAGGTTGGATGACGGGAAAGCTCACCGCGGTGTGCGGCATCGGCCTGCTTGCCGGAGCAGCGGCGGCGCAAGTGCCGCCCGACATCGCGGCGAAGATTCGCGCGGCCGGCCAGGCGATGGATCCGATCGCCGCCGGCGCGCTCTATCGGCCGCTGTTCGCGCACGAGACTTATCAGGGCCTCACCGTCACGCGCGACATCGCCTACGGCAACGATCCGCTGCAGAAGCTTGACCTCTACGTCCCCGAGGGGGCGAAAGGGCCGCTTCCCGTACTGCTGTTCGTCCACGGCGGCGGCTTCACCCGCGGCGACAAGCACGGCGAATATTATCCCGACAACATCACTGCCTGGGCCGCCCGGCATCGCATGATCGGAGTCAACGTCGATTACCGCCTGGCGCCCGGTACGACCTTTCCCGGCGCAACGCAGGACCTTGCGGCGGCGATCGGCTGGGTCCGTGCCAATATCGCCAGCCGGGGCGGCGATCCGGCGCGGATCGTGCTGTTCGGCCATTCGGCGGGGGCGAACCACGTGATCGACTATCTCGGCCATCCCAAGCTGCACGGCGGCGAGTTCAACAGCGTGAAGGGCGCGGTGCTGCTGTCGCCGAACTACGTCTTCGGGAGCGGCGAGGCGCCCAACGTCTATTACGGAACCGATCGTGATGCGCAAAACGCCGTTGCGGTGAACGCGCGGCTCAAGGCTTCGGGCGTGCCGCTGTTTCTCGCCTATGCCGAGTTCGACCCGGAGCCGATGCGGCGCACCGCGAAAGGCCTGATCGCGGACTTGTGCAAAGCGCCCGCGGCCTGTCCGCGCAGCGTCGAGCTGGCCGATCACAATCACTACACCGAAGGCGATGCGATTGGGACGGCCGATGCGTCGCTTACCGGGCCGCTGCTCGAATGGATCGGGCGCCTCGGATAACGAACGGGCGAAGTCGGCTCGTCAACGGAACTGCGCGATCAGGTCGAGGAACGCCGGGCCGAAGGCTTCACGCTTGCGCGTGCCGATGCCGGCGATCTGCGCCAGCTCCGCGTCGTCGCGCGGCCGTCTCGCCGCGAGCTCTCGCAGGGTGGCGTCGTGGAAGATCACATAGGGCGGGACCCCGGCTTCGCTTGCCAAGCTGCGGCGCAGTTTGCGCAAGGCGTCGAACAGCGGGTCGCCGATCGGATTGGCGGCCGCGTTGCGTGCCTTGCGGCCGGCGCGCTCCGAGACCGGCGGCTGCACGATTTCGACGCTTTGCTCGCCCTTGAGGATCGCCTTGGCATCGCCGCTTAGCCGCAGGCCGCCGTGCTCGTTCGCGACCAGGCTCCCGCGCGCTTGCAATGCGCGCGACAGCGGCTGCAGCAGCCGCGCCTCATCCCCCTCGACGATGCCGAACACGCTGAGCCGGTCATGCCCGCGCTGGATCACGCGTTCGTCCGCCGCGCCGGTCAGCACTTTCTGCACGTGGCCGAAGCCGAAGCTCTGGCCCGTGCGATAGACCGCGCTCAGCAACTTGCGGGCGAGCTCGGTCGCGTCGATCACCCCCGGTGCTTCGAGGCAGTTGTCGCAATTGCCGCACGTCTCCGGCGGGTCCTCGCCAAAGTGCCGCAGCAGGATCGCGCGCCGGCAGCCGGGGGTCTCGACCAGCGAGGCGAGCGCGTCGAGCCGGGCACGCTCGCCGCCGCGCCGCGCTTCCTCCACTTCGCTCAGGCGCTGGCGGGCCTGCGCGAAATCGCCCGCCGCCCACAGCATCACCGCCCGCGCCGGATCGCCGTCGCGCCCGGCGCGGCCGGTTTCCTGGTAATAGGCCTCGATCGACTTCGGAATCCCGGCATGGGCGACGAAGCGCACGTCGGGCTTGTCGATCCCCATGCCGAACGCGATCGTCGCGACGATCACCATATCCTCGCTGGCGACGAACGCGGCCTGGTTCGCTGCCCGCTGCGCCGGGTCGAGTCCGGCATGATAGGGCAGCACCCGCCGTCCCGTGCGCTCGGCGAGCTGCTCGGCGATCCGCTCGACTTTGCTGCGAGTGGGCGCATAGACGATCCCGGGCCCGGGAATCTCGTCCATCAACGCGGCGAGCTGGCGTACCGCGTTTTCGCGGTGCCTGATCGCATAGCGGATGTTGGGCCGGTCGAAGCCCGAGACGATCAGGCCCTCGCCCGGAATGCCGAGCTGGGCGAGGATGTCGGCGCGGGTGTGGTGGTCGGCGGTCGCGGTCAGCGCGAGCCGCGGCACATGCGGAAAGGCGTCGAGCAGCGGGCGCAGCAGGCGATAGTCGGGGCGGAAATCGTGCCCCCATTCGGACACGCAATGCGCCTCGTCGATCGCCAACAGGCAGATCTTCGAGCGTTCGAGCAATGCGCGGAAGCCCTCGCCGCTCCCCCGCTCGGGCGCGACGTAGAGCAAGTCCAGTTCCCCGGCGACCAAGCGGTCCTGCGTCTCGCGCCAGTCTGCGTCCGCCGACGTAAGGCTCGCCGCGCGGATGCCGAGCGCGCGAGCGCTGCGCAGCTGGTCGTGCATCAGCGCGATCAGCGGCGAGATCACCACGCAGCACCCCGGAAGCGCAACGGCCGGAAGCTGGTAGCACAACGACTTGCCCGCGCCGGTGGGCATGATCGCGAGGGTGTTCCTGCCCGCCAGCACGCGTTCGATCACCTGCTGCTGCACGCCGCGGAAGTGCTCGAAGCCGAACACCTCGTGCAGCAGGGTGGCGGGAGATGGGCGCATGGCAAGGGCTATAGGTAGCCCGACGCGATCGTGCCACCCGCCTCTTGAGTGCTATTTCTCGTACTTCGGCTTGCGCTCGACATCGTTGTAGATGGTGATCTGCACCCACGATCCGATCAGCGAACGCCCGCCTTTCCACGGCGGACGCACCTTGAACTGCCACGCGGCCGACAGCACCGCGTTCGCAAGGTGCGAACCGTCGGGATATTCATCGACCGCGACGCAATCCTCGACGCGGAAATCCGGCGCCGTCTTGCAGGCGATCCGTCCCCAGGCCTTGTCCTGGCCCTGCGCCCGCGCGCCGAACGCGGCGAGCTCGGCCGGGGTGGGCTCGCGATACCACGACGCGCCATAGAGCGGCGAGCCGTCGGGTGCGGTGCCGACCCGCTGGCTGTCGCCGACGCTGCCGGTGTCGGCGGGCCCATAAGCGGCGGCCGGCGGGGCCGGCGGCGCGGGCTGGGGCGAGAGATTCGCGAGGTTGAAGCTCGATTGGTTGCGCGGCAGCGCGAGCAGCGGCGGCGGTGTCGCGGTGGGGTTCGGCTGTGCTGGCGCCGGCGTGGGCGGATGCGGCACGGGCTGGGTCGCGAGATGATGCTCGCTCTGTGCTTTTGGCTCGGCGGGCGGTTTGGGCGGCTGCGGCCGTTCGACGTCGAACGAGGTCAGCGACACCAGCGGCTTGGGCTTCTCCTTGGGCGACTGCCCGAGCGCGATCAGCAGCAATACCAACAGCGCCTCGAGCGCGAGCGCTGCGAACAGACCGGTGGTGCGCCGCGCCAGCCCCGCGCGAATCCGCTCGGGCAAGACGCCAGGGAGGGCACGGATCGGCTGGAACACGAAACCTCGTCTGGGGCTGGCGGCGCGCTACCTAGTGCCGCGCGAATGAACGGTTGCTTTCAGAAAGGGAAGCCGCGGCCCGCCAGTTGCCTCAGAACGCGGCAATGCCGGTGATCGCCCGGCCCAGGATCAGCGCGTGGACGTCGTGCGTGCCTTCGTAGGTATTGACCGTCTCCAGGTTCAGCAGGTGGCGGATCACCTGGTATTCCTCGGAGATGCCGTTGCCGCCGTGCATGTCGCGCGCGGCGCGGGCGATCTCGAGCGCCTTGCCGGCATTGTTGCGCTTGACGATGCTGATCATCTCGGGGGCGAAGCGGCCTTCTTCCATCAGCCGGCCGACGCGCAGGCTGGCCTGGAGGCCGAGCGAGATTTCCGCCGCCATGTCGGCGAGCTTCTTCTGGTAAAGCTGGGTCGCCGCGAGCGGGCGGCCGAACTGCTTGCGCTCCAGACCATAGGCGCGTGCGGCGTGGTAGCAGAACTCCGCCGCCCCCATCGCGCCCCACGAGATGCCGTAGCGCGCCCGGTTCAGGCACCCGAACGGCCCCTTGAGGCCCTCCACGCCCGGCAGCAGCGCGTCGGCCCCGACTTTCACCCCGTCCATCATCACCATCCCGGTGGTGCTGGCGCGCAGGCTGAGCTTGCCCTCGATCTTCGGCGCGGCGAGGCCGGGCATGCCTCGTTCGAGCAGGAAGCCTCGGATCGCGCCGCCGTGGGGCTCGCTTTTCGCCCAGATCACGAACACATCGGCGAACGGAGAATTGCTGATCCAGGTCTTGCTGCCCGAGATGACGTAGCCGCCCGCCCCGGACCCCGATCCGGGATCGCCGTCCGCCTTCGCGACGGTGCGCATAGCGCCCGGGTCGGAGCCGGCATCGGGCTCGGTCAGGCCGAAGCAGCCGATCAATTCTCCGGCGGCGAGGCCGGGCAGATACTTCGCCTTCTGCTCGTCCGAGCCGTAGGCGTGGATCGGATGCATCACGAGGCTGGACTGGACCGAGATCATCGAGCGATAGCCGGAATCGACCCGCTCGATCTCGCGCGCGACCAGGCCATAGGCGACGTAGTCCGCGCCCGCACCGCCGTATTCCTCGGGGATCGTCACGCCGAGCAGGCCCGCGCGGCCCATCAGCGGGAACAGCTCGGGCGCATCGCGCTCGTCGCGGAAGGCTTCGGTCGCGCGCGGCTGGAGCTCGCTTTGCGCGAAACCGCGCGCGGCGTCGCGGATCATCCGCTCTTCGTCGGTCAATTGGCTTTCGAGATCGAGCGGGTCGGACCAGTCGAAGGGAACCAATCCAGTCTCCTTTGCAGCGTCCCTTACCCGAGCGCCTGCCGCGCGGCTACAGCTTGCCGAACCTGCCTTCGAACCCAGCCATGTCGTCCGCGGCGAGAAACTTTGCCTGCTCCACCCAGTTGTCGCGCCGGATGCGCCCGGCGAAAGTGCCGAGCTGAGCGTCGATGCGGTCGATGTCGACATCGCTCCATGCGGCGATCTGGGCGAAGCTCGTGACCCCCAACGAATGCAGCAGCGCGGCAAGCTTCGGGCCGAGGCCCTTGATCCGGGTGAGGTCGTCTCCTCCGGCAGCGGCGACCGGAGCGGGCTCGGGCGCTGCGAGCGGCCCGGGCCGTGCCGGCGCGTCGATCAGCGCCTGGTTGCGCTGGGCGCGCTCGGCGCCTTCGTCGAGTACGTCGGCCGGGCGGCTGCGTTCGACCCGGGTGCGGCGGCTTCTGAGACCGATCGCCCAGGCGATCAGCACGAACGCCACGATGGCGATCAGCATCAGCCACCAGTTGCCAGCAAAGATGTGCATCGCTTCTCCTCGTTTGTGCTGGGTCAGGCGCCGTCGAGTTCGGCAAGCTCCCCTTCCAGCGTCGGCGCGACGTTGCGGCGGAACAGCACCCGGTCTTCAGGGCCGAAGCCGCGGTGCCAGATCACCCAGCCGTAGACCAGCAGGATCGCCGGCACGCCGAACAGGAGCTCGGCCCATTCCGGCGTGTAGCGGGTGACGAACCACCCGACCACCACCGCCGGGGCGGCGGCATAGACCAGCGCCCAGCGCCAGTTGTTGATCTTCTCGTGCAGGATCCGCGACAGGAGCGTCGCCTTCACGATCGACGCCCCGGCCAGCGCCAGCATCAGCGCCATCGCGGCGCTGGCGGCGAAATAGCCTTCCGGCAGACGGTAGTGCTTGGCGAACAGCATCAGGGTGACCGTCAGCGCCGCCTGGAAGCCGATGGTCGAGAGCGAAACCCACAAGTTCCTGATCCGCGCGACGTAGATCAGCGCCGCTTCCGAGACGACCGCGGTCGCGGCCGCGACTTCGGCGACCAGCAGGAAGTTGAGCGCGCCGGTGCCGCCGGTGAACTCGGGCCCCACCAGGCCCATCACCCCGCGGCCCGGAATGCCCAGCGCCAGCGCGATCCCCGCCTGCATTGCGGTGATCCAGAAGCCCACCTGGCATACCTGCCTGGCGATCGCGGCATAATCCTTCACTTTGAGCGCGCGGGTGATCACCGGGCCGAGGATCGGCTCGAAGCTGGTCTTGAGCTTCTGCGGCAGGCTGGCGACCTGCTGCGCGACGTAATAGATGCCGACCGCGCTGGGCGAAGCAAACAGGCCCAGGATCGCTATGTCGATCTTGCGCAGGCCCCATTCGACCATGTCGGCGGCCGCGAGCGGAATGTTGCCCGCCGCCAGCCGCGCGATCCGCAGCGGGTGCGGGCGCCACCCGCGCGGCAGGCCGTAAGCGCGCAGCAACGGGATCAGCGCGGCGAGCGCGGCGCAGAAAATCGAAAAGATGTAGGCCAGCGCGAGGCCGCTCTCGGGAACGACGAAGAAGAATCCCGCCGCGCCGAACGACAATGCCCACGGCTCGACCACCGAGCGGGCCTTCACCGTGCTGCCGATGTCGTAGCGGTAGGCGAGCGCCGAGAGCGAGATGTCGGTCAGCGAAAACGGGATGATCGCGGCCGGCATCAACCGGTCGAGCTCGGTGTAGCCACCTTTGGGAAACATCAGGAACGGGAATAGGGTGAGGATGCCCACCAGCACCGCGCCCATGATCACGGTCAGCGTCATGCCGTCGGCCACGGCGTGCGCCGGCTGCTGCCCATCCTGGGACAATTGCTGCGCCAGGCCGCGCCGCTGGCCGAGCGTCGCGAATTGGCTCGCCAGCTCGATCGCGATCAACGCATAGGCGAAGCGCCCCAAGTCCGCCGCGCCGTAGAGCCGTCCGGCGATGAACAGGAACGGGATCCGCGCGGCCAGCCGCAGCAGGAAGCCGAAGAAATTGGTTCGCCCGCCTTTGGCCAGCTGCGCGATGTCGCTGGCGGCCTGTTCGTCGCTCAAGCGCCGGCTCCTTCGGCGCGCAGGGGCCGCGCGAGCAGGTCGGTTGCGACGTCGCGCGCCGGGGCGCCCTGCAGCAGCCGACAGACCGCCTCGGCGATCGGCATCGCGACGCCGCGGCGGGCGGCGAGTTCGACCAGCACAGGCGCGGTGTGCGCGCCTTCGGCGACCGTCAGGCGGTTGGCCATCAGCATTTCGGCCGAAGCCCCTTCGCCGAGTTGGCGACCGAGCGAGAAGTTGCGGCTGGCGGTCGAAGTGCAGGTCAGCACCAGGTCGCCGAGCCCGCAGAGGCCGGCGAGCGTTTCCGCCCGCGCGCCGATCGCCTCGCCGAAGCGCAGCATCTCGGCATAGCCGCGCGCGATCAGCGCCGCGCGCGCGCTTTGTCCGAGGCGCAGCCCGTCGACCACGCCGCACGCGATGGCCAATACGTTCTTCACCGCTCCCCCAATCTCCGCTCCAGTGAGATCGTCCGAATAATACGGCCGGAAATGCGGCCTGGCGATAACATTGCGCAGCCGCTCCCACTGCGCCTCGCCGCCGCCGCACGCGAGGGTGACCGCGGTCGGCAGGCCCTCGGCGACATCGTGCGCGAAGGTCGGGCCGGACAGCACCGCGATGGCGCTTTCGGGCGCCGCTTCGGCGGCGACTTCCGCCATCAGCCGTCCGCTGCCGGCCTCGATCCCCTTGTTGCACAGCACCAGGTCGCGCGGCGCGCGCGGCAAGCCGGCGAGCACTTTGCCGGTATGCTGGGCCGGGGTGACGACCAGCACGACGTCGCAGTCGGCGATCTCGGCCAGGGCGCCGGTCGCGCGGATCGTATCGGCGAGCACGGTGCCGGGGAGGTAGAGACTGTTGCCGTGGCGGCGGTTGATCTCTTCGACCAGTTCGCGCTCGAGCGCCCACAGCAGCACGTCGCGCCCGTCCGAGGCGAGCATCTGTGCGAGCGCGGTGCCCCATGCGCCGGCCCCGAGGACGCCGACGGCGCTCATGCCTTGACCCCTGCGCCGCGCACCGGCTCGGCGGCGGGATCGAGCGGCCAGCGCGGCCGCGGCGCGGTGTCGAGCGGATCGGTCTTGCCGGGCTCGAAACATTCGAGCGCGGCCCAGGCGATCATCGCCGCATTGTCGGTGCACAGCTCGGGTGGCGGGGCCGAAAAAGGCAGGCCGTGCTCGCCCGCGACCGCCTCCAGCGCGGCACGCATCGCGTTGTTCGCGGCAACCCCGCCGGCGACGACCAGCGCGGTCACCTCATCCATCTCGGCCAGCGCGCGGCGCAGCCGGTCGGTCACGCAGTCGATCGCTGCCTGCTGAAAGCTCGCGGCAATGTCGGCATCGGCGTAGTTGCCGCTGTCCTTCGCGCGCAGCACCGCGCTCTTGAGCCCGGCGAACGAGAAATGCGGCTCCTCGCTGCCGAACAGCGGCCGGGGCAGGGGCACTGCCTTGGGATCGCCGCCGCGCGCCAGTTTCTCGACTTGCGGGCCGCCGGGATAAGGCAAGCCCAGGATCTTGGCGGTCTTGTCGAACGCTTCGCCCAGCGCGTCGTCGATGGTGGTGGCGAGCCGGCGGTAGCGACCGACGCCGTCGACCCGCAGCACCTGGCAATGGCCGCCCGAAACCAGCAGCAGGGCATAAGGAAATTCGAGCGCCGGGTTCGCCAGCCGCGGACTCAGCGCGTGGCCTTCGAGGTGGTTGATCGCGTAGAGCGGCTTGTCCCCGGCCATCGCCAGCGCTTTGGCGGTGACCAGGCCGACCATTACCCCGCCGATCAGCCCGGGCCCGGCGGTCGCCGCGATCGCGTCGACTTCCGACAGCTCCATCCCCGCGTCCGCCATCACCGCCTCGATCAACGGCGCGAGCCGTTCGGCATGGGCGCGGGCGGCGATCTCCGGCACCACGCCGCCATAAGGCCGATGCGCGGCGTCCTGCGAAGCGATCCGCTGGGCGAGAATGCGCCGGTCCGAGGTGACGAGCGCGGCCGCGGTCTCGTCGCAGCTCGATTCGATGCCAAGGATCCTCACCATCCGGGCTTTCACTGGACGCAATTGCGATTTAGGGCAAGCGCGCCCCGCGATGAGCCAACAACCGATCAGACTGCGCCTCGGCACCCGCCGCTCGCCGCTCGCCATGGCGCAAGCCGAGGAAGCGCGCCTGCGCCTCTGCGCGGCGCACGGCTGGGACGAGGCGGAGGTCGAGCTGGTCCCGGTGCTGGCGAGCGGCGACAAAGTGCAGGATCGCCCGCTGGCCGACATCGGCGGCAAGGCGCTGTGGACCCGCGAGCTTGACCAATGGTTGCTCGAAGGGCGGATCGACGCGGCGGTGCACTCGATGAAGGACGTCGAGACGATCCGGCCCGAAGCGATCGCGATCGGCGCGATCCTGCCGCGCGCCGACGTGCGCGACGTGCTGGTCGGCGCGCCGAGCATTGCCGCCCTGGCGCCGGGCGCGCGGATCGGCACCAGTTCGCCGCGACGCGCGGCGCAGATGCTCAACGCGCGGCCCGACTGCGCAGTGGTGCCGTTTCGCGGCAACGTCGGCACCCGCATGGCCAAGCTCGCGGCGGGCGAGGCCGATGCGACCCTGCTCGCCGCCGCCGGGCTCGCGCGGCTTGGCCGAAGCGATGTCGGCGCGCCGCTCGATCCGGGCCTGTGGCTGCCCGCCCCGGCCCAAGGCGCGATCGGGATCGAATGCCGCGCCGAGGATTTCGTCACCCGCGAACTGCTGCTCGCGATCGATCATCCGCCAAGCCATGTCGCGGTGATGGCCGAGCGCGGGCTGCTGGCCGCGCTCGAAGGATCGTGCCACAGCCCGGTTGCGGTGCTGTGTCAGGCCGACGGCCTGGCGCTGATCATGCGCGCGGTCCTGTTCAGCGAGAATGGCGGCGCGCGGATCGACGGCGAAGTCGTGTTTCCCGCGGGAGACGAAGCGGGCCCGCGCGCGCTGGCCGCCGAGTTGCTGTCGCGCGCGCCGGTCTCGATCGCGGCGCTGTTTGCGGGCGGCGGGTGAGGCGGATCGTCGCCATCCGGCCGGAGCCGGGCTTGTCGGCGACGCTCGAAGCAGGGCGAGCGGCGGGGCTCGAAATCGCCGGTTGGCCGTTGTTCGAGTACCGCCCGCGCGACTGGCAGGCGCCCGATCCCGGGCAAGTCGACGGGTTGCTGGTGGGCAGCGCCAGCGCGATCCGGCTCGCCGGCCCGCGGCTGGACCGCTTTCGGGACAAGCCGGTGCACGCGGTGGGGGAGGCGACCGCGTGCGCTGCCGACCGGGCTGGCCTTCGGGTCGAGACGGTCGGCGATGCGGGCTTGCAGAAGCTGCTCGGCCGGCTCGCGACCCGCCCGTTGCGGCTGCTGCGGCTCGCCGGGGCGGAGCACGTTCCGCTCATCGCGCCCGAGGGAATCGAGCTCGAGACGCGGATCGTTTACGGCCTGGATATGCTGCCATTGCCGCCGCAGCTGGCCGATCTGCTGCGGGAGGGTGCGGTGGTCTTGCTCCATTCCGCCGCCGCCGCGCGCCATTTCGCTGCCGAATGCGACCGGCGGGGCGTGCTGCGCGCTCCGATCGCGCTCGCCGCCCTCGGTCCGCGCATTTCGGCGGCCGCCGGGTCGGGCTGGGCCGCGGTCCGCGCCGCGCAAACGCCCACCGAGGCCGCGCTACTGGCGCTCGCGCGGGACATGTGCCATTGAACACGGCTTGTCGGACGGGAGAGGCGCGGTAACGCGCTCGCGGGTCGATAAGGACAGGATGGAACAACAGGACTTCTACGGCCGGATGACCGGGCAGGCGGCGGCGCCCAGGGGCGGCCGCGTGCGGGTTCTGGTGGCCGGCATGCTGGCCGCGTTCCTGCTCGGCGCGGCAACCGTCGGCCTGCTCGCGTGGGGCAACTTGCTGCCGATCTCCTGGCACAGCGCGGCTGCCCCCGCCGCGATGCCGTCCGCCCCGCCAGCTGCCGCGCAGCCTAGCCCGGGCGCGAGCGACCAGGCCGCGGCCAAGACCGCGGTGCAGGCGGTCGCGAAAGTCGCCCAGCAGCAAGGCGGGCTCGAGGCGCGGGTGGTGGGGATGGAGCAGCGGCTTGCCCAGCTCGACCTTCAGGCGCAGGCCGCCTCGGGAAATGTCGCGCGGGCGGAAGGACTGCTGATCGCGTTCGCTTCGCGCCGGGCGATCGAGCGCGGTGCGCCCCTCGGCTATCTCGGCGAGCAGCTCAAGTTGCGCTTCGGCGATGCGCATCCCAACGCGGTGCGCGCGATCCTGGCCGAGGCGAACAATCCGGTCACCGCCGACCAGCTGAAGGACCGGCTCGACGGGCTTGCGCCGCGGCTGGTCGATGAAAGCGAGCAAGGGATCAGCTGGCAGTGGTTCAAGCGGCAGGTGAGCGAACTGTTCATCGTCCGCAGCGAAGAAACCCCTTCGCCGGCGCCGCAGAACCGGCTCGCGCGCGCGCAGCGGCGGCTGGACAACGGCCAGGTCGAGCTCGCGATCGCCGAAGTGCGCCAGCTGCCCGGTGCGCCGGCGGCGCAGCAATGGCTGGCCGACGCCGAGCGCTACGCGGCCGCTGAGCGCGCGCTCGACATGCTCGAGACGGTCGCGGTGCTGGAGCCGCGGACACTGCGCGATGCCAGCGGCAAGGCGGTGCAGCAGCCGAGCCCAGCAGGCGCGGCCAAGGCACCTGGGGCTACTTAGGCGCGCAGCAGCTCCGGCAGGTCCCCGCTCATCCCGCGGGCCTCGTCCATGAAGAAGCGCTTGAGCAACGGCGTGCGCTGCACGCCGGCCATGCCGAAGCGGCGGACGGCGGAGGCGGCGCGGCCGGGCACGCCGAACAGCCGGGTGAGGCCGTCGGTCGCCAGCGCCACGCTGAAGCTGTCGAGGTTGCGCCAGCGTTCGTAACGCGCGAGCAGTTGCGCATCGCCCGGCTCGAGCCCCAGGCGCATGCCTTCGACCAGCACTTCGACCAGCGCGCCCACGTCGCGCAAGCCGAGGTTGAGCCCCTGGCCGGCGATCGGGTGGATGCCGTGCGCGGCATCGCCGACCAGCGCGAGCCGCTCGGCGGTGATCCGCGCGGTGTGCTGGAACCCGAGCGGGTAGGAACTGCGCGGGCTGTTCAGGCGGATTTCGCCGAACAGGCCGTGCATCCGCTTATGCGCTTCGGCCGCGAAGCCACGCTCCGAAAGCGCAAGCCAGCCCTCGGCTTCGCTTTCCGGCACGGTCCAGACGAGCGCGCTGCGGTGCTGCCCGTCTGCCCCGTCCTTCATCGGCAGCAGCGCGAACGGGCCGTCCGGATAAAAGATCTCCCACGCGACGTTGTCGTGCGGTTTGTCGTGATCGAGCCCTGTGATCAGCGCGCGGTGCCGGTAGTCCCACTGCGCCAGGGGGAGGCCGGCTTCCTCGCGGGTCGGCGAACGGCGGCCTTCGGCGCCGATCATCAGGCTGGCGTGAAGCTGCTCGCCGCCGGCCAGCGTGGCCGAGACGCCGAACTCGCCGCGATCGCGCTCGACCACTTCGGCGGGCGCGTGCCAGGCGATCAGCGGTTCATCTTTCGCCGCCTCGTAAAGTGCCAGCCGCAACTCGCGGTTGGCGAACATCAGGCCCAGCGATCCTTCGTGCGGTTCGGGCCGGAAATCGAGCCGGCCGGGCCGCATCGCGTCGGTCACCGCGATCGCTTCGATCGGGCAGCCGTGCGGCGCGAGCCGGTCGGCAAGGCCGATGTTGGTGAACAGGTTCCAGCTTGCGGTCGAGATCGCGCTCGCCCGCCCGTCGAAGCCTTCGGCGGTCAGCGCGGCCGGATCGGCGCGGTCGACCACATGGCTCGACAGGCCCTTGCGCGCAGCCGCCAGCGCGAGCGTGATGCCGACGAGCCCGCCGCCGAGGATCAGGAGTTCGCGCTTGTCGGTCATTGCCCCAATCCCTAGAACTCGCGCCGCCATGCTTGCAAGACCATTGCATCTGCCGCGGCTCGTGGCCCTGATCCTCGCGCTGTTCGTGACGGCGGTCGCGCAGCCCGCGTTGGCCGAAAACCACATGGCCGCCGAACTGGTGCCGGAAGGTCCGGTGCAGCCGGGCGGCACGGTCGATCTGGCGCTGGCGATGACGCCGCAGCCGGGCTGGCACGGCTATTGGTCCAACCCCGGCGACGCGGGCTTCGGCACCCAGCTCGACTGGGCGTTGCCGGCCGGCTGGCAGGCGGGCGAGCCGCAGTATCCGGTGCCGCAGACGCTGCTGATCGCCGGGCTGATGAACCACGTCTACGAAGGGCCTTACGCGCTGCTGGTGCCGGTGAAGGTTCCGGCCGATGCGGCGCAGGGGCCGCGCAACCTGACGGTCGAGGCGCGCTGGCTGGTCTGCACGCGCGAGATCTGCGTGCCCGAACACGCGACCCTTGCCGCCACGGTCACGGTCGGCGGCGCCGGCGCGCGCGATCCGCGGTTCGACGCCTGGCGCGCGGCGATCCCGCCGCTGCTCGATCGCAAGGCGACGTTCGCGGCAGGAGGCGGGACGCTCAGGATCGGCATTCCGCTGCCCGCTTCGCTCAAGATCGCCGAGCCGCACGTGTTCCTCGATAACACCGAGCTGATCGATTACGCCGCGCCGCAGGAGTTCCGCCGAAAGGGCGATTTGCTGACCGTTTCGCTGAAGCTAAAGTCCACTTCAGGTTCTTCGCCGGGCGAGGTGTCGGGCATTCTCAAGCTCGACGAAAAGGGTGACGGCGTCCGGTTCGCGGCTTCGGCAGGCGCGGTTCCGAACGGCGGGGAGCCGCTCGCCGGCGCCGGCGCACCTCCGCTTGCGCCGCTGTGGCTGCTGGCGCTGCTCGCGTTGGGCGGCGGGCTGGTGCTCAACGTGATGCCCTGCGTGTTCCCGATCCTCAGCCTCAAGGCGCTGAGCCTTGCCCGCGCCGGCGAAAGCGAGGCCGACGCGCGGCGCGAGGGGCTCGCCTACACCTCGGGCGTGGTACTCGCCTGCCTCGTGCTCGGCGGCGCGATCCTGGCGCTGCGCGCGGCGGGCAGCGAGATCGGCTGGGCGTTCCAGCTCCAGGACCCGGGCGTGGTGGTGTTCCTGCTGGTCTTGGCCGCCGCGATCGCCGCCAACTTCGCGGGCCTGTTCGAGCTGCCGTCGCTGTCGGTCTCGGGCAGCGGCGAGCCGCTCGGCGCGTTCGCCACCGGGCTGCTCGCCGCGTTTGTCGCGACGCCGTGCACCGGGCCGTTCATGGCGACCGCGATGGGCGCGGCGCTGCTGCTGCCGGCATGGGAGGGTCTGCTGCTGTTCGCGCTGCTCGGGCTTGGGCTTGCGCTGCCGTTCCTGCTGCTCGGCTACGTCCCGCCGCTGCGCAAGCTGCTGCCGCGGCCGGGCGGGTGGATGAACACGTTCCGCAAAGTGCTCGCGGTGCCCATGGGTCTGACTGCCTTGGCGCTGCTGTGGCTGTGCTGGCGGCTCGGCGGCGAGGCGTTCGCGATCGCCGCGGGTGCGCTCGCCGTTGCCGTGCTGATCGGCCTGCGGGTCGCCGGCCACCGCCAAAGCGCGGGGCGAAGCGCACTGGCGCCCGCCGCAGTCGGTGTGCTGGCGGCGGCGGGGGTCGGCGCGTTGCTGTTGCCGCGGCTCTATGCCCCGGCTTCACACGCAGCCGAACAAGGCGTGATCCCCGCCAGGCCGTTCAGCGAAGCCGCGCTCGCCTCGGCCCGCGCGAGCGGCAAGCCGGTGTTCGTGTGGTTCACCGCCGACTGGTGCCTGACCTGCAAGGTCAACGAGAACCTCGCGATCGAACGCGACGCCACCCGCGACGCGTTCGCCAAGGCCGGCGTGGTCGCGCTCAAGGGCGACTGGACCACCCGCGACCCCGCAATCACCCGCTTCCTTACCGCGCAGGGTGCGGGCGGGATCCCGCTCTACTTGTGGTACAAGCCCGGCGCCGACGCGCAGCAACTGCCACAAGTGCTGACGCCGGGGAGCTTGGTGGAGTTGGCGCAGGCGAGCTGATGGCTAAGTCTGCCTCCATAGCCGCTAGCGCAAACGCGCAGTCAATTAGCGAGCGGCGTAAATCGCGGGTCGATAACGCGCTTCAGGAATAGGCATATTGTGCTCGCGGGCGACATCGAGCCAGCCCTCGATAGCATCGTTGATGTTGGCGAGTGCTTCGGCGCGAGTATCGCCATGGGCCGAGCATGGCCGCAAGTCGGGCACGTCGGCAATCCAGCACGCGTCCTCGGCGGACCAGAACAGATTGATATGATAATGGGGCTCGTTCACGGCTCGATATATAAGCTGTGCTCCTCGACAAGTTCAAGAAATTCGCGGACCTGGTAATGCTTCGCGTCCTTGCTCGTCGGCTGGACAGGCAAGGGCCGTGAGAGCTTCGGATGGACGTATTGCCGATGGCTGCCAGTCGTCCGCACATGCTCGAAGCCGAACGCTTTCAGCAGTTTCTCGAAATCGCGAAACGAGATGGTCGCGCGCGGATTGGCAAGCAGGCGTTCGTAGAGCTTGTCGATGCGTGTCATGGCTGCCTCGTTTTCGAATGCAGCCGACTATCAATCCCCTGTTTGCCCCAATTGCAACAAGCGAAAAGCAAAAAAAGTGAAATAAAGGATGTTGACCACACTCTAACGCGCAGGAATCCCCGTTTCCTGATTTCTTACCTTTTCCACCGCCGCTGCGTCCTGCCGTAGCGGTTCTTCCGCGTCCCAGGCTTGCCCTCGTTGCTGCGCCCGACCATCGGCGCGGCCTTGTGCTCGTCGGGGATGCCCAGTTCGTCCGCTTCCAGCCGCCGGATCTCGTCGCGCAGCCTTCCGGCTTCCTCGAACTCCAGGTCCGCCGCCGCGGCGCGCATCTTGCGCTCCAGCTCCTCGATATACGCGCGCAGGTTGTGACCGACGAGGTTGTTGCGGCCGTCTTCAGCTTCGATCTCCACCAGCACGCCGTCGCGCGCGGCGGTGTGGGCGACGATGTCGGCGATGCCGCGCTTGATCGTCTGCGGGGTGATGCCGTGTTTTTCGTTGTACGCGCGCTGTTTCTCGCGGCGGCGATCGGTTTCGGCGATCGCGCGCTCCATGCTGCCGGTCATGCGGTCGGCGTAGAGGATTACACGACCGTCGACGTTGCGCGCGGCGCGGCCGATAGTCTGCACCAGCGAAGTTTCGCTGCGCAGGAAGCCTTCCTTGTCGGCGTCGAGGATGCAGACCAGGCCGCATTCGGGGATGTCGAGCCCTTCGCGCAGCAGGTTGATGCCCACCAGCACGTCGTAGACGCCCATCCGCAAGTCGCGGATCAGCTCGATGCGCTCCAGCGTCTCGACGTCGGAGTGCATGTAGCGCACCTTGAGCCCCGCCTCGTGCATGAACTCGGTCAGATCCTCGGCCATCCGCTTGGTCAGCGTGGTGACCAGCGTGCGATAGCCGGCCTCCGCCGTCTTGCGGCATTCGACGATGCAATCCTGCACCTGGTCCTCGACCGGGCGGATCTCGACCGGCGGATCGATCAGCCCGGTCGGGCGGATCACCTGCTCGGCGAACACGCCGCCCGACTGCTCCATCTCCCATCCGCCGGGCGTCGCCGAAACCGCGATCGTCTGCGGGCGCATCGCGTCCCATTCGTTGAAGCGCAGCGGTCGGTTGTCGATGCAGCTCGGCAGGCGAAAGCCGTATTCGGCCAGGGTGATCTTGCGGCGGTGGTCGCCGCGCGCCATCGCGCCGATCTGCGGCACCGTCTGGTGGCTCTCGTCGACGAACAGCAGCGCGTTTTCAGGCAGGTATTCGAACAGCGTCGGCGGGGGCTCGCCGGGCAGGCGCCCGGTCAGGAAGCGCGAATAGTTCTCGATGCCGGCGCAGCTGCCGGTCGCGGCGATCATCTCGAGATCGAAGTTGGTGCGCTGCTCGAGCCGCTGGTGCTCGAGCAGCTTGCCCTCTGCCTCGAGCTCCTTCAGCCGCTCGGCCAGCTCGAAGCGGATCGCTTCCATCGCCTGCTTCATCGTCGGCCCGGGGGTCACGTAGTGCGAGTTCGCATAGACCCGCACGCTGTCCAGGCTCGCGCCCTTGGTGCCGGTCAGCGGATCGAATTCGCTGATCGCTTCGATCTCGTCGCCGAAGAAGCTGATCCGCCAGGCCATGTCCTCGTAGTGGCTGGGGAAGATCTCCAGGCTGTCGCCGCGCACGCGGAAGTTGCCGCGCGCGAACGCGGCGTCGTTGCGCTTGTACTGCAGCGCGACGAGCTTGCGGATGATCTCGCGCTGGTCGGCGCTGGCGCCCTTCTTCAGGTCGAAGATCATCGCCGAATAGGTTTCGACCGAGCCGATGCCGTAGAGGCACGAGACCGACGCGACGATGATCACGTCGTCGCGTTCGAGCAGCGCGCGGGTGGCCGAATGGCGCATCCGGTCGATCGCCTCGTTCACGCTGCTTTCCTTCTCGATGTAGGTGTCGCTGCGCGGGACGTAGGCTTCAGGTTGGTAATAGTCGTAGTACGAGACGAAATACTCGACCGCGTTCTCGGGAAAGAAGCTCTTGAACTCGCCGTAGAGTTGGGCGGCGAGGATCTTGTTCGGCGCCAGCACCAGCGCCGGGCGCTGCAGCGCCTCGATCACTTTCGCCATCGTGAAAGTCTTGCCGCTGCCGGTGACGCCCAGCAGCACCTGCGTCTGGTCGCCGTCCTGCGCCGCCGCGACCAGGTCCGCGATCGCTTGCGGCTGGTCGCCCGAAGGCTCGTAATCGCTGACCAGCCTGAACTTCTTGCCGCCCAGCGCCTTTTCCGGCCGCACGGGCTTGTGCGGCACGAACGTGCCCGAGGTGTCGGGCTCTTCGAGCCCCTTGCGGATGACCAGTTGAACCATGCGGTACATATGGCGAACGGGCGCTCCATCCGCAAGCGGCCGAAGGCTGCATGGGACCTGACCGGCGCATTCAGCGTTGAGCCAATCGGACGGGCGCAACCTGGCCGGCACGAAGAAGGCTTGAAGGAGAAGATCCCCGTGAAACGCTTGATAACGATCGGAGCGCTGGCGTTCGCCGCCGTCGCCCTCGCCGGCTGCGCGCATGACGGCCGCCACCACCTCCATGGTTCCGGTTACCATCACCACCACCACGACGGTGACCCCTATCATTGATCGTCCGCCGGCGCCGCCCGCCGGCGTTGGCAGCGATGAAATAGGCTGATATTTCTCTTCCTGGAGTGGCGCGTCCGCCACGACAGGGGGAGAAGTTTCATGCGTGTTTCGGCATTATTGCCGCTTGCGGCGATCGCGGCCCTGGCCGCCTGCAACAAAGGCCCGACGGTCACGGCGGACAACGCCAGCGGGGACGAAGTGGCCAAGAAAGTCGTCGCCGCGGGGGGCGTCGACATGATCTCCCCCGGCCGCTGGGAAGGCACGATGCACGTCACCGAGATGGCGATGCCGGGCCTTCCGCCTGAGGCACAGGCCAAGCTCGCGGCGGCGCGCGGCGACCAGAAGATCGTCAGCTGCGTGACCGCGGACCAAGTGAAGGCGGACAAGGCTTCGCTGTTCGGCGGGATGAGCAAGGACTGCAAGTACGATCACTTCGCGATGGGCGGCGGCAAAATCGACGGTGTCGCCACCTGCGACAACGATGGTCATCAGACCAAGACGACTATTTCGGGCACGTTCTCGTCCGACAGCTACCAGATGGCCGTGCGCTCCGAGAGCAGCGGCAAGGGCCCGATGGAAAACATGACGATGGCGATGTCGGTCGACGCGAAGCGGGTCGGCGAATGCCGCGGCACGCCCGACGAGACTTGACAGCGCAAGTCGCCGCGCCGGCAATTCCGACAAGGTTCTGACCGCCGAAAAAATCGTTCACCTGGAAATAAGTCGGTTTTGTTACATTGTCCGCTTATGGGCCAGGCGAATCGCATCTCCGGAAACGGCATCGCGCTCGGGCAGAGCTCGTGGTTGGACGACATGCGCGCGCGTGCCCAACTGGTAGCTGAGCGTTGCCCGGCGGGTGTCAAAGGCCCGCCGCTGCGCCTGCTGTTCGGCGAGCTCGATTTTCTCGCTCGCCCGTTCGAGCGCCTGCACGACACGCTCGAGGTCGCGCCGGCGGAAGAGCCGCGCGTGGTGATGCTGCTGCCCGGCTTCGGCACGCACCCGGTGCGCATGCGACACATGGCGAGAAAGCTCGAGCAGGCGGGCCACGTGGTCAAGCGCTGGGGCCTCGGCGTCAATCTCGGGCCCACCCGGGAAAACTTCGAGCTGCTCAACGCCCGCGTAGCCGAGCTTCACCGTCGCTACGGCGAGAAAGTCTGGCTGGTCGGCTGGAGCCTGGGCGGCATCTTCGCCCGCGAGATCGCCAAGCGCCAGCCCGAGGCGGTCGCCAAAGTCGTGACGATGGGCTCGCCGTTCTCGGGCGATGGCCACGCGAACAACGTCTGGCGGCTCTATCACCTGATCACCGGGCATTCGGTCGACAACCCGCCGATCGGCCGGAACCGCGCGGAAAAGCCGCCGGTGCCGACGGTCGCGCTGTGGAGCCCGCGCGACGGCCTGGTCCACGCCCGCTGCGCCCGCGGCAAGCCCGGCGAGCGCGACCGGGCGATCGCCCTGCGCTGCTCGCACATCGGCTTCGCCTATTCGGACGAGGCGATCGCGGCGGTGCTGCGGGAACTCGAAACCGCCGCCTGAATTCCGCCACTTGGCAGCAGAGGCTTCCCGTGCCAGTGTTGCATTGCAACATGGGCATCTGATGGACGGCACGCGGGCAGGCACCTTCAACGAGATGTACGAGGCCGACGGCACGATCCGCCCGGCCTATCGCCACTATCACACCTGGTTCGGCGAGCAGGACGCGGCGCTGATGCGGCGCAAGCATCGCGAGGCCGAGAGCGCGTTCCGCCGCACCGGCATCACCTTCAACGTCTACGGCGAGGCCGACGGCGAGGAGCGGCTGATCCCGTTCGACATGGTGCCGCGGATCGTCACCGGGGCTGAGTGGCGCCGGCTGTCGCGCGGGATCGAGCAGCGGGTGCGTGCGCTCAACGCGTTCATGCACGACATGTACCACCGGCAGGAGATCATCCGCGCCGGGCGGCTGCCGGTGCGACTGTTCGCCGACAACGACGCATGGCTGCCGCAGATGGTCGGCTTCACCCCGCCGGGCGGAGTCTACACGCATATCGTCGGGATCGACCTGGTGCGCACCGGGCCGGACGAGTTCATGGTGCTGGAGGACAACGCCCGCACGCCGAGCGGCGTCTCGTACATGCTCGAGAATCGCGAGACGATGATGGCGATGTTCCCCGAGCTGTTCGCGCGCGTGCCGGTGCGGCCGGTGTCGGACTATCCGCGGCGGCTGGCGAAGAGCCTTGCGGCCTGCGCTCCGTCCGGTTCTTCGGCCAAGCCGGTGGTCGCCGTGCTGACGCCCGGGATCTACAACTCGGCCTATTTCGAGCACGCGTTCCTCGCCGACCAGATGGGCGCCGAGCTGGTCGAAGGCAGCGATTTGCGGGTGGTCGAGGGGCGGGTGCAGATGCGCACCACCGCGGGCTACCGGCCGATCGACGTGCTCTATCGCCGGGTCGACGACGATTTCCTCGACCCGCTGACCTTCAAGCCCGAAAGCGTGCTGGGCGTGCCGGGCATCTTCGACGTCTATCGCGCGGGTAAGATCACCATCGCCAATGCGCCCGGCACCGGGATCGCCGACGACAAGGCGATCTACAGCTTCATGCCCGAGATCGTCGAATTCTACACCGGCGAGAAGCCGCTGCTGGCGAACGTGCCCACCTGGCGCTGCGCCGAGCCCGAGAGCCTCGCCTACGTGATCGAGCACATCGCCGAGCTGGTGGTGAAGGAAGTCCACGGCTCGGGCGGCTACGGGATGCTAATCGGGCCGACTTCGTCGAAGCGCGAGATCGCCCAGTTCCTCGACAAGTTGAAGGCACGCCCCGCGAACTACATCGCCCAGCCCACGCTGGCGCTCTCGACGGTGCCGGTGTTCACCCGCGCGGGCCTTGCGCCGCGGCACGTCGACTTGCGCCCGTTCGTGCTGGTCTCGCCGCAGGGGATCGAGATCACGCCGGGCGGCCTCACCCGGGTGGCGCTCAAGCCCGGCTCGCTGGTGGTCAATTCGAGCCAGGGCGGCGGCACCAAGGACAGCTGGGTGCTGGACGACTGATGGGCGCTTTCTTGTTCAGCGACTTCTCATCCTCCCCTGCAAGAGGAGGGGGACCGCACGAAGTGCGGTGGAGGGGTGTCCCCGCTGGTGGTTACACCCCTCCGTCAGCCGCTGGCGCGGCTGCCACCTCCCCTTGCACGGGAGGATCACGGTTATTTGCGCCGCGGCGCCCATCCGGTTCAGGCACGCCATGCTAGGCAAGACCGCCAACTCGATCTTCTGGATGTACCGTTATCTCGAGCGGGCAGAGAATACCGCGCGGCTGGTCGAGGCGGGATTCCGGATGGCGCTGACCCGCGGGATCGATGCCGCGAACGCGGAATGGCGCTCGGTAATCGTCACCCTCGGGCTGGGCGAGGCTTTCGATGCGGCCCGCCGCGGCTACACCGGCGAGCAGGTGTGGAACTTCGTGCTGCGCGACAAGGAGAACCCGCTCAGCGTGTTCTGCATGATCGAGCGGGCGCGCCACAACGCGCGGCTGTCGCGCAGCTCGATCACCGCCGAAGTGTGGGAAGCGGTCAACGATTGCTGGATGACGCTGAAGGAGGTGCTCGGCCGACCGCTGCGCGAAGCGAGCCTCGGCGCCGCGCTCTCGGCGATCCGGCGCGAGACGACGCTGGTGCGGGGTGCGACGTACGGCTCTATGCTGCGCAACGACATCTACCACTTCGCCCGGGCCGGCACGTTCGTCGAGCGCGCCGACGCGACCGCGCGCATCCTCGACGTGAAGTACTATCTCCTGCTGCCCTCGCTCGCCTACGTCGGCTCGAGCCTCGACACCGGGCAGTGGGACACCGTGCTGCGCTCGCTCTCGGCCGAGCGCGCCTACAGCTGGCTCAACGCCGGGCGAATGGACCCGCGCACGATCGCCGACTTCCTGATCCTCGACCAGCGCTTCCCCCGCAGCCTGGCGTTCTGCTACGCCGAGCTCGGGCAGCACCTTGCGAGCCTCGCCCGGCTGCACGGCCACGAAAGCCGCTGCAACGCGTTGCTGCGCGAGGCGCTGGAGCGGCTCTCGCAAGTCACCATCGACGACATCTTCGAGCGGGGGCTGCATGAATTCCTCGGCGAGTTCACCCGCGGCAACCACGCGATAGCCGACGCTATCGCCGACGATTACCGGTTCGTGGTCTGACGATGCGCCTCGCGATCCGCCACACCACCTACTACCGCTTCGCCGAGCCGGTCACGCACGGGCTCCAGCGGCTGCGGCTGACGCCCAAGACCAGCCACGGCCAGCACATCCGCGAATGGGCGATGACGTTCGAAGGCGCGCAGGCGGAGCTCGAGTACGACGATCACAACGTCAACCGCGTGACGCTCGTCTCGGTGCTGCCCGGCGCGGAGGAAGTCACCGTCCGCTGCGAGGGGGAAGTGGACACCGAGGACAACGCCGGGCTGATCGGCTCGCATTCGGGACACCTGCCGTTGTGGGCGTTTCTCGGCCAGACGAGCCGGACCCGGGCAGGGCAGGGTATCCGCGGGCTCGCGGCAGCGGCCCGCCGTGCCGACGGCGACACCTTGGCGATGCTCCACGGCCTCTCGACGACGATCCTCCAGCAGGTGCGGTATCGGCCGGGGGTGACCGACGTCGGCACCACCGCGGAGGAAGCGCTCGCCGCCGGGCACGGGGTGTGCCAGGACCATGCGCACGTGTTCATCGCCGCGGCGCGGGCGCTCGAGGTCCCGGCGCGTTACGTCTCCGGCTATCTGATGATGAACGACCGCGTCGAGCAGGACGCGACCCACGCGTGGGCGGAGGCGCATGTCGACGGGCTCGGCTGGGTCGGGTTCGACGTCGCCAACGGGATCAGCCCCGACGCGCGCTACGTCCGCGTCGCCACCGGGCGCGACTACGGCGAGGCGGCGCCGATCACCGGGATCAGCTTCGGCGCCGCGCAGGAGGAACTGCGCGTCGCGCTGGCTGTGGAACAACGCGCGGTCGACCAGTGACGGGCGCGTCCGGAACGGGCAAGGGGCGGGCATGACTTACTGCGTCGGAATGCTGCTCGACAAAGGCCTGGTGATGATGAGCGACACCCGGACCAATTCGGGCGTCGACAACATTTCCACCTTCCGCAAGCTGTTCCACTGGGAAGTGCCGGGCGAGCGGATCATCGCGCTGATGACTGCGGGCAACCTCGCGACCACGCAGGCGGTGATCAGCCAGCTGGAAGAGCGCAACAAGGCGCCCAAAGAGCGGCATAACTCGCTGCTCGCCGCGCCCACGATGTTCCAGGTAGCGGTCGAGGTGGGCAAACTGCTGCGTGAGACGATCCACGCCTCGCAAAGCGACAACGGCCCCCGCAGCGAGGCGAGCTTCACCGCCTCGATGATCCTTGCCGGGCAGATCAAGGGCCAGGAACCGCGCCTGTTCATGATCTATCCCGAGGGCAACTTCATCGAGGCGAGCTGGGAAACGCCGTTCTTCCAGGTCGGCGAGACCAAGTACGGCCGCCCGATCCTGATTCGCGGCTACGACCGCGCAATGAGCTTCGAGAGCGCGGTCCGCCTGCTGATGGTGAGCTTCGACTCGACGCTGAAGGCCAATCTCTCGGTCGGCCTGCCGCTCGACCTGCTGGCGATCGCCCGCGACCGCTTCACCCCGCTGCACGAAAAACGCTTCGCGGACAGCGACCCGTACTTCCAGATGATCTCGTCCGGCTGGGGCGATGCACTGAAAGACGCGCTCCAAGCGCTCCCCGATTACCGATTTTAGCTTACGTAATCTTACGTACGGGGTTTTTCCGTCAGGGAAAACCCGGACGATTATCTCGGGATCGGATCGAAAATACGCCCGGAAGTCAGGTTTTTAGTGCAATTCAACCATCTCGATAGTGCCGTTTCGGGCCAAAGAACCCGAGCTTAGTCGGTATTTTTACGGCAATCAGTTAGTCATGAAATACCGGCTCACACTCCATATCGTCGACAGCGACAGCCGCGCGCGCGCCGAGGGTGCCCGTGCCGCTTTCGCATTGGGCCATCATGCGGAGGTCTATGCCGACCTCAGCGAGCTGGTGCAGCGCCCGCCGCGCGAGGGGATCATCCTAGCGCGGGAAAGCGCCGCGGCCGGGGGCGCCGTGGGGCTGCTCGCCGACTTGTCTCGCGCCGGTATCTGGCTGCCGCTGATCATGGTCGCGGAGCACCCGGAGGTGTGCGACGTGGTCGCGGCGATCAAGGCCGGCGCGCTCGAATACCTCGAATTGCCGCTCGCCGGCGACCGGCTCGCCAGCGTGCTGGGCAAAGTCGCACGCGAGGCCAAGGCGCATGCCGATGCGCGCAGCAAGATGTTCGAGGCGCGCTCGCGCATCCAGCAGCTTTCGCCGCGCGAGCGCGAAGTGCTCGATCGGCTGGCGGAAGGCTGCAGCAACAAGGCGATCGCGCGCGACCTTGCGATCAGCCCGCGCACGGTCGAGATCCATCGCGCCAACATGATGGAGAAGCTCGGCGCGCACCATCCGGCGGACGCGGTGCGGCTGCGGTTGCAGGCGCAGCTCGACGAGGACGACGAACAGCCCGCGCGCCAACGCTCGGCCCACGGCTGAGGGTTCGGCGAAGCGCTAGCGGCAGAACGAGCTGGCGCTGTTCTCGAGGTGAAAGTGATCCTGGTGCGCGGCGTTGTAGCCCGGCCCCAGCACCGTGCCGAAGCGCTTGCAGGCGCTCTTGTGAACGATCTGCAGGAATTCCTTTTCGGCGCGCGTGCCGCCGTTCCAACCGTCCTTGACGGTGATTCGCCGGCCGTCGGCCAGATCGAACGCCGAGACGTCGATCGCGTTGGCGGTCGCATGGGCGGACAGCCGAGCGGTCCCCGCGACGTTGCGGCAGTTGTAGCTGCCGAACGTCTCGATCCTGACCAGCGGGCTGCCGAGCACCACCCGCGCCGCGCGGTCAACGCCGTAGCGCGCCCAGCCGGCGAACGTCTCGGCCAGCGGACAGGAGACGGGCCCGAGGTTCGAGACCGCGAGGCTCGCGTGATCGCTGCGCAACGCGGTAAGCTGCACGCTGTCGAGGGTCGAGCAGTGCGCGCCGTAATATTTGTCCGGCAGCGGAGTGAAGCTTGCCGCGGTGGCGGCGAGCTGGGTCAGGCACTGACGGTCGGACACACTCGGCGCGCGGGTGAGCGCGGCCGGCCTCATTGCTTGGTGCGCGGCCGAACCGCCCGAGGAGGACGGGAGCGAGCAGGCGGCCAGCGCCAAGGTCGAAGCGATGATCGCGGATATGCGAAACATGGCCGCCAACATTGCCATTCATGGTTAATTTTTCGCTAACGCCACATGCGGCAATCGCGTGGCGGGTGCTAACCGCTTGACTTGCCGGTGTGCGGCTCTAATGGCCGCCGCGGGCCACGCGGTCCCAACGCCGCGCGAGCTCTCTGCAAGGAGAGTCAGATATGACTGAACAAGTGAAGCCGCAGGCCAAGCCTGCGCGTCCGTATTTTTCTTCCGGTCCCTGCGCCAAGCCGCCGGGATATTCCCCCGACAAACTGGCTACCGCCTCGCTCGGCCGCTCGCATCGCGCGAAGATCGGCAAAGAGCGCCTCGGTTACTGCATCGACCTGATGCGCGAGCTGCTGCAGCTTCCCGACACGCACCGCATCGGCATCGTGCCCGGTTCGGACACCGGCGCGTTCGAGATGGCGATGTGGACGATGCTCGGCGCGCGCGGCGTGACCGCGCTGGCCTGGGAAAGCTTCGGTGAAGGTTGGGTCACCGACGCGGTCAAGCAGCTCAAGATCGAAGCCACCGTGATGCGCGCCGACTACGGCCAGCTGCCGGACCTCGACAAAGTCGACTGGTCGGACGACGTGCTGTTCACCTGGAACGGGACCACCAGCGGCGTGCGCGTGCCCGACGGCGAGTGGATCGCCGCCGACCGCGAAGGCCTGTCCTTCTGCGACGCGACCAGCGCGGTGTTCGCCTACGACATTCCGTGGGACAAGATCGATGTCGCGACCTTCTCGTGGCAGAAAGTGCTCGGCGGCGAGGGCGCGCACGGCGTGCTGATCCTCGGGCCCCGGGCGGTCGAGCGGCTGCAGGAATACACTCCCGCCTGGCCGCTGCCCAAGGTGTTCCGCCTGATGTCGAAAGGCGCGCTCGCCGAAGGCGTTTTCAAGGGTGAGACGATCAACACGCCCTCGATGCTTGCGGTCGAGGACGCGATCTGGGCGCTCGAATGGGCGAAGTCGGTCGGCGGGCTCAAGGGCCTCCAGGCGCGCTGCACGGCGAACGCCGACGCGCTCGAGAAGATCGTCGCCGAACGTGACTGGCTGGGCAACCTGGCGGTCGACAAGGGCATCCGCTCGAAGACTTCGGTGTGCCTGACGGTCGAGGGCGCCGATGCGGACTTCATCAAGAAGTTCGCCGGCCTGCTCGAAAAGGAAGGCGCGGCCTACGACGTCGCCGGCTATCGCGACGCGCCGCCGGGCCTGCGCATCTGGTGCGGCGCGACGGTCGATGCCGCCGACGTCGCAGCGCTCGGCCCGTGGCTCGACTGGGCCTACGCCGAGACCAAGGCCGCGCTGGCGGCTGCCTGAACTTAGGTGAGCCCCCGCGAAGGCGGGGGCCTCCATCCGCCCTGCGCAATTCCGAAACAGGCCCCCGCCTTCGCGGGGGCTCACGGAGATAGAACATGACCACCAAGCCCAAAGTCCTCATCTCGGACAAGATGGACCCCAACGCCGCCCGCATCTTCAAGGAGAACGGCTGCGACGTCGACGTGATCACCGGCAAGACGCCCGAGGAGCTCAAGGCGATCATCGGCGAATACGATGGCCTCGCCATCCGTTCCGCGACCAAGGTGACCAAGGAAATCCTCGATGCCGCGACCAACCTCAAGGTGATCGGCCGCGCCGGGATCGGGGTCGACAATGTCGACATCCCCTACGCCTCGTCGAAGGGCGTGGTGGTGATGAACACCCCGTTCGGCAACTCGATCACCACCGCCGAGCACGCGATCGCGCTGATGTTCGCGCTCGCACGGCAGATCCCTGAAGCCAACGAGCAGACCCAAGCCGGCAAGTGGCCGAAGAACGACTTCATGGGCGTCGAGGTCACCGCCAAGACGCTCGGCCTGATCGGCGCCGGCAATATCGGCTCGATCGTCGCCAGCCGCGCGCTGGGGCTGAAAATGAAGGTCGTCGCCTACGATCCGTTCCTCACGGCCGAACGCGCCGTGGAGATGGGCGTCGAAAAAGTCGATCTCGACACCCTGCTGGCGCGGGCGGACTTCATCACCCTGCACACCCCGCTGACCGACCAGACGCGCAACATCCTGTCGAAGGAAAACCTCGCCAAGACCAAGAAAGGCGTGCGCATCGTCAACTGCGCGCGCGGCGGGCTGATCGACGAGGCGGCGCTGAAGGAAGGGCTCGATTCCGGCCACATCGCCGGCGCCGCGCTCGACGTGTTCGCCGCCGAGCCGGCCAAGGAAAGCCCGCTGTTCGGCACGCCGAACTTCATCTGCACCCCGCACCTCGGCGCTTCGACCAACGAGGCGCAGGTCAACGTCGCGCTGCAGGTGGCCGAGCAGCTGTCGGACTACCTCGTGAACGGCGGGGTCACCAACGCGCTGAACATGCCGTCGCTCAGCGCCGAGGAAGCGCCGAAGCTGAGGCCGTACATGGCGCTTGCCGAGAAGCTCGGCAGCCTCGTCGGCCAACTGGCCCACGGCGAGCTGTCGAAGATCAGCATCGAGGTCGAGGGCGCGGCCGCGCAGCTCAACCCCAAGCCGATCGTCGCCGCCGTGCTCGCGGGGCTGATGCGGCGCTATTCGGACAGCGTGAACATGGTCAACGCGCCGTTCCTCGCCCGCGAAAGGGGCATGGAAGTGCGCGAGATCAGGAACGAGCACGAAGGCACCTACCACACGCTGGTGCGCGTGACCGTGGCGACCAGCCAGGGCGACCGCTCCGTCGCCGGCACGCTGTTCGCCAACGACGCGCCGCGGCTGGTCGAGATCTTCGGAATCGGCATCGAGGCGGACCTGGAAGGCAACATGCTCTACGTCGTGAACCAGGACGCGCCGGGCTTCATCGGCCGCATCGGATCGCTGATGGGCGAGCACGGGATCAACATCGGCACGTTCCACCTCGGCCGGCGCCAGGCTGGCGGCGAGGCGATCGTGTTGCTGTCGGTCGACCAGGCGATCCCGCCCGAGGTGACCGAGGCGGCGGGCAACCTGCAAGGCGTGAAGCTGGCGCGCGGGCTCAAGTTCTGAGGTTTGCGCTCCTCCCCCCTCGCGGGGGAGGATAGCGCAGCTTGACGCGACAGCGGCTAGCGAAGCTTGGAGAGGGGCCGTCGCGCGGCACCCCTCTCCAACTACGGCTAGGCGGCAAGCCGCCAAGCCTACGTATCCTCTCCCGCAAGGGGAGAGGAGCAGGGCACTTGCACCGCGCCACCGAACAAGGGATAGGCGCGCGCATGAGCAACACCGACCGCGATCTGCTGCCCGAGGGGCTCGAGGACCGGCTGCCGCAGCGCGCGGCGGCCGAATCGCGCGTGATCCGCGCGGTGCTCGATGCGATGGATGCGCGCGGCTACGACCGGGTGAGCCCGCCGCTGATCGAGTTCGAAAGCTCGCTCGCCGCGCGGATGAGCGGGATCGAGCCCAGGCGGATGTTCCGCTTCGTCGATCCGGTAAGCTTGCGCATGCTCGCGCTGCGCAGCGACATCACCCCGCAGATCGGCCGCATTGCCGAGACCGGCCTTGCCGCCGCGCCGCGCCCGCTGCGGCTTGCCTACGCCGGGCAGGTCGCGACGATCGCCGCCGACCCACTCGACCCGCCGCGCGAGCGCTTGCAACTGGGCGCAGAGCTGATCGGCAGCGACAGCGTCGCCGCCGCGGCCGAGATCGTCAGCCTCGCGATCGAGGCGGCGGCACGGGCTGGCGCGAGCGGCATTTCGGTCGATTTCACGATGCCCGACCTCGTCGATACCCTTGCGCAGAAAGCGCTGCCGCTCGATCCGCAGCAGATCGAGGCGGTGCGCCGCGAGCTCGACGCGAAAGACGCAGGCGGCCTGAAGGAAGCCGGCGGCGAGGCCTACCTGCCGCTGCTCTACGCGGCCGGTCCGTTCGAGGAAGCGATCGCCAAGCTCGCCGCGCACGATGTCGGCGGGGTGCTCGCCAGCCGCATCGCCGGGCTCGAGCAGATCGCCGCGCGGGTGAACGGCGCGGCGCGGCTGACGCTCGATCCCACCGAACGCCACGGGTTCGAATACCAGAGCTGGTTCGGGTTCACGCTGTACGCCGAAGGGGTGCGCGGCGCGCTCGCTCGCGGCGGCACGTACCGCATCAGCGATCGCAAAGGCGGCGAGCCGGCGACCGGCTTCTCGCTCTACCCCGACCCGCTGATCGAGGTGGCCGCCGGCGAAGGCGCGGCGCGCGAGGCGCTGTTCCTGCCGCTGGAGCACGACGCCGACACCGCCGCCCGGCTGCGCGCCGAAGGCTGGCGGACGGTCGCCGCGCTGTCCGGCGCCGACGATGCGCGGGCGTTGGGCTGCACGCACCGGCTCGAAGGCGGCGTGGCGAGGGCGCTGTGATGCTGAGCCTGTCCTGCCATTGCGGCCGGATCCGCGTCGCGCTCGGCAAGCGTCCGGACTACATCAACGAGTGCAACTGCACGCTGTGCAGCAAATCCGGCGTCCGGTGGGGCTATTTCCATCCTTCCGAAGTGAGCGTCGAAGGCACCGCGAGCGGCTATTGCCGCGCGGACAAGGACGATCCGGGCGCGCAGATACACTTCTGCCCGAACTGCGGCTCGACCACCCATTTCACCTTGACGCCCGGCACGGTTGCGAAGTTCGGGGACACCCTGATGGGCGTCAACATGCTGCTGGCGGACGAGCAGGACCTTGCCGGGATCGAACTGCGTTATCCCGATGGGCGAAGCTGGCCGGGCGAAGGTGAGTTCGGCTACGTGCGCGAGCACCGGGTTCTGTAGCTCCTTCTGCTGTCGGAGGAGGAAAGCGCGTGAGCCGCGCTAAATCGACGCCAGCTTCCTTTTCAGCTTCTTCGACTTCTTGCCCTTCAGCACCGCGCCGGCGAACGACGCGACGATCACCGCGGCTTCGGCCACTTCGATCAGCGCCATCGCGGTGGCGACTTTACGCCGGATCGTGCGGTTGAGCTTGATGCCGGCAATGCGCTTGGGCACCTTGCGCTTTTTCTTGGCCATCGCTGTTCTCCAGGTCCATGGGCGCTGTTCGGCGCCTTCGGCGAATCCAACGCACCAGCTGCCCGGCCGTTTCAGCACCCCGCGGCCAAGCGCTCGGCCCGCGGACAAAGGTAATGAAATTCGTTTACCGTTGTTAGGTATTATCCCCTCAGTCACGACCGGGGGTTTCGATGCGACGTAAACATGAACGCAGCCGGGTTGCGCTGGGGGCGCATTTGCGCAGCGTGAAGACCACGCTCAATCTGTCGCTGGCGGATATTTCGACGGCCGGATGCCAGATCGTCGGACTGGTCGACCGGATCGATCCGGGCCAGCTGATCGTCTTGAGGCCCGAAGGCCTGGGCGAGATGGGCGCGGCGGTGATCTGGCAGCGCGGCGACCGGGCCGGGCTCGAGTTCGATTTTCCGATCCGCCAGGAAATCGTCGACTGCCTGAGCCGGATTTACCCGCCCGACGGCAAGAAGCTGCCGGTCGACGTGGCGGCCTAGGCGAGGGACCTAACCGAGCACCCGTTTCAGGAACGCATCGACCACCGGCGTTGCCGGATAGTCGGGCTCGCCCAGCCGCTGGTTGATTTCCATGTGGCCCCTGAGGCCCGCGCCGGCAAAGCCCTCGATCGTTACTTTGGTCCCTGCCTTGCGCAGCGCGGCGGCCAGCGCCTCGCTCTGTTCGACGCCGTCGGCGCGTTGGACGTGGAGGATCAGGAACTCGGGCGCGTTGGGCAGGCCGGCCTGGAGCGTCGGCGAGAGCCGCTTCTGCCGCGCCGGATCGGCGCCGAACGCCTGGAGGTACGTCTGGTGCATCAGCGGCGCGCCGATCTCGAGCTGGCGGGGCACGTCGTAAGCCGCGCCGTCGAGCGAGACGATTCCGCGCAAGTCGGAGAGCTTCAATCCCACCGCGCCGAGCCACGTCGGGTCGGTGCCGACCAGCGCGACGAGGTGCGCCCCGGCGCTATGGCCGACGAGCACGATCCGGTGCGGATCGAGGCCGAGGCGCGCGCCGTTCGCCTTGAGGTAGGCGACCGCCGCGGCGACGTCCGCCGCCTCGTCCTCGACGCTCGCCTGCGGCACCAGCCGGTAATCGATCGCGGCGACCGCGTAGCCTTGCGCTTGCCAGTCCTTCAGTTTGGCCGACCCGGTCATCATCGTCTTGTCGCCGCGCTTCCACCCGCCGCCGTGGACGAACACCACCACCGGCGCGCCGGGCCCGCGTCCCGGCCAATAGTCGAGCGTCTGCGCGCGGTCGGGGCCGTAGGCGAGGGTTTGTCTGGCCGCCGGGGCCGGTGCCGCCGCGTCGGCCCGCGCCGCCCACGCGGCATCGGACACGGCGAGCGACAGGCTGGAAAGGAACAGCAGGGCGGAAGCGAGCGCGGCAAAGATATGCATGGGCACGGTCCTCATCATGCCCCCGTTGCTGGCGCGGAAAATACGCCGCTGGGAGGCGCGCGCCAGCCACGATTTTGTCGCGAATTGTCGCCTGGAAGCGCCGCTAGAGCGGGGTGGTCCACCAGGTCGAAGCGATCGACAGGCCGTTGGCGGCAAGGAACCGGCTCTTGGGAACGTCGGCCTGCGCGCTTACCACCACGACTTGCCGCCAGCCCTGCTTGCGGCCTTCGGCCTTGACCGCCTCGAGCAGCGCAAGGCCCACGTCCGGCCAGCGGCTTTCGTCGGCCACGCAGTAATCGTCGAGCGTGATCGTCTTGCCGCCGGGATCGACCACCGGCGGGGAAGGCGTCTCGTTGGCGAACACGAACCCGGCGACTTGGCCGTTCTCCAGTGCGGTGAAGGCGGTGACCCCGCTTTCGATCATGTGGGCGAACCAGGTCAGGCTCGCTTCGGCGGAATTGGTCGCCTTTCTCCAAAATACCGGCTGGTAGGTCTGATAGCGCAGGCGCCGCCGCTCGATCATCTCGACCATTTGCGGAACGTCCTCCACCCGCGAGCGGCGGACCGCGAGCTTATCGTTCGGCATGGCTTGGGCGGCTCCCGCTGCGAGATCGAGCGTCACCGCGAACATGCTTGCCAGGGCGGTGCGCCGGTCGATCATGGGCTTCGGATAATTGCAGTCGAACGCCTGCGCAATCTAGCGTGGTCGATATCGCGGGCCACCCGATTGCGCTGTCCTACAGCAGCCGTGCCGTGTCATAGTCGAGCCGCGCCGTTTCGACTCGGCATCCGGCTCCGGGCAAGCCCGTTTGTGGCGGAAAATGGTGGGGTGACAAACAAAGGGGTATTTTCCTGAGACTGTCACCCGGCGAAAAGACCAAGTAACCCTTTGAAATATAAAGAAACGCGTGGATACCCGGCAGAGTGACAGGGTGTAACTTGTGTCACCCTCGGTTGCCCTTCCCCGGCAACCCCTTCAGAGCCTGTTTCAGCTAAGTGGAGGCGTTGTGACGGAGCCGATTTTGGCCCAGTGCAAGAAGCGAGGAGGGAGCGATGCCAAAGCATCGTGACCGACGAGCGACGCGGCAATGGGCCAAAATCGGCCCGCCGCTGCGCGGTCGCGTCCGGAAGCCCGCTGGCGGGCGTCGCGCCGCTTGCACGGGGCCTACGGGCCCGCGCCGCGCGCCGCTCCTACCCAGCGAACTTCCGGACGCGATCACAAAGCTTCCACTTAGCTGAAACAGGCTCTAAGGCCGCGCGCGTTTGAGTTCCGGACAGAGAAAGGCAGCCGTTTGGCCAACGTCACCGTGATCGGGGCCCAGTGGGGCGACGAGGGCAAGGGCAAGATCGTCGACTGGCTGGCCAGCCGCGCCGATGCCGTGGTGCGCTTCCAGGGCGGGCACAACGCCGGGCACACCCTGGTGGTCGGCAACCAGACCTACAAGCTCAGCCTGCTGCCTTCGGGGATCGTCACCGGCACTTTGTCGATCATCGGCAACGGGGTGGTGCTCGATCCGTGGGCGCTGAAGGCCGAGGTCGAGAAGCTCGAAGGCCAGGGCGTGACGATCACCCGCGAGAACTTCGCGGTGGCCGACAACTGCCCGCTGATCCTGCCGATCCACCGCGAGCTCGACGTACTGCGCGAGGCGGCCGCAGGCGCGGGCAAGATCGGCACCACCGGGCGCGGGATCGGCCCGGCGTACGAGGACAAAGTCGGGCGCCGGGCGATCCGGGTGTGCGACCTCGCGCACCTCGACGATCTCGAGCCGCAGCTCGACCGCCTGTGCGCCCACCACGACGCGCTGCGCGCCGGGTTCGACGAGGCGCCGGTCGACCGCGCCGCGCTGATCGAGGCGCTGCGCGAGATCGCGCCGTTCGTGCTGCAATACGCGCAGCCGGTGTGGAAACGCTTGAACGACGTGCGCAAGCAGGGCGCGAAGATCCTGTTCGAGGGCGCGCAGGGCGTATTGCTCGATGTCGATCATGGGACGTATCCGTTCGTCACCAGCTCGAACACCGTGAGCGGCACCGCGGCTTCGGGCTCGGGGCTCGGCCCGGCCTCGACCGGGTTCGTGCTGGGGATCGTCAAGGCCTACACCACCCGGGTCGGCTCGGGCCCGTTCCCGACCGAGCTTTCCGACGAAGCCGGGCAGCGTCTCGGCGAGCGCGGGCACGAGTTCGGCACCGTCACCGGGCGGCAGCGCCGCTGCGGCTGGTTCGATGCGGTGCTGGTGCGACAGAGCTGCGCGATCAGCGGCGTGACCGGGATTGCGCTGACCAAGCTCGACGTGCTCGACGGGTTCGACAAAGTGAAGATCTGCACCGGTTATCGGCTGGACGGTGAAGTGCTCGACTACTTCCCGGCGCACGCGGCCGACCAGGCGGGCGTCGAGCCGGTCTACGAGGAAATGGACGGCTGGAGCGGCACCACCGCCGGCGCGAGGAGCTGGGCGCAGCTCCCGGCGCAGGCGATCAAGTACATCCGCCGGATCGAGGAACTGATCGAGACGCCCGTCGCGCTGGTCTCGACCAGCCCCGAACGCGCGGACACGATTCTGGTGCGGGACCCGTTCCTGGATTGACCCCGGGTCGCCGCCTCGCCCTGCTGTGGCCGGCACTCGCGCTGGCCGGCTGCGCAAGCACCGAAGAGGGTCCGCTACCCCCTCCCGCCGAAGCGACAACCTTCCCGCTGCCGCCGTTCCCGCAGCGGCCGGCCGAAAGCCCGCAGACCACCGGCCGGGGCGGGGTCGACCTGGTGGTGGTGGACAAGTCGCAGCGCACGCTGACCCTCTACGCCGCGGGGCGGGCGCTCAAGACCTACACCGGCATCCAGCTCGGCGCCGCGCCGGTGGGGCCCAAGCGGTTCGAGGGCGACGAGCGGACGCCGGAAGGCCGCTATGTGCTCGACTATCGCAACCCGCAGAGCAGCTATCACCTGTCGCTCCACATCTCGTACCCGAACGCCGGCGACACAGCGTACGCGCGCAGCCGGGGCCGCTCGCCGGGCGGCGAGGTGTTCATCCACGGCCAGCCCAACTGGCTCGCGCCGAAGCGCGCGCCGGGCGACTGGACCGACGGCTGCATCGCGCTGAGCGATGCCGAGATCGAGGAACTGTGGGCGCAAGTGCCCGACGGCACTCCGATCGAGATCGATCCTTGAGCAAAGATACTTGACTTGAACCCGTTTTGTTCTACTCCTGTTCGCGAATTTGGAGCCAGGAGTCGCAAGCGATGGCGCAGGCCGATTTCGCGTACCAGCCGGCGAGTGACGCGGCCGGAATGCCGCTGGTGGTCTCCATCTTCGCCGACCGCGCGCACTTGCGCGACAGCATGCGCGAAGACGCTGCCGCGGCGGGCTTGCGGATCGGCCAGTGCGGCGCAATTGCCGAGTTGCTTGCCGACAACGATCTGGCGGGCGAAGCGCGGCCGTTGGGCGAAGTGGTCCTGCTCGATTGCCCGCATTCCGGCGCGGGGATTCTTGCCGCGTTGTGCCGCCTCGATGCCCGCGCCGCGCGTTCGGGCGCGCAACTGGTGGTTTCGACCAGCGTCGAGGCGCTCGACGACGTCTTCGCCTGCCTCGACCAGTCGCGGCCGCAGATCCTGGTCGATCCCGGCCGCGCCGAACGGGTGGTTGCGTTGGGGCGGGTGCTTGCACGAGTGCCGAACCTGCGGCTGCGCGAACTGTCGGAGGAAGACCGGCTGACGCTGCTGCGGCTGACCGAACAAGTCAGCGAGATCGCCCAGCGGCTCGAACGGCTCGGCGGCGGCGCCACGGTGGAGCATCGCGGCGGGGTGACCGGCGACAGCGCGTTCCGCTTCGAATCCCCCGCGCCCGGATTCCACGGCCAAGGTGGCGACGAGGGCGAACGGCTGGCGCGCCCGCCGCGGCCGCCGCTGCCCGATCCGCGGCTGGTCCGCCGGATCATCCGCCAGCGCCAGCTGCGCGCGCGGTTCTTCGACGGCGAGCTGTTCGCCGATCCCGCGTGGGACATGCTGCTCGATCTCACCGCCGCGCGTGCCGAGCACACCCGCGTGTCGGTCACCTCGCTGTGCATCGCGAGCGCCGTGCCGCCGACCACCGCATTGCGATGGATTTCGCAGATGACCCAGGCCGGCCTGCTCCAGCGGGTCGAAGACGAGACCGACCGCCGCCGCGCGTTCATCGCGCTGACCGACAAAGCCGCCGACGCGATGGCGCGCTATTTCGCCGAGCTGGGCAAAGCGGCCGCACAACTGGTCTGACATGCGCGTCGTCCCGGCGTGAGCCGGGGCCGCGGGCCGCGAGGTGTGCCAATCGGCCCGCGATCCCGGCTTCCGCCCGGGGGACGGAATGTGTAAGGCGCCCTCGCGCGGGCGGTTAGCTCAGTTGGTAGAGCATCTCGTTTACACCGAGAGGGTCGGCGGTTCGAGCCCGTCACCGCCCACCATCGCAGGGTCTCTGAACATCCCCGTTTGTCTTTACAAACCCCCGGAAAACTGCGATATTTTGCCTGCGGCTGTCCTAAGTGGTCCCAGTGCTTCCAGCCACATCCTGCGAATTTGGGGGCCACTTTTGGGGGCCACATAAAGTGAGCAGAAAAGTGGCCCCCACATATGGCTCTGACAGCTACCGCCGTCCGCAACGCGAAACCTCGCTCGAAGCCGTACAAGTTGGGCGATTCCCTCGGCCTGTTTTTGCTTGTGCAGCCTTCAGGCGGAAAGCTCTGGCGGGTGAAATACCGCATCGATGGACGCGAGAAGAAGCTCGGCGTCGGCACCTATCCTGAAGTCAGCCTTGCCGAAGCTCGCAAGCGTCGCGACGAGGCTCGAGAGCAGCTCGCCGCGGGTAAAGACCCCTCGCGCGAAAAGCAGCAGGCGAAGTACCGCGCCCAGGTCGAGGCAGCGAATACCTTTGGCGAGATTGCTGAGGAGCTGATCGAGAAGCGCCTTCGTGAAGGCATGTCCAGCGCTACAGCGGCCAGGAGCCGCTACTACATATCCCGCATGGGGCCGGCGTTTCCACGGCTTCCGATCTCTTCGATCACCCCACCGGAAATTCTCGGCGTCCTTCGCCGCATAGAGGCCAAGGGCAACTACGAGACAGCCCGCAGAGTGCTTCAGCTTGCCGGCCGCGTGTTTCGATACGCCGTAGCGACAGCGCGGCTTGCATCCGATCCCAGCCGAGATTTGCGCGGCGCCCTGACCGCGCCGACGCCGAAGCACTACGGGGCGATCACTGATGCCAAACGCGCCGGAGAATTGCTCAGGGCGATCGACGGATACGACGGTCAGGTCCTGACCAAGCTTGCCATGCAGCTCGCGCCGCACGTTTTCGTTCGCCCGGGTGAGTTACGGCACGCCGAATGGGAAAACATCGATCTCGACGGAGCCCTCTGGACCATTCCTGCCGAGAAGATGAAGATGCGCAAGGCGCATCGGGTGCCTCTGTCCTCGCAGTCGGTCGGGATACTCCGCCTAGCTCATTTAATCACCGGACCTTCGGGTTACGTATTTCCGTCGATCCGCTCGGCTGCCCGCCCGATGAGCGAGAACACGGTCAATGCCGGTTTGCGCCGGCTCGGCTTCTCCGGCGACGAGATGACGGCTCACGGTTTTCGGGCGATGGCCTCAACCCTGCTCAACGAGAGTGGGAAGTGGTCGCCCGATGCGATCGAGCGGGCGCTTGCGCATGGCGATGACGACCGCGTCCGCGCGGCCTACCATCGCGGTGCGCACTGGAGGGAGCGCGTCGCGATGGCTCAATGGTGGAGCGACCATCTCGATCAGCTGCGCAAAGGTGCAGAAATCCTGCGTCCGGATTTCAGGCAGGGCGCGCACTGACAGCTACTACTCGCCGCAAACCAACCAAGCCGGTGAGGGGACCTTGCCGTCAGCCGCCCATCAGCTTGGCCCGCGCATCACCAAAAGACTTCGGACGGCGCGCCCCTAAGCCCAGGGCAGCGTCCCGTCGCTCATACACGCAGACGCAGCGGTTGAATTCCTGGAGCTTGCAGGCAACGTTACATGAGCAGGATTCAAGCGCGCTCGACGCTGCCGTAATGCGTGCATGCGATTTGCGGTCAGCCGACCTTCATTGGTTCTCGGCCCCAGGTGGTAGCGATAAGTTCCGAGCGCGCTAAGCAACCGATCGATAGCTTCCGCGCGCTCTCCATCGGAGATGTCACGCCGAAGCTCGGCGTATCCATCTTGGATACGCTGGTGCAAGGCTCGCGGTGCGACGACTCGCTTTGCCTTGATCGGAACGCCGGTGATGCTGACCGGCAGTGCGCTCGACCGGAACCGAATCTTGTGCGTCTGCAGGCCGTGTTTGCGGATGATGTTGCGGACCCGCTCAAGTAGATCGCCCCTCACGAAGAGCCCGGAAATGACAAGGTCATCCACCCACAACGACATCTTGAGCCCGTTGGCCTGGCAAAGGTCATAGATCTCGTCAAACATGGCCCGGTGGACGTGCGTCGTTAGCACCGGGCTCACAGGTGAGCCGAATGGCATCTTGCCGTCGATTGCCACGAGCTTGGCAAGCATGCCTGCTACGTCGCTCTTGAGCCCAGCGACATGGTAAGCCCATCTGAAGATGTGCTCTTGTGTGGTCGACGGGTAGAATTGGCGAATGTCGAGACTCAGGAATTGGGTCTGCTCCGCGTGATGCTCGGCATTGTCGCGCTGCCCTCTCCCCTTGCGCGGGCTGAACAGGTAGTCGGGCTGCTTGATCTTGTTCAGATGGAATTTCAGCCGCTCGTGAACCGTCCTGAGCTTGCCCACGGGCAGGGCTAGCATCCGATCCTTGGAACCGATGCGCTGAGGCCGCCGCCGCGTGTACTTGTCTTTTTCCCCGATCAGAGTTTCCAGTTTGCCTTTCGTCGTCCCGAGCAACTGCGCCAGATCTCGCTGGGTGAGGTTCTGCACCCATGGGGACGCTTCAAACGCATACCGCTCGTAACGCTGCGCCCTACGCGTCACACTTCACCGGCTTGATCTTTTCGAGGAGCTTCAGAACCTTGTCGGCCACTATCAGTTGCCCACGGCGCACGATCGGCTGACCTTCAATCTCCTCGGCGAAGAACAATAGCTGCGACATGCGAACGCCGGTGGCCTCGCTGTAGGCTTCGAGCAGGTCCATCGTGACGTTCTTGCGCCCTGCCTCGATCTGCGAGACCATCGACTGCGCGACGGATAGCCGCTTGGCCATCTCTGCCTGTGAGAAGCCGCAGTAGAGCCTCAGCAGCCGCAGGGCTTCGTTGATCATCGGTCGCTGGGTCATTTCACGGCTGTCCCGAGGTCACCTGTCAGTCGTCGAGAAGCAAATGCCTGACGAAAGACACCACCTGGCCAATCGCTATGACCGCCTTCAAAAGAAGGAGCCAACGCGACGGCCTCGGCGGCTGATGCCGCTGCGTGCGAGGGTCGCTGCTCATTGGTTGCACTCCTTTCGGCCACACCGGCAGAAAGTTGCCGGCGCCCGTAGGCCAGTTCGAGTGCGCTGTTCCGGAGCGTTTTACCTCGGGGTTGCCGCGCCCGGTCCCGGGCGGGCGCGGCGCGCCGCCACCCCCCGGAGACGCAGGTGGTAGTCGGAGGCGTTACGCCTCCACAGGGCTTGTGGCCCCAGCTTCTGACGGGTTCAGGATGAGCTACCATCGCTTGAGCATACAATCACAGACGGGACGCAACGGAAAGATCGATTATCACCCAGAGTGATAAGTTATCCACAATTTCTGGTCGGGAGGATCAACCGAAGCGCTCGCTTGCTGGAAATCGGTCAGGAGCCAAGATGATCGTCGACGCTGTAGAACATGGGGTTACGCAGCCAGGCGTGCACGGCAGATTCACGCCAGCCCGCGCACCGCTCTGAAATCTTTACCTGTCGGGGAAATGTGCCGGCCTGCATCTTCCTGTAGAGCGTCGATCGGCTGAGGCCTGTGCGATCGAGGACCGCGTTGAGGCGAAGGATGCGGTCGGGAGTGTCGGGCATGGCATGATCCTGTTTGCGTGCTTCTGGCTCCCCGCGAACAGGATCGGGATCGTCATCGATGACGCAAGGGGGCCGAGTGGCTAAGGGCGGCCAGTGGCGGTCAGCGACGGCAAAGAGGCATGTCGGTGCGCTAAGGACCAGTTGAGGTCCAAGTCTCATGGCGTCTCACGCTCGGCGAGCGTGACCGCGCTCTACGCCGCTGACGCGGCGCCGAGTCGCTTTGCGTCTCGGCCCATCCGGGTTGCGATCGCATGACGCGAGGGGCCGGAGTCTTGCTCCGGCCAGGCGGACAGCGCGCGTTAGCGCGCTGGCGCTGCGTGTCGGGCCTCCGGCCTGGCGGGGGGAGCGTCGCTACCCTCTAGGTCCGCCGCGGCGTGCCGCAACCTGAGCTCACGCTCAGGTCCTCCTCTTCGTTCCGGTCCTGCGGATGCTGCTCGCCTTCCTTCGGCGGGCCTGCCGGTCCGCTCCTTGCCGCTCCCCCCGCCATTCCGGCGGCCATGTGTGCGGTAGAAAGAGAAGGACCAATGGAACTCAAGCATATCGACATCGCCAAGCTCGCCGTCTCGCCTGCCAACATGCGGGCCAAGGGCAAGGCCCGCGACATCGCCAACATCCTGCCGTCGGTTCGTGCGCGTGGGGTGCTCGTCCCGCTGATCGTGAGGCCCAATGGTGGTCCGGACCGCTACGAGATCGTCGCGGGCAAGCGGCGCTATCATGCAGCGCTGGCAGTCGCCCACGAAGGCGGCGGGATCGAGGAACTTCCCTGCGCCGTGATCGAACCGGGCGACGATGCCGCAGCATTGGAAGCCTCGCTGATCGAGAACATTGCACGGCTCGATCCCGACGAGCTTACCCGGTGGGAGACCTTTACCCGGCTGGTGAGGGAAGGCCGCAGTGCGGAGGACATCGCGCTGACGTTCGGGCTGACCGAGATCCAAGTGAAGCGCACCCTCGCGCTCGGCAACCTGCTGCCGCGCATCCGGGGGCTGTATCGGTCAGAGAAGATCGATGAGGTCACCGTGCGGCACCTGACCCTCGCCTCCAAAGCAAGGCAGCGCGAGTGGCTGGCGCTGCTCGACAGCGAAGACGCCTATGCGCCGGTCGGCCGGCAGCTCAAGGCATGGCTGTTCGGCGGGGCCTCGATATCGACCGAGGTAGCGCTGTTCGACCTTGCTTCGTTCGACGGAGCAATCGTCGCCGACCTGTTCGGCGAGGACAGCTACTTCGCCGATGTGGAGCAGTTCTGGGCCGCGCAGAACGCGGCCATCGAAGAACGCGCCGCCGCCTACCGCGAGGCCGGATGGAGTGAGGTCGTCGTCCTCGAACCGGGTCAGCACTTCTACACATGGGAGCATGAGCGGCGGGCTAAGGCCAAGGGTGGCAAGGTCTATATCGGCATCGGCCATCGCGGCGAGGTCGCGTTCCACGAGGGCTATGTGACCTGCAAGGAAGCACGCAGGCTGGAACGCGGTGAGCCTATCGCAAAGCCCGCGCGGCCCGAGGTCACCGCTGCCACAAACGACTACATCGACCTTCATCGCCATGCGGCGGTGCGCGCGAAGCTCACGCACGAGCCGGGCGTGGCGCTCAGGGTCGCGGTCGCACACATGATCGCCGGGTCGCCGCTGTGGGCCGTGCGGGTCGAGCCGCAGCGCTCGGCCAACGAGGCCGTGACCGAGAGCGTCGAGACGAGCGCGTCCGAAGCCGCGTTCGATGCCAAGAGGCGCGAGGTGCTGGCGCTCCTCGGGTACGATGCGGAGACGCCCACGGTGACCGACGGTGAGGGCGAAGGACTGGCGGCGCTGTTCGCCAAGTTGGCCAAGTTGGATGATGCAAGCGTCATGACCATCCTCGCGGTGGTCATGAGCGAGACGCTCGATGCGCGCTGCGATCTCGTCGATCTGCTCGGCCAGCATCTGGCGGTGGACATGGCCAAGGTCTGGCGGGCCGATGATGCCATGCTCGATCTCGTCCGCGACCGCGAGGTCCTGCTCGCCTTGGTCGAGGACGTAGCCGGAGCGAAGGTCGCCGAGGATAATGCGAAGGAAAAGGGCAAGACCCTCAAGACCATCCTGCGCGATTGCATTGCGGGTGCCAACGGCAGGCCCAAGGCCGAGGGCTGGGTGCCGCGCTGGCTGCGCTTTCCGGCGAGCGGATACACCGCCCGTAGCGGGGTGGGGGCTGTGAGCCGCAGCAATGCCGTGGCGGGCCTGATCGCTCCCGAAGCGGAGGCTGACGACCAAGAGGCGGGCCAGCCGGGGGCTGACGGGGAGGTGGCTGCGGTGCCGCAAGCCAGCGAGCCTTCCGACGAGCCGGTGCGCGAGGCCGCGTGACCTGTGCCGACCGGCGGCCTGCGGGCCGCCGGTCACGGCTCTCGCATGGGAGATATCCGATGACCGACGAACCCGATCCTCAGTTGCGCGAGCGCGCCTGGCGCGCGCTGGAGCGCTCGCTCGCGCCTGTCGCGCTGCCGCGCGACCAGCCGGCCGATCCCGAGCTTCTCGCCCGGATCGAAGCGGCGCTGCTGACGCTGCCGCGCAGGCGGCGGGAGATATTCCTCGCCGTGCGGCTCGATGGCACCAGCTACGCCGGACTGGCCGAACGGACCGGCCTTTCGGTCCGGGAGGTGGAGCGCGAGGTCGCCCGCGCCATCGCCCATATCGACCACTGCCTTGAGCGGGGCGGGGCAGTGGCGCCTCGCCCGTGGTGGCGGCGCTGGTTCGGGTAGCAACCGTCGCCAGAATTCGCGCCTCGCCGGCCACGGCCGGCGAGGCTGTGCGAACCGGCATTGCGCCGCTAGGGTGAGGAGCAATGAGGACCGATCCCGATCATCTGCCCGAGCGGCAACAGCGCGAGCTCGAGCGCATCCGGGGCATCCTGCTCGAGGAGTTCGACAGGGCGATTGCGCGCGCCACGCAGCCGCACAAGCGGAATGGCAAGGTCTACCGGATCGTCCTGTTCGGCTCGTACGCCCGCGACGACTGGGTCGACGAGCCCGAAAACGGCTATCAGTCCGACTTCGATCTCCTGATCGTCGTCAGCCACGAGGACCTGACCGATATCGCCGACTACTGGTACGTCGCCGAGGACCGGATCGCGCGCGACGCTGCCATCGCCCGGCCGGTCAACATCATCGTTCACTCACTCGACGAGGTGAACCAGAGCCTCTCGCGCGGCGAATACTTCTGGGTCGATATCGCGCGCGACGGCATCTCGCTCTACGAACTGCCATGCCATCCGCTCGCAACGCCCAAGCCGCTCACTCCAGCCGATGCCCACCGGATGGCGAAGGAATACTTCGAGCGCAATCTGGCGATCGCCTCTCATCGGATCGAGACATTCGAATTCCAACTTTCGCGAGCCACGGACTCAACGACCTGGCCGAATGAAGCGGCCTTCATGCTTCATCAGGCAGTGGAGGCACTCTACGCGTGCTTCCTGCTCGTCAACGCTCTCTACTTTCCACGCTCGCACAACATCAAGTTTCTCCGCTCGCTTTCCGAGGACCGCGAGCCGCGCCTTATAGATGCCTGGCCGCGCGAGACGAAGAAGGACCGTGCGCGGTTCGAACGGTTGAAGCGCGCCTACGTCGAGGCCCGCTACTCGGCCAGCTACTCAATCACCACCGAGGATCTCGATTCATTGGCCGCGTCGGTCTCACGCCTGCGCGACATCGTCGAGCAGGTCTGCCGAGAGCGTCTGGCAGAGCTGGAAGCGGAAGCGGCGGCATAGCCGCCAGATCGGGCCGAGTGGCGCTGAAGAGTCCGTCCATCGCAGCGACATTGGTGGCAAGGCAGATCGCTCCTGTGCCGCCGTACAGGAATTCCAGTCCCCGTCTCTTGAGGCCATGACCTACGGTCGGTCGAAGCTCCCGAAACCATCGCCGACGAGATTCTTCCCCGCCGCTTCGCGGCTCCTCGCGCAGCAAGAATCTCGCCGCCTCCGGTCCTCCGCTGACGCTTCGGCCTTCGGTTCGGGCCCTTCTTGTCCCGGCCGTTCCGGTCGGCCCATCGACAAGGGAACGGGTCCCGGTCGACAGACAAGGAGAATACATCATGCCTGCCATCGGATATGTCACCGCAAGCGAGAACGGCACCTTCAAGGGCCAGCTGAAAACCCTCAGCATCCGCGCCGAGATCACCCTCGCGCCCAATGCCCGCAAGGCCAATGACGTTCAGCCCGACTACAGGGTCTACTCCGGCGACGTCGAGATCGGCGCGGGCTGGAACCGGCGCTCGGAAGCCTCGGGTAACGAGTATGTCTCGCTCAGCCTCGCCGCTCCCGAGTTCGGGCCGCGCAGGCTCTACGCCAACCTCGCCCGCGCCGCAGGCGACGAGCGCGACGATAGGTTCGTTATCCTCTGGAACCCGGCGGATTGAACCGAAGGCTCCCGCGGCGCTTCGGCGCCGCGGGTTGATCGGCTCTTAGTCAACTGGGGGGCGGCTACCTTTAGGCTGAGAAGCAGAGCAGCAGAAGATTGTTACCCCTTTCTCAGTTCAGGGCTGGTCAGTCGCTGGATCGCTGATTAGCGTCTCGCGGTATGGGGCTAGGGGAAGTTAGCAGCGACCGACTGGAAAAGCTGATCGCAGACGTGAAGCCGTCTGGCGGCTCAGAAATGTCGAACTATCAGCTATTCGTTGAGCGGCTGACGGGTGCCCTGGATCTACCCCAGCCGGAGTTTGCGCGCGAGGAAACGCGCTTCAACGATTACGTATTCGAGCGGAATGTCACTTTCCGACATCCGAACGGCACCAGCTCGACCGGCCGGATCGATTGTTACAAGCGGGGCTGTTTCATCCTCGAAGCGAAGCAATCGGCGAAGCGGCAACAGGCGGTCGAGACCGAACAGCTCGCACTGGCGGGGCTCGAAACCGCGCAGAAGCTCGGCCAGGCAAAGCGCGGCACCAAGAGCTGGGACAAGGTGATGATCGCTGCTCGGCGGCAGGCGGAGGACTATGCTCGCGCGTTGCCCGTCGATCATGGCTATCCGCCCTTCCTGCTGATCGTCGACGTCGGCAACGTCATCGAAGTTTATGCCGATTTCTCTGGCCTGGGAAAGAACTACGATCATTTCCCGGATCGGCACAGCTACCGCCTGTCGATGGACGACCTTCTACGCGAGGACGTGCAACACCGGCTGGCGGCGATCTGGACCGACCCACAGTCACTGAACCCCACTCGCAAATCAGCGGAGGTTACCCGCGACATCGCCGCGCGGCTGGCGAAGATCGCGAAGCGGCTCGAGAAACGATATGCGCCAGTCGAAATCGCCGAATTCCTGATGCGCTGCCTGTTTACGATGTTCGCTGAGGATGTCGGACCCGAGAACGAGGCGCAGCGACTAATCCCAAATCGGGGTTTCGAGAAGCTGCTCCACCAAATGATCGAAACGCCCGAGCATTTCGCGCCAGCGCTGGAGAGCCTGTGGCGAGTCATGGATATCGGTGGCTACGCGCCGCACCTCAACGCCACGATCAAGCGCTTCAACGGGTCGTTATTCAAGAAGACTAAAGCGCTCGCGCTCGATCAGGACGACATCATTGAACTGTACAATGCCGCGCAGCGACGATGGGGAGACGTCGAGCCGGCAATCTTTGGCACTTTGCTCGAGAACGCGCTCGACCCGGCCGAGCGTTCGCAGCTTGGCGCACATTACACGCCTCGACCTTATGTCGAACGGCTGGTGATCCCGACGATCATGGAGCCGCTGCGCGCGGATTGGGAAGAAGTGAAGGCGCGGATCGAAGACCTGCGCCAGCAGGGAAACGAACGCGCCGCTCTGAAGGCTGCGCAAGGCTTCCACCGAAAGCTCTGTACCACCCGCGTCCTCGATCCGGCCTGCGGGACCGGCAATTTTCTCTACGTGTCGCTCGAGCTGATGAAGCGCCTGGAAGGCGAGGTGCTGGAAGCGGTGCAGGCGCTGGGCGGTGAGCCGGACAGCATCAAGGATTATCCAGAATTCTGGACTAAGGGGCAGCAGCTAGCCCGCAGCAGCGGCCGCTTCAAAGTGAGTCCCGCGCAATTTCATGGGCTGGAGCTCAACGAGCGGGCGGTGCCGATCGCCGATCTTGTGCTGTGGCTTGGCTATCTGAAATGGGAGATCCGGACGATCGGTCTCGACAAGCTGACGGAGCCGATCCTCGATGCTTATGGGACAATCAAGCACCAGGATGCGCTGATCGCCTATGAAAGCAAAGAGTTGGCGCGCGACGAGCGGGGCAATGTGATCACGACTTGGGACGGCGTTACAAAGAAACTACACCCTATCACCGGCGAAGAAGTGCCCGACGAGAATGCGCGGCGGGAGACCTATCGCTACGCCAAGCCGCGCCGAGCGGATTGGCCCGAGGTCGAGTTTATCGTTGGTAATCCGCCGTTTATCGCCGGCAAGGACATGCGCGCCGAGCTGGGCGACGGTTATGCCGAAGCCTGCTGGAAAGCGCGGTCTGAAGTTCCGGGCGGTGCTGATTTCGTCATGCATTTCTGGGATGAGGCAGCGCTGCGGCTGACCGCGAAGCCAGCGAAGAAGGTGGGCGCCAATCCCTTACGCCGCTTTGGCTTCATCACTACCAATTCGATCACGCAGACCTTCAGCCGGCGCGTTGTCGAGCGCTGGATGAATGCGAAGGAGCCGCTGAGCCTAGTCTATGCCGTTCCCGATCATCCCTGGATGAAGTCCGCCGACAAGGCAGCGGTGCGGATCGCGATGACCGTCGCACAGGCGGGGAAACATGAGGGCGTGCTGGCCGAAGTGGTCAGCGAGGCCGACCTCGACACGGACATTCCCAAAGTCGAGCTGGAGCGGCGCGAGACAGTAATTACTTCTCGAATCACTGCGGGCGCAAACCTTGCTGATGCACGACCGCTGCTCGCAAATGAGTGTCTCGGCCATCAAGGATTCAAGCCGTACGGCGATGCCTTTTTTATCTCCCAAGCCGACGCAGTTCGCTTTGGCTTGGGATCAAGGCCAGGGGCAGAAACGCACATCAGGCCATACATGAATGGAAGGGCATTGAATAATCGTTGGACAGGCCGCCATTCTTTGGACTTTCACGACAAGAGTGAAGGGTTTGTCAGGGAAAACTTTCCTGAGGCGTATCAACATCTCCTAAACCGCGCCAAGCCCGTACGAGCGCAGGACAAGATGAAATACCGAAAAACGTACTGGTGGCGATACGGGCAACCTTCAACTCACATGAGGGAAGCACTTGAGGACCTTGAACGGTATATTGTCACTACCGAGACGGCAGCACATCGCATCTTTTCCTTCTTAGATCATGGCTTTGCGCCGGATCAGAAGATTCGAGTGATCGCACTAGATGGAGGCGACTCTCTTGCCGTCCTGTCGTCCCGTCTACACGTGGAGTTTTCTTTTGCGACGGGTGGATGGCAGGGCGTAGGTAACGACCCCGTCTATCAACACTCAAATACCTTTGACCCTTTTCCCTTTCCGCTCGCCACGTCCGTGCATCTCGCCGAGCTCGGCCAAAGCCTCGACTCCTTTCGGAAAGAGCGGCTTGCGGCGCATAATTTCCTGACCATGACCGGGCTTTACAAGGCGCTAGAGCGGGTGCGCGAGCTCGACACAGGAATTGGCGAACCGCTGACCCCCGCCCAGCGCGAGGTCTATGAAGCGGGCCAGATCGCGATCCTCAAGGAGCTGCACGACGAAATCGATCACGAGGTCTTCGCCGCCTATGGCTGGAAGGACCTGGGCGATAGGTTGGTTGGCAAGCCCGGCGGCACCATACCTAGCCCGCACAAGACCACGGACCAGCAAGCGGCGGAGGAGGAACTGCTAGTCCGGCTGGTCGCGCTCAACAAGGAGCGGATCGCTGAGGAGAAGCAGGGCGAGGTGCATTGGCTCCGGCCCGATTTCCAAAAGCCGCGCCTCGCTGCCAAGGTGAAAGGCGGAACCCAGATCGAGGCCGAACTTGGAGAGGTGGCCATTGTCGACGAGGTGAAGTGGCCGGCAGACGGGCTCGACCAGATCCGTTCGGTACGCGACCTGCTGGCGCGCGCGGCCGCACCAATTGCCGTTCCCTTGTTGGCGGCGGCGTTCAGCGGGCGTAACACGCCCAAGCGGCGGCAGCGTGTCGAGCAGGTGCTGGAGACGCTCGTTTCAACCGGCGCGGCTCGTCGCGATGAAGCGACCAACGGCTATTACTTGCCTAGATGATCGAGGGAGGTGCGACGCCGTCGCCGGATTGACCGCTCATGTTCGCTTGCTGCTGCAATCGGACGACAGCAACGAGGGGCGCAGAGCAGGCGTTTAGTCGCCTATCGTCACCGACTCTCCCGCGAATGCCCGTCTTCCGCGCCTCCCCCACAGCGCAAGCGCCTCGTCGCGCCGCTCGCTGCGCAAGGTGGCGGCACCTTCAACCATCAGTCCAAAGATTACCGCGCGATCGTCGCCGGTCAATTCGACCAGCCCGGCCTTAGCGACAAGACCGCCAAGCTCGATCAGCTGACGCGTGCGCTCGCGGCGCTTCACCTGCCATTCGCGCGTGTCATGCCGCGCCCGCTTCGCCTGGTGCCGGTTCCGCGCCGCCGTCGCTCGCCTTGCGGCTGCCCGAGTTGCGATCAGCGCCGCGCGCAGGCTTTCGCGCCGGGCGTCGAAAGAACCCCGCGCCGCGCTTGCGCCATTCCTCCTTCGCTGCGGAATCGTCCGTTGCCGCCGCGCTCAACAGCGCCCCGGCCAGTTCCTCGATCGGCAGGGCATCGGCTCCGGCTGCAATCACCAGCTCGCCAAGCTGGCGCACCCTGCGGTCCTTGAGCGCCCTGGCCTTGTCATCGAGCGCCTTGAGCTCGGCATCGAAATTGCGCGGTTTGCGCATGGGTCTGTCCTTTCCGTTGTGCGGTGGGGACAGACCAGTTATCGAGGCGCTCGATCAGTCGCAATGCACTGAAATCTCCTGACATTCGTCAGTCCCGAGAAAGATGAATTCTTTCGAGGGCGCGCTTATACGTCGTGCCGACGTCGCTTCATTGCTGTAACTGGTACGGTCGCGATGGCGATCTACCACTTCAGCGCAAAGGTCATCTCCCGTGCCGTCGGATCGTCGGCGCTGGCCGCCGCCGCGTACCGCTCGGCCTCGCGGCTGCACGACCAGCGGCTCGATCGTCATCACGACTTCTCGAACAAGGCCGGCGTCGTTCATTCCGAAGTGCTGCTGCCCGACGGCGCGCCCGAGCACCTGTCCGACCGCGAGCGGCTGTGGAACGAGGTCGAAGCCGCCGAAGTGCGCAAGGACGCGCAGCTTGCCCGCGAGGTCGAGTTCGCGCTGCCGCGCGAGCTCGACCAGGCCGAAGGCGTGCGCCTCGCGCGCGACTTTGTTGAGCGCGAGTTCGTCGCGCGCGGGATGATCGCCGACCTCAACGTCCACTGGGACATCGGCGCCGATGGCGAGGCAAAGCCGCATGCGCACGTGATGCTCACAATGAGAGAGGCTGTTGGGCGCGAGGCAGACGAAGAAGTCTTCGGCCCGAAGGTCCGCGAGTGGAACGCTACCCACCTGCTGCAGCACTGGCGCGAGGCCTGGGCAACCCATGTCAACACGCGGCTGGCCGAACTCGATATCGATGCACGCATCGATCATCGCTCCTTGGAAGCGCAAGGCATCGATCTCGAGCCGCAGCACAAGATCGGTTCGGCCGCTTCACGCATGGTGGAACAAGGTCTCGAAAGCGAACGCGCCGACGAGCATCTCGAGATCGCGCGCCGCAACGGCGCGCGCATCCTCGCCGATCCCTCACTCGCGCTCGATGCGATCACGCATGGGCAAGCGACGTTCACCACGCGCGACCTTGCGCGGTTCGTGCACCGGCACAGCGAGGGCAAGGAACAGTTCGACCGCGTCTTCGCTGCCGTGAAATCCTCGCCCGAGCTGGTCAGGCTCGGCAAGGACGGACGCGGCGAACAGCGCTTCACATCGCGCGCGATGATCGAGACCGAGAAGCGGCTCGAGAACGCCACCGTCAAGCTTGACGCGAGCCGCCGTCATGCCGTCAGCGAGCGCGACCTGGCCCGCGCAGTGGTGCGCGCGAGAAGGCGCGGGCTGGTGCTCTCGCGCGATCAGCGCGGCGCGCTCGAACATGCGACCAGCGCGCGCGGGATCAGCAGCGTCGTCGGCTATGCCGGCAGCGGCAAGAGCGCGATGCTCGGCGTTGCCCGCGAGGCATGGGAACTTGCCGGCTACGAGGTCCAGGGTGCGGCGCTCTCGGGCATTGCGGCCGAGAACCTTGATGCAGGATCGGGCATTGCCTCGCGCACGCTTGCCAGCCTCGAGCATCAGTGGAGCCAGGGCCGCGAGTTGCTGAGCGACCGGCATGTGCTGGTGATCGACGAGGCCGGCATGATCGGAACGCGGCAGATGGAGCGGGTGATCGCCGAAGCGAGGAAGCGCGCAGCCAAGATCGTGCTGGTCGGCGATGTCGAGCAGCTGCAGGCGATCGAGGCGGGCGCGGCGTTCCGTTCGATCGCCGAGCGTCACGGCGCGGTCGAGATTGCCGAGATTAGGCGCCAGGACCAAGACTGGCAGCGCGATGCGACGCGACAACTTGCGACCGGCAGGACCGCCGAGGCGCTCGATGCCTACAACGAGGCCGGACATGTCCACGCAGCCGCGACGCGCGATGAGGCAAGGCGGGAGCTGATCGATGCGTGGGATCGCGACCGGCGCGATGCACCGGAGGACAGCCGCATCATCCTCACCCACACCAACGACGACGTTCGCGCGCTCAACGACGCGGCGCGAGGCAAGATGCGCGAGGCCGGCGAGCTTGGCGATGACGTTGGGCTGCAGGCGACCCGCGGGGCCCGTTCGTTCGCATCAGGCGACCGGATCATGTTCTTGAGGAACGAGCGCAGCCTGGGGGTGAAGAACGGCTCGCTCGGCACCGTGCGCAGCGTCGATGCCCTGCGCATGCAGGTCCTGCTCGACAACGGGCGCAGCGTCGCGTTCGATCACAAGGACTATGCCGATATCGATCACGGCTACGCCGCGACGATCCACAAGGCGCAAGGCATGACCGTCGACAAGGTGCATGTGCTGGCAACGCCAGGCATGGACAGGCACGCGGCCTATGTCGCGCTCTCGCGTCACCGTAGCCAAGTCGACCTGCATTACGGACGCGATGACTTTGCCGATCATCGCAGGCTCGTGCGGACGCTCAGCCGCGAGCGTGGCAAGGACATGGCATCGGACTACGCCGCGGAGCAGGCGCGGGCGCCCGAACCGGCACCGCAGAAGCGCGACATCTTCGCCGGGCTCAAGCTGCGCGCATCCAGGGCCCGTCAGCTCGATCTGTTCGACGGGCGCGAGCTGAAGGGGAGATCATTGCCTGGCCGCGAGCACTCGGCGTCGAGCATCGAGAGATCCGGCTCGTTTGCTGCCGAGGTCGAAGAGGCTGCCCGAAGCCATGAGCGTGAACGTTCAAGGCTCTCGGCCGCGATCGTGCGGCACGCCCGGATCGTGCGCGAAGTCCGCGCCGCTCATGCAGCAGGCCAGGCCTATACCCCCGAGCAGCGCGCCGAAGTTGTGGCGAGCCGCGGCGCGCTCGATGCCCTGAGGCCCGAAGGGCGAACCGATCTCGAACGCGCGTTTGCCGGCGATCTCCGTCTGCTCGACCAGGCGGCGGCGGGTCACACGGATCAAGCGATCAAGGCCATGGAGGCCGAGACCAGGCACCGCACCGGACCCGAGGGGCGCGCCGACAGGTTCGTCGCCGAATGGCGGCATCTGCGACAGCGGCGCGAGAAGCTCGGAGGCTGGCAGCATGCAGAAGAGCGGGACGCCACCGACCGCAGGCTCACCGCGATGGCGCGGTCGGTCGAAAAGGACCCGCAGATGGGCGCTGCCCTGGTCAAGCGCGCGAGCCAGCTCGGACTGAGCCGCGAATGGTCGCTCGAGTGGTCACCCGGCAGGCCCGATGGCGGTATCGGCAGCGAGCTTCAGCGCTCGCGCGGGATCGCGCAGGCACTCAGTGCCATGCTCGGGCTTGAGCGCGGACTGGGGCTTTGAGCCAACAAGACGCGAGGCCATGAGCTGCTGGTCGGCTTTGCGCCCTCATCTAAGCCGTACTCGATCCTAGAACGGTGACCCGAAAGCGGCCGTTCGCCGGATGCGCTGTACGCTCACCTCCCTAGCGCGTGCCTCTACTCAGTCAAAGTGGAGTCGAGGCTTCGAACCATCCTTGGGGTTGCGGAAAACTGGTGCGGAGTCATAACTAATCAGCAACAGGTCAAGAAGATTGGTCTGCCAAGATTTTCATAGTTGGCTTTTGTCACGCGGGACGGTTCAAAAGCGGACAACTTGGAGGGGCGCTCAGCATGACTGAGCGATGTTGGCATGTGGAAAGATCGCGAAAGCGACGTTGATTTTCTGAACTTCACAGAGGTCGCCGATCAGATCGCGACACTCGCGCTCAATCCAAATCTCCTACCGGTCTCAATTGGCGTGTTCGGCGGCTGGGGGACTGGCAAATCGACCGTATTGAAGCTTGTAGAAGCGAAAATGAAAGCTGCCGAAAGGCCGCCGCTCATCATCGAATTCGATGCTTGGCTTTATCAGGGCTTCGACGATGCCAAGGCGGCGTTGATGGAAGTCGTCGCTGCACAGCTTCTGAAAGCGACCGCAGACAACCAGACCCTCTACGACAAAGCCAAGAAGTTCGCCGGCCGGATCAACTATTTTCGCGCACTTGGGCTTGCGGCGGAATTTGGCGTGGGAATGGCGCTTGGCGTGCCGCCGGGACTGCTCACCAAGGCTGGCGGTGCGATCGGCGCCATGTTCTCAGGGAAGGGCGATAGCGACGATGTGGGCGACCTAAAGGAGACTGGTAAACAGGTGAAAGCCGCTTGGTCGGAGCTTGTGAAGCCCGAGGAAGCGAAAAGCCCACCGCAGGAAATCGCAAAGTTCCGCAAGGAATTTGGCGAGCTGCTGGACGCGATGGGTCAGACGCTAATCCTCTTCATCGACAATCTCGACCGCTGTCTGCCCGACGTTGCGATCGGCACGCTCGAAGCAGTCCGGTTGTTCCTGTTCCTGCCCGGCACCGCATTCGTCATCGCGGCGGACGAAGACATGATCCGCCATTCTGTGGCCAAACATTTCCGGGACCCCGACGCGAGCCATGTCCACGACTATCTCGACAAGGTCATCCAGGTCCCAATGCGGGTGCCGCAAGTGAATGCCGAAGACGTCCGAGCCTATATCTATTCGCTGTTTGTTGGTGAGTCCGCTTCCGCGCAATTGCCGATAGTTCAGGCTCATCTGATGGAAGCCTTGCAGGGCGGTTGGGAGGGCAAGACGTTCACGCGCGACGAGATCGACAAGCTCGCTGGCAGCCCGGACGGACTTCGCGACAAGCTGGCGGTGGCGGACCGGCTCGCCCCGATATTAACGACCGCGCCGAACATCGCCGGCAACCCCCGCATTGTGAAACGATTGCTCAACGCCGTGACGCTCCGCCAGACTCTCGCCGCGCAGCGAAGGATGAACGTGGACCTTGCCACGCTGGCGAAGCTGGCGGTGTTCGAGCGTGGAACTAACGAAGGTGCCGTACGGCTGCTTTACCGCACCGTAATGAGCGAGGGGGCCGACGAGAAACTCCTTCTGCCCGTCGACCGCGGCGGGGAGGCGGAGCTGCCTTCGGAGTGGAAGGGATATGAGACATTCATCGAACAATGGCGCGCAATGGAGCCCATTTTCGAGGATGCAGCCATTTTGCGTGCGGCCATGTTCCTCAGCCGCGATGTCATGGCGCCCGCTCTCGCCCGCTCGGGCCTCAGCCAAACGGCGCGCGAGGCTGTGACCGCGCTGTTCGCAATAGCAAGCGCCACATCCCCCGAAGGCAAAGCGATCGTCGACAAGCTTCCCGAATCCGATCGATCGCTTGTCATGGGCGCGCTCATCTCGAAACTCAGGGAAGCGGACTGGTCGGATAAGGCGCCCGGATTGCATGGGGCGATCATTCTTGCCGATGCATCGACCGAAGCACGCAAGGATCTTCAAGCCTTTATTTCGACGCTGAGCACGCAAGGGATGAACAAGGGCATTACCTTCCTCCTTCGGAACAAAGGCTATCTGGAGAAAAAATAGTGGGCACCTCTCAGTCCAAGCCGCCTCCGGGCGGAGGAAAGCCGCTTGTCCCTTCTTGGGGGGCGCAGGACCCTGAACCGCCCGCTGATGCGGAGCCCGCAGACGGGGGGCCTGAGGAAGACCCCACAGACGCTCCCACTCCCGGCGAACCCGTCCCGCCAAACAATCCCCCCGCTCCGACAACCACTGTCAAACTGCCTCCCCGCCCGCTTGCCGGAACACGGCGGGCGCTACGCGACTATTATGAAACTGGTGATCGTGGCGCGGCCCGCCGCGCCGGCGGCCGCTATGCTCGCAGCGTGGGCTCGGGTGGTGCCGCGCGACACGCCCGCGCAGCCCGCACGGGCGGGGCCGCTCTTGCCGCTCTCGCACGCGCGGCGAACGGTCTGGGGCCAGCGCCCGGTACCCTCGATCTTCGCACGCTTGCCGGCAAGCCGCTCGAAGAGGCCATCGCGGACATCGTCAACGCCTTCTGCCCTCCCGGAATCCTGGACGAAGAAGCTGCACGACTTGCGGTTGGCGAAGCACTTTTCGAGGTGTTTGGCGATGCGGAGTTCTTCGATCCTGGTACTGTGAACGATCTCGGGCTTTTCGTTGCCGTTCGCTGTTTCGTGGCTGAACTTGTATTCGCGTCGCTCACTGCGGAGGCCGGTAGCGCCGCCGATCGCGTGCCGCCTGCGGTCGCGGTCGCTCGCGAGAATGGCCTCCGCGATCTCGTGCGCGAAGCCACCGATCATATCGCCACCCCGATCCTGCAGAATGCCGGCGCAATGCTGACCCCCGAGGCGGTCGAAAGCGTCGTGATCGCGGTGACCGATGCCGTGATCGCCGAAATGAAGGAATGGGAATGATGCGTCTGATAGCCACGCCCAATCCCGTCTTGGCCGCCGCCGCAAACAAGCCCAGTTCGATCGGCGTCGCGCTCTATCATGCCGGCACCCCGCAGCTCGCAGGACTTGGCGCGAATCTTCCCGGTGCGGCGCTTAAGCAACTACCTTCGGCGCCAAGCCAGCGTGCTTGGGACTTTCTGAGCATCGCGCTCTCGGTATTCGCTGCCGATCGCTTCGTGCTGCGATCGAAGGCGGACGATAGCTGGACTCGCGTAATCCATCTTGACGTTGCCCTGCGTGAGCCGGAACCGTGGGCGGGGCAAACAGACCGATTGGCTGCCGCACTGCGGTTTCTGACGGGCGACATTTGGTCGGTCGAAGTCCGTGGAGGCGGCCAGGCAGGCCCGATGAAGCAAGGCAGTTTCAGCGATCGCGATTGCGTCTGTCTATTCTCGGGTGGGATGGACAGTCTGCTGGGCGCCATTTCGCTGGTTGATGCCGAACGGCGGCCGCTTTTGGTTAGTCAAGGATCGCCAAAAGAGATCTCGCCGCAGAAATATCTGGCCCAAGCCTTGGGCCTCGACGCCCACCGTTTCGAAGGCCGGGTGAACGAGCGTTGGCGCGCACCCTATGAGCCGTCGACACGCGCTCGATCGATTCTATTCTTTGCCTATGGCGCCGTCGCGGCGTCCGCCTTGAATTTGAACGAGCTGATCGTCCCGGAAAATGCGCTAATCGCTATCAACCCGCCCTTCACTCGGCGGCGCACCGGTTCGCTGAGCACGCGGACGACGCATCCTTATTTTCTGTCCGAACTTTCCGATATTCTGACCGCAGCGGGCGTCGGTGTCGCAATCCGAAATCCGTTTGCAGCCAAAACTAAGGGCGAGATGATCCTTGCAGCGGACCGGCCTAATCTCCCCCAATTGCTCGCCGCCTCCTATTCTTGCGGCAAGGGCAAACGGCTCAACAAACAATGTGGGCGCTGCATTCCGTGCCTCATTCGGCGGGCGTCGTTTGCCAAAGCCGAACTAGACGACGGGACTCTTTATTACTGGTCAGATCTCGGGCAGACAGCTGGATCGGACGATGTTCTCGCGGCCCGAACCGCCGTGGCACGTCTCGATCGGTTCGCTTCTCCACGCGATCTTGAGAAATGGGCGGCCATGTCCGGGCCCTTGCCGAAGGATGCTGCCGAACGAGAAGCGGTTGTTGCAGCCGTGGGCCGCGGTGTAGGAGAGCTGAAACAGCTATTCTCGACACCCTAATGGCCCTGATCGATTTCCACTGTCATCTCGACCTTTATCCCGATCCGCACGCCGTCGCCGCAGAAGCGACGGCTCGGGGCGTGTATATTCTGTCGGTTACTACCACGCCGACCGCATTCGCCGGGACGCAGGCGCTCGCGCCCGCTGGAAGCCGCATCCGTACGGCGCTTGGCCTCCATCCCGAGATTGCGGCAAGGCGCGAGCATGAATTGCACCTCTTCGAAGAATTGCTGCCACAGACCCGTTACGTCGGCGAGGTGGGACTCGATGGATCGAGGCCGCATCGCGACGAGCTCGATCGCCAAGGGGGCATTCTTACCGAAATTCTCGCGCTGTCGGCCAACGCAGGCGGGAAGATCATCTCCCTTCATAGCCGCGGAGCGGTGACCGCCGTTCTCGACGTCATTTCGACCGAGCCGAGGGCCGGCGTCTGCGTGTTGCATTGGTTTAACGGCAGCGCTCGCCAAGTCCGCCGGGCAGCAGAAATGGAATGCTGGTTCTCCGTTGGCTATAATATGCTGACCAGCGAGCGTGGCCGCGATGCTGTCGGCGCCATGCCCCGTGATCGCATTATCCCCGAGACCGATGGTCCGTTCAGCCTCACGGGAGACCGGCCGACCTGGCCCTGGGAGGCGGTCGAGATGGTCCCAGTGCTGGCAGCGCTCTGGCGCGAGAATTCGGACGATGTGAGAGCGCAATTGGACAGAAATTTTCGTGCACTCGTTGAAGAACCGCAGCCCCGCGCCCCAGATCTCGTCGAGACAGCCCATGCAGCGCCGTAACCGAGACGATCTAACGTTGAATATCTATCCACCCAATGGGTTGGATTGAATGGTCGAGGTGCATCAAAGCAATGCATCAAGCGTTGATGCCGATGCGCGTCGGCTTGCGCTAGAAGCGATTGCCACGCTGGTTTACGTTAAAAAGACTGCGGCCGAGCAAGTGCTACGCCGCGCCGACGTCCCCGAGGACTTAATCCGGCGCTTCTTGACCGAACGTGATCCTGCAACTGGCGAAAAGCGCTCAAAACGCGACGCGGGCGCGATGGTGCTCGACGAGCTTCTTCGCCGCGGCGAAATCGACGCGGTCGTGCGAAAGATTGTCGACATCGCTGCGAGCTGGACATCCTTCCATCTGGCACAGAACGAATATCAAGCCCGCGCGGTCGCGCAGAAGGCCCAAGACTTGCGGTCCCTTTTGGCCGATGCTCACGAGCGCGCTACCGCCGAAGCTGAGGCGCGCCGAGCTGCCGAAAGGGAGGCCCGCCGTAAGGAGGACGCTGACATATTGACGCGCCAGAGCGCCCTCTTGCTCGCCCAATTCGATCAAGCGGCCGCATCCAGGGAATATCAGCAGCGCGGTTATCTACTTGAGGATTTGCTCAATCGCACGTTCGACCTGCACGGTATGGTGGTTCACAAGGCTTTTCGCCGGAATGGCGGAGGCGAGCAGATCGACGGAGCATTCGAACTCGACGGTTGGCATTACATCGTCGAGTGCCGTTGGCGTGAGCGTTTACCCGATATCCGACAACTCGATGGCCTCATTGGACAAGTTGCCCGCTCGGGCCGACAGACTATGGGGCTTTTCGTTTCGATCGAGGGATGGTCTGAGAACGTAGTGCCTCTTCTCAAGCAGAATCCCAACAAGGTCATCATCTTGATGGAGGGGTTCGATTTCCGGTCGGTCCTCGATCGCCGTATCGGTTTGCGTGAATTGCTCAAGGCCAAGATTACGGCGCTCAACATCGAAGCTGAGCCATATTTGCCGGCGTCCAAAATGTTCTGAGCCTTGCGGGCTGCTGTGGTCCGGAAACAAGCCGATCAATTTGGAGGTACGGCGCCGCGCGTTCCCGACATCCCGAGCCGCGAAATCGACGGAAAGTTCCCGATCTCGATTTCACGAATCCGCGCCATCCGGCCCAATGCTCCCCCATACTTGTGACCGAGGACTAGCGGTTAGCGCCACCGGTCGATAGTCAAAGTCCGCCGGCTCGCGTGGGTGTGCCATCAGATCATCCCGTCCGTGTCTGCATCTGTCTGCCTACCTAGAATACGGTCAGGCCGGACCGTCCACTGGGAGCCGAAAAGCGATGCGCCGTAACGATATTGATCAGGACACGCGCAATCTGGCCTTTGACTTTTTCTATTGGTTCTCTCGCTTTGAGTTCGCTCTGAAGGAAAAGCGCTTCCTCAAGAACGAGGCCATCGGGGCGCGTGCCGATCCGAGTTGGGACAAGTTCGTGAAAGCGTATCGTGCCGCTTACGTCGTATCACCTGCGGCTGAGGTACTCCTTGCAGAAAAGCCCCGGCGGCAGATCGTGGGCGACCCGGACCATGACTTTGAGGATCTGCTCTTCTCTCCGAACACCGCCGACCTCGACAAGGTCGTGGCCTATGCGAGGATGGTGCGGAACAACCTTTTCCATGGCGGCAAACACGGTCACGACCAGTGGGACGATGTGGCTCGCATGCGCCGCCTGCTCAAACTGACTATCACCGTGCTGGCCGAGTTGGCCGCGCTGGGTGATTTTGGCGGCGACTATGACCGTTACTATTGATCGGCGGATCGCGATGACGCCGCGGCAATGGGTGTAGGGATGACATGAAACAAGGTCCGCTTTTGGGCTCCTGCTGCCAAACAGCTGTCGGTCGGAAAACGGCCCATCTCCAGTCGCAAGTGTCTCCTCGATGCCGCTCCAAACGGAGCTTCGTGGCGGCTAATGCTAATCGACAGATGCCGATCTACAACTCGGCATTAAAACATCTTCGGGTCCTCGAACCCCGGAGTCTATGGGATCTGGGGGCCAGATTGGGGGCCTCTCCAAACTGCCGCAGATAATAATGACAGAGATATCAGGCTATTATTTAGCGAATGCGAGCCCGTCACCATCGTCGCGGGCCGTGCCCCGGCGGGGCCGGGCAAGCTCGGAGAAGAGCATGTACGAACAATTCTCGTGGACCGACGTCGGCCGTCAAAGAAACGCCATCCTCGAAGAATACGAGCCGCTTCAACCGCACTTCCTGGTGGCGCTGGCGCAGGCGGTTCGGGCGACCGCATTCCTGGATATCGGCGCGAATATCGGTACTTACTCCCTTTTCATGTCGCTCGTACCGTCGATCGGGCACCTGCATGCTTTCGAAGCCAATCCGCCGACCGCGGATGAGCTGGACAGAAACCTCTCGCTGAACCGCCTTGCCAATCCGGTCACCGTTCATCGTTGTGCGTTGTCCGATGCCGCCGGCGATCTGAAATTCGGGATCGTCAATTCCTATTCCGGCGCCAACGCAGTGCTCGACACCTCGTTTCAGGACAGCGCGCAGTTCAAGGAAGCGATTTCGGTGGAGGCGAAGACCCTCGACAGCCTGCTGCCCGAGCCCTTTTCCGGCATCGTGGCGGTAAAGCTGGACGTCGAAGGGCACGAGCTGATGGTCATCCGCGGCGGTCATGAAACTTTCGCGAAGAACCGGGTGCTTCTCCAGGTGGAGCTGTATCCCCAAGGCCGCGAACAAGTGGTCGAGCAACTCGCTGCGCTGGGATACCGCCGCTTGCTGCGGCTTGGGCCCGACCATTATTTCACCAACGTTGCCGAGGTGACCGACGCCCATATCGCCGAGGCGCTCGAACGGGCCAGCGACGGCATCATCGAGCGGAGCCATTTGCGACGACAGGAAGCCGCGCTCGCCGCACCTGCAAGCCTGCGGCTCCCGGCCGGCGTGAAGCTCCAGTTTACCGGGCGTAGTGCCCGGCTCGCCAAGCGGATGCGCGAACTGCTGCGAGGCCGGCGGCGTTAGCCGTTTATTGCCGCGGCAATGTCATTCCGCGCTTCGGCGCTCGACCAGTCGAAGCCGCCGACGACGCGCCAGACCTCCTTGCCGTCCCTGTCGTAGAGCACGGTGGTCGGCAGCACCGCGCTGCCGCCGCCGAGCTTGAAGCCGAGGTTGTTGTCGGGGTCGAGCCACGGTTCGAGGTGCGCGAAATGCTGCTGGGCGAAGAACGGCGCCACTTCCGCCGCGCCCTTGAGGTCCTGGCTCACCGTCACCACCCGCAGCTTGCCCGCCTCGTCGCCGGCGAGCTTGTCGAGCGTCGGCATCTCGGCCTTGCACGGCGCGCACCAGGTCGCCCACAAGTTGAGCAGCACCGGCGCGCCCTTGAGCGAGGCGAGGGCGAGCCGCTTGCCGCTCGGGTCGGCGAAGCTCAGCGCGGGCGCCGCCTGGCCGGCGTGCGAGCGGTCGATCTTGCCCGCCGGCCCGGCCGGTTCGGCGGGCGTGGCGGGCGCCGCCGCTTCCTGCTGTTGCGCGCTGCCGCCGCTTTGCCTATCGCAGCCCGCCAGAGCGGCGAGGCCGATCAGCGCGACAAGCGGCAGGGATTTGAGACGGACCATGAGTAACAGCTCCAACCGGATGTGGGGCGGGCGGTTCGCCGATGGGCCGTCCGCGGTGATGCGCGAGATTAACGCCTCGATCCCGTTCGACAAGGCGTTGTGGCGCCAGGACATCGCGGCGTCGAAGGCGCATGCCGCGATGCTCGGCGCGCAAGGCATCCTCTCGGCCGAGGATGCCGGGGCGATCGCCGCGGGGCTCGATGCGATCGCCGCGGAGTACGAGGCCCACGGCGTCCCCGAGGATTGGGCGCTCGAGGACATCCACATGACCGTCGAAAGCCGCCTTGCCGAGCTGATCGGCCCGGCTGCCGGGCGGCTCCACACCGCGCGCAGCCGCAACGACCAGGTCGCGACCGACTTCCGGCTGTGGGTGCGCGATGCGATCGACGAGGCCGATGCGGCGCTCGCCCAGCTGCAGCTCGCGCTGGTGACGCGTGCGGGCGAGCACGCGGCCAGCATCATGCCCGGCTTCACCCATTTGCAGGCGGCGCAGCCCGTGACGCTCGGCCACCACCTGATGGCCTATTACGAGATGACCCGGCGCGACCGCTCGCGCTTCGCCGATGCGCGCGCGCGGTTGAACGAAAGCCCGCTCGGCTCGGCGGCGCTGGCCGGCACCGGGTTCGCGATCGACCGCCACGCGACCGCGCAGGCGCTCGGGTTCGACCGTCCGACGGCGAACAGCCTCGATGCCGTCTCCGACCGGGACTTCGCGCTCGACTACCTCACCGCTGCCGCCCAGTGCTCGCTGCACCTGTCGCGCTTGGCCGAAGAGTTCGTGCTGTGGGCTTCGCAGCCGTTCGGCTTCGTGCGCCTGCCCGACGCGCTCAGCACCGGCAGCTCGATCATGCCGCAGAAGAAGAATCCCGACGCGGCCGAGCTGGTGCGCGGCCATGCGGGCCGGATCGTCGGCTGCGCGACCGCGCTGATGGTGACGATGAAGGGCCTGCCGCTC